>JAJDXS010000058.1 GCA_022823145.1 Gemmatimonadota bacterium
CCGGTACCCAGCCCGGCGGGGAGCGCTCACGGATGATCGAACCGGGCAAGAACGGGCGCCGAAGCAGAAGCGTCGCAAAGGGTCGCTGCGAGGCAGGTTGCTTCGCGAAAAACGGGCGTCCGCTTGTGAGATGGATACTTAGGCACCACAAGGCCAGCCCACGGCGACGGAATCCTGGTTCGTCGAAACCTTCATATACCCGTACACGGAGAAACCCGATTCCGGCTGTGTCAACACCGTGGATCGGCGCGATGTCCCAAGGGTTCCAGCACATTCGGACCGGCGCCGTCGACCGAGCCTTCGACACCGACGAGATCCGGTTCTCGCCGCAGCGAGGACGGTTCGATATCAGAACGAGGCGGGCTCGGGCCCCCCGGACCGGATTGTACCCGGTCCAAGGGGCATCCCCAGAGCCCTAACCTCCCGATGAACCGATCTCGACGTGGACGCTGTACCAGTCGAAGTTCTGGCCGGAAGCGTCGAGCGTGACTGGGCGGCTCTCCTGTGCCTGGAGGTCGACTCTGGGCGTGGGGCCGAGTTCGGTTCCGTTGGAGAGGTGGATCTCGACGCGCACGTCGGTGACCGTCGAGCCCGTCGTGTTGGTAACGGTGCCGTCGAACCGCTGAGTGGACGAGTTGTAACTGATGACCAGGTTTACGCCGCGACGCGTGTCGGTGGCAGTCTCGTTGGGATTCCAACGCGTGCCGGACTCGCCCGCTTCGGTGGGGCTTTCGTTGCAGGCCGCGAGTGCGGCTACCAGAGTCAGGATCGCGGCGCGGGTGGCAAGTGCATGTCGTGTCATGGGGCTTCCCTTTGTTGTATCGGGTAGATGGCGAAGTGCCGAGCGTCGGCACCCCTTTTTGAAATCCTCTCCTATGTCCCATCGCGGTCGAGGTCCGCGGAGAGGCTCGTGTTGGGCACGCCCAACTCGTCGTGGCTGAGCGGCCGCGCGCCCTGGGCGGACGAACCTCGACCGTGCTCCCGTCGCTCGCGGAGTTCACGCTCCCGCGGCCGTTGGTGCTCCCCCGGCCACGAACCGTCGAGGCCGGCTCGCTCCTCGTGGGAGACGTCGGCTCCGGGAACCACGGCCGGAGCGAGCAAAGGGGCCAGTGCCACGAGGCCAACAGCGCTCATGCGCCGCCAAGAGCGGGGAGGCAACTGAAGCGAACAGTGGTCGTTCATGAGGCGCCGCACCCGCCGTTCCAACAGGGAACGGCGCCTGCCGATGCACGGGACGGGGCTGTAGCGGTCGCGCCGGACAACCCATCGGGCAACCTCCGTCAGGCAACTCGCCATGGCGAAGCGGTCACCGGACTGGTTGGCGGCCCAGTCGTCGCACAGTTCCTCGGCAGCGAGCCGTAGCTCGCGCACGGCGAGACGGAATAGCGGTTGGCAGAAGAAGACGGCCTGCGCCACCTGCAGGATGGCCAACCGGATCGTGTCACGGCGCAGGTGGTGCGCGACTTCGTGGCCGAGGAGGGCGTGAAGCTGGCCTTCGTCCAGTTCATGGAGCGCGCGCACGGGCACGCAGATCTCCCGGCGGGCACCCACGCCCAAGGCCACCGGAGAGCCCAGGTGGTGGCTCTGCGTCAGGCGCGGCGGTGGAGCCAGGTCTGCCCTCCCGCCAAGCGCGGCCAGCGCACGCGAGGCCCGCACATCTGTAACCGGTTCACGATCGCGAATTCCCCGCCGCAATTCCATCAGTCGAACGAGGTAGAGGGCAAGCAGCGCAGCCGCCGGCAAGAGCCACAGGGTTCCGGCCAGGGCCTGCCGGCTCGGGTCGGCCGCGTGCGTCTCCCGGTGGGCTTCCCCGGCTGCCGGCCGCAGGGCGGAACCTGCCTCGTTTCTGTGGCCGGGCTCCGCTCTGGACTCGTGCTCCGCGCCGGCGATGAACGATGGCATGGGAAGTCGCCAGGTGGCCACGTCCGGGGA
Organism: Gemmatimonadota bacterium; assembly: GCA_022823145.1. Lineage (GTDB taxonomy): Bacteria > Gemmatimonadota > Gemmatimonadetes > Longimicrobiales > Gaopeijiaceae > Bin94. The sequence continues at coordinate 1,933 of JAJDXS010000058.1, forward strand.
GGTGACCAGGCGGACGGTCGGAGTGATCAGGCTCGCGGCCAGCGCCATGTACCAGACCGTTTCCCTCAGACGTGCATGGGTATTCGGGAAGGCCCTCAAGCCGAGCCAGGCGACGCCGCACCACAGGGTGCTGTGGATGAGGAACGTAAAGAGCCACACCATCATTGCACGCTCCCCTTCCGCTTCCTGGACACGACCTCCCTGAGACCGTCCAGATCCTCCGCGCCGATCTCGCCTGATTGAACCAGGTGGTTGACCAGCGCCGCGCTGTCACCGGCGAACAATCGCTGTACGAGGGAGCCCACCATCCCCTTGCGCACATCCGCCTCTGTGATCGCGGGCCGGTAGATGAACTGCCGTCCGTTCGTCCGGTGCTTCACGCACCCGTACTCTTCAAGCTTGCGAAGCATCGTCTTGATCGTCGTGACGGCGAGGCCCCGCTCTTCGAGAAGCGCCTTGTGCACCTCGATCGCCGGGGCCTCGCCGCGCTCCCAAAGGACGCGCATGATGGCGAACTGCAGGTCTCCGAGTTGTCGTTTCCGCTTCATCACGGCTCCTTCAGGATGTGGTCCGATGCGATTACTCAGGTAGTTACTACCCGGGTAGTCACTCGGAAGTTCCCTCACCACTCGCTACCTCGATTTCGCCGCCAGATCGAGCGCGAACGCATGCATCTCGCCACGCAGGATCTGGAGCTGGTTGTACGCCGGGCGGTAGGCCGCGCCGCGCGGGCGCGCGCCCTCGCCGCCACCGTGCTCGCCAGTCTCCCCGCCGCGGCCTTCGCCGCCACCGTGCTCTCCGGCACCCTCGCCGCCCTCCTCGCCACCGCGGCCATGGCCCTCCTCGACGCCGGCTTCGGGGTGACTGACCCAGGCTCCAAACTCATTCCCGAAGGCACCCAGCTCCACCGGCACGGTCTGGCCGGGACCGACGTCGATGCGCTTCGTCGGGCCAAGTTCGGTACCGTTGTCCAAGTGGACCTCGACGCGCACCTGTGCCAGGGTCCGTGCGGTGGTGTTCGTTACTGAACCGACAAACACCTGGGTCCTGGGGTCGAACTCAAGAGCCAGTCGAGCCCCGTTTCCGAACAGCCTGTTCTGCTTCGTCATCTTCGGGAGGTACCGACCCCCCTCCTCACCTCCGCGCTCTTCGCCGCCTTGCCGGCCGCCATGCTCACCAGCGCTCTCGCGTTCATGGCTTTCGCGCTGGCCTGCCTCCAGACCCGCTGAGTACGCCGGGAGCCCGGCCCCTGCGCGCATCTCCCGCAAGTCGGCACGCGCCTGCCTCACCAGATCATAAAGGACATCCGCGTCCGCTCTCTCCTGCGCTGGCTGATCCTCCTGAACGCCGGGCGGGAAAGACTCTCGACCGGCTGCGTAGGCCGAGAGGCCAACCGCGGCAGCAAGCACTACCCGGGATATCAATGCGATCTTCATCGTCGGTCTCCTTTGGAGTCGGGTAGCGTCTGCGGGGTCACTCGCGCCCACATGACAACTACCGCACTAGTCGACTACTCTAATAGTCTAAACGGGCCGCAAAAGTTCCGCAAGGCAAGCGAGTGTCACAACCGCGATGATGGATGGGCCTGTTGCTGGTCGTTGGATGGTCCGTCGGAATTGAGTCGAATCCTCATCACACCAACCTGAACCCCGGTCACGAGGCCGCGCCAATGGATGCACCCGGCGTTTCCCCGACATTGTGGGCGCGTCCAGTAGCTTGCCCTTTACGGTACCTAGACCGCTGCGGCGATCGCCGGCCTCGCCGTTGGGCGCGGCGAGCAGAACCGACGGATCGCCTGCGATTGCAGGCACCTCCAACCTCGTTCGGATCCAGACCATCAACGGCCTAGCCGAACGGGGTCTCCGAATGCTCACACTCCGAGAGCGTTCAAGAGCGTCGATCTACATCCCGTTCAGACAATATGAACTGATAGGGGGACCACATTGATAGGAGATAGTGTAACAGAATCAATAGCAACACCTTACAAAATCTTGCCCATCGAGCCATGGATGCGCCCGCGATTCGGATCCACCTTGGTGCACCCGATCACCGAATGGAGATGATCAAGCCGACTGGGCATTGGGCCTCGTTCTGGTATGAGGACGGAGAAGAGAAGGGTATGATCGACTGCGACACGGCCGACGAGCTTCTCGCGCGGGTGGGCGACGGGGTACCAGCGGATTAGTCTGCCCCCCACGGCCTAAGGCAAGAACGCTTCCCGGTGTACGAGAAGCCCGGCGGCGGTCGCATTCGTTAGGCGTAGCGCCACCTCAGTACCCCAGCACGCCCGGCAGCCACAGCACCACCCCCGGCACCAGCGCGATCACCACCGTCAGCGCCAGCATCAGCGCCAGGTAGGGCCACAGCGGCCGCGCGACCTCGGCCGGCTCGACCCCTCCCACGGAGCACGCCACCAGCAGGCTCACCCCCACGGGCGGCAGGAACACCGAGATGCCCTGGGTCGCGACGATGACCACGCCGAAGTGCACCGGATCGATCCCCAGTTCCCCCGCCAGCGGCAGCAGGATCGGAGTCAGCAAAACGACCGCCGGCACGCCCTCCAGAATCGCGCCGAGGAGAAGGAAGATGAGGATGACAAGCATCAGGAAACCGGTCTGGCCACCACCCATCGCCACCAGCGACGCTGCCAGCGACTGCGGCGCCTGCATGATTGCCAGCACCCAGCCCAGCAGGCGCGCGGCGCCTACGACAAACAGCACCATGCCCGATACCATCGCGGTCTGGACGATCCTCCTCCACAGCTCGACCGCGGTGAGCGACCGATACACCGGCCCGGCGAGGAACAGCGCATAGGCGACGGCCACTGCGGCCGCCTCGGTGGGCGTGAAGATCCCGAACCGGATGCCGCCCAGGATCACCACGATCATGAACAGGGGCAATGCGGCGTCGAGCGCGGCGTGCCTGACCTCCGCCCACGATGCGCGCTCGGCGGCGGGCCACCCTTCCCGGCGCGCCTGCCACCCGATCTGCGTCATCAGCCCCACGGCGATGAGCAGCGCGGGCGCGATCGAGGCCACGAACAGGGCGCCGATCGAGACGTTGCCGATGACGCCGTAGACCACCATCACGATCGCCGGCGGAATGAGGATCCCCATCCCGCACGCGGCCGAGACGATCGCGGTGGCGCGCGCGCGGCTATACCCGTTCGCGGTCAGCTGCGGCACCATGATGCCCCCGATCGCGGCCGCGTCGGCGGACGTCGAGCCCGACACGCCCGAGAAGAACATCTCGGCCATGACGACCACCTGCCCGAGCCCGCCCGGCAGGTGTCCCACGAGCGTCCGCGCGAGCGTCACCAGGCGGCGGCTGATCCCCCCGATGTCCATGAGGAAGCCGGCCAGAATGAAGAGCGGCACAGCGAGCATGGGGAAGGAATCCATCCCTGCGACGATCTGCTGCGGGATGATGACGAGCGGGACATCCGCCACCACGATCGCGACCACCGCCGTGATGGCGAGCGCGAAGCCTATCGGCACGGCGGCCATCACCAGCACGCCGAAGATTCCGACGAGGAAGCCGCCCATCAGCGGGCGTCCTCCGTGACCCACCCCGCCACCATGTGGACCACCATGAGCGCCCCGGACACGGGCGCCGCCGCGTAGACGAGCGCGATCGGGAGGTTGAGCGCCGGGGAGCGCTCTCCCGCGGTGAGGTCGATGAGGGCGATCCCGGCGCCGATCAGGAGGAGCGAGAAGACGAGCCCGGCCACCCTGGCGCCCGCTTCCACCACCCTCCTTGCACGTGGCGCCAGCGTCTCCGTGACCTGCTCGAAACGGAAATGGGCCCGGTGCTCCACCGCCAGCGAGGCGCCCAGCAGCGACAGCCAGATGAAGCAGAAGCGCGAGACCTCCTCGCTCCACGGATTCGGCTGGGCGAAGAGGTAGCGCATCAGCACCTGGAGCAGAATCACGGCGCAGACGGTGATCAACAGGCCGCCCGCGGCGCAGGTCTCGAGCATGACGAGGGCCCGGTTGAGGGCGCGGAATCGCCGTATCACGGGCGCCCTCCCCGCCGGGTGCGCTCCGCCTCCGCCTCCAGGCGCGCGATCAGCGCCTCCCCGTCGGGCAGCCGCTGGGCCAGTTCGTCCCGGATGCGCGGTCTCACGGCCGGACGGAACGGGGCCAGCTCCGGGCGGGAGATATCGACCCCGTTGGCGCGCATCTGCCCCAGGGCGTCCGCCTCCATGCGGCGCGCGACTTCGCTCTGGTAGGCGAGCGCGTCGGCGGCGGAGCGGTCGACCGTCTCCCGGATGTCGCGGGGAAGCGCCCGGTAGAACGGCTCGTTCACCAGGAGGGTGATCGGATTGTAGGTGATCGACGTGAAGCTGTAGAACTTCGCCACCTCGTGGAGCCGGCTGCTCACGAATCCGACCGCGTTCGCCTCGCCGCCGTCGATCACGCCCTGCTGCAGCGCCGAGTAGACCTCGCCGTAGTTCATCGGGGTCGCCTGGACGCCGAGCGCGGAATAGGCCGCCAGGTACGTCGGGTTCTGCAGGACCCGGAGCTTGAGTCCCGCGAGGTCCCCGGGTGCCTCGACCGGTCGGCGCCTGTTGTAGACGTGGCGGAACCCGTAGTCGAGGAAGCCGAGCGAGCGGACTCCGGTGCGCTCAAGAAGGAGGCCGCGCCACCAGTCCCCCATGCGGCCGTTCATCACCGTGAGCCCGTGGTCCCGGGTCTCGAAGAGAAATGGGAGATCGAAGATCTGCGTCTCGGGCACCCAGCCGGAAAGCACGGGCGTACCCGTGATGGCCATGTGCACCGCGCCGACCTGGATCAGTTCGAAGGCCACGCGCTCGCCGCCGAGTTGCCCCGACGGATAGATGACGACGCGGAATCGCCCGTCGGTGCGCTCGAGCATGAGGTCGCGGAAGCGCTCCGCCATGAGGTGGAATTCCGAGCCGGTCGACAGCACATGGGAGAAGCGGACCTCCCAGGTGGGCAGACCGGAATCGGCGGATTCAGGGGCGCGGCAAGACGCCGCCAGAAGCGCCGCAACGATTGTCAGGCCGAATCCGCACCGGACCCGGACGACCCGGGCGACCCGCGTGGTCACGAGCTGTGGCGTTTCTCTATGTACTGTAAACACGACATAATGTAATGTCGACCTTACATATCACCTTCACCAGATCGTCTGGCCACCGTCGACAAACACCGAAGCGCCCGTCATGAGTCGCGCCTCGCCGTTCGAAGCGAGGAACACCACCGCGCCCACCACGTCGTCCGGGGCGCCGATCAGCCCGAGCGGGATGCGGGCCAGGCGCCCCTCGCGAAAGGCGTCCTCGGCGATGTCGGCCCGGTTGATATCGGTCTCGATCAGACCCGGGGCGACGGCGTTCACCCGGATGTTGTGGGAAGCGAGTTCGAGCGCCATCTCCTTGGTCAGCATCCCGACCCCGGCCTTCGACACACAGTAGTGGGCGAGGTTCGGGCCGGCCACCGCCTGCCCGGCCGACGACACGTTGACGATCGCACCCCGCGTCCCCGCCGCGACCATGCGGCGCGCCACCGCCTGTCCCACCAGGAAGTAGCCCTTCAGGTTCACGTCGAGGATCGCGTCCCACTCCTCCTCATCGATTTCCAGGAACGGCGTGCGCTTCAGGATCCCCGCGTTGTTCACGAGGATGTCGAGCCCGCCCAGAAAGTCGTCCGCTTCGGCGACCAGGCGCTCCACATCCGACCGCGAACTCGTGGAGCCCTGCACGGCAACCGCACGGCGCCCCATCCGCTCGATCTCGCGGACCGCGCTCCCGGCGTCGCCCCGGCTGCTGCGGTAGTTGACCGCCACGTCCGTCCCTTCGCGGGCCAGTCCCAGGGCGATGGCCCGGCCGATGCCCCGCGACCCGCCCGTGACGAGAGCGCGCTTGCCCTCAAGACGCATGCTCAGGCCAGGTCGAAGCGGTCCAGGTTCATCACCTTGTTCCACGCCGCCACGAAGTCCTGTACGAAAGCCTCCGCACCGTCGTTGCAGGCGTAGATCTCGGCGAACGCGCGCAGCTCGGAGTTCGAACCGAAGACGAGGTCGACGCTGGTGCCGGTCCACTTCACCGCGCCCGTACCGCGATCACGCCCCTCGAAGCGGTCGTCGGCGTCGGCGGATGCCTGCCATTCAACGCCCATGTCGAGCAGGTTCACGAAGAAGTCGTTGGTCAGCGTCCCTGGACGGTCCGTGAAGACACCGAGTTCCGACTGCCCGAAGTTGGCGTTCAGGACGCGCAGGCCACCCACCAGCACGGTCATTTCCGGAGCGGCCAGCGTCAGCAGATCGGCCCGGTCCACCAGTTGCTCCGCCGCCGGCCGCCCGTTGCCGCTACCGATGAAGTTGCGGAACCCGTCGGACTTCGGCTCGAGCACGGCGAACGATTCGACGTCGGTCTGGTCCTGCGACGCATCCGTTCGCCCGGGCGCGAACGGCACCCGCACGTCGTGCCCCGCGTCCCTTGCCGCCTGCTCGACGGCCGCACACCCGCCCAGCACGATCAGGTCGGCGAGCGAAACCCGCTTCCCACCGCCCCGGGCACCGTTGAAATCGTCCCGGATTCCTTCCAGGACCCCGAGCACCTGCGCCAGTCCGGCGGGCTCGTTGACTTCCCAGCGGTTCTGCGGTGTGAGCCGGATGCGCGCCCCGTTCGCCCCACCGCGCCTGTCGGTTCCGCGGAAGGTTGACGCCGACGCCCATGCGGTCGAAACCAGCTGGGAAACCGACAGCCCCGACGCGAGCACCCTTCCCTTCAGGTCGGCGATGTCCGTGGCGTCGACCAGTTCATGATCGACCGCAGGCACCGGATCCTGCCACACCTGCTGCTCCTCCGGCACCATCGACCCGAGGTACCGTGCGATGGGGCCCATGTCGCGATGGGTGAGCTTGTACCAGGCGCGCGCGAAGGCGTCCGCCAGTTCGTCGGGATTCTCCATGAAGCGCTTCGCGATCGGCGCGTAGATCGGGTCCATCCTGAGGGAGAGGTCGGTCGTCAGCATCATGGGCGCGTGCGTCTTCGACGGGTCATGGGCATCGGGCACGGTGCCCACGCCGGCGCCGTCCTTCGGGGCCCACTGCGCCGCGCCGGCGGGACTCTTCACCTGCTCCCACTCGTAGCCGTGCAGGTTTTCCAGGAAGTTGTTGTCCCACTTCACGGGGTTGGTCGTCCACGCGCCCTCGATCCCGCTGGTGACCGAATCGCCGGCCTTGCCGGTGCGGTAGCTGGTCTTCCAGCCGAGACCCTGCTCCTCCAGGTCGGCGCCCTCCGGTTCGGGACCGACGTAGCGGCCCGCGTCGGCGGCTCCGTGCGCCTTGCCGAAGGTGTGTCCGCCGACGATGAGCGCGACGGTTTCCTCGTCGTTCATCGCCATGCGGCGGAAGGTCTCGCGAATGTCCCTCGCCGCCGCGACGGGGTCCGGCTTGCCGTTCGGCCCCTCCGGATTCACGTAGATCAGCCCCATCTGAACCGCTCCGAAGGGCTCGTCGAGTTCGCGGTCACCGCTGTACCGCTCGTCTCCGAGCCACGTTTCCTCGGCTCCCCAGTCGATGTCCTCCGGCTCCCACACGTCCTCGCGGCCGCCGCCGAAGCCGAGGGTCCTGAAGCCCATCGACTCCAGGGCGCAGTTGCCGGCGAAGATCATCAGGTCGGCCCACGAGAGTTTGCGGCCATACTTCTGCTTGATCGGCCAGAGCAGCCGCCGAGCCTTGTCGAGGTGGGCGTTGTCGGGCCAGCTGTTGAGGGGCGCAAAGCGCTGAGTACCGGCGCCTCCGCCCCCGCGGCCGTCGCTGATCCGGTAGGTGCCCGCGCTGTGCCAGGCCATCCGGATGAAGAGCGGCCCGTAGTGGCCGTAGTCGGCAGGCCACCAGTCCTGCGACGTGGTCATCAGCTCGAAGAGATCCTTCTTCAGGGCGTCCAGATCAAGCGACTTGAACTCCGTGGCGTAGTCGAAGTCCTCGCCCATTGGATCGGCCGAGCGGGCATGGCGCTGGAGAGCCTTCAGGCTCAACTGGTTCGGCCACCAGTCCTTGTTCGTGGTGTGCATCTCGTGTCTTCCTCACGGGTGAACGGAGCCTGTCGTCGTGGGGCGGCGTCCCACGTCCGGTGATTCCGGCGCGCTTGGACTCTAAAGTATCGCGCGCGACAGGTCCATTCCCGGCACGGAGCGACCTGCATCGCCCTCACCCGCAACGTCAGTACGGGCCGTACCGCCCAGCGTCTGCCGGTCCCGCCGCTACAGCTACATCAGGCATTCTCGCGACGGCGGTCTGGCGAACCGGAGAGTCGTTGGGATCGGGCAACGAGTCCACATTGGAGCCCTCGGCGATGACCGAGAGCCGGCTTCCGCACCGATAGCACCGAGGCGCCATCGCCTTTCGGTCCAGCCGCTTCTTCAAGCACGAAATCCTGTTGGCGCATTCGGCATTTTCGCAGTGCCAGCGATCCAGGATTGCCTCTTCCTCGGGATGGTCCGAGCCGCCGATGCGCGGTGGAAGGGGATGGTCGGTTCTGTCTGTTTGGTGAATCACGATTCTATCATGCATAGCGATCCATGATCGCGCAATGATCATGATGACGAATCCCTGATGACGCAGCGAGATTCGGTCAGATCCGGATCGCCGGGGCCCCCGCTGAAACCTCGACGGCGCCACCACCGTAGCGTACGGTCTGTCCACAGGTGGGACCTTCAACTCGGACACACGGCAAGCGATGAGACCAGGATCATTCAACGTCCCCACAGGCTGGATGTACCGGCGCGCGAAGCGCGGTACTCCGCCGGCCGGGAGCATTGCGTCCGTTGCCGTGGTCTTCGCGCAAGACCGGGTCGCGGCCGCGACCCGGGAGCGAGCGCCATAGAACGGTAGATCGACCTCGACGGATTCGAATCGGCCCGCCGGCGCTCTCGACGCCGGCGGGCCGATTCCTTTTTCCCTCCACCAACACGACCAGGAACCATGTCCGAGAAATCGCAGGATACACGAATCATCGAGCGCTACACGGACCAGCCCACGCGCATGCCGATCGAGCTGCGACGCCGGATCGAGGCCCGCTGGAATGGGGAACCGGTCCAGCTCTATGCCATGGCCGACCTGAACGAATCGCTGTCGCTCACCGAGCGGTGGTTCGCCATCGGTCCCTCGCATGCAGCGGTCGCGGGCCGCCGCGACGACGGGTCATGGCGGATCGACTCCTTCGAGCGCCGCGACATCGGGGCGGTGCGGGAGTTGCCGGGCTTGAGCAGCACCTCCCTCGTCGTCCTGGGAAGCCCGGGCGAGCCCCCTCTCGCCTCCCTCCGCTACACGCACCGGCAGCGGCGGGCCATGGAGAATGTGCGCTTCGTGCTCGAGGAGCATATCGAGGGGCGACAGCCGGCCGCCGGCGACGCCGACCTGGAATACGAGCACGCCATCGCCGGTCCCGTGCGCGAAGCGCAGGCCTTGGTCGGAGGCACGCCCCGGGCCGTGCTTTGGCGACTTCTCGGATACCTGCGTCCCTACCGCAGACGCATGCTCGCTGGCTTCGGGGCCGCGATGACGATCACCGGTGTCAGCCTCGTGCCTCCATACCTGGCCGGTTACGTGATCGACGATGTGGTAAGGCCGTTCCGGGAGGGCTCGCTTCCGCTTTCGCAGGGGCTGCGCGCCGCGTGGACCGCGGTGATCCTGATGGCGGCCGCGTACCTGGTGCGCCAGATCGCCGCCCATGTGCGGCTCCGGCAGATGAGCGTGCTCGGCGAGTTCGTCGCCCGCGACCTCAGGACCGAACTGTACGAGCACCTGCAAAGGCTGAGCCTGAGCTTCTATTCACGCAAGAAGACGGGCGGCCTGATTACCCGGGTAAGCTCGGATACGGACCGGCTGTGGGAGTTCCTGGCGTTCGGCATCGTTGACGTGTCGCTCTCGGCCGTGATGCTCGTGGGGCTGAGTACCGTTCTGCTGAGCCTGGACTGGCGGCTCGGGCTGGTCATGATCCTGCCGGTTCCGCTGTTGTGCTGGTCCATCTTCAGGCACGGGGAGCGCATCCATCGGCTCTTCGCGCGCGCCTGGCGCAAGTGGTCCGGGCTGACCGACATCCTCTCGGACACGATACCCGGGATGCGGGTCGTCAAGGCCTTCAACCAGGAGGAGCGCGAGAAGCGGCGCTTCAACGCCAGCAACGACGCCGCGATGGGCGAATTCAACCGGATTCACCGTGTCTGGACCTTCTTCTGGCCGACGCTGATGCTCGGAGTGCACGTGATGACGGTGGCCGTCTGGGCCCTGGCGGTTCCCCGGCTGCTCGGTACCGCCGACGGGTCCGACAGCCTGACGGCGGGCACGTTCGTGTCGTTCCTGCTCTACATGACGATGTACGTGCAGCCGATCGAGGTGATCGGACAGATGGCGCGCGTGATGAACCGTGCAACCAGTTCGGCGCACCGTGTGTTCGAGGTCCTCGACACGGAGCCCGAGGTGCGCGACGTGGCTCGGCCGCAACGGCTTGACCGCATGCGCGGCGCGGTGGAGTTCGAGTCCGTGACGTTCGGCTATGACGGGGTCAAGCAGGTGCTGAAGGGGATCTCCTTCTCCGTGGCGCAGGGCGAGATGATCGGACTTGTGGGGCCGTCCGGCGGCGGCAAGACCACGGTCACAAATCTCATCGCCCGGTTCTACGATCCGACCGGCGGACGGGTCCTCGTCGACGGCAACGACCTGCGAACGCTCGAAGCGGGTCACTACCGCCAGCAGCTGGGGATCGTGCTTCAGGATCCCTACCTGTTCCAAGGGTCGATCCTGGAGAACATCCGCTACGGACACCCGGACGCATCGCTGGATTCGGTGGTGCAGGCGGCACGCGCGGCCAACGCCCACGACTTCGTGTGTCGGCTCCCCATGGGGTACGAGACCGTGGTCGGCGAGCGTGGGCAGACGCTGTCGGGGGGTGAGCGCCAGCGCGTCTCCATCGCGAGGGCGATCCTGCACGACCCGAGGATCCTGATCCTGGACGAGGCCACCTCGGCCGTCGACACGGAGACGGAACGCAAGATCCAGGAAGCCATCGACAGGCTGGTGTCGGGACGGACGGTGTTCGCCATCGCACACCGCCTGTCAACGCTGGCACGCGCCGACCGGATCTTCGTGATGAAGAGCGGCCACCTTGTCGAAGCCGGCACACAGGCCGATCTGCTGGCACTCGAAAACGGGGTCTACAGGAGGCTCTACGAGTTGCAGCGGCAACCGCTGGAAGGGGGGATGACATGAGCAGGAAGCCCGGACGTCTGAGGCTCTGGCATGGGCGCGACGGACAGCTGTGGGCGGAGCGGGGCGAGCGGACGTCGCCCGTCGTCGTTCACAGGTGTTTCCCGTGGTCGGCCCCATCGTGCCACATCTCGCTGAGGGATCCGGACGAAGAGGAGTTCGCCCATGTACGCGACCTGTCGCTGCTCGACGCGCGGTCGCGCACGGCGTTGCTCGAAACCCTGGCCGTCGCCGGGTTCGTTCTCGAGATCAAGGCCATCGAGGAGGTGGTCGAAGAGGTCGAGATACGACGCTGGGTGGTGCAGACCCGGCAAGGTCCCCGCCGATTCCAGACGCGCCTGGACGAGTGGCCGGCCGACGTTGCAGGTGGAGGTGTCCTCATTCGGGACGTGGCAGGCGATCTTTACCACGTGCCGGACCCTGCCGCGCTCGACGAGGCCAGCCGGGGTTGGCTGTGGACCTACGCGGGGTGACGATTTCGGCGGCGGCCGCGATGTCTGCGATCACCCGGCCACGGGCTCCAACCGGGGGTTTCGGTCAGCCGGACAACGCCTGGCCGGGCATCCGGTAGCCCACGCCGCGCTCGTTGCAGATGTACCGCGGGTTGGCCGCGTCGTCACCCAGCTTGCGGCGCAAGCGCTTCACGACGGCTCGTACGAGCTTGGGGTCGGGGGACCCGCGATCCCGTCGACTCCAGGCCTGGCGCAGCAGAGACTCGTGGGTGAGCACACGTCCCGCGCTGAGCGAGAGCACGCGGAGCAGCTCGTACTCGATGGGCGTGAGCTGCACCGGCCGGCCGGCCACCGTGACCCGGCGCTGGTCGTACCGGATGGTCAGTTCTCCGAGCACGAACGGCTCGGGTCCGGCGCTTCGACGGAGAGCAGCCCGCACGCGAGCCGCCAGCTCTGGCAGAGAGAACGGCTTGACGATGTAGTCGGCCGCACCGGCATCGAGCGCTCTGACAATCGTCTCTTCCCTGCCGTAGGCGGAGATGAAGATCACGGGCAGGTCGGTCAGCTCGGGAACCTGTTCCATGAGCGCTATGCCGTCGCCACCCGGCAGGAGCAGGTCCAGCAGCACCAGTGCCGGCTCATGCATTCTGATCAGGTCGGCCACCTCCTCCGGATCGCCGGTCAGGATCGGGACGTAGCCCGCCTCGCTGAGCGCGTCCCGCGCGTAGTGCAGCATCTGCGGGTCATCGTCGACCACGAGGATGCGCGTCTTCCCGTCGCCCCCGCGAGCGAGCTTCCGAGCGGCCCGGGCCGGACCCGCGGCAACTGTTGCCAGTTCCTCGGCAACCGGTACCGTGAAGGTGAATCGGGTCCCTTGCCCGGGGCCGCCGCTCTCCGCCCAGATGCGGCCGCCGTGTGCCTCCACCAACCCCTTGCAGATGGCGAGACCCAGGCCGGCACCGCTGGAACCGCGGGCACGGTCGCCACCGGTCGGTGCGGAATACTTGCGGAACAGGTCCGGCAGCCGGTCCGGCGCCACGCCACGACCCTGGTCGATCACCGAGATCGCCACGTGCACCCCGTCCCGCGCCGCGCTGACGCGGATGGGTGACGTTTCGGGCGAGTTCTTGGCCGCGTTGGACAGGAGGTTGGTGAGGACCTGGACGATGCGCGCCCGGTCGGCCATCACGCGCGGCAGGTCTTCCGGGAGATCGATGGTCATAGCGTGACCGCGCGCGCCGCTCACGAACGTGCTTCGCGCCTGGTCGACCAGGGAGAAAACCTCGACCGACTCGGGCGACACCGACAATGTGCCGGTCACGATGCGCCCATGATCGAGCAGGTCGGCGATCAGGCCCCGCATTCGGTCGGCCTGCTCGTCAATGACCCGGAAGAACTGCAGCATCTCGGCCGGGCCCGGTGCCGGCGAAGCGCCGAGCACGGTGGCCGTGGAGCCCTTGATCGAGATGAGCGGCGTGCGCAGCTCATGGCTCACGATCCCGAGGAACTCGGCGCGCATCCGCTCGAGCTCCGCCAGCGGGGCCAGATCCTGAAGCGTTACAACCACCCGCTCGACGGTTCCGTCCGCGGCCAGGATCGGCGTTGAGTTGACCAGCGTCGTCACGCTCCGGCCGTCAGGGACCGAGAGTGTCATCTCCTCGGCACGCACCGTCTCGGCGCGACTCAGCAACTGCGCCAGGGGGATCTCCGCCAGGGCGACCTCACGCCCGTCGGCGCGGTGGCAGGTGATCAGCGCCAGCAGTTCCTCGGTGGAGTGTCCGGGCATGCTCAGCCCCTCGACGATCCGCCGCGCTTCACGATTGAAGGACAGGGGCTCCCCGCTCCCGCCGTCGAAGACGACGACTCCCACCGGCGAGGTCTCGATTAGCGTCTCCAGATCGGCTCGCGCCCGCTGCTCGTCGCGGTGCGCGCGGGCGTTGGCAATTGCGGTCGCGGCCTGGGATGCGAAGAGCATCAGCACCTCTTCGTCGGCACCCGTGAACTCGCGGCCGCCTCCCTTCTCGGCGAGAAAGAAGTTCCCGACCAGGACGTCCCCATGCTTCATCGGCGCTGCCTGAAGCGTCCTCGACCGCATCAGGTCTGTCGAAAACCCCAGCGCCCGGACGTAAGCCGGCAGGTCCGCGAGTCGAAGGGGCGCGGCCAGATCCCGGAAATGCGCGAAGAGTCGGGGTCCGTCCGGCCAGGCCATCATCTCGTTCTTTTCGGCAGGTGTGAAGCCGGAACTGACGAAATCCTCAACACTCGCGGTGCCATCGACGGTGACGATAAGGCCGAAGCGCGCCCCGGTCAGTGCGCGGGCGCTGTCCACGACCTCCTGCAGGACAGTCTCGAGGTCCAGGCTGCCGCTGATGCGCAGCACGGCATCACTGAGCCTCGTGACTCGCTCTTCCAGCGCCTCGATCTGTCGTTGCAACCCGGTCGAACTGTCGTTCATTGCTCCACTTCCCGTCGGCGATCATGCGGGCGGCCAAACAATGTATAGCACGGGAGTGATCGCCCAGGTAGCGCGGATCGGACGTGACGAGCAGCCGCGAGCCCGGCGCTGCCGCGCTGGCGCCCAGGTGCTGCGCGCCGGAACCCATGGACCGGAGTCGGGGCATGTGGCCGGTGGTCGGCGCGAGGTGGCGGTCTCAGGCGGTGGCAGAGCCCGCTTATAGCGGTATTGTCGTACTGACAGACTCACCAGGCCCTTGAGCTATCGCTCCGATGAATCGCAGGACGATATTGTTATCGTGCTCTCGTGGGATCGGATCCGGCGCGAGGTCCACGCTCTGAACGGAATCGCTCGATCTTCGAGGTGCGGCAGCTTGCGGGACGCCGAAAACTCCCGTGGCGCTACCGCCGTGGCCCCGTACGGCTCAGGTCGCGGTGATGCCCGTCACTCGATCGTCCGGGCGACACGGAATCCGGCGTCGAATCGGTCCGGGCCCCACCTGCTGAAGCGGAGCGCGGAACGGAAGGTCACCGGAAAGTTGCGCCAGGAACCGCCGCGCAGGACACGATAGACGCAGTCTTCGACATCTGAGGCCCTGCCGTCCCAGGCGCTGCCGTCCGTCGGGGCGTCGACGTAGCTCCCGTAGTAGCAATCGTCCACCCACTCCCACACATTGCCGACCATGTCGTACAGGCCGAACCCGTTCGGCCGATACGAGCCAACAACCGCCGGACGATCACCTGCCGGGCGATTCGGCTGGTCTCGGCAGCTGGCATACCAGGCCGTCACCTCGCTCAGGTGCGCGTGCTCGCACAGGGTGCGCGGTGCCCCGAATCGTCCCGGCCGCCCCTCGACCGAATAGGGCGTGGTGGTTCCTGCCCGCGCTGCGTATTCCCACTCCGCTTCGCTCAGCAAGCGGTAGTGCTCCCCGGTCTGCGCCGACAGCCAGTCCGCATAGGCCCAGGCGTCCTTCCAGCTGACATTGACGATCGGGAACCTTCCGCCGCCCCATCCGTCGCCGTCCGGCTCGTATGCGTCACATCCGCCCGCCCGCACGCACTCGTCCCATTCATCGAACGTGACTTCGTACACTCCGACAGCGAACGAGTAGTCGATGGTAACCCGGTGCTGCGGCTTCTCGTCCACATGCGCGGCCGCTTCAGACTCTGGCGCGCCCATCATGAAGCTGCCAGCCGGAACGACGACCATCTGGGGGCAGGCATCGCAGTCACGGAAAACCTCGCCCGGCTCCTGCGCCTTGAGCGCGAGTGTTCCCCCGCAGATCGGGACGGCCAACGCGAGCGCCAAGGCCATGAAGGCACTACCTCGGCTACGCTGCAAGGCTCTCTTCATGCGCCGTTCGCACCATCTTGCACACTATTGTCATCAATTCTGCACATCGTGTCGTGCCAATGTGTCGTATCCTCGGCATCACTGTGTCCGCCTAACGTCACAATCAGTGTACCGATGTGGAGAGCTCGTTGGCAAGAGACCGGGAGGCGAGTGGCTTAGCGGGGCCGGAATGGTCGGTGCTGCACCGTGATACTCCCATGAAAAGGCTCACCCCCCGCCCGGTTTCCCGGACGGGGGGTGAGCCGTCCTGCGACCCGTCAGCCTGACTGGTGGCTAGTCAGCCAGACTGATGGGGTTGAAAGGTTATGAGGACGACCTCGCGGCGAGGCTGACGGCCGAGGAGCGCTTCCACTTCGGCCCGTCATCCGTGGCGTCCGCGGTACCCTGCACCGACTCGACGGCAATCATGATGGCGGCTGCGAGTTCCGCTTCGGTGACGGTGATGGCAGCTGCCGCACCGTCGGCCCGCGCCACATTCGTTGTCAAGCCGCCGGTGATATCCGCTGATTCGATTGCCCTGTCGTTGGCAGTGACAGTGGGCTGCAGGACCACCCATGTGGAACCAAAGCTGGCGGACTCAACCAGGGCCACGACCCGGAAGTTGGAGTTGGCATTCGTCACGGCGTCCCAGGTGGTCCGGATGATGTTACCGGTCGCGGCTGCGTCAGTATCTCCGGTTGCTGCAATCCGGATCGCGGCCACACCAGTGGCCGACGGATCGACCGCAGTAACCGTAGCCGGCTCGGAGTTGATGACCAGCGCATCAAGAGCAGGCGTGTTCGTACCATCGTCGCTGGCCGTAGCTACGACCCGAACCATGAACTCGCCGTCGCCACCCTCGGTAGCGCCCGGAGTCGGGATCGTGAAGCGGTTCGCGATCGGGTTGCCGTCGCTATCGTTCACCGGGGTTCCCGTTGCGTCCGTCCACGCACCGGCAGTGCCGGTGTTGGTCTGGAACGTGAACACGGCGTCGCCATACCCATCAGGCACGTTTGTGGAGTCGGCCGTGAAGGTCACAAGGATGGTTGTACCCCAGCGCTGCTCGGACTCGTCGACGTCCTCGGTGCTGGCGTCGTCATCAGCGCGCTCACGCACCGCGTTGACGTTCAGCGCCCCGGCCGTCTTGGCCATGATGCGGCCGTAGCTGACGGTCTGTCCGGGACCGGCGAACACGGACTGGTTGTTGTTCGGGTAGTCGAAGATATGACCCGTCAACGACGCGTCGATCCGGTAGGTGCTGACCGGCGGTACGTTGAGCGTGAACTGACCCACCGAATTGGTGGTCGCCTCATCAGCGGCGTCGGTTACGCCTGTGGCCGTGGATGTCGCGGTGATCGTGACACCACCCAGAGCCCGGCCGTCCGGACCTTGCACGGTACCGGTGATGTTGCCGTTCTCGTAGCCCTGGAAGTTCACCACCGCCGGCGAGTTCCCGTCCGCCAGGACAGGCGACTCGTCGACCGGGAAGTGATAGCCGTCCTTCGCCACGGACACTGCGGCGGTCTGACCTCGTGCCTTGGTATCGATCTGCGCCGAGTAGGTGCCGTCGGCGGCCGTCAGCAGCTTGCCGAAGTCCGGATGCCAGCTGCGGCGTTCCCGGTTGAGCGGCGCTGCGCCGTCGACCATGACTTCCACACGCCCGATCCCGTCACCGGACAGAATGTTCGTGACCCGACCGGTGATGAAGATCCTGTTGGCCGAACCCGCAAGCATGACGTCATGCGTCTCGGTATCCGCCGTCGCGTTGTTCACGGTGCCGGCGAACATCATGGTGTCGGCCTCCGCGTCGAACTTGTCCATCGAAACGGTCACGGCGATGATCCGCTCGTTCCGGTACATGGGATTCGTCGGGCGGCCGTCGATACCGATCACGGGCTCGATCCCTTCGAGGATATAGCGGCCCTTCGAGTCGGTTGTGGTCGACACGTTGTTCGCGGTGACGGTCGCGCTGTCCATGGCAAAGCCGTTGCTGTCGGTGACCTTGCCGAAGAGGACGCCCGTCGCCGGCGTCACGTCGATGCGGTAATCCATGTTGAGGTTGATTTCCGAACCGAGCGCGTCACGCTCCTCGCCCACGTGGTTCGGGTCACCCATCGTCGCTCGCCATCCGTCCGGAACGTTGAGCGCGTAGGCGCCCGCGGCGAGCCGGCCGAAGCGGAACTCCTTGCGGTCGTCCCACGACGTCGACCGGCTGTTGGTGGATGCGGCCGTGAAGGACTTGGACTCACCGGCCAGGCTCTTCCCGGCAACCGGATCCACGCCGAACATGGTTCCGGGCACCTGGTATAGCCCATCGAACCTGAAGCCGTCGGTCGCGGGATTGGTCCGGACGCGGTTCTTCCACACCTGTCCGAGGACGTTGTGGGTATTCACGTAGGCGAACGAACCGCACTCGCCGTAGTCCTGGCCCGTGGGATCGGTGGCCATGAGCGGACAGAGCGATACCGTGTGGCTGAAGCCGCCCATATCGCCGAAGGCGCCGCCCATCACGCCGTTGTCGTCCATGTTCCGGAACGTTGCGAGTTCGTCCGGATCGAGCACCATGATGGTGTTGTCGGTCGGGTCGGCCTTGCTCGCGCTGACGATCACGTTGTTGCCCGCGGGCAGGTGGCTGAAGACCACGAGGCCGGCCTTGCCGTGACCCCTGATGATCGCACCGTTGGACAGCGTGTTGTCTTCCTCGAACTGCGTGTTCGCTCCGGCATTCCACTGTGCACCCGTGAAGGAACGGGAGCGTCCCGCATCGTCGATGTAGCGGATCGACAGGTCCAGCACGCCGGACATCCTCACGTCGCCGCCGACGACGTTGCCGGTGTAGCCCATGGCCTGGTCACGCTCGTGGTGCACGTAGACGTTCAGCGTCTGGGTCGTGTACGATACCTCGATCGTGCCGGCGTCCATCGTGCCCGCCAGCGCGAGACCGGTGTGCGTGTACTCGATATCGGTGCCTTCGTAGCTCTCACCGCCGTCCATGCCGTCGTCCTGGTCCCCGGCAACCGAGAACGTGTAGGTCACCGGCAGGGCACCGGCGGAATCGACGGTCGCCATGAACGCCGCCATCCCGTCGCCGTCCAGCATGTCGGGCACATCGTCGCCCTCAACGGCGGCGTCGCCGATCATGACATCGATGGCCCAGCCGGCGAGCGCGTCGCCGCCACCGTACTCGGTGGTGACCGTCGCGCCGCTGACCGTCACGTCGACGTTCAGGTTGACGATGTCGTTGTCGTTCGTGCCCTGGGTCATCGTGAGCTGCGGATCCCACATCACGGCCGTCATGCCATCGCCGGAGTAGTCGTCGTGGCCGACCGAGGCGTAGACCATGTTGCCGCTCGTGCCCTCACGCGCGAAGCGGATCGCGGTCATGCCCATCTCGTCGGTCTCGCCCGCACCGACCATGTCGTCACCGTCCATGTCCGAGTACAGCGTGACGCTGGCGCCCGGAATCGCGTCGCCCCTGTCGTCGCCGGCCTTCAGCGTGGCGGTAAAGTTGACCGTCGTGTGTGTGATGTCGATCGGCAGATTCTGCGTGACCGCCTCGCCGACTCCAACGGAGAGCGCGTAGCCGGTTGCGGAACCGCCAAAGGCGAAGTCGCCCATCGGCTCGGTGACCGGAACCACCAGCTGGTAACCGCCCGCGCGCAGACCCGTGAACGAGTACGCGCCCGTCGAGTCCGTCGCGCTCGGGACCTGGTCGTTGACGCCGGGGCCCACCAGCACCACCGGAACGCCGGCGTGCGGGAGCGCATTCTCGCCCTCGTCCATCATGTCGTTCTTCATCAGTTCGTCGATGAAGAGCATGCCGGAGACGCTCGCCGTCCTGGCGTGCATGCCCTCGAAGTTCACGATCTGCGTCTCGTCGTCGCCGACCGTCACGTCCATGCTCATCGACTCGAAGACGTACGCGTCGCTCTCGACCGCGATGCCGACCGTGTACATGCCGGCGGCGAGGCCGGCGAAGGCGTACAGGCCGCCCGCGTCGGTCATGGCCGTCATGTCGTCCGCGTCGGCCATCGACAGCGTCACCGTGATGCCCTCGAGACCCATGCCCTCGACGCTCACCCGGCCGCTGATGCCGGAGGTGCGGAGCAGGACGCCCTCGAAGGGAACGTTCGCGGTCTCGCCCAGCGCGACCGTCACGCTCTGCGAGGTGACCTCGAACTCGTAGTCGTCGGTGTCGTAGCCCGAGATGCCGACCTGGTAGTCGCCGGCGCGGAGCCGCGCGAACGAGTACTGGCCACTCGCGTCGGTGGTGGCGGTCTCGTCGACCGCGTCCGGCCCGCCACTCAGGCTGACCGTGACGCCCTCGAGGCCCTCACCCTCCACGCTCACGCGGCCCTGAATGCCGGCGGTGCGGAGATAGGTCCCGTCGAAGCTGACGATCTTGCTCTCGCCCACGCCGAGCGTCACTGCCGAAGCGGTGCTCGAGAAGCCGATCTCCTCACTGTCGAAGCCGGAGATCTCGACCGAGTAGCTGCCCATCCGGAGACCGGTAAAGGCGTACTGGCCGTTGTCGTCCGTGGTCGCCGTGGCGCTGGACAGGCCCGAAAGGGCAACCGTCACGCCGCCGAGACCCATGTTCTCGACCGTTACCGTCCCCGCCGTGGAAAAGATGATGGTTTCCTGATGAAGCCACCTTGCCAAGTGCCTTCGTAGTCTCCGATGATAGCGCCGGCTTTCTGCGGCTCAGACTGCCAGTTTGAACTTGAGGACACCCGAATGCCACATCGCACCATCCACCGCCAGCAGGGCCCCGGCGCACTTCGTTCACGCTATCTCGATGCGATCCTCAGCGCCGTGGAGGACAGCCGCCGCCCCGCCACGCGCCGCGTCTACAACAGCGCGTGGAAACGCTTCCGAAGCTGGGCAAAAGCCGAAGGGCTGCAATCACTTCCCGCCGATCCCATGACCGTTGCCGCCTACCTCATCAATCGCGCCGAGCAGGGACTGTCGGCCTCCACCCTCTCCCTTGACCGCAAGGCGATCAGCCATTTCCATCGGGCCGAGGGCCTGCCTACCCCGACCACGTCCGAAGGCGTCAAGCTCACCCTCGCCGGACTCCGCAACCAGGCCGCCGAGCAGGGGCGCGGCGAGCCGAGCCAGGCCAGGGGACTTACCGCCGAGGACCTGAAGTCGATTGTCAGGACAGCACGACTTCGCCGCTCCGGCAAGAGCGGTCGCACCGAGTCCAGGGAATCCGCCCGGCGGCGGGGGGATGTCGACATCGCCATCGCGGCGGTCATGCGGGATGCCCTGCTGCGTCGCAGCGAAGCCGCCGAACTTCGCTGGCTCGATGTCGAGTTCTCACACGACGGATCGTCGCTCGTCACCATCCGCCGCTCGAAGACCAGCAACTTCTCGGCGGTGCAGTACGTGGGCGTCCAGGCCACCGCCGCGCTGCAGCGCATCCGCCCGCTCAACGCGCGGCCCGAATCGCGGGTGTTCGGCCTGCGGTCCGGCCGCTCGATCTCGAATCGCATCGCCGCCATGGCCCGCGCCGCCGGACTCGGCGAGGGCTACAGGGGGCACTCGCCGCGGGTGGGGATGGCCCAGGACCTGACCGCCGCCGGCGTCGGTCTCGCTGCTCTCATGGTGGCGGGCCGCTGGCGTTCCGAGCGCATGCCGGCGCACTACGCGCGAGGCGAGTCGGCGCGCCGCGGGGCGGTGGCGAAGCTGTATCGAGAGGGGAGTTGGCGCGAGCAAGCCCGCGGAGGCCGACAGGCGGGTTGATCCGAGAATGGCAGGGCTGGCGCTCGTGGCAGGGGCGCGGCTCTTCCGTAAAGTGCTGGAATCCTTCACGCACCACTTCCGTCGGGCGGCATGCCTGTGCGGTTACGGTCGGACCCATGGAGTTCCGCTCGGGCGGCACCTCCAGTGAGTCGCTGGTGCGGCACTCGCAGTGGATGGGGGATTCCGCCACCGTGGGTGCGGCCATCGCAGCCGCCGCCGATCCGCTGCCCAGCAATCGCCTGCGCGACCAGACAGGTGTCGAGCTCATCCGCCCCCCAGATCCGCGTCCCGAATCGCCCTGAACTCGTTCCCCTCCCGCCAGTTCGGCCACTCCACGCCGGCCGCGATCCGATAGCCCACCCGGAACAGCAGCTCCAGATCGTCCAGCGCCCCCGTCAGATCCCACGTCGGATCGAATTCGTCCGACGGCTTGTGATACCGATTAGCGATGTAGTCCGCCCGCCGCGCCAGCGTCCACTCTGCGCCGTGCTCCATGTGGCCGATCCCCGAGTCTGTGTACAGCGAGGGAACCCCCACCTTCGCGAAGCTGAAGTGGTCCGACCGTGACGTCGCTCATGGGCCCGTCGACGTTCATCCCGTCGATGTTGATCGTCGCCACCGTGCTCGCGGTCGGGTAGACCGGGTTGGCGGCGTAGTAGGTGGACCCGATCAGCCCCTGCTCCTCGGCGGTCACGGCCAGGAAGAGCACGGACCGGGCCGGACGCTCGGGCAGCGCCGCAAACGCCCGCGCCAGCTCGATCAGCCCGGCGGTGCCGGTCGCGTTGTCGAAGGCGCCGTTAAAGATCGGATCGTCCATGGCGGGGTCGGCGCTCTTCCCGAAATGGTCCCAGTGGGCGGTGTAGATCACGTACTCGTCCGGCCGCTCGCTCCCCGGCAGCAGCGCGAGCACGTTCTTCGACTCGGATCGCTGGATGTCGTTGCTGACTGTCACCGACGCCGAGGCCTCCAGCGGCACCGCGCGGAAACCGGGTTGGGCCGCCGCTTCCGCCAGCGCGTCGAAGTCGTGCCCGCTCGCCTCGAAGATCTCCCGCGCCACGCCCTGCCGCATCCAGCCCTCGACCGCAACCCGCCCCATGTTGCCGTCCGCCGCGGCCTGACCGAACTGCGGCCCCGTCCAACTCCCCGTGACGACCTCCCACGGATACCCCGCCGCCGCTTCCTCGTGCACGACGATCGCGCCCGCCGCCCCCTGCCGCGCCGCCTCCTCGAACTTGTATGTCCAGCGGCCGTAGTAGGTCATCGAATTGCCGCGGAAGACCGCATCGTCCTGCGTCGCGAAGCCGGGATCGTTGACCAGTATGACCATGGTTTTGCCCGCCGCGTCGACACCCTCGTAGTCGTTCCACCCGTACTCCGGCGCGACGATCCCGTAGCCGACGAAGACGAGCTCCGAGTCGCTGATCGACTCGCTCTCGACGACGCGCTTCGTCCACGCGACGTAGTCGGTGGTCCAGTCGTACGCCAGCTCGGTGCCCTCGGCCCGAACCGTGAGCGTGGGCTCGTCCTGCTCGGTCAACGCCACGAGCGGGACGTCCTGGAGAAGGAGTCGCCGTTGCCGGGCCCCACCCCCGCCGCCTCGAACTGCTCGACGAGGTATGCGACCGTGAGTTCCTCGCCGGGGCTGGAGGGCGCCCGTCCCTCGAATTCGTCGCTGGAGAGGGCCTCGATCGCGGCCGCGTAGCGGTCGATGGACATCGCCGGGTCGAGCGCGGCGGATGGGGATGAGGGGTTGAGGGCGGACGGGTCCTCGCAGGAGGGAAGCCTGGCGCCGAGCAGCAGGGTGGTCAGCGCGGTGAGCCTGCGGGAGGGGAGGGGGGCGGGGTGGGGGCGGCGTGTGTTCATGGGGAAGGGGTCTCGCGAGGAAGAAATGTCAACTATCCTTTACATCTTGACAACCGTGGTTTACAGTTTGCCGCAGGTTCGGCGCCAATCGGTCACCCCCGTGCGTTGGCACTCTTGGCGATCTGACCGATAACGTCCAGCGTCTCGATCACCTCCGCGTCAATCTCGTCCTTCGGGACGTGGCTGGCCAGCACGTAGTAGCTCTTCTTTGGCATCACGTTGGGCAGGCCCAGGCGCTTGAAGTAGTCCGCGAAGAGCGGGTTGAGGAAATCGCCGCTGGCCTTGATGTGCGGATCCCAGGGAGAACCCTTCCCAAGCCTCTTGAGAGCCTCCTCGATGACTTCGATGGATTGGCGCATGGCTTTGATCCGCCGGGCTTGCTCCGTTCCTGCGAAGAGCGGCCCCGGGGTGGCTTCCTGAGCCGTAGCGGCCGCATATCGCTCCAGCGTGCGTCTGGTAGCCACGTAGTTCTCGATCTCATTCCGCCCCCACATGCGCTGTTCCAGCGGAGGTGAGTTCGCCAACTGCTGCCCCAGGTTGTCGAAGACGGCAATCCCGCGGAGCCCGGGAAGCGCCTCCCGCAAGGCGTGGAAGTGGTTCGCCGCCGCTGACGGCTGGTTGCGAACATAGTGAACAAACGGGCGCTCCAGAGCGCCAAGGGCGGGCCCGTGATCAAGGCGCGCGGCCAAAGCTCGCAAGATCGACAGGTCGGTCGATCCCTCCAGATAGAGGACCCAGCCGGTCTGCTCGGCCTGGTAGTAGTGCTCGAACCCGAATTCCCTGAGGGCTTTCTGGACCTGACTGCCACGGTTGTCCAACCGGTGGGGATCACCCACGAAGGCAATCACCAGATCGCGGCCCGCGGCCTCGTTGAGAAGTACTTCGGAGTGACTGGCGGCGATGATCTGGCTGCCCGTCCCCTCGGCCGTGTCGGTCAGCATCTGGTAGGTCTGCCGCTGGCGAAGGATCTCGAGATGGGCGTCCGGCTCGTCCAGCAGCAGCACCGCCCCAGGGTTTGCGTACATGTAGGCCAGCAGGAGCAGCGTCTGCTGGAGGCCCCGTCCGGCCGAGGAAAGGTCGAGTTCGATGTCGCGCTCCACATAGCTCATCGCGATCTCGCCACGCTCCGGGATGTAGCGCGGCGGTCGCAGTTCGGCCCCGAACAGACTGTGGATGCGCCCGACCAGGTCGGCCCAACGGGTCCCCTCCTCGTGGACGCGGTGGCAAAGATTGCGCAGCACCTCGGCCGTGCGGCCCTCCCCGACCCGGACGTTGACGGCGCCATGGTCGAGTCGTGTTTCCGTGGCGGCAAGGCCCGACATCGGGGGGAGAAACGCGATCGGAACCTTCCCGGCGGCGTCCGGCACGGCCATCCGTCGAGGGTTCCGGTCCTCCGAGAGTCTCAGCGGTCGGCAGTAGAAGGACTCTTCGTTGGCGTAGTCGAACTCGAGCCCACAGACCCATTCTCTGTCCTCACCGACTCCGCTGACCGTGATGTCGATCCGGATGTTGCTGGTCGTCTGCTTGCCGTCGACGCTGTGCACGTTGCGAACCTTGAGTCCGCGCCACAGCAGATTGGCGTGCGGAACCGGAATTGCCACCAGGTCCCGGCGGTTGACCGCCACGCCGGGCCGCTTCTCGGGCGCCTTCTGCCCCGACCGCTTCTCATTCCAGCGTCGCAGGCCGATGTCCCACAACGCGAGTGCCTGCATCGCCGAGGTCTTGCCCGAGTTGTTGGGCCCAATGAAGACCACGGGGCTCCCCAGCTCGACGTCGACCGAGCCGAAGCGCTTGAAGTTGCGGATCGTGAGGTTGGTCAGCATGGGGCCGGGTGAAGACGAGAGCGAGAGGCGGCGTGCCGGTTGCCGCAAACGATGGCGAGTTCGCAGAGGGGGAGCAACCCGCTGCTCCTGCCGCTTGCGAGCATCCGGGAGTACGGAGACGCCGGAGGGATCGGCAGACTGCGCCGCCGAGCGCGGACGCCCCGCCGGTCAGTGCCTGATCTCGCTCCGCCCGACGCCGCCCAAACCCTCAGCCCAACTCGTCACAAATCCCCTTCAGCGAAACAGCCTCGATGCCGCGACCGAGTGGAAACCTGTCCCGGCCGGGATGGACGACGAGCTTCCTCACGGGCTGAAGGTCCTCGCACGCGCTGTGGAAGCCGCGCGTAACACTCGGCGCGGTGCTCCGCTTGATTTCGACCGCCCACGTCTCGCCGCCCCCGAACTCGATCACAAGATCGATCTCCGCCCCACCCGCGCTGCGATAGTATCCGGCCGAGGCGTGCGCCGGCAGACGCCCCGCGATGTTCTCGATCACCAGGCCTTCCCAGCTGCCCCCGGCCACCGGATGACCCAGGAGCGCGTCCAGCGAGCCGATGCCGAGCAAAGCGTGACAGATGCCACTGTCCCGCAGGTAGGTCTTGGGGGCTTTCACGAGTCGTCGACCCAGGTTTCCCTGCCATGAGACGAGCCGCCTGACGAGCAACAGGTCGACCATCAGATCGAGGTAGCGGCCTACCGTCACGCCGCTGAGCCCCAGCGACTTGCCCAGGCCCGCGGCATTGAACGCCTGCCCTTGATTGTGGGCGAGCATGGTCCAGAAACGCCGCAGCGTCTCGCTCGGTATCCGCGGTCCCAGGGCAGGGATGTCGCGCTCGAGATAGGTCTGGATGAAGTCGAGCCGCCACTCGAAGCTGGCCTCGTCTTCACCGGCCTGCAGGCTCTCCGGGAATCCGCCGCGGTGCCAGAGATCATCGAGACGAGCCTCGCCCACCTCCCGCACATTCAGCGGCTGCATTTCGCAGAGCGCCACGCGCCCCGCAAGCGTCTCTCCCGACTGCCGGAGAAGATCGATCGAAGCCGAGCCGAGGAAGAGAAAGTGACCCGTGCGGAGGCCGCCTCGCCGCCGCCGGTCGATCACCCCGCGGAGTGGCTCGAAGAGGCCGGGGACGCGCTGAATCTCGTCGAAGACGATCAGCCGGTCCGCGTTGCGTCGGCAGTAGGCGTCCACATCCGTGAGCCTGGCGCGATCGGATGGGCGCTCCAGGTCGAGATAGGTGGCCTTCCGCTCGCCGGCGATCTCGATGGCCAGCGTCGTCTTCCCAACCTGCCGGGGTCCGGTCAGCACGACAGCCGGAGCCCGTGCCAGCAGGTGTTCGACCCGCAACTTGCTCTCGCGTGGGATCATCTGCATTATAACAATGCAAATGTAACGTGGCGTGTAAGATTTGTCAGGTTATGAGGACTGACTTTGTTCCGGCACCGCCAGTTCATACACGACGACCGTCTCCACACCCAGCTCGTCGGTGTGGACGCCCAGCCAGTAATCGGCCCCGAACTCGTAGATGGTGAGCCCGTCGTGGGGGTTGTCGAGATGACAGAGGAACCGGCCGTCCGTATCGAAACCCATCCAGCGCTGCGGCTCCGACCGTGGCCGTTGGTAGGGCAGAATCCACACCCGCCCATCCCGACCGATCTCCACAGCGGAAAACGCCGGGAAGACATCGGCGGCGGGAACCTCGTTTCTTTCGACGGCAATGGCGGTTTCGTCCTGAAAGGGCGAGCCCGCCGCGCGCTCGAGATAGTCATCGCGCCACGCCCGCACATCGGCCCGAGCGACATCCCGGTCGGAAACGGACCACCTCATTATGCGACGCAACCGTAGCTCGTCATCCAGCAGGCGTACCTCCGCATCGGTCGTCCGGCCCAGCGCAATCGTGCGACCCTGGGCTTCGATCACGCCGTAGGGGGTGAAGATCAGGTACATGCCGATTGGCCCATACACGGTGTGGAGAAGGCGATCGAGTGTCGCGAGCCGCCGGCCATCGCGCCCGTGAACTTCGACCTCCACGGTATCCGGCACCTGGTAGTCCCGCGTCTCGGCCCTCTTGTCGATCGTGGTGATCGAGACCCCGGTGTCCAGCACGCCGCCACGCCTGGACGGGTCGATGTAGGGCGGCTGCATCTCCACGGCCCGCACCCATTCGCCGTCGGCGGTGAAAACGTTGTAGCGCCACGGGCGGTAATCGCCGGCCCACAACGTGTCGCCCGGGAGCACCCAGAGCTTCCAGGCGCTGCGGAACTCACCGGGGCCCTCTCCGCGCCTTCCCGTTGAACGCACATGCCGACCGTTCGCGTCGAAGATCCGGATCTCGGCACTCAGGCGATCGAGCACGGCCACCGAGCCGTCCGAGAGACGTCCGACGCCCCTGACCGTGCTGAACCAGGTAGCTTCGTCACCTTCGTCGTTGCCGACGCGGAAGATGGGCTCGTCCCCAAGGGTGCACGTGGCATCCGAACGCGAGGGATCGGTGGTCAGGATCTCGATCCCCGCACTGTCGCGCCTGATCGTGACCTCCTGGGACTCGGCGGGATCGTGCGCGCCGGCCAGGGCCGCGGCCAGACAGGCCACGACGGCTGCGGTGGGAGCACGAAGACGATTTGAGGCCGGCGCGGTCAATTCCCCTCCAGGACATTCAGATTGTGGACTACCTCGCCATCTCGCCTGACCGCGAGGCCAAGGAATGGCTCGTCAGGACCCTGATAGTAGCCATTGGGTGCTTTGCCGATAAAGATCCTGTCTTCCCCTTCGGCCACCGAGATTCCCACTCGGTCATTGTCGTGGAGCATCAGCATGAGGCTCTCCTGGCTGCGATTCGAGTCGATGCCCAAGCCGACTCGATACCGGCCTTCCACATCGATCAGGCCGTACCCCGACCGCTCGAATCCCTCGGGGTCATTGACCAGCAGCCCGGTGTTCGGCCCGATGCGCCTGCCGATGTTCGGATCGGGCACCGGGTCGCCGAGGATCAGCCGGTCGAAGCCGTCCTCGCTGAGGATGAGGATCCCGTTGGTCGAGTGCTGGTAGTCCCGGTACCAACCCATGTACTGCTCCAGATCCGGGAACCGAGGTCCCCAGAGCTCCCGGACGCGCGCCTCGTCCGTGCGAACGCGATTGGCCGCCTCGGGGATCGGCGCGCCGATGAGGATGCGTTCGCGTCCGGCCTCGTCCTCGATGATCAGCCCACGTACCCGCAGTACCCCGTCCGTCACGGTCGCGCTCCTGATGAAGAGGACGACGATGGCGATTGTCATCAGTCCGGCGTAGGCCTTGAGCCAGCGGATGGTGCGATTTACCTGCCGGGTTTCCGTGCTCATGAAGAGGCCTCCGTGGGTTCATATGCAACGTGTGACTTTGTCATTGGTAGACAACGGGGGATGGCTCGAGGTTGCATCTCGCGGCGGTCCTCTCTTGGAAGAACGCGACGAGGAGAAATCGCACTGGCCGGAACTTGACAAGGCGGGCCTGCCGTCCGATGGTGCGAGCACATTCCAAAGAAGGCCCCTGGGCCACGTCGATGATCCAGGCGGGTTTCGGCCCTACGTGGTGCAGGGGCCGATTCCCTTTCCCGGAGGGATCAATGGCCGAGCGTTCGAATCGCCAGCCGTCCCTGGCCCTGCCGAGCTTCGGCTTCGGGCTTGCCACAGTCGTCACCATTGCCCTGGCGAACGCGGAAGTCCGAGCGTTCTGGCTGATCCTCTGCGGCCTCGCGATGGGTGCCATCGCCACCGAGATCATCGGGGTGGAACTGAAGCGCTACCTGAGCGCCGACGCGGAGCCGACCGCACTCTCGGAGCGTATCCGCCTTGTGCTCACGACGGGCTTTCTCTTCGGGGTCGCCGTCATGACCGCGATCATTGTGGTGGACGGCCTGGACGGAGCCGGAGCCCTGTTCTTCGTCGTCGCCCTCTTGATGGGCAGGCACGCCGCCAATGGCTTGCGCAAGGGCTGGAAACGATGGGCCGCCGCAGAGTCCGACCCCCCGGAGGAGGACGAGCCCGAGTCCTGGACAGATCAGGCGTCACGAGTGGCGGCCGCCAACGATACGACCGGCAAGCAGTTGATGAACGGGTTGTGGCTCGTGCTTGGCTTCTTGCTCGGTGCCGGGGTGACGCTTGGGTGCGAGGTGGTTGTCAGGACGCAATTCGGGGGGTAGGTGGGGCGATGTCCGTGTCTATTCCCCGCCCGTTCTCTGATATGCGATCGCTCGCTCTGACTGTTGTGATAGGCGACGATGCTCGCGAGGCCTTCGGCTGACAGATCGGCGATGTGGGTACGCCAGCCCTGGGCGCACGCTCGGGCGAAGGGCGACGGGTTCGGTGAGGTCGGGTGTTGAATACCTGAAAACTCTGCGAGACGATCAGGCGCATCAACCTCTCGGGACCGACGCGAGTTCTCGCCGTTCGCCGACAGCGCTGGACCGCGCCCGCGGCTCTTGGGCTGTTCAGTTGCTGGGCCTTCTTCATGGCACTGATCTGGCTGTACCTCGCTGGAGTACAGACTTTCTTCACAGGCACCTACACACCGGTCGAAATCGTGTTGACGGTCATGATCAGTGGGTTCTCGATCGTTGGCATCGTTGCTTGCCGGGGCGCCGAAGCGAACATTGGGCGCGTGCGGCGGATACTGCTATCGATGACGTCCGCCGCGCTCCAGTTGGCTGTCATGTGGCTGAGTCTGTTTGGCGCTACCTGATAACTCTCGGGCGCCGTGCGATCACGGGCGAACCGGCGGGCCCCTGCTGACGACCTCGTTGTTGCACGCCTCAAGCAGGGTGCCGTCGAGTTCGTACAACCGCACGTATTCCAATTCCATCTCGTCCTTCCACATTCCGGCCAACCTGCCACTCCTGACATCCATCAACCAGAATGCCCCCGGGAGCGAGAGGGAACCGCAATACCTGCCGTCGGCGCCCGCCACTATGTGCCAGAGAACGTCCCGATCGGAGTCTCCGTCAAACTCCTTGATCCACAGGTCGCCCGCATCCGAGACGACCAGTGCTTCGAATGCGGGTCGCTTTGTTGGCGGTTCGGCCTGAGCCATGGCGCGCAGGAAGGCACCCTGCGCCACTGGACTGCGCAGTTGTGCGGCGTAGTTGTCGATCCATGCCTCGACTTCCCGCTCATCGAGGGCCAGATCGAGCGGTCCGAGCCGCATGATCGCGACGGGCGTGGCGTCAAGGCGGGTCACGAGTATCTCGAACTGCTCCGCCGTTCCCAGATACAGGTGCTGCCCCGCCACCCCGATGGTGGTTTGGTGTGCGAACGGCGCAATTCCCATTGACAGCAGTCCGCCTGATTCACCAACGACGACTTCAGTGCCGGGAAGGGGGCCAACGACATCCAATAGCCTGCCGGTCCGCTCGTAGCGAAATGCCCGATAGGGGAGGCGCCGCCGTCCGGTACTACGGTCTGCCCCGAGCAAGCGACCAGACATCGCCGTTCCCACCACAACCGTGCGGTCATCGGCCGCATACAGACGCCAGAGCCGTTCGCCGCCGTCCGTCTCGAGCCGGGTCATGTGGCCCAGTGCTCCCGCAGCATCAAACGCGGACAGACGCATCAAGTCGCCGTCGAGAACGAGAACGCTGTCACCCGGAAGTCGCACGATCCCAGCAATATCCCGAAACTCTCCAGGCCCTTCTCCGTCCCTCCCGACCGAGACAACGTCGCTCCCGGTCAGCGTCATTATCTGGACGCGCGTTTCCTCCGCAACTGCCATCCGGTTGTCATCCAGCAGGGCAATGCCCCGAAGTCCAAAGAAGGGCCCGCTACCGTCGGGCGTGCCGATGTTGACGGCTTCCCGTGGATCGGCCAGGAATCTCCACCGGATGGGACGAGAGGAGTAATGGTTGTCATAAACGCGCACGCCTGCACTATCGGACTCCGTGTATGCCCAACCATCGTTCTCGGTCTGAGCGCATCCAACGATGCTGATCCATGCAACGAACGCCGTCACACGACCCGCGCCGGCGATCAGGGCTGTACGAATCCGAGTCGTCATTGGACATCCCGAGGCTGAATCGCGGCCAAAGCGTCGCCCACCTTCCGCTCTGCCACCGCGAGTTCGTACCGATCCTGCAGGTTCATCCAGCTCTGGGCGTCCGTACTGAAATACCTGGCGAGGCGCAGAGCGGTCTCCGCGGTAATACCCCGCCGACCCCGCACGATCTCGTTGATTCGCGCAGGCGTGACCCCGAGCGCCCGGGCAAGAGCGTTGGAAGAAAGCGCAAACGTCTCCATGAAATCGTGCTTCAACACTTCGCCGGGGTGCACCGGATCGAGTCGCGTCATGGTTTTCTCTCCTCAGTGATGGTCGACGATCTCAGCTTCGTCGATATGCGACAAGTAGAGGCAGCCCCCTCACAACCCCTCCATCTCAAGCGCCACGATCGAGGATTCACCGAGTTCGCCTGTGTGAAGCGTCCACACCCTGCGCCCTCTCGCTTCCAGCAATCGCTGTTTGTCCGGAAGGCGGATCGAGCCGAGAAACCGACCGGACGGGAGGAACACGTCATATGTGGCGCCCGCCCCGTGCCCGTCGAATGCACCAGGCAACGGGCGGTCGCGCTGAACCCAGATCCGTCCGTCCAGGTCGACAACGATTCGGGAGATGATGGCCGGATTCGGCGGTTCACCGAGTTCACGGAGGGCGTCCCGCCAGGCGTCCGGCATTTCTGCATCGGCGTCCTCCCCGCGCTCGGCAGGCGAGAGCGGAAGCGCCGCCCCGACATGGCAGAACCGAACGAGCCTGGTTCCCTCCCGGTCGAAGACCTCCAGTTCGTAGTTCCCGACCGGGTTGGAGACGACCCAGGTTTCCGGACCGACACCCAGCAACGACCGCGGCCATGCGGCCAGTGTCGCACCCGCAAACCCTCTGGCACGGGACCACAGGACCGTATCGTTCACGGGATTGTCGGGAGACCAACGGACAAATGACCGCTCCTCCCAGCCATCCTCGATCGGGCCGGGGAATTCCAGCCACACCGTGCCGTCCGGCTGCAGCTCCACGAACCTGACCTGCCCAGCTGCGAACACCGGCGACATGAATGCCGGATCGACCGGAGTGACGCTGGCGGAACCGGACCCAAGGTCCAGCGTGACCAGCCGGAATGCGCTCACGTCAAGGATGAGCAGGGTGTGGGCATTCACCCAGGCCACTGCTACGGGTGCCTGGACCTCGCCCGGACCTTCGCCGTGTGCCGTCACCGTCCTCCGCCACTCTCCACCGGGGCCCAGCACGACGACTTCGGCCAGGCCCCAGTCCGCGATAGCGACCGATCCGTCGGGACTCACGGCGACGCCAGCCGGCCGAACCAGTACTTCGGCTTCATTGAGTCCGCCGGCACGCCAGACCTCGCGCCAGGAGAGTTCCGCGGGCCAGTCCCCGACGCTCGTGTTCGTTACAGCGTGATCATTGGGGTCGGTGATTTCGCAACCAGCCGATGCCGATTCGGGCGAGGCGCAACCGACGATCAAGCCGGTCAAGAACGACGCCAGTGTCAGTCGTGCTTCGAGTCGTCTGATGATGCGCTCCGGCTGGTAGTCGGGACGGGTGTTGGCAATACCCACAGGTCGAAGAACGTACGGCTGTTCCGGATCCTGAACCACTCACAGTTACGTGGCTGTCAGGCCGAATCTGTTATTGCGCTTGTACCATTCCTGCTAGTGTGACATATCCATTCCTGTTATCAACTTGATGCCGAATCTGCTATTACGTCCTTTTCAGCGATCTTCCATCCGGTTATCATCCCCTGCATCATCCGACACAATCAAGTCGATGCAGGCAGCACCATGACCTACCACCCCAGAATCGTCGACCGCGATCTAACCGAGCGCCTGGCAGCGACTGGAGCTGTGTTGATCGAGGGCCCCCAAGCGTGTGGAAAGACCACCGCCGCGCGGCAGATCGCCGCGAGTGAAACGAGGCTCGATGTCGACGACGTCGCACGTCGCCTCGCCGGCCTCGAGCCCGCCCGCGTGCTGATCGGTGACGTGCCCCGGCTGATCGACGAATGGCAACTGGAGCCGGCGATCTGGAACCACGTGAGGCGGGCCGTGGACGATCGACGCCTGCCCGGCCAGTTCATCCTGACCGGGTCCGCCGTGCCGGCTGACGACGCGACGCGGCACACGGGGGCCGGACGCTTGACGCGACTCCGCATGCGCCCGCTTTCACTCTTCGAACTCGGCCGTTCTTCAGGCGAGGTTTCGCTGACAGGCCTCCTGGACGGTATCCGTGCCACGGCTGGCAGGTCGGTCATCCCCCTTGATGAACTGGCGGAACTCATCTGCGTTGGCGGATGGCCGGTCAACCTCGGGCGCTCCACTCAACTGGCCCTGCGCGCCAACCAGGATCACCTGGACGCGATCCGCCGCCTGGACATCGGCAACGGAGACGGAAAGAGGAGAGATCCGGTGAGGGTGGGCATGCTCCTTCGGTCCCTGGCGCGGAACGTCGCAACCCCGGCCGCGACCGCGACCCTCGCCTCCGACACCGGCGAAGGCGTGTCAGCCATCAACGTGCACACCGCTGCCGACTATCTGAGGGCGCTGGAACGGATCATGATCGTGGAGAACCAGCCCGCCTGGCCCACGCACCTGAGGTCGAGATCGGTCCTGCGGAGCAAACCGGTCCGGCACCTTGCGGATCCGTCACTCGCCGTGGCAGCGGTCCGCGCGACCCCCGCCCGGCTGCTCCGGGACCTCGGATTTCTGGGCCTCCTCTTCGAGTCGATGGTCGTGCGGGATCTGCGCGTCTACGCCCAGGCGGCGGACGCTGACGTGTTTCACTACCGCGAGAAGGGTGGTCTGGAGGTGGACGCGATCGTGCAAACCAATGATGGCCGCTGGGCGGCTTTCGAGGTCAACCTCGGCGAGGGCCGGGCGGACAGGGGTGCTCGCAACCTGCTCCGGCTGGCGGAGCGGGTGGATCCGGAGCGAATGGGGGAGCCGGCGGTGCTGGGGGTGATTGTCAGCAGCGGCTACGGATACACCCGGGACGACGGGGTGAGCGTGATTCCCTTGGGGGCGCTGGGGCCGTGAGGGGTGGCGTCGCTCCTGACCCCCTCCCGTGTGCACGCCACACTATACTGTCGGGAGAGGGAATCCATCTTCGCATTCCAATCTGGAGAACTCCATGATGGACCATATGCCAGGATCATCTCTTTCCCGCGTTGCCTTGCCGGGAATCTTCTTCGCCCTCGCCACTTTCGGCGGAGAGGCCGCCGCCCAGTCGCAGCGCGGCTTCTATTACTCCACAAGCGTCGGCGTTGCGTCGGGCGCTTCCACAGTGGCCCGTGTGACGGGTCCCAACCACCCGACACGGTGTGACCGGCTGCTCTACGCCGACCCAAACGACGCTCCCACGGGCCCGGAATGCCAGAGCACCGCGCTTGACTTCGTTTTCACTTTCGAGCCCGAAAGCGGGCTTGGCGGCAGCGCTGTCGTCGGCTATGCCCTGGGCCCACTGGCTCTGGAACTTGAGGCCGTCCAGCGGCACCAGATCGTTCACGAGGCGCCGCTCACGCTGGGTACCGGGGCAGGGGCCGCCATCACGGGCAAGGACACCGAATGGAGCACCGGGTTGCCGCCCTGGGGCGACCTGTCGGAGTTCAGGAGCCGCCAACTGTTCGTCAACGCGCACTACCGGCTGGCCAACGGAAGCCGGTTCACCCCCTACCTTGGTGTCGGAGGCGGACTCGCGCGCACGGACTATCGCTTCTATCTCGGGCTTCTCCGCAAGTCGGTCGCCGAAGGATACCTCGAGGTGTTCGGCGGCTCCAGGCAGAACCCGGAGGCCTCTCCGGAATGGCAGCGCCGCGCGGCGGGAAGCCTCAGCCAGCTCGACGCCAGTGTGTCGGAGACCGGAATCGGTCTTCAGGTGCTCGGCGGCATCGAGATCGGCTACTCGCAGCGCGTGTCGTTCGATCTGCGGGCCCGCTGGGTGCGGGTCCCGGAGGTGGACATGGACCAGCGATGGCTCACTATTCGCAGCCACGTGCCCGTGCACTCGGACGGGACGACACCGTTCGTGTCCCAGATCAACTTCTCCGAACTGGGGTACATCGGGATCACGGCCGGGGTGTTGTTTCGTCCGTAGGGGGAGGGCGGTCCTTCGTCCGAATCTGTTACTGCGTTGACGCCATTCCTGCTATTGAACGGTGTCCGTTTCTGCGCCGAGTACGAATCGAATCGATGCCTCCCAAGTGTAGGAGGAATTCAGAATGACAATCAGGCCGATCAGAAACGAGACGGACTACGACGCGGCGCTGGGGGAGATCGACCGCTTGATGGGCGTGGCCCCGGACACGGTGGAATCCGACAGGTTGGAGGTGTTGGTAACCCTGGTTGAGAAGTACGAGTCAGCCCGGTGGAACATCGCTGCCCCGGATCCCATTGCTGCGATCCATCACGTCATGGAGGCTCGCGGACTACGACAAAAGGACTTGGCCGTTCTGATCGGTTCCCAGTCCCACGCTTCGGAAGTCCTGCGCCGACGGCGCCCACTTTCCCTGGCCATGATTCGGGTTTTGGCTACGGAATGGAGCGTTCCGGCCGAAGTACTGGTGCGGGAGTACGAACTCGCGACGGCATGACGTACCGCGCCGAACCCGGTTCAATCTCGCTGAGTCGCATTCCTCACCGCCCAATCCTCAGCCGGGTCACGTAGGGCGTGCCGACTTCATCCTCGCCCGCGAAGAGGAGGTAGTCACCCCTCGCATGGGCCTTGGAGGCGTCGATCCTGACCTCTTCCGGAACCGCGACCCGTCCCAGAAAGACGCCGTCTTCGCGGAATACGTCGATGACCGTGCCCGCGTCGACCCGTGAGGTTTCCGGAGCCACGAAGACGTGGCCGGCGCCATCCACGAAGAGCCCGACGATGACCGGTTTGTTCTCCGGCAGGGCCTGCAGGTAGTCTCTCAACAGCGCGGGGGCGCCGTAGCGTTCGAACGTGGCGCGCAGTTCGTCGCGGTCGGCTTCGTCGACAGGCGCCGGCCTGACTCTTGCCAGCGTGAACACCACGGTCGTGTCACCGGCCAGGGAACGCCTGTAGACCCGGTACTCCCCGCTGGATGCGAACCAGACGTCGTCTCTGCAGCCCAGGGCCCTCTTGAGCCGCGGTCCGAACTGGGCCGGTCGCCGCAAGCCCACCGACGGCAGATCGGCCAGCTGGAGGACGAACTCCAGGTGAGGCAGCGTGTCCAGCCTTTCCGCATCGGGTGACACCCGGACCGGATAGTAGTGGACAAGGTCGACGTCCGACGGGTCGTCGCTCCTCTCCCTGTTCGGATAGCGCACCCCCCACTCCATGTAGCTGCCGTCCGGCGCGATCGTGCAACGGTCCGTGATCATGCCCCAGGTGGCCTTGCGGACCCGCGTCCCGATCAGCGTGCCGTCGGGTCCGAAGATCGAATAGCGCGGCGCCCCCTGATCGGCCACCCACAGTGTGTCTCCCGGTGCGATGGCGGGTCCCAGCGCTTCGCGAAACTCTCCGGCTCCCTGCCCCTGTCCGCCGAGCGTGTGCAGGAAGCCGCCCCCGGCGTCGAAGACGTGGATCTCCTGCGTCAGGCCGTCCAGGATGTAGATGTTGTCCCGGGAATCCGCGGCCACCGCGATGATGTCGCCCAGGTATCCGTCGGGCGGGCCCCAGACACGCAGATCCTCGTGGAGGGTCCATTCGGCGGTGGTCGTCCAGGCCGAGGCCAACGTGTTCTCGACGACGGTTTGCGCGCGTGCGCCCATCGGTGCTGCGCCGGTGGCCAGGAAGGCGGCCATGGTGACTGCGCCGGGGTGTTTGGTCATCGAGAACATCCTGTGGCGTGGAATCGTTCGATCAGCCCTGTGACACGGCGAGGGGTGGAACGGTTGCGCGGCGCGCGAGAGCGTCAATACCGTCGGAATTGTCTACTTTGGTTTACATTCTGGCAACCGCAGGTGACATTCCCCATCACCAAGGCGCAGATCGACGAAGCCGTACGACGGATTATCCGCGACCGCGTGCCGGCGAAGAGAAACAGATGAATCCACCGACTCCGGGAATCCGCTTCACAACCATCCCATCGGGCCAATCTGCCGACCTTGTCGACTCCCTACGCTGGTACGTCGCGAGCCGCCTCGTCATCGAGGGTGGATTCGACCCCGACTGGGTACGGCCACGTCCGCCGATTACCGTGAACCGAAACCGGCATGGATCGCTCCTCTCGCATGATCCAGATGCCGCCAAGTCGGGTCGACGGGCGCTCCTGGGCGCACTGAGGGCCGCAACACCGGACGTGAGCGTCACGATTCCCGCCATCGGGCCCGTGCTCGCATTGTCATTGGAGGGAATGGAGGGTGGAGAGGTCACGCACGGTCGAGTCCCCGAAATGACCGGCGGGCTGGAGCGTATCGCCGGATCCTGCGTGAATCTGCACATGGTCTACCCGGCGCTCGTGTACGGCTGCTGGCACGTGATCGCCGCAGCTGGGACCCAGGACCTTGTTCCATCCGCGCTGTCCGACCCGGACGCCGGCCCCGGCGATCACGGCGATCATTCCCTGCGGAACCGCGCACGTGCGGCGACGATCCGGCGCTACCACGACGCCCTGGTCCGCCTCTCGGAGCGTGAAGACATCCGCGACGACCCGTCCCGCTACGAAGCCTGCGCCTTGACACTGGTCGAGCACGGTGCCGGGCACCACGAAGGCACCCTTAATGCTGACTACCCGCCACCCGGGTCGCTACTCGACTACAACCGCATGTTCGAGCGGATGTACGCGGTCTACGACCACCGCTTCGTGAACAGCACGACGGCCTTGCGGCGGACGACCGAACGCAGGGTTTGGCATCGCGACTCACCGTTGTTGGCGGAGGCTGGTGTGGATTGGGGGGTAACTTTCGCCCGTCGCTGCGCGGCTGGGCCGCGTGACAGAAAGCGGCATTGATGAGGTTCGGACCCGGATGCCGTAGCTTGGTTTGGTGAACCGGGGACGCCCGACAGGAGCTGGTCCGGCACATGATCTGGACCATCGGTTGTGGTCCCAGCACCGTCGAAGCCACCAACAGGGAGCGAGCGCCGTGTCAGCGCACCTTACAGACGCCGAGATCCCAAGAGCACTCCGTCAGGGGGAGGGGCAGTTCCGCGAGTTCAAGTCGGCTTGGGACAGGGGTGCGGACCCACCCCGGAAGCTGAATTGGAAGAGGCTGCGGGACAAGATCGCCGATGCGGTTGCGGCCTTCGCCAACACGGACGGGGGTCTCCTCTTCGTGGGAGTGGAGGACGACGGCCGCCCGAGCGGGCACGGCTACTCCGACGAGGCGGTGGAGGAACTGTGCGCGGTGCCCGACAGTCGGCTCCGGCCGACGGTCCGCTGTAGAACCTCCCGCGTCGAGATCGATGGCAACGAGATTCTGGTCTTCGAGGTGCCGCAGTCCGCAGAAGCCATCATGGTGGTTGCCGACGGTTTTCCGTTCCGGGTCGGCGCCCGGATTCAGCGGGAGCCGCAGGAGATGATCAACCAACGGAAACAGGCGTTGCGGGTGGTGGGGTACGAGCAGCGGTTCCGGGCAGAGGCCACACTTGACGCCCTCGACCTGGAGCTGGCACACCGGTTCCTCGACCGTACACCGGTGGGCGCGAGGCCCGCCACGGAGGCGCTGGAATACTACGGCTTGATCGAGAGACACATCGACCGTTGGATGATCACCAACGCCGCACTCCTCCTCTTCGCTCGCCGGCCCGCGCTCAAGTGGCACCCGAGGGCCGGAGTCAGGGTCTTCAAGGTCGCGGGGCGGCAGCGGCTTCACGGACGGAAGCGCAACGTGACCCAGGTCGGGCGCGCCGATCCTCCCTTGGCGATCGCCCTGGAGGAGAGCATGGCTTTCGCCGGGGCTCAGGTGCGCCAAAGTGAACAGCTGAACGGGCTCTACTTCGAGGGGGTGCCGGAGTATCCGGAGTTCGCGTGGAAGGAGGCGCTGGTCAACGCGATCGCCCATCGCGATTACGAGGTGACAAGCCGGGAGACCGAAGTCTGGTTCTACGACGACCGGGTCGAGATTTCCAATCCGGGAGACCTGATCGCCCCCGTGACACTGGAGCGCCTCCGGGAGGGTGGCCCCGCCCATGGAACCCGGAATCCGATGCTCGTCAGGGTGCTGGCCGACATCGGTGCAATGCGGGATGAGGGCGAAGGCATCGCTCGCATTTTCGACGAGATGGCCGATCGTCAGCTGCCGGGGCCGGACATCGCGTGCGATGGTGGTCTGTTCACCATCAAGCTCTTTGGCGGGGGGGACCGATTCGCATAGGTCCCGCTACCAGGGGCCACCAGCCCGCTCCCTCAGCAACGCCATCATGCGCTCGCCGAGTTCCCTGAACCTTTCTCGCAGCCGCCGATTACGGCGGAGGACATGGCGCATACCCTTTGCCAGGAGATAGTTCTTCATGGTACCGTCGCGGTACGTTCCGTTCTCGATTCGTTCCAGAAGCAGGTCGGCAAGGCTGCCGCCCTCCGCCATATACTCTTCCAGCTGCTCGAGTTCCGACACTGCAAGCACCTGTAGAGGGCGCGCCTTGGCGTGGCTCAGCGCATTCCGTTCCGCGAGGACCTCTTCGATGGTCTGATGGAAGAATGGCTCGACCGGGATCATGTCCAAGGTGACCACCACCGGCAGGTAACGGGTCACGGTACCAGGCCGGACCCATTCTCCCAGCGATCCGTTTTCAATGGCCAGAATCGTGTCGTCGAACTGGTCCGCCGCCTTGCCGAAAACGTGGGCAACCTTGCTCCGCAGCATGTCTAGGTTCCCCTCGGCCCGGACTCCGTAGGGGAGAAGCGTGGCCTTGCATTCGAGTAGCAGAACCGTGTCCCCATAGAGAACGGCGCCGTCACAGGCCTTCATGTCCGAAGGGACGCTC
The DNA here is from genome assembly GCA_022823145.1 of Gemmatimonadota bacterium. Lineage (GTDB taxonomy): Bacteria > Gemmatimonadota > Gemmatimonadetes > Longimicrobiales > Gaopeijiaceae > Bin94. Next base: position 41,755 of record JAJDXS010000058.1, read on the forward strand.
TGCCGAAGTGACTCCTCGTCCACGTAGCGACGGACCTCGTCTGGAAAGACACGTCGGAACAGGGCCGCAACGTAGTTCTCGAACACACGGCCGGCGTAGTTGAAATACTCAAGGCGCCGGGCGTCGTCGTTGCGCTCGCTGGGCTGGAGAAAAGCATGGTGGAGCCCGGTGGTTAGCTTCCAGCGGAGGAGCCGGACGGAAGGGCAGTATAAGCGTCCCTCAAGGCTGACAAGGGGCGAGCGGTCCAGTGGCTGAATGTCATAGGGCCGCAAAGAGCCCGGTCCGCATCCACGTTCGAGCAGTGTCTCCCTCGCTTCTCCCGCGTCCACTACGAACAGGCTGGTCAACGCGTTGATCTCATCATGAGAGATGTTGAGTGCTTGCACGTAGGCTTCGAGGCTGAGCGGGCCGGGTGGTTGATCGGACTTCGGGTCAACAGTCCGCCAGTTCGCAAGCAGGGCAAGCCCCATTCCCCAGGCGAACTCGGGATCAAGTCCCGTGATCTCTCGGAAACGCGTCCGAAGGTCGACGGCACCGATTTGGTCGGCGGGCCCATGTTCCGGCAGGTAAAGGTCGTGCGTTCGGGCAAGTGAACATGCGAAGTCGTCCGAGGAGTTGAAGGTGCCGTTCATCACGATGAATCTGAGCCAAGCATCCCGTTTGGCGGGTGACCGGAAGTCGGGTTCGCCTGCCAAGTCCTCTTCCCGGTCGATCAGATCAGCGGCCATGATCAGCGCCTCACCGATCGGTTCAAAAGTACCGCCGGACCTCTCCGTCACGTGCGGGCAGACCAGCAGTGCGATCTTTGCGATTGCGACCACTTGCTGCTCACTGAAGAACCACACCAAGTCGGTTACCCCCTCGAGCTTCAACCGATCCCAGTAATCCTGGAAGGCCCGCCCGACCCTGTCGGGGTTCCGAAACAGTGCCTGGATGACCCGGCGCTGCCCGTTCAGCGGCTCGTAGGAGTTGAGCACGGCGCTGACCCCGCCCAGCACGAGCAACACCTGCCCAAGGCCGAACCCCGACAGACGGTGTGCCACGTCCTCCCAGGAAGGCTCCACGCCATAGATGTCGCGCCATGTGCCACGGACCTGAAACCACTCCCTTCCGGAGGGCTGGCCCGGGCCCGCAAGGCGATCGGGCAGATAGAGACCTGTCTCGGTGGAGCGCGTGAATCCACGTGCAACGCCCCAGTCGGGAACGCCCCAGTCGGGGCCGGAATCTCTGCTTGTCTTCTGTCGTCTCATGCGTCCCGCATGGTTGCCAGCCACATGGGGGCTGTAGCCCTTGTTCCTGTCTCTACCATCCGAAAAATAGTATGATCCCATGCCAGTGACCGGACCGGGCTCTTGCAGATTACTGCTGGTCACAGCGTTCAGAGCGCTACGTTCTTCGTGATCCAGGTATTCCCCGCTGCATGCTGCTAGATTGCGCGACTTGCTGCTGGTAGAACGCGCCGAGTGGCTGCCGAAAACAGCTCTCAAACGTACGAGATTGACCAGGTATGAACCGATATGACGACATCGCACGAGGTTTGGAACAGGCGCGGGAATTCTCCAGATCCTTGCGCTTGCTTGACTCGAAAGAAGTAGCCCGGCAATTGGAGGCCATCAGCAGCAGCTGGCAGCGCATGACCGACTACGCTACAGCTTCATCCGGCCTGATCGACCGTATCCATGCGCATTCCGCAGGGAGCGCTAGCGCTATGCGGGACCGACTCGCTCAGCTGCAGATTCCAGAGTCGATGTTGAGGGCGATGGCCAGTAGGTTGACCGTCGCCGCACGCCTGTATGAAGAGATCGATTTCCAGTTGATGGGAGAGTCTGTCGGGTTGGCTCGAGTCGAGCTCCAGAATCTCCAAACGTCTTTCCGTCGCATGACGGCTGGGTACGCGAAGATCGCCGAGTCGGTGACAAGCCCTTCCGACATCGCACACCTGCCTAGCTTCGCGTTGCCCGACGCTACACGGGAGCTATTCGTGACGGGGCACGCTGCGAAGGTGCTCCGCATCTCCGAGAAGGCGGAACCAGAGCAGGATCCGTCAGAGCTTCAGTTGGTTGCTGAAATCGAAGACGAGACTTCCGAGTGTATTGCACTTCTAGAAGCTGTCGATCCCGGTCTGGCGAGGCCGTACTTGGGTGCTCGCCATGCCTTGCGTGGGGCAAACCCCGATCGGGGGCGTCACGTTCTCGCATCCCTCCGCGAGCTATGGAATCATCTGCTTCGGCGCATCGCTCCCGACGAAGAGGTCCTGGAATGGGTTCTCAAAGAGGACGACGAGCTTCTCCACAACGGGAAGCCAACTAGGAGAGCCCGCATTCTCTTCGTCTGCCGGGACCTGAACCACGGGCCGCTGTCCGAATTCGTCGCTCAAGATGCTCAGGCCTTGGTAGCACTCTTCAACCTGCTGAACCGCATGCATCAGCTTGAGCCGAGTGCGTCGGACGCTCAGTTGCGGGCAGTGCTGCTCCGGACGGATTCGTGGCTCACATACATCCTTCAGATCTGGAACGAAACGCAGGGGTGAGTTGCCTTCACGGGCTTGCGTGCCCCCCCCTCAACTCACCGGCCTCCCCCGCGGCCTGAGCACAAACAGCCCCTCGCCCCAGCTCGACACCACCACCACCCCGCTCTCAAAGAACGGGTAGTTGCTCCACGCCCCCCCGAACGCCGGCAACCCCGCATCATCCGGCACCGTATCAAAGAACCCGATCTCCACAGGATTCTCGACATCGCTGATGTCCAGGACCCTCAATCCACTCATCAGATTCGCCTGGTAGAGACGGTTGCCACGGATGTACTGGTTGTGGTCGATGGTTCCCGTTTCGGCGAAGTGCTCCTTGAGCAGCAGGGGGTCGTCCAGGTCGGCCACGTCCCAGATGAGTGTGCGGGTGCGGTCGACGCCGCCCTGCGCCTCGTCGGCTTCGTCGCCCATGAAGAAATGGCGCTGGTCCTCGGTCAGCCAGCCCTGGTGCGCGTAGGCGACGTTGGGGTACTCGCCGCGGGCGATGGCGACAGGGTTGTCGCGGTCGGTCACGTCGGCGATGCTGAGCGCGGTCTCGTTGGCGCCGAAGCAGATCTCGCGGCCCTGGTAGTCCTCGTCGGGGCCCCGGTAGATGACGCACTGGGCGTCGTGGGAGTAGCCGGTGCGCTGGCGTCCGGTAGTGGCGTCGGAGAAGCAGCCCAGGAAGACGGGCTCGGCGGGCGTGCGCACGTCGATCATGTGCAGGCCGCCGCCGCAGGTCTGGCCGCCCATGCTGCTGCCGACCGCGTAGGCCATCCCCGTCTCCTCGTTGATGACGATGTTGTGGGCGCTGGCGATGCCGTCGTAGCGCGCGGTCTCGGCGAAGGTTACCGGCGGGCCCGTGGCGTCCCGAAGTTGCGTGAGGTCGAAGATCTGCACGCCGTGCGCCCCGGCGCCGTCCGCCACGATGAACGCGTGGTCCGCATACACCTTGATGTCGCGCCACAGGTTCTCGGTGGCCCCCTCGGTCAGCGGCAGCTCGCCGGCGTACCGCGGGTTCGCGGCGTCGCTGACGTCGACGAAGGCCGTGGCGTCCGAGCGCCCCACCAGCGCCCAGTCCCGGCCGGTCACGGGATCCGTCCAGCCCCAGATGTCGTTGAGGATCGTGCCCGGATCGGCTCCCAGCGACGCCAGCGGCACAAACGCGACCAGATCGACCTGCGAGCAGTCGAAGGGCCCGGTGGCGCCATCGGTGCAGGGGGCCTCCTCGCCCGTCACTGCAGTGAGTGTTCGAGTGGATTCTCTGAGGGTTGAGCCCTCGGCCCAGCCACCGTCCCCGCGCTCGAACACGACGGCCGCACCCAGCCGCATGTCAGCGTTCGAGGCGGCCACGACGGCAACATCCTCACGCAGGGCGACATGCGAGCCAAACAGAGCGCCGCGGGAGAATCCGGGCGCCGGGATGGTGGATTGGGGATCGAGGGTGATGGTGCCCGGCCCGCCTGCCTCCGCAACCCGGTAGACCTGCGCGCCGCCCGCCCCCTGGCTCACCCCGCTCGCGCCCACCCACGCGCTGCGGCCGTCGAAGGCCACCGCCGAACCGTAGCCTGCCGGGCCTAACTCGGGGAAGGAGAGGCGAGCCGACTGCTGCCACTCACCATCGCCGTTCCGGGTGAAGAGGACCGCTGCGCCCGCTCCTTCGTCCGCGCCGGGTGCCCCGACCAGCACGGAAGTGCCCGAGGCGGCGAGGCTCGTACCGAAGGCGTCGCCGCCGCGGCCGTCGGGGAGCGCCAGGATCGTGGTGGGAGAAGGGCCGGTGGCCGGAAAGCCGGCGTCGAAGGCGTAGGCCGCCCCGCGGTCGCCGCGCGTCCCGGGCGCGCCAACGTAGACGAGGTCGCCCGTCAACGAGAGCGCTGCGCCGAAACGGTCGATGGCGGAGACGACGGGGGATGCGAGGAGAGTGGCGGCTCCGCCGGCCGGGGAAAACCGCAGGATCGCTCCAGGGCCCACCTCCGATGGCGCCCCGAGATAGACGGCGTCACCCGACAGTGCGACGGAGGCTCCCGCGCCCCGGATCTCCCGATCGGCTGGAGGCACGAACTCGGCCGTCTGCGTCCACTCGCCATCGTTGCCGCGCTCGAAGATGTAGGCTCCACCGATGCCATCGGCCCGCCCCGGCGATCCCACCAGCAGCCGGTCGCCGTCAACCGCCAGCGCCGCCCCGAACTCGTCGCCGATCTCGACATCGTCGCCGGTGATGATGTAGGCGAAATCCCACCCGTCATCGGCGCGCTCGAAGACGTAGATTCTGCCGGGCGAAGGATAGATCGCACCCGCTACGCCGCCACCCGTGCGCCCCACGAAAATCTCGTCCTCGCCGATGGCGATCGCGGCACCGAAGCCGGCAGCGGCCCAGAGGGATTCGAGGCCGGGCGAACGGGATTGGGCGCTGAGAGGCGGGTGTAACAGGAGTCCGAACACCAGCGACACGCTGGCGACGATTGCCTTGGCACGGAACTTCATGGTTGTCCTCCTCCTTCGAGATCGTGTCTGTAGTCACCAAGATCCGTCCTCCGGGGCGTATGGCGCAATGTAAAATACACATTACATATTGTCATCTACACATTACATTCGTGCATCGTTGAAGGTGCCTTTCCCGGGTGCGACGGATCGCACTCGCCTAATCCATCCATGAGAGACCGGCAGAGGCCATCGGCTTGCCCCACACAACCGAGCCCGCCACCTCTCCCAGCAACCGCCCATCCTCCATTCTCACCGATCCCTCTTTGACCTGCTCCGAGATCCTTTCCCTCACAGCGCCGTCGAAGTCGGCAGCCTGATCCCGCGGCATCCGATCCCTGGAGAATCCGTTCTGCGAGTGCCGTCGCTCTACGTACTCGTCTACCGTCGGCGTCCACGGGACCGGGCCTGTCACCTCCTGGCCGAGACGCTCGAACAGGCCCGCCTGCTCAAGCGCCGGCGCGCAGATCCAGCGGATGCGTGGGTCGTTGCCCCCGGGAAGCGCACGTGCAGCTCTGATCATTCCGCGCGAGAAGTCGACCGCGTCCACACGGTCGCAATCCGGCGCGAGCCCACGCGCGATGTCGCCGGGTCCGGTGCCGGCGTCCAGCAACGACCTCGGCCGGTCCACGATCAGCCTGCGGAGGACCTCGAACGTGCCTGGGCGGATGCGGTGGGCGGTGCCGATAGGCGGCCACCACGCTCGGATCCCTGAAGGTCTCGGCAAACTCGACACTCCGGCAGGCGGGCCGGGTCACCATGTCCCCGTTTCCTTTGCGATGCCGCTGCCGGGCAACTTGCCGCGGGGCTTCCTGAACAACATCCTCAATCCCCGCCAGCGGTCTTGCTGGCCGACCATGTGGGCGCCCGCTCCGGTTGGCGTGGGCGGGCTGATCGAAGGAAGGTATCATGGCGATCCCGGACGATACGACACGCCGCGACTTCCTACTGCGGATGGCGGGCGTCGGAGCGGTCCTGGCAACCCCGCGCGCCGTGCCTGGTGAACGGCCGCAACAGCAGGCGACGCTCCCCACCCGGCACATCCCCGGCACCGACGGGACCCTGCCGATCGTCGGCTTCGGCTCGTCGAAGCCCGTGCTCGAGATCCCGACCGAGGGAACCGAGCCAGTGGCGGCTGTGATCCGCGTGCTGCTGGAACACGGGGGGCGGGTCGTCGACACCTCGCCGCGCACGCCGGAGATCGACGCCGAGTTCGGCCGGGTCCTGACGGCGCCGGAGTTCCAGGGCCGCCTCTTCGTCGCGACCAAGATCAACACGGACGGGAGGATCGCGGGGATCACGCAAATGCGGCAGAACCAGCGGCTGGTGGGACGGCGGACGCTGGACCTGCTTCAGGTCGAGAGCATGCGCGATCTGGACGTGCACTGGCCGAGCGTGCTGCGGTGGAAGGACTCGGGCGAGGCGCGCTACATCGGCGTCACGGTGTCGAGCAACGGCCAGCACGACGACTTCGAGGCGGTGATGAGGTCCGAGCCCCTCGACTTCGTGCAGATCAACTATTCGGTCATGGAGCCGGGTGCGGAGGATCGGCTGCTGCCGCTCGCGCAGGACCTCGGGATGGCCGTGCTCATCAACCGCCCGTTCATGAACGGGAGCTACTTCGGGCGGGTGAGCGGGCGGACGCTGCCCGACTGGGCGGCCGAGTTCGACTGCACGACCTGGGCGCAGTTCTCGCTCAAGTACATCCTCGCGCATCCCGCGGTCACGTGCGCGCTCACCGAGACGACCAATCCCGAGCACATGGCGGACAACATCGGGGCCGGGTTCGGCCGCTTGCCGGACGAGGCGACGAAGCGGCGCATGCGGGAGCTGGTTCGGGATTTCTGAGGGATTGCATGGTACGATGTGAGTGTGTATTATACACACCATGTCGAGCCGACAGATCATTCGACGGCTGCTGGAGGATGGCTGGTCACTTCGGAGCACCCGCGGGAGCCACCATCAATTCGTTCACCCTGACAAGCCCGGCCGAGTGACGGTAAAGCATCCCAGCAAGGACATCCCCATCGGGACGCTTCGCAGCATCTACCGGCAGGCCGACTGGGAATGGGAGAATCGCTGATGCGCTTTCCAATCGTGATTCACAAGGACGCCAACAGCGGATACGGAGTCACCGTGCCCGATCTGCCTGGTTGTTTTTCGGCTGGCGATACTCTTGACGAGGCGATCGAGTCCGCCCACGAAGCAATCGCCTGCCATATCGAAGGATTACTGATGGACGGCGAACCGATCCCTGCCAGGGCCTCGCTCGAAGTCCATCAGGTCAAGGACGACTTTCGCGAGGGCGTCTGGGCGATTGTCGCGGTGGATGTGTCGAAACTCTCCAGCAAGACCACGCGGATCAACGTCACCTTGCCTGAGCGGGTGCTGGCGATTGTGGACCGGGCGGCGGTGCGCGAAGGGCAATCGCGCTCGGGACTGCTGGCCCAGGCGGCGCTGAGCTACATCCGACGCCGGGCGGAGAGCGATCTTCCCTTGCTCCTGACGGATGAGCCCGTATCAGGTTCTTCGTACCAGGCAGGCTCCCCGCGTCCGGGCCGTCGCCGCTTCACTGGCGGCGAATAGGCTCAGGCCGCATGTATCTGCGAGGAGGACTCTCAATGACTCGTCACACAACCACCGCGCTACTGCTGCTGGCCACCGCCTGCACACCGGCGTCAGACCAGGCTGCGCGGGGCGCCGACGCACCCGCCCAGCCCGCCACCATCGACAAGGCCAAACTCCACGGCGTGTGGCAGATCATGACGGTCAGGAACCTGGAGACCTGCGAGGTCGACTCGATCGCGAACCACCGCACGATCTGGACTCACTACACCGACTCGCACTGGACCTACGTCTGGATGGACGCCGGCCGCGAAGGCAGCACCCCCGCCGGGTTCGCCGCGCTCACACCCGAGGCCCGGTACGCCGAGAACCGCGCCAAGATGCTCGACGACCAGGGCGAGTGGCGCTTCTGGGGCAGCGGCGGCGAGTGGTGGCTCGACGGCGACATGATGGGCTACACCAACGTCGTCTCCATCGAGCCCTACCAGGTCCAGATGGGCGGCGTGGAGAAGGTCGTCTACGTCAACGACACGGCCTACGCGTACCACACCGTGCCCGCCGACGGCGAGGCGGTCCAGGAGTACACGCACCGCCGGCTCGACACGATGGGCGAGTTGGCCGTAACCCGTCAGGGCGACATCGATCCGGCGGACCTGCGGGGCAATTGGCAGATCACGTCGACGCGCAACCTGGCGACAGGAGAGGTGGATGAGGTCTGGCAGCACCGCACGGCGTGGTTCCACGTCACGGACACCCACTGGACATATGTCTGGATGAAGAAGGGTCGGCCGGTCGTCACTCCCGGCGAACTCGGGCGCATGGCGCCGGAGGAGCGCGTCACCACCCGTTATGCGCAGATCTGGGACGATCGGAACGAGCCTGTGTTCTGGGCGAGCGGGGGCACCTACAGCATTGTCGACTCGATGTTCGTGGTCGGCCCGCGCGTCCTGTCGATCGAGCCGTTCTGGATCGGGGTCGAGGGCGAGGAGCCGATCACGCGGCTCGACCGCGAGGCGTACGTCTACCTGTCACCGCCTCGCGCCGACGGGACGGTCATCGAGACGACGCACCGGCGGATCGACTGAGGGGGGGCGGAGCGGCTCAGTGGCGGTCTCCCACCACACGATGCACGCTGACAAACTCGACGCCCAGCTCGTCCCGATAGACCCCCGCCAGCAGCCCATCGCGAATCGCCAGCACCGTCAGGGCGCCGGGAGTCGATACGGGTCCCAGGTAGACGCCGGTCAGGTCGAATACATCCCACGTCGGGGGCTCGCGCGACAGCGGATCGGCCTTGAAGTGACGTGCCCAGATGGTCCCATCCGGTTCGGTCAGCAGCTGCTCGAACGCGGGCTCGTAGCGGGGGACTTCCATGCGGCCCCCCCATTCCCGCCAGACCGCCGCGTCGGCACCTGACTGGCCGATCTCGACGAGGCCCTCGATCGCCTGTGTGATGTCTTCCCCTGATACCGGCTGGCGGTCGCGCACGATCCGGTGGCGAGCCACGAGCGAACCGGCCGCGTCATGGAGCGATACCTGGGCGTCGGGGCCGCTGGCCACCGCGAGCCGGGTGCCATCGATGGCCCGCAGCGGTCGCGGGCTGAACGGCACGGGCAACATGTGGCGGCCCGTCCAGATCCACCGCTGGCCGAGAATCGTTGCCAGCCGGACCCGATCCTGCCGCACCGGATCGTAGCGCCACAGCCCGATCGTGTCGGCCCAGGTGGTCCCGGCGTCGGGCGCCGAAATGGATACCGGGAAGGTGACGAGCCAGGCGCCATCGGCGAACAGGCCCTGAGCCACGAACTGCGAACCGCCGAAGGACGGACGCTCCGTAGCGATCAGGTCTCCCTGTTCTCCCACGACGGAGAGGCGAGACAAGGAGCGGTCCCAGATGAGGAACGCCCCGTCCTCGCGCCGGCCCAGATACCGCGGACTATGGAACTCTCCCGGACCCTCACCGCTGCCGCCAGCCGACCAGAGGTGGCGGCCGCCTGCATCGTAGCGGCGCACCTCGGATGTTCCGCCGTCCACGACAATGACGTCGCCGCCGGCCAGCAACGCGACATCCAGAACGCGGAAGAACTTCGAGGCGTCGTCGTCTTCGTCATCGCCCAGACGGAAGACCGGCTCCAGTTCGACGCGCCATTCCTCTCCCGGCGGCCATGACGCGGACGTGCTTTCCACGATCCCCACACCGGCGCTGTCGACGTGGATGGCGGTGTCGGGTTCCTGCTGGGCGCACGCCGTCGTGCAGAGCATGAACAGCGCTGGTGCCAGGTGCCCGATCCGCGTCAGGCGCCGACCCCCCCGACCATCACCTCGTGCCGGTGAGGTCCGCTTCCAGTTCATCCAGGGCTACCGGCCAGCGTGGGTGTCGCGCGGCTCTTATCCTCTCCAACGGTCCGGCCACGACTGTCACGAAGGCCCCGGGGTCCAGGTACGCCTGCGCGACTGTCTTGACGTCGTCGGGTGTGACGGACTGAACGGCTGCAGGCCACGCCACCAACTCGGCGGTGCCGCCGCGGCGGACATGCTCCACCGCGAAGGTCACGCTTGCGGTCGTAGCGAGTTCGAGCGACCGCCGCCAGACCGCGTCGACCAGCCAGCCCTGGGCGCGCGTGACCTCGGACTCGGTGACGGGCTCGTCGGGATCGTGCATGCGCGCGATTTCGTCCAGGCTGTAGCGGACGAGGGGCGCCACGGCCTCGGGACGGCCCCCCGTGCGCACGAGGAGGAGACCCGTGCCCGACCCCGTCTCGGGTATCTCGAAGTCGTCGCGGTTGGCCAGGCCACGCACTTCGCGCGCGGCGATGTTGAGGCGCTCGGCGAGAATAAAGCGGAGAACGGCCAACGGGGCCCGGTCCGATTCCGGCACGGCGCCCATGGGGCGGCCGATGGCGATCCAGCCCTCCAGGCTCGGGACGTCCACGGCGTGAAAGCGGGTCGAGGGCTCGCGGGGGGTGATCGCGGCGGGTTGCGGTGCGGGCTGGCCGCTGGGAGCCCAGCCGCGGGTTGCGGCTTCCAGGGTCGCCACCACCTCATCGTGGGGCGCCGGGCCGCCGACGCCGAACACGACGCGATCGGCTGCCAGGGCCCGGGAGGCCAGCGCTCGCGCCGCAGCTGGCGAGACCATCGTGCCCGGGTCGGGAGGCGCCAGCGGATACCCCTGAATCCGCCGCTCGAGCTCGACCTTGGGGCGGTAGCCGGCGCCGCCAATTCCGGCCATCGGCATGGTGTAGCCGGGGTCCGCGCGGTGTTCCCGGATCGCACCGGCGTCCAGGTCGGGGTTGCGGACGAGTGCGATGAGCAGTTCGAGACCCGCCTGCCAGTCCTCGGGCAACACGTGGAGGGAGATGTGGACGGCGTCGAGGGTTTCCACGGTGGTCAGCGACGTCCCCAGCTCGGCCAGGAGAAGCGACAGCGGGCGGGTGGCTCCGATCGGAGTTCGGGTCGTGAGGAGTCGCGTCAGGAGCGTGGACGCGCCAGCTTCGCCCTCGGCTTCGTACAGACGGCCCAGGGGGAGCGCGGCGGTGAGGCGCACAAGTGGGTCGGAATCGGCCCCCGGCACGATGTAGGCTCGGACGCCGCTCGATGTCTCGACTAGGGCTTCGGCCGGATCGGGCGGGGTGAACGCAGCGGGCCCGAGCGCGAGTTCGCCCGGGTGGGGCCAGTCGTGCTCCAGGATCGCCCGTGAGCGGCCGGGGAGGGTGTCGCCGCCGCTGTCACATCCGGCGAGTGCGGCAGCCGCGAGCACCGACGAGGCCGCCACGGCCCGCGCATTCGGCCTCCGCCACGCGCGCATCCCGCGCACCGCGCCCCTCATCGCCCGTCTCCCGGCAGGTCCGCCCACAAGAAGTCGAGCCAGCTGGGCCCGCTTCCCTCCGGGGGCTCGGCGCGCGCGGTGGCGATCACCCGGTTGGACGGCACGAAATACGTCGCCGCGACACGCTGCACGTCCGCCACCGTCGCCGCGTCCCTCGCCGCGATCAGGTCGGGCAGCACGCTCCAGTGGTTCATCGTGTGGTGGTGCCCGATCAGGAACGCGAGCTCCTGGGGATTGTCGAGGAACTCCGCCCACTCGACCCGCAGCCGCTTCCGCGCCCGCTCCAGCGCGCCCGCGTCGATCCGCCCCTCGCGGAGGTCGGCCACCACATCCAGCAGCGCGCGCTCGACGGCTGCGAGGTCCCCGTCCGACTGCGCCTGCGCCACCAGGTTGAACGCGCCGGGCGCACCGAAGCGGTAGGTGTGGATGACGCGGAAGTCGGCCGATACCGCGGCCGCGGTGCCGGCGGCCACCAGCGTCTGGCTCGCCATGCCGTGAGGACCGCCGGCGAGCGCCGCGATGAGGTCGAGCACCGGCCTGTCCGGATGCCCCATCCCCGGAATCCGATACCGCACATGCACCTGTGGCGACAGCGGTTCCGTCCAGTCGAGCCGAACCGATCCGCCCGGCACCTGCTCCGACTCGATGTCCAGATCGGCCGGGGGCTCCGGTCCCCTGGGCAGGGCCCCGAAGTAGCGCTCGGCTAGCGGGACGATTCCATCCAGCGTCGCGTCGCCCACCAGCACGAGCGTCGCGTTGTTGGGCACGAAGTAGTCGTCGTAGATCCGCCACATCGCGGCCCGCGTGAAGTTCGCAAAGTCGGGCAGGTGTCCGCCGTCCGGCGTATAGACCGGGTGCGACTGTGCCGTGACGCCGTCGATCGCCTCGTTGAAGCGCGTCTGCGGCCGGCTCAGTCCTCCCAGCACCTGCTCCAGCACCGTGAAGCGCTGCGCCTCCCAACCGCGCATGACCGCGTTGACCATCCGTTCCGCTTCGAACCGGAAGAAGAGTTCCATGCGCTCCGGCGGGAGCGCCATGTTCATCTCCATGTAGTCCTGCTCGGTACTGGCCGGCACCGGATCGGTGTGGCGCACGTATCCGCCGTGCTGCATGTACCACTTGTAGGTGGTCCAGAAGTCCCGGTACTCGTTGTCCCGGTCCTCCAGTTCGTAGAGCCGCTCCCTCAGCGCGTCCATCTCGGGCGTGGTCGGCCAGCCCAGCTCGTCGAAGAAGACCGCCCGCTCCCGCAGCCGGTTGCGCTCCCGGTTCCGAACCGCGATCAGCTCCTGCTCGGTGTCGTGAATCTCCTGCAGAATGGGCAGCTCGGCGGCCAGATCGCGGGTGCCGAGCGTCGTCGTCCCCTGGTGGATGACGTGCTCAAGGAAGTGCACGATGCCGTGGAGCCCCTCGGGCTCCAGCATCGACCCGACGCGAACCCAAAGGTTGGCGGCCACCCGTGGCGCCCGGTGATCCTCGACGAGCAGGATCGTGAAGCCATTGTCGAGGACGTGTTCCTGGACCTCGAGTGGCGGGGAAGGGGATTGGGGGATGAGGGCGGCCCCCGGCGGGCCCCCGGGCGGCCCCGCCTCCGATTCAGGCGCCGTTTGCCACGCAAGCGCGGCGAATGTGCCCACGGAAGCGATGAGAAGGAGCGTCTTCATAACTGCCACCCCTCTGATGACGTGATGCCGATCGATGCTCCCTCCAGAATGCGGCACGGCTCTGCCTCCGGCCAGTCGGCCAGGCTGGGTCACGTGGGTCGAGTAATCTCCTAATGTCTTAGTTGACGTCGTGCGCCGCACGCCCTAGCCTCAACGTCCTGGAGCCCTCCGCGTACGACCTGGCCCAGGCTCGGAAAAACGAGGACCAGATCAAGGTGGAGCGATGCTGGTCGCCTGGCGACCCGGCTGACCGGTGACCGCAGCATACCTTGGTTTGCAGGAATCGCCACCCACCCGATTCAGAAGTTCGGTCCAGAAACCAGGAAGACGTAACGTGACAAGAGCCACCTACCCAATCTTGGCAACGCTGCTCGCAACCCCGGCCGTCGCGCAGGACCATCCGCTGACCCTGGACATGACCGAGCTTTACCGCGTGGGTGGTTTGAACACCCAGGAGTGGGCCTTTTTCGGGCCTCGCCTGGAGATGGGCTTCGATGGAGCTGGCAACCTGCTGGTGCTGGATGTGGTGAACCAGCGCGTCCTTGTAATCGGACCCGACGGTCAACTTGTGCGTGTCGTCGGGCGCGAGGGCGAAGGGCCGGGCGAGTTCCAGATGAGTTTGGTAATCGCGGTGTGGCGCGATGGCCGCTTTGCGGTGCCCGACATGGGCCATTCCGCAATCCAGGTGTTCAACCCCGACGGCGAACTTGAGCGTTTTGTCAGGCTGGCCGACGAGAACGTTCCGCTGGCCGCCACCGTCGGTTTCAGAGAAAGGATCCGGGCCGATCCACTGGGCGGCGGGATCATCGCCCAGGGGGTCGGCGGCGTGCTGGCCCAAATGGCGAACTTTGCCAATCGCCGCATGGGACAACCGGAAGACGAGAATCCGCCGGGGGTCGATGACCGCGCGCTTGAAATGTTGGACCTCTCCGGGGATGTCATGACATCGAGCCCGATCCTGCACGGATGGAGGGCACCTCGCCCCGACGTCAGCCTGTCATCGGCCGACGCTGCAGACTGGTCGAGGGTGGTCGCAACGACGGAAGACCGGCACTTCGAGCCGGGGTTTCACTGGGATGTGCTACCCGACGGCACCATCGCCTACTCCGACTCCTCCGCGTACGCCATCAAGCTTGCCCGTCCAGATGGATCAGTCATCAACGTTCTGACACGGCCGTCCTCGCCAGAGGCGGTGTCCGAACGGATCCAGCAAGAGATGGTCGCATCGCGACTTCAGCTCCTCGAGGCACGGTTGGCGCGAGGTTCGTTTTCGGCTGCGGCCCTTCCGCCGCAGGATCCCGAAGCGGGTCGCCGGAGGATTCGGGATCGCGGATTCTACCACGAAGTCCCCGTGGTACGAGGGGTCGCGATCACCTGGGAAGGCGGGCTGTGGATCCAGCGTCGTGGAGAGGATCCTTGGGATGACAATGGACCGATCGATGTCTTCAGCGCGGATCGCGAGTACCTGGGCACGCTCCCCGTCGGCCAACCGGAGATGCCAGCTGCTTTTGGACCCGATGGTCTCGTAGTCCATTTGGAACGGGATGCACTGGACGTGCCAACGCTCGTCGTGAGCCAGCTGGGGGAAGCCAGGTAGGTGGACAATCGCCCGGACGGTGGCGGATGGGGCTGAAGTGGGTTAACTTCTGGATCAGAATGTCAACTGCACATTACATAATGTAAACCGCACATTACATCATCTTGATCCGGATTGTCGTGCGCGATGCCCGGCTTCAGTCCGGTTGACCGGTGACCCACGCGGTCCAGGCCTCGACATCCGTTCCATGGTCCTCGCCGCTCACGGCTCTAAGGAAAGCCAGAGCCTGCGCCCGTGTGGGTTCATGTTCGGCCCGGGCATGCGCGAGGAGCAGGTCCGGGCTTTCGCGCACCAGTTGTCGTCCGAACTGCGGGTCAATACCCGTAGCGACCAGCATTTGCAGAATACCGTCGAAATGGGATGGGTTCGTGCCGTCGAGGAGCGCCCACAAATGCACGCGGGCGCCAGTCCATTCGACCGGGTCCTTCCTTCGCTTGGACATACCCACGAGCATGGCCCTGGCCACCGAGCTGACTGCACTACGGGGATCGATCGCCGCACTCGCCAAAGCGTGCCAGGACGTGTCGTCGGCCACGGAATTGCCGAGCACCAGGACCGCAACCACCCGGGCCGACCACGATGAATCACTGGCAAGCACTCCGTGGGCGAGTTGGCGATCCTCTTCGCTGTCAGCGTTATCGACGAAGTCCCAGACCTGATCGAGGATTTCGGGATTGCCGCCCATCTCCCGCGCGCGTCGCCACGAACGATTGAAGACTCTGTCAAGGAAGCCGCCGCGCCAGGGGAGCGCACCCTCGATCGCGCTCACCGTGAGCAGGTCGTCGCCGACGGCAGTTGCGACTTCCCGCCAGGCCTCCGGGAGGGCCACCGCTTCGTTTCCTACCGGGCGGTAGCGGACTCGTGCGCTGTCCTCCACCCCGACCACGATCGTGTACTGGTCGCCTGTTTCGTTGGTCAGCTTGGCGGCCGCATCGGCGAATCCCAGTACTTCCTTCATGGTGCGGGCACAGGCGTGGAACGGTTGGCCGGGAGCAGTCGCTTGAATGGCGTCGAACAGCTCCTGGGCACTCCAGTCCTGCAACCCGATGAATTCGACCGGGCCGTCGGGCCCGGCGATGACCTGACCGGTGCCTGGCGGGGCCGAGACCGCCAGCAGCACGACCACTCCAACGATCGCGCGCATCCTACAACCCCCCCGGCCTTCTCGCCCGCACCGGCGGATCCGGCTCCGCAAGGATCTCCACCGCCTCCGTCTCCAGCAGCCGCAGCGCCTCGGCCACCGCGGCCTCCAGCTGCGGATCCCGCCCCGCAATGACGTCGGCCGGGATCTGCCGCACCTCGATATCCGGCGCGACGCCCTCGTTCTCGACCTTCCATTCGCCGGCCAGGTCGAAGAACCCGCCGCGCGGCGCGGTCACCAGCCCGCCGTCGATGAGCGGGGGCACGTCCCAGATGCCCACCAGGCCGCCCCAGGTGCGCGTTCCCACCAGCGGCCCGACCCCGCGCAGGCGGAACATGTATGGAAGCAGGTCGCCGCCCGATCCCGCGGCGTCGTTGATGATCATGACCTTCGGGCCCCAGATCCCCGCGGCCGGAAGACGGAACGGCTCGCGGTCGCCCGCGGGGTTGTTGAAGTAGCCCATCAGCGGGCGGGCCATCAGATCGACGATGTAGTCCGCCGCCGAACCGCCGCCGTTGTACCGCTCGTCCACGACCGCGCCCTGCCTGTCCTGCTGGGCGAAGTAGTAGCGGTTGAAGTAGGTGTAGCCGCCCTGGCCGGTGTTGGGGAGCCAGACGTAGGCAAGCCGGCCGCCCGACATCTCGTCGACCTTGCGGCGATTGTCCTCGACCCACTCGCGACTCCTCAGCGCCCCCTCGTTGCCCACCGGGACGACCTGCACGACCCTCGACCCCTCACCGTCCGCCGTCGCTCCCACACGCAGCGCCACCTGCCGCCCGACCGTGCCCTCGAACAAGCTGTACGGGTTGGTCGGCGCGCGCAGATCGACCCCGTCGACCGCGATGATGTAGTCGCCCTCTGCGACATCGATCCCGGGGGCGCTCAGCGGCGACTCGAGCCCCGGGTTCCAGTTTTCGCCGGTGTAGATGTGGGCGATCCGGTAGCGCCCCGCGTCCTCCTCCAGGTCGGCGCCCAGGAGCCCGACGGGCACCGCATCGACGTCGGGAGTGTCGCCGCCGAACACGTACGAATGCCCGATCGCGACCTCCCCGGCGAGCACGTCCAGGAGGTAGTTCATGTCGGAGCGGTGCGCGACGTGCTCGATCCAGGGCTCGTACATGTCATGGACGGCCGGCCAGTCGGCGCCGTGGACGTTCTCGACGTAGAGGAAGTCGCGCTGGTAGCGCCACGCCTCGCGGAAGAGCTGCCGCCACTCCTCGCGCGGGTCCACGCGCATGCGCACCGCGGTGTCGAGGCGGCCGTCGCCGACGCTCGGGCTCCCGGAGGTGCCGACCACCCCCCACGACGGGCCGCTGCGGTAGAGCAGCTTCTGCCCGTCCGCCGAGACGCTGAACTGCTGCACCGGCGTCAGGAACGGCGTCGCCTCGTCGTCGTCCAGCGAATAGCGGTAGAGCGTGCCTGCGCCGGGTCCCGTCAGGGCCGCGGTGGCCGACTCGCCGCCCGCGCCCGGTCCCGTGAAGAACACGACACCGGCGGGCCCCGCCGCGAGGCCCGAGTAGTTGCGCGCGGGGATCCCGGCCGCGAGGATGCGCTGCCCCATCCCCTCGAAGTCGATGCGGATGTCGTCCCCGCCCGTGTCGGCAGCGTCGCCGCCGCCCATGTCTTCGCCCTCATCCCCCTCATCCTCGTCCGCCGTGTCGTCCGCCTCCTCTTCGTCGCTTACCGGCAGGAAGGGCGATGGCTCGTCGGCCTGGAGCACGGCCAGGTAGAGCGCGCGGCGAACCGGACGCTCGTAGGAGGTCATGTCGAGCCAGCCGCTGCTCAGCGCGTAGTCGGTGCTGGCGAGGAAGTAGAGGTATTTGCCGCCCGCGTCCCAGGCGGGGGCGAGCGCGTCGGATAGGCCGTCGGTGAGCTGGCGGGTGGTGCCGTCGGCGAGCGAGTGGACCATGACCACGTGGAACTGGCTGTCGAGGCGCTTGGCGTAGGCCAGCCAGCGGGAGTCGGGGGACCACACGGGGTCGATCGTGCGCAGCGGGTGCGCGTACCGGTCGGTGTCGACGAGGGTGACGTCGCCGCTCGCGACCTCGACGCGCCAGAGGTTGAGGTCGGTGTCGGTGAAGGCGAGGTGCTCGGAGTCGGGGGACCAGGTGGGGGTGAAGAAGAAGGTCGGGTTCGGGATGACGATTTCCCGGGGCTCGCCGAGGCCGTCCTGCGAGCCGATCATGAGCCGGTACTCGCCCGACGCGTCCGAGAACCAGGAAACGTGGCGGCCGTCGGGGGACCACGCGGGGCTGCGGTCGGCCACGCCCGAGGTGCGGGTCAGGTTGCGCCAGTCGCCGTCTTCCGTGGGCACGGTGAAGATGTCGCCGCGGGCCTCGAAGAGCGCGCGCACGCCGGTGGGGGAGAGCGACGCGTTCTGGAGCGCACCGCCGACATCCTCCCAGTGGGCGCGCAGCCAGGGGAAGTCGCCGCGCACGGTGATGTCGACCTGCTCGGCCGTGCCGCTGGCCGGGTCGAGGAGGTGGATGTAGCCGCCCTGCTCGTAGACGAGAGCGCCGCCGCCCGCGTCGAGGCCCTTGACGTCGAAATCGGCGTGGCGGGTGACCTGCCGGACGGTGCGCGTGCCGGTGTCGTAGGCCCAGATGTTGGTCGCCCAGTCGCGGTCGGAGAGGAAGAAGACCTCGTCGCCGAGCCAGACGGGATCGAGGTCGTTGCTATCCTCCCACGGAACCTCCTCGAGCGCCCAGTCGTCCGTGTCGACGATCCACACCGGGTTGACCTGGCCGCCGCGGTAGCCCCGCCACTCGGCGTCGTTGAGCTGCCGCTGCTGGTAGGCGAAGCGCGACCCGTCGGAGGAGAAGTCGCCGGTCTTCCCACGCGGAATCGGCATCTCCTCGGGCAGCCCGCCGTCGAGCCCGACCGCGAAGAACCGGGGGTACGCGATCGGCGCGCTGGTGCGCCCGGAGTTGAAGACGACGCGGGCACCGTCGTGGGTCCAGCCGACGACCTGATCGGCTCCGGGGTGCCAGGTAAGGCGTTTGGGGTTCCCTCCTTCGGAGGGCAGGACGTAGACATCGACATTCCCGTCGTACTGGGCGCTGAAGGCGATGTGCCGGCCGTCAGGGGAGAAGTGAGGGTCGGTCTCCTGGCCCTGGAAGGTGGTGAGGCGCCTGGCCTCGCCGCCGGCCCGGTCCACGATCCACAGGTCGTTGGCGTACGCGAACGCGATGTGCGTCGCGCTGACCGTGGGCTGGCGCAGGAGGCGGGTGGACTCCTGGGCGGTGGAGGAGGGTGCGGTGAGGGCGAGCGCTGCCGTTGCGAGCAGCGCGGAGACGAGGGTGGCGACGCGCCCGATCGGCGCGGAGACGTTTCGTGTGGTCACGGCTGGGACTCCCTTGAGCGCGACTGTTGTCGAGATGTCCTGCCTCGCGAGGTGGAGGCGGGCAGTTTACGATAGTCGCTTCCGGTGCTCAGCGCAGTGTGGCCTCACTCCTCCACGCGGGAATGTCCCTTCGGCCATTCGGTGCGGCCTACCGATCCCTTCGGATCACCGGCAGCACGATGTGCGACGCCCTTTCACCCCCGTGGAACACGCGCTGTGTGGCCACCACCGCCTCATCGGCTGTCACCATCGCCACATTGTCCGCGCCGGTGTTGAGATTCGGCAGGTAGTACGGATACCAGCTCGACGAGATCTCGATGCCGATCCGGTGGCCTTCCTGAAAGAGGTTGCCGGTGCCGCGCCAGAATCGGAGGGTGTACTCGTAGACCTCGTCCGGCTCGATGGCGCTGAGCTGCGCGCTGTTGAAGCGGCCGTCGTTGTCGGGGTCGCGGTTGCGGGCGCGCATGACGGCCTCGGTGAGGAGGGCGGAGTAGCCGTCGGGGCCGATGTCGACGAGGCGGATGAACCAGTCGGTGTCGCGGGCGGAGGTGGAGGCGTAGAGCCTGGCTTCGATCGGGCCGGTGACCTCGACCGCTTCTTCAAGGGGTGGCGTGCGGAAGACGAGGACTTCGTCGCCGGCTGCCGAGGCGCGGGTGTCGAGGGCGCCGTCGATGTGGCCGTTCTTGTTGGGCCAGGTGTCGAAGGGATCGCGGGTGGGGTTGAGGGGGTCGTAGGCGTAGGTGTCGTGGCCTTCCGCGGCAGGGGCGTCGGTGGTGAGGAGGCCGTCGCCGGCGGAGGAGTTCGCTCCGGTGGTGCTGGTCAGGTAGTAGTTGGTCCACTCGGTCTGGGGCAGCGGCCAGTCGTCCTCGGCGTACCACCTGTTTTCGCCCATGACGAAGACATGGACGGGCGGGTCGTTCTCTACGCCGTTGTCTTCGCCCTTGAGGAAGTGGTCGAACCAGCGGACGACGTAGCCGTCGACGTCGATCACGGCGTCGGGGCCGTAGTCGATTCCGCCGGACGACTGCGTGTTGATGCCGTGCACCCAGGGGCCGATGATCAGGCTGGGGCGCCTTGCTTCGGGGGTGGCGCCGTACTGCTTCATCCCCAGGTAGTTCATGGGCGAACCGGGGTAGTTGGCGTCGAACCATCCCGTGAACGACAGCGAGGGGACGGTGATGTTGGCGTACGATTCCGGCGTCTGATAGGCGATGCCTTCCCACAACGGTGCGGTCGAGAGGTTGCTGCGGTACCAGTCCTCGAACCAGGGGCCGGAACGCAGGCCGCGTGACTCGTTGATCTCGATGTACGGGGTGTGGGGTGGATCCTGGCGGTTTTCCGACCACCCGAGGTAACCTCCGGCACCTGCGATCTGCGCGGTCCGGCCCGACATCATGGCAGCCCAGTCGAGCATCCAGCCGGCGATGAGGACGCCGTTCTGGTAGGGCAGATTCTCGAAGTGATCGGGAGGCGCCACCTTCGGCGCGATGGCGGCTAGGTGGGGCGGGGCGGTGCTGGCCGTCCACCACTGCGTCCATCCCAGGTAGGATCCGCCGATCATGCCGACCTTGCAGGTACACCACGGCTGGGTCGCGATCCACTCCACCAGGTCGTACCCGTCGGTCTTGTGAAGCGGGTTGAAGGGTCGCCATTCGCCCTCCGAGTCGTAGCGCCCGCGTACGTCCGCCGCGACCACGACGTACCCGCGCTGCGCGAACCAGATGGCGGATTCGCGCGATCCGTTGTTGTCGTAAGGGGTTGACGTGAGGATGGCAGGAAACGGACCGGACTCCCCCCGGGGGGTATATACGTCCACGGAAAGGCGCACTCCGTCCCGCATGGGCACGAGGATGCCGCGGGTCACGTCGACCTGGTGATCCGCTCCCGAGTAGTCGCCCGCGTCGGGCATCTGGGCGCCGATGTCGCACGATGCCGTGGCGGCAACGAGCAGGATCAGGGGGGCGAGTTTCCTGGTCATTGGTGTCTCCCGTTGATGGGCGGGGCCACCCCGTGATGGGGGTGACCCCGCTCTGAGTGTGTTGTCGTTGACATTCGCCGGTTCGTATGCCGGCAGTCCGGCGGCTGCGTGGAATCCATTGATGATGTCCACCGCGGTCTGCCCCAGTTCGATCTCGGCCATGATCAGCTTGGCTTCCGCCCCGTTCGCGATCGCGATCGGGCTGAACTCGGGCGAGAGAAACCCTGCGTCCTGCCGGAGCCGCTACCTCGCTCTCCGAATCACGGGCAGCACGATGTGCGACGCCCTCTCACCCCCATGGTACACGCGCTGCGTGGCCACCACCGCCTGGTCCCTCGTGACCATCGCCACGTTGTCGGCCCCCGTGTTGAGGTTGGGGAGGTAGTACGAGTACCAGCTCGACGAGATCTCGATGCCGATGCGGTGGCCCTCCCGGAAGAGGTTCCCGGTGCCGCGCCAGAACCGGATCGTGTACTCGTAGATCTCGCCGGGCTCGATCGTGCTGAGCTGCGCGCCGTTGAAGCGCCCCTCGTCGTCGGGGTCGCGGTTGCGAGCCCGCATGACGCCCTCGGTCAGCAGCGCCGAATGGCCGTCGGGGTGCACGTCGACGAGGCGCACGAACCAGTCGGTGTCGCGGGCCGAGGTCGAAGCGTACAGTTTGGCCTCGATCGGGCCGGTGACTTCGACCGCCTCTGCAAGCGGTGGCGTGCGGTAGACCAGGACCTCGTCGCCCGACGCCGAGACGCGGGTGTCCAGCGCCCCGTCGATGTGCCCGTTCGTGTTGGGCCAGCTGTCGAAGGGAGTGCGGGTGGGGTTCAGCGGGTCGTAGACGTAGGTGTCGTGGCCCTCGGTCACGGGGGGTGTGGTCGTGAGCAGGCCGTCGCCGTTCAGGGAGTTGGCTCCGGACTGGGAGCTGAGGTAGAAGCGGGTCCACTCGGTCCCCGGCAGGGGCCAGTCGTCCTCTGCATACCACCTGTTTTCGCCCATGACGAAGACATGGACCGGCGGGTCGTCCTCAACCCCGTTGTCGATGCCCTTCAGGAAGTGGTCGAACCAGCGCATCACGTACCCGTCGATGTCGATCACCGCGCCGGGGCCGTAATCGATTCCACCGAGATGGCGGGTGTTGATCCCGTGCGTCCACGGTCCGATCACCAGGCTGGGCCGCCGCGCCTCGGGGGTCGCGCCGTATTGCTTCATTCCCATGTAGTTCATGGGCGATCCGGGGTGATTGCCGTCGAACCAGCCCGTGAAGGCGAGCGAGGGGACCGTGATTCGCGAGTACGATTCGGGGGTCTGGTACCGGATCGCGCTCCAGTAGGGATCGGTGGTCCGGTTCTGCCGATACCACGTCTCGAACCAGGGGGCCGAGCGCAGTCCGCGCGCCTCGTTGATCTCGATGTAGGGCGTGTGGGGGGGATCCGCGCGGTGCTGGGGCCAGCCGTTGTAGTAGCCGGTGTCGGCGACCTGCGCCGTGCGGCCGGACGACCCCGAGGCCCAGTCGAGCATCCAGCCGCCCAGGAGCACGCCGTGCTGGTAGGGCAGGTTCTCGAAGGGGTCGGGGG
This sequence comes from Gemmatimonadota bacterium, assembly GCA_022823145.1. GTDB lineage: Bacteria > Gemmatimonadota > Gemmatimonadetes > Longimicrobiales > Gaopeijiaceae > Bin94. The sequence continues at coordinate 64,418 of JAJDXS010000058.1, forward strand.
GAGAAACCCGGGGCGCGATTGCCGCGAGGTGCGGCGGGGCCATGCTCGCCGCCCACCACTGTGTCCACCCCAGATACGAGCCGCCGATCATGCCCACCTTGCCTGTGCACCACGGCTGGGCGGCGACCCACTCGACGAGGTCGTAGCCGTCCACCCGGTGCAGGGCCCCGAACGGATCCCACTCGCCCTCCGAGTCGTAGCGCCCGCGGGCATCGGCCGAGACGACCACGTAGCCCCGCTGTGCGAACCATGTTGCGGTCTCCCGCTGCCCGTTGTTGTCGTACGGAGTGTGCGCGAGGATGCCGGGGAAGGGGCCGGCGGACCCCCGCGGGGCATAGATGTCGACCGAAAGGCGCACGCCGTCCCGCATGGGCACGAGGACGCCGCGGGTCACGTCCACCTCGTATTCGGCCTGGGAGTATTCGCCGGGGTCCGGGGGTTGGGCGAGTGCTTCGCCACCCGTCGTGCCGGTGAACAGCAGAAGCGCCGCTGCGAGCGTGGCGGTCCGGTTTGCGGCGACCGTGCCGAGCGTGGTGCTACCGTTCATTTCGGCTCCTTCCATACTTCGCGACATACACGCAGCCAGTTGCCGCCGAGGATGCCGCGCACATCGTCTTCCGAGTATCCTCGTTGCAGCATGAGGTCGGTGAGTTCGGGCAACTGCTCGACCTCGAAGCAGGCCAGAGGCTCCCACAGCCCCTGCTCCTTCCCGGGCCACTCGTCCGGCCGCGCGTCGATGAACCGTCGCAGGAATTCCAGACCCGGCTTGTCCAGGTTGTCGAGGCCGATTCCGGCATGTCGTGGCCCCACGAGCTGCACGACGTGGTCGAGGTGGCGGAAGTAGGTTTCGGTGCTGGTGTCGCCCAGATAGAAGCCGGCGCTGGTGATGCCGATCACGCCTCCGACGGCCGCGCACGCCTGAATCTGGTTGTCGTGGACGTTCCGGAAGTGCTCGCGTATGGAATGGCAGCCGAGGTGCGAGAAGATGACCGGCGCCTTCGACACCTCCATCATCTCGAGGGTGGTGCGGTAGCCCGCGTGGGCGGCGTCGACGAGCATTCCGACACGGTTCATCTCGTGGATGACCTTGATCCCGAACCGGGTCAGCCCGATGTCGATGCGATCCGCCGAACCCCCGCCGATCGAATTGACGAGGTTGAAGATGGGGTGCACGAAACGGACGCCGAGCTTGTAGTAGGTCTCGATCAGGTTGAGGTCGCGCTCCAGGCAGCGGAACCCCTCGAGGTGCAACCCGACCGCGAGCTTGCCGTCGCGCCTGGCGGCCAGGATGTCGTCTACGGTATTGACCAGCACGTAACGGTCGGGCCGGCTCAGGATCTGGTGGCGGCAGCGGGCGATCCGCTGCATGGCCTCGCCGATATTGTGGCGGTCGCCAGCGGGGTGGACCGAAACGAAATCTACCCCGGCGGCCCGCCAGCGCGGAAAGAGGCGGGAGTCGTTCCCGTGATCGGGCTCCCAAACGAAGACCATGTCCCAAACCAGGGCATCGTCGTGGAGCGCGGCGGCGCGGTCGGAGACGTCCCATTCAACCATGCCGTTGCCCATCCACCTACTGCTCCCACTCGATGTGGCCGTCGACCGCGATGACCTGCCCGGTAACCCGGCTCGCCCCCTCCGAAGACAGGAAGACGGCCATGTCGGCGATGTCCTCCGGCTCCACCTTGCAGCGCATCGAGATGAACTGCAGGAACTCGTCCTCGACCTCGGTCGTCGAGCGCCCCTCCTGGTCCGCGATCCGCTGCACGATCATGCGCATTCGCTCGTTGTTGACCATCCCCGGCTGGATCGCGTTCACGCGCACGTTCCATGGCCCGAGTTCGCGCGCGACCGTCTTCGTCAGCCCCTCGACGCCCCACTTCGACACGTTGTAGACGGAGCGATTGAGCGGCAGGGTGCGCACGCTGCCCGTGGAAATGTTCACAATCGATCCCTCGCGCCTGTCCTTCATCCCCGGCACGACCGCCTTTGTCCAGAGGAAGGGGCCGTAGAGGTTGACCCGCATCGTGCGGTCCCATTCGTCGTCCGGCATCTCCTCGACTGGAACGCGGGGACCGGGAATGGCCGCGTCGTTCACGAGCACGTCCACTCTGCCCATGGCCTCCTCGGCGTCGCCCATGCCGCGGGCTACGTCGGCGGGCACGGACACATCCCCCACCGTGCCCGAGAAGGCGGTGTTCTCGCTCAGCGCCCGCCGCACGGCCTCGGCGTCGATGTCGAATATGTGGACCCGGTAGCCGGCGTCCGCGAACCGTTGCGCGATCACCCGCCCGATTCCGCTCGCTCCTCCGGTGACGACGACCGTGTGCGCCATCGGCTACCGCCTCGTGAAGCGCACGCCCCGAACCCGGTCGAGCGAGACGTGCATGGTGGATATGCGGCCGCTGCGCTCGCGCTCGAACTTGATCGCGAGCGCCGGCAGGGAGAGCAGGTCCAGCATCGGTGGCTGGTGTGGCTCGGCGATGAACGCGTCGGCGGCGGTGGCCACGAGATCGAAGTTCTGGCCGGACTGGACTCCGGCGCCGATGCGCATGGTCAACCGGCCCTCCTCGCTCTCGACGTGCCAGTGCACGCGCAGCTGGTCGGAGTAGTAGCTGCCGACGTAATCGGCGGGGGCGTGACGGGCGCCTGCTCCGGCGTCTCCTGCCGGCACCCTCACGAAGCGGCGCGGGGAATCCCACGCGCTCCAGTGGATCTGGAGTTCGTTCGGCGTCGCCGAGTCACAGCCCGGGGCAACCACCTCGATGGGCGGGATGTGCACGTTGCGGATCGTCTGGAAGGTGCAGTCACCGAGGTCCCGCAACGGGGCCGGAGCCCCTGAAAACTGGTGGGTGAGCGAGCCTGGCTGTCCTCTCGATCGCAGGTAGTCTCCCGTTGCGGGGTCGACGAAGGTGCCGGCAAGGAGTTCCTGCTGCTCGGGCGTGAGGGGGGCGGGCCCCATCTCTCCGGGGACCGAGTAGCCCGATCCCGGGTCCGAAGCCAGGAATGCGTCCACCATCTGCGTGTGCAACGCGCCGGCCGACAGGCTGCCGAGGTAGTTGGTGAAGACCGCGACGATTAGATCGATCTCCGGATAGAACGCCCAGTGGGTGCCGGTCGCGCCGCCGTGCCCCCAGCCGCGCAGTCCGCGGTGCCGTTCCTCGCCGAGGCCGAATCCGTAGGCGAGGTCGGCGCCGCCCGTCAGCCGGGTGGGGCCCTTGAGCCGGTCGAACATCGAGGTGCCGTCCTTGAACCCCTCGCGCAGATGCATGGGCCAGCGGAGGAAGTCGTCGAAAGTGGTCAGTAGCGACCCGTCGCCCGAAGTCTGAAAGGGAAACTCGAAGCGAAAAGACGTAATACCTTCACCCGCATACAGATAGGTCGTTCCCTGCCCGTCATGGATCTGTGCGATGTCGGGGGGCGCCAGCGTTCGGTCCATGCCTAGGGGAGCGAAGATCAGTTCGCGCAGGGCCTCCTGCCATGAGACGCCGGTGACGGTCTCGATGATCCTCGCCATCATCCGCCAGTTGGTGTCGATGTAGTTGTGCGCGGTTCCCGGCACGTAGTTGAGCGTGTCCTGGCGGCGGGCCAGCGCGTACATCTCGTCCAGCGTGGCATGACCGGTGACCCCCGCCAACGGCAGAAGCCACTCGTCGTACCAGAGCCCCGAGGTGTTGGTGAGCAGGTGGCGAATGGTCAGGGATTCGGAGAATGTCGGGAAATCCGTCAGGTGCTGCTGCACCGGATCGTCCAGGTTCAACCTGCCGGCGTCGGCGAGCAGAAGAGTCGCGTGCCCGGTGAAGCCCTTGGTGATCGACGCGATCCGGTATCCGACGTCGGGGGTCCACGGGATCCGGAACTCGCGGTTTGCCGAACCGTAACCGTTCAGGTGCACGATCCGGCCCCGGTGAATCAACGCCGCGATCCCGCCGGGACTCCGAGGCGCGTCGTGGCCGGCGAAGAGCGCGTCGATACGGGCGGATAGATCGGCGGACTCGGCGATCACCCAATCGCGTTCGGGCGGGGTGGGCGTGCAGGCGGACACAGCCACAGCCACGGTCAGCGCCACGGCCGTGGTGGTTGCGGAATAGCTGGTCAAGCCTGCCTCCATTCGCTGGGGTCCAACAGGCGCCACCGGACCGTCACATTAGCCGGGCGGGCCGGGTTTGTGCTAATCTTTACGGCTGACTAGCGGGCCCGGCCAGCATGCCGGGCGAAGTAACCAGGCCTTTCATGGAAAGCACTGTGATGAGCAAGAAGACCGTTGACGAATCCGTTCCGGCCACCACCCCATCCGGCAGCGACGAATCGGTCGGCCGCCGCAAGTTCCTCGGCACGGCAGCGACCGGCGTGGTCGGGGCCGGTCTGGTCACCGCATGTGGAGGCGACACCGGCGGCGAGTCGGACGGGGCCCCGGCCGTGGTTACCCAGCCGAGGGTGACGTGGAGGCTGGCGTCGAGCTTCCCGCGCGGTCTCGACGCGATCTACGGGTCCGCCGAGATGCTTGGGGAACTCACCTCGGCGTTGACCGGGGGCCGCTTCCAGATCCGCGCGTATCCCGCCGGCGAACTCGTGCCGGGTCTTCAGGTCATGGACGCCGTTCAGCAGGGCACCGTGCAGGTCGGCCAGAGCACCAGCTACTACTACACGGGCAAGAACCAGGCGCTGGCCTTCGACGCGGGTGTGCCCTTCGGGATGACCGCGCGCCAGCAGGACGCCTGGCTGAACGAGGGCGGAGGACTCGATGTCGTGCGTGGGGTCTTCTCGGACTTCGGCATCATCTCGTTCCCGGGCGGCAACACGGGGGGTCAGATGGGCGGATGGTTCCGTCGCGAGGTGAACTCGGCCGAGGATCTGCGCGGCCTCAAGATGCGCATCCCCGGGCTGGGCGGCGACGTCATGGATCGCATGGGCGTGACGGTACAGGTGCTGGCAGGCGGCGACATCTACCCCGCGCTCGAACGCGGCGCGATCGACGCCACCGAGTGGGTGGGCCCCTACGACGACGAGAAGCTCGGCCTCCATCAGGCCGCGCCCTACTACTATTACCCGGGCTGGTGGGAGCCGTCGGCGTCGGTCTCCTACGAGGTCAACCAGCAGGCGTGGGACCAGCTCCCGAGCGACTACCAGGCGGTCTTCGAGGTCGCGGCCAAGGCCACCGCGCGCCGGATGCTCTACTACTACGACGCCAAGAACCCGGGCGCGCTGCAGCGGCTGATCGACGGCGGCACCCAGATGCGGTCCTTCTCGGACGACATCATGGAACTCGCGCGCACCACCATCGGCGAGATACTCGAGGACTACGCCGCGGCCGACCAGCAGTACCGTCAGGTCTACGACCACTGGCGGAACTTCAAGGAGGCGTCCTACCGCTGGTTCGGGACGGCCGAGCTGAGGTTCGCGAGCTTCGCGTTCAACACGGCACCGTCGGCGTCCGGCAACGTGTAGGCAAGACGAGAAGCGGCGAAGAACCCCGCGGCAAGCTGACGAAATGACATCTGTGTCGTCGTTTTGCCTGTCGATTTGACGACTCTGCCGTGATTCTGCGCCCTCGTCGCCTCAGTTCACCAGCCCGGTCACGAGCGCCGGCCACTGGATGATCAGCATCAGGCCGATCAGCTGGATGATGATGAACGGGATCACCGCACGGTAAAGTTCGGTAGTCTTCACCTCCGGGGGGGCCACACCCCTCAGATAGAAGAGCGCGAAGCCGAAGGGCGGCGTCAGGAACGAGGTCTGCAGGTTCATCCCGATCATCACGCCGAACCAGACCAGGTCGATGCCCAGGACGGCCGCCGCCGGCGCCAGTAGCGGGATGATGATGAAGGCGATCTCGAAGAAGTCGAGGAAGAAGCCGAGGATGAAGATCGTCAGGTTGGCGACCAGGAGCAGGCCGATCCGCCCGCCGGGCAGGGTCGTCAGCAGGTCTTCGATCCAGATGTCGCCGTAGAGCCCCCGGAAGACGAGCGCGAACGCCGTCGAGCCGATCAGCAGGAACATCACCATCGTGGTGAGCTTGGTCGCGCCCAGGCACGACTCGCGCAGCACGCTCATCGACATCCGGCCCCGCGCCGTCGCCAGCAGGATCGCGCCCACGGACCCGATCGCGCCGGCCTCGGTCGGAGTCGCGATCCCGGCGAAGATGGACCCCAGCACGATCAGAATGAGCAGCAGCGGCGGCAGCATCACCACCGCCACGCGGCGCATCAGCACCCGGAAGTCGACGTCGGTCATCTCGGGCGGCAGCGCGGGCGCGGCCTCGGGCTTGACCACCGCCACGCCCGCCACGTACAGCGCGTACATCCCGGCCAGCATCAGTCCCGGCACCAGTCCGCCGATGAAGAGATCGCCCACGGAGATGCCCAGCTGGTCGGCCAGGACCACCAGCACGATGCTCGGCGGGATGATCTGCCCCAGCGTCCCCGACGCGAGGATCACCCCCGACGAGAGCCGCGCCGAGTAATTGTAGCGCAGCATGACCGGCAGCGAGATGCTGCCCATGGCCACCACCGAGGCGCCAACGACGCCAGTTGCGGCGGCCAGCATCGCGCCCACGACCACGACCCCTAGCGCAAGCCCCCCGCGTAGCCTCCCGAAGAGTGTGCCGATCGTCGTCAGCAGATCCTCGGCGAGCTTTGCCTTCTCCAACACCAGCCCCATGAAGATGAAGAACGGCACGGCCAGGAGCACATAGTTCGACATCACCCCGAAGATCCGCTCGGGCATGGCGAACAGCAGGTTCCAGTCGAAGAACCCGAACTGCACGCCGATGAAGGCGAAGATCAGCGAGGCGCCGCCCAGGGCGAACGCGACCGGATAGCCGCAGAAGATGATCAGGAAGACCACCACGAACATCAGAGGGGCGAGGATGTTCGCTTCCATCTAGAGTCCGATCCCTCCGGCGGGCGCTTCGGCGGCATCTTCGCCCTCTTCCTCGGCGTCGTCCCCCCGCCGCAGGACCGCCAGATCCTTCAGGAACTCCGACACCCCCTGGGCGAGCAGCAGCACGAACGCCACGATGATCACGGCCTTCAGCGGGTAGCGCGGCAGTCCGCCCGGGTCCGGCGAGGCCTCGCGCACCGCCCACGAATTCCGGATCGACGGCCAGGAGACCCACAGCACGAAGATCGAGAAGGGAAGGAGCATGACGACGGCGCCGACGACGTTGATCGCGGCCCTGGCCCTGGCGCGGAGTCGCCCGTACAGGACATCCACCCGCACGTGGGCGTTTTCCCTGAGTGCGAAGCCCGCCCCGAGCAGGAAGATCAGCGAGAAGAGGTACCACTGCAGCTCCAGGTAGAGGTTGGAGCTGAGGTTGACGCCGATGAAGCGTCCGAGGTAGCGCGCGATGGCGTTGTATGCCCCGATCAGCACCATCACCAGCGCCATCCACGCGATGAAACGCCCCAGGCCGCCGGTCAGGCGGTCGACGAAGCGGGAGTAGGGGTTGTCACGCAATGGCTTGTCGCTGTCCCAGGTGGGTGGGTCGGGCTTGCGGAGGGGTCGACGGGGTTCGTGGGCCGACGCCCAGACTATCACGCGTGGCGGGTGGTGAGCAAGGACTGGCCCTTCAGCCTCGCGCATTCTCCCGTGCCAGCACGCTTCGCCCCGTCATCTCGTGCGGCTGGGGTATTTGCAGGAGATGAAGGATCGTGGGGGCCACGTCGGCGAGGATTCCGTCGCGCACGGTCGCGGTGGGCCCTCCGGGGCGCCTGCACAGGATCAGCTGCACCGGCCCGGTGGTGTGGGCCGTGAACGGGCTTCCGTCCTCGCACAGCATCCGCTCGGCATTGCCGTGATCGGCGGTCACCAGCGCCGTCCCGCCGACCCGGGCGACGGCCTCCAGCACCCGCCCCACGCATTCGTCGACCGCCTCCACCGCGGCGACCGCTGCCGGAATGCTCCCGGTGTGACCCACCATGTCGGCGTTGGCGTAGTTGACCAGGATGAAGTCGTGGCGCCGCTCGGCGATGTGGGCGACGAGCGCCTCGGTCAGCTCCGGCGCGCTCATCTCGGGCTTGAGGTCGTAGGTGGCGACCTGGGGCGACGGGATGAGGTGGCGCTCCTCGCCCGGGAAGGGCTCTTCCACTCCGCCGTTGAAGAAATACGTGACGTGGGGGTACTTCTCCGTCTCGGCCATGCGGAGCTGTGTCCGCCCCGCGGCCGCCAGCACCGCGCCCAGGACGTTGTCGAGGGTGCGTGGCGGGAAGAGGACGGGGTAGGGAAAGTCGTCCTCGTAGCGGGTCATGGCGACGAGGCGGTTGCACGGGCCGCGCGGGCGCTCGAAGTGGGGGAAGTCCTCGTCCATCAGCGCAGCGGTGAGCTGGCGGGCGCGGTCGGCGCGGAAGTTGAAGAAGAGGATGCCGTCGCCGGGGCGGATGCCCTCCGGGTCGCCGACCACGGCCGGCGGCAGAAACTCGTCGGTCGTGCCGTTGGCGTAGCACCCTGCGACGTATCCCGAGGCGCTCTCCACCCGCGGTCCTCCTCCTTCAGCGATCGCCCGGTAGGCGCGTCTGGTGCGCGGCCAGCGGCGGTCCCGGTCCATCGCGTAGTAACGCCCGGACACCGTGGCGATCCGGATGTCGCCGCGGCTTGCTCCCGTGCGCGCCTCGAGCTCCTCGATCCACCCGACCCCCGAGGTCGGCGATGTGTCGCGGCCATCGGTGACCGCGTGCAGCCGCGCCGGCAGGCCCGCGCGTTCGGCCCAGTCCACCAGCGCCAACAGGTGGGAGATGTCGCTGTGCACCCCCCCGTCCGAACAGAGGCCCACCAGGTGGAGCGCACCGCCCCGGCGCTCGACCCCGGCGCCCAGTTCGCACAGCGCCGGGATCTCGAAGAAGGAACCGTCCCGTATCGCCAGCGAGATGCGCGTGACGTCCTGATGGACGATCCTGCCCGCACCCAGATTCAGGTGCCCGACCTCGGAGTTCCCCATCTGGCCGGCGGGAAGCCCCACGTCCTCGCCCGAGGTAGCGAGGAAGCCCCACGGGCACGAAGCCAGCAGCCCGTCGCGCACCGGCGTCCGCGCCATCGCCACGGCGTCGCCCCTGCGCGCGATCTCGGCCGGATCCGATGCCGGCACTCCCCACCCGTCGCAGACGATCAGGACGACCGGGCATGCGTGGTCCGGTTGCCGTGCCCTGGACTCCGCAATTCCATTCATTTCCCGTAGGCTTGTAGACTGAATCGAGATCCGAGGCGGCTATGCCCGCCGGCGACGAACGTCGACAAGGTACGTGAAAACGCGCGCCGCTGTCCTGTGCCGCCCCCCAGGGTGGCGGGGTGCGCCGAGCGCACCAATGTTCCGAGGTAAGGCCGACATGACATTTGGTCAATCTGACCTTACAGAATTGCAGGCCATTGACCTGCAGGGCCATTCCGCGCCCCCTGTCCGGTTGGCGACCGCGGCCCCACCCGGGGATCTCCCCGAACTGCAGCGCTGGAGAGCCGCAGTGGGGCCGGTGAGGATGGCAACGGTGGCCCGCCGGGTCTCCGCCCGCACGGCTGGTTGGCCGCTCACCATCGTGGCCTGGAACACAAACGTCGGTGGCGGTGCGCTTCGCACCCTGTGGGACCACCTGACGGCCGGCCGGGACACTGCTGCCGGCCCGACCGTGCTCCTGTTGCAGGAAGTGTTCGCGACCGGACCGCAGATCCCCGGGCTCACTCCCGGCGCGGCATGGGCCACGCGCATCACGGCCGTGCCGCCCGATGAAGAGCGCACCGACATCGTCACCTTCGCGCGAGACACGGGATTGTCGCTGCTCTACACTCCCTCGATGCGGAACGGAGGACCCAGGCCGGGCGCACCGGGCGGACCCCCCGAAGACCGCGGCAACGCCATTCTCGCCAACCTGCCCCTGTCGGCGCCCCAGGCCATCGAACTCCCCTTCGAACGCCAGCGCCGGGTCGCCGTCGCGGCGGACGTGACCATCGCGGACACGACCATAACCCTCTGCTCCATACATCTCGACAACAGATCGCAGTGGAGCCGGGCGTGGAGAACCCTCGGCGCCGGTCGCCGACGCCAGATGGCCGGGTTGCTCGAGGTGTTCCCGGGGCCGGCCGCCGAACACCAGGCCCACATCCTGGGCGGCGACCTGAACACCTGGGTCGGCGGCCGCCGCGAAAGCGCCTGCCGGCTCGCGCGTTTCCGCTTTCCCCTTCCCGTGCGACCGGATCGCCGACCGACGCACCACCTGGAGATCGGTGGCTGGCTCCGTCATTCCGACCACCTGATGTTCCGACTCCCCTCCGGGTGGCGTGGCGCCTGCCATCGCGCGGACGCTACCTTCGGATCTGACCATTACCCACTGGTCGGAACCGTTGAGCCCTGCTTGCCGTAATAGCACGGAGTCGTAGAGCTACGGAACTCCGGATCGGCCCGGTGCCGATGCCGATCGCACCCCGCCCGTGCGGCGCCCCCATAGGCGCACGCCGCGTCCCTCATACGGAGGAGCCCTGCCCATGTCTCGTCTTCGCCGCTTCTCGACTCTGCCCGCTCTTGCCCGGCTCGCGGGAGCCATCGCATTCGTCCCGCTCGCCATCGCCTGTGGCCCGGGGTCGGACGCCGGTACAACCGGGGAGACGTTCTCGATACCCTTCGAGCGCTACGAACTCGCCAACGGGCTCGAGGTGGTGCTGCATGTGGACCGCTCGGACCCGCTGGCGGCGGTCGCCATGACCTTCCATGTCGGTTCGGCGCGCGAGGTCGCGGGGCGCACGGGATTCGCCCACCTGTTCGAGCACCTCTTCTTTCTTGACTCGGAGAACCTGGGTGCGGGGGGTCTCGATCGCCTCATGACCCGTATCGGAAGCTCGACCAACGGGTCGACCAGCCGCGACCGCACCAACTACTTCGAGGTCGTGCCCATCGACGGCCTGGAGAAGGCGCTGTGGGCCGAGGCGGACAAGCTGGGATTCTTCATCAACACGGTGACCGAATCCGTGGTGGCGAAGGAGAAGCAGGTGGTCAAAAACGAGAAGCGGCAGGGCGTGGACAACCAGCCCTATGGTCACACCAACTTCGTCATCGACCGCGCGCTGTACCCCGAAGGGCACCCGTACCGCTGGCAGGTGATCGGCTCGCTTCAGGATCTGGACGCGGCGACGCTGGCCGACGCCAAGGAGTTCCACGCGCGCTGGTACGGGCCCAACAACGCGACGCTGGCGGTGGCCGGTGACATCGACGTAGAGCGGACGAAGGAGTGGATCGAGAAGTACTTCGGCGAAATCCCGCCGCGGGAGCTGCCGACGGTGAACGAGCCACCCACCGTGGAGCTGGCCGAGACTCGCCTCCTGTTTCACGAGGACAACTTTGCGCGCCTTCCTCGCCTGACCATGTCCTGGCCGGCCGTCCCCCTCTACCACCCCGACAGCTATGCGCTCGACGTCCTGGCCGCGCTGCTCACCGACGGCAGGTCGACCCCGTTCTACAAGGTCCTGGTGGAGGAGCGGCGGGTCGCGCCCGCGGCGTCGGCGTTCAACAGCACACAGGAGCTGGCGGGCCGTTTCACGCTGCAGGTGGGGGCTTTTGCCGGAACCGACCTCGACAGCGTCCAAGCGGCCGTCGAGGCGGCCTTCGGGCGGTTCGAAGATGACGGAGTCCCGGAGGCGGAGCTGCGCAGGGTGAAAGCCGGTACCGAAACAGCGTTCTACAGGGGCCTGTCGAGTGGGTTGGGCAAGGCCTTCCAGTTGACGCAATACGCCATCTTCGCGGATGACCCCGGATTCGCCGCCGAGGACCTCCGACGCACCCTGGCCGTGACCGCGGACGATGTGCTCAGGGTGTACGAGACCTACGTGGCTGGCAGACCGTACGTCGCGACCAGCTTCGTGCCCCTGGGCGAGGCGGAGCTGGCACTGGCCGGCTCGGAGCGCGCGGAGGTCGTCGAGGAACCGATAGTGCAGGGGGCCGAGGCGGCCTTCACCGTCACACGCGGCGAGGAGCGCACTCCGCAGGGCTCCTTCGACCGGTCCGTCGAACCGCCCTTTGGGCCTTCGCCGAGCTTGCGTGTGCCGGAGGTGTGGAGCGAGACGCTCGCCAACGGCCTCGCGGCATTCGGCATCGAGGACCGCGAGACCCCGATCGTGCAGTTCGAGCTGCGCTTTCGCGGCGGCCTCCTGCTCGAGGACCCCTACCGGACCGGCGTGGCCAACCTGCTGGCAGAGACGATGCTCGAAGGCACGGCCAACCGCACACCCGAGGAGTTGGAGCAGGCGATCGACCTTCTCGGCGCGTCGCTCAACGTCTTCGCGGGCACGCAGAGCTTCACCGTTGCGGGTAGCGTGCTGGCTCGGAACTATGCTGCGACCATGGCTCTTGTCGAGGAGATCCTCCTGGAGCCGCGCTTCGACGCGGAGCGCTTCGAGCTCGCCAGGCAACGGGTCGGAAGCGCGATCCGGCGACAGGCCGCAAGCCCCGGCGCGGTGGCGGCGGGGGCCTTCAACCGGCTCGTCTACGGCGACCACATTCTGGCCGAGAACACCCTGGGCACGATCGAGACGCTGGAGTCGATCACGCTCGACCAGCTACGGGAATACCACCGGACAGCCCTGACTCCGGCGGCAAGCGCCTTCCACGTCGCCGGTGCGGTTTCGGCCGACGAGGCGACAGGGCCCCTGGCCGGTCTCGCCGCTCGCTGGACCGGAGGCGATGAGCCCGACTACGCGGCCCCGCCCGTGTGGTCTCCGGAGCGTGCCGGACTGTACTTCATCGACGTTCCCGGCGCGGTGCAGTCCGTGCTCGCGATCGGGCGACTCGCACTTGCAGAGACCGACGACGGCTTCTATCCGGCCACGGTAATGAACTTCCGGCTGGGGGGCGGCGGGTTCGCGTCGGACCTGACGCTGGAGCTCAGGGAGGGCAAGGGGTACACGTACGGGATCGGGTCCGGCTTCCAGGGGACCGATCTCCCCGGCCCGTTCGCGATCCGCTCGTCCGTGCGGGCCAACGTGACCTTCGAATCGCTCAATCTCATCAAGGAGATCGTGGAGCGCCACGGCCCCACTTTCGACGAGGCGGATCTGGAGGCCACGCAGGGGTTCCTGCTGCGCGCCAACGCCCGCGCCTTCGAGACGCTTGGCGCCAAGCTCGGCGTGGTCCGTGCCGTGAGCGTGTACGGATTCGCGCCGGATTACATCCTGGAGCGCGAGCGCATCGTACGCGAAATGACGATCGATCGCCTGCGCGAACTGGCCGAACGCCACCTGGACACGCAAGGCATGATCTGGCTCGTGGTGGGCGACGCGGCGACCCAGCGCGACCGCCTGGCGGCCTTGGGCCTCGGCGAAGCGGTCATGCTGGATCGCACCGGGAGGCCGTTGGCATCGCCGTAGCCACCGGAGCTCGGCCTCATGTCGCCGTGGCCCAGTAGCCACCCCGTTCATGATCGAAGACCAGCGCGCGGCCGAGCGGCTCATTGGCAACACGTCCGTCGGCAAAGACGGTGCGGCCCCCCAGGAACGTCCTCACGGGCCAGCCCTGGAGTCGCGTTCCGTGCCAGGGGCTCCAGCCGCACCTGGTGCGCTGATCCTCGTTTCTCACCTCTCGCTCCTCCGCCATGTCGACAAGCACGAGATCCGCGTCGTAACCCGGCTCGATACGGCCCTTGCCGACAATGTCCCAGATGTGGGCGGGCCCGTCGCTCATCCACTTGGCGAGGTCCTGCAGGGTGCAGCGGCCGCGGTTCACCTCGTTGAGCATGAGCGGGAGAAGGACTTCGACGGCCGGGATGCCGGAGGGCGATTCGGGATAGGGTGCGCGCTTCTCCTCGAGTGTGTGCGGGGCGTGGTCGGTGGCGAGGATCTGGATGGCGCCGGCCTTCAGCCCCCGCCAGAGAGCGGCGCGGTCGTCGGCGGTCTTTAGCGACGGGTTCATCTGGGCGAGCGTGCCGAGGCGGTCGTAGTCCGAGATGTCGAAAAACAGGTGATGCGGGCACGCCTCGGCAGTGACGGGGTCGCCTTGTTGTGCCAGGATCGCCACTTCTTTGGCGGTAGACACGTGGAGGACATGGAAGCGGTGACGGTGGCGTCGTGCGAGATCGATTGCGCGCAGCGTGGCCGTGACCGCCGCCCAGTTGTCGCGGATGCGGGAGTGGTCGTGCACGGAGAGCGGGCCCTTGAGGCGCTCCCGGTTCGCGCGCACGGTGGACTCGTCCTCGCAGTGCGCGGTAATCGGGAGTGTCGTCTCGGCGAAGATCGCCTCCAGGCAATCCTGGTCGTCCACCAGCATGTTTCCGGTGCTGGACCCCATGAAGATCTTGATCCCGGGCGTCGAGACTCCGGGGGTGCGCCCGGCCCGGCAGAGCTCGTCCAGGTTGTCCGTCCTGGCACCCATGTAGAAGCCGTAGTTGACCACGCAGCGGCGCTCGGCCAGGGCAAGCTTGTCGGCGAGCGCCTCGACGGTAACCGTCTGCGGCACGGTGTTGGGCATCTCCAGGAACGACGTGATGCCGCCGGCCGCGCAGGCCTGACTGCCCGTGCGCAGATCCTCCTTGTGGGTGAGGCCGGGGTCGCGAAAGTGAACCTGATCGTCGATCACACCGGGCAGGAGGTGCAGCCCGGCCGCCTCCACGACCTCGTCGGCGCGCGTGTGCGGCGGCGCGTCCACCCCCAGAATCTGCCCGTCCTCGACAAGAACCGAGGTGCGCGCGGTCTCTTCCGGCATAACCACGCTGGCGTTGCGAATCAGGATGCGGTGCGGCATGACTCCGACCTGCCGGCCCCCGTCAGGACCGGACCTATGTGAAGTACGGGTTGTCCCCGCTCGCGTGGTCCGTCACGTCGTGAATCGCCGTCACCTCCGGCACCGACTGTGACACCATGCGCTCCACACCCTGGCGCAGCGTCATGCGCGACATCGCACACCCCTGGCACCCGCCCGCCATCTCGATGAAGATCTCGGTGCCCTGCACGTCGACCAGGTTGATTACGCCTCCGTGCGCCGCGATCGCCGGGTTGATCTCGGTGTCCAGCACCTCGGTGACCCGTTCCGCCAGCGCGCCCCCGGGGCCGGCCTCGTCCATCGCGTCCTTCACCGCATCCGGGTCCGGAGTGATCTGAAAGCCGCTCTCCTGGACCGTCTCGACGAAGTCCACCCTGGCCCCGTCCAGCCGCTTCACGCTCGCTTCATCGACCAGCACCGTGAACGCCCCCGCATCGACCTCGACATCCGACGCACTGCGCGCCTCCGCCTCGACCAGCGTGAGTTCGTAGTTGGGAGCGAATGGACTTCCCTCCACCGCGATCCTGAGCGCCTGCAGCCCGTCCTCCTCCACGTCCATGAACGACGTGACCATGTCCCGGGCCTTATCCGTAAACGTCAGCTTCATTTGCTACCTCACTGTGGTGTTGTGCCTTCTGAAATCTAAGCCCGACGCTGGCTATTCCAGCAACCCCGCCAGCGCCGATGCTCCCTCCATTCCCACGTCGGAGCGTGCGAGTTCCTGGCGTTGCGCCCGGGAGAGCCATGTCACCTGGCTGCCCTTCGCGGTTCGCGTGACGGCGAGCACGTCGTCGATCTGTTCCGCCACGGCCGCGACGTGCGAGATCACTCCCACCATCCGACCTGTCCCTGCGACCAGCGAAAGCGCCTCAATGGCGGAGTCGAGGTTGCTGCGGTCCAGCGACCCGAAACCCTCGTCCAGGAAGAGCGATTCCAGGCGGCCGCCGCTCCGGGCCATCATCTCCACCATCCCGAGCGCGAGTGCCAGCGATCCGATGAACTGTTCCCCGCCGGAGAGGCTGGCAGGGGAACGCGCCTGGCCGGAGTCGTTGTCGACAACCAGCCACTGCTGGTCCTCCAGATCGCCCGGATCAGCAAAGCTGTAACGGCTCCCGGTCATCTCCCCCAGCATCCTGGACGCGTAGACCAGCAGGTCACGAGACCGCCGCAGCGTGAGCCACTTGAGGAACGCGCCCCGTTTGAGGGTGGCGTCGAGATCGCCAAGGGCGAGTTCGAGTGCGGCGACCTCGTCGGCGGTCTGCCGGAGCTTCAGCAAGTCGTCGAGGATGGCGGCGAACCCGTCCCTGGCCCGCGTCGCGTCCCGGGCGGTGTAACGCGCCTCGTCGGCTGCCCTGCCTGTGGATCGCAGCAGGGCCTCGAGGTCGGTGGCATCGCCGGGAGGGTCCAACTGCGCGGCAACCCTCCGGGCTTCGCGCCGCGCCTCGTCGGCGGCAGCGAGAGCGCGGTGGCGAAGGTCGGTGGCTTGCGTGAGCACCTGCTCAATCGCTTCGCGTAGCCGACCGAGTCCCTCTCGGAGCGCCGTCGCGTCCACCGGGTAGTGAATGGCCCCGGGGACCGCGATCTCGACAGCCAATTCCCGAACGGCGTCCGCGAGAGCGGTCCGGTGGTCCGCGAGCGCCCGCACCAGGGCCTGCAGAGCCTCCTCGACTTCGATCTTTCGGGTCTGGTCGAGACGCTGCAGCGCGGTCCTTGTCTCCTCGATCCCGGCGCGCAGGCGGTTCCGCTCCCGTTCGCGCATCTGGAGGATCTTTTCGCGCTCCCGGGCCGCGTACGAGGCACGATCGACGGGTGTGGTGTCGACGGTTTCCAGCTCCAGGGGGTCGGGGGGAAGGGCGAGTTGGGGGCGAAAGGGCAGGGGGATGGACTGGATGCTCCGGGTGAGGGCTCCGAGGGCTTCGTCGGCGGCCTTGCGGGTTCTTTCGGTTTCGTTGCGCGCGTGGACGAGTGTCTGCCGGGCCGAGGTCTCCTCCATCTGGGCACCGGTTTGCGCCTTGCGCAGCTCTTCGGCCTTGGTGCGGTGATCGCCGAGCTTCGCCTCGGCTTCGCGGAAATGCAGCCCAACCGGGGCAAGGGCCTGTTCCCGGTCGGGCAGTGGCGCGTCCCCTGCGAGTGGGAAGGCGTCGTCAAGACCGGCTTCGTCGCGAAGGTGCCGGAGCGCACCAGCCATCTCGGAATGAAGGTCATCGAGTGCGCTCCGGGCGTCCCTTGTACCCAGCCGGGCGGACTTTTGCTGCGCCCTGAGATCGGCAACGACCGTGTTTGCCGCATCGGCGTCCGACCGCGCCGCACGGCGGACCTCACGCGCCGCGTCAAGACCGGTGTCCCGCGGTGGGGCCCAGCCCTCGGGGAGTTGGTGCTGACAAATCGGACACTCGTCGCCCGGACAGAGATCGTGGGCTGCGGCCGCGGCCGCGTTGGTACGCCGAGCCTCACTCAGCCCCTGCTCGGCCCGTTGCAGCCGCTCCTGCGCCCCCTGCAGGTCACTCTGCGCGGTGGTGAGCCGTCCGGATACCTCGGCTCCCTGCTGCTCCCGCCTGGCCAGGCCGGCCTTCGACGAACGGATGCGCTCCCGCAGGTCGCGGCACCTGTCATACCAGCGTTCGGCATTCGTCAGGCGCTCACGAACAGAAGCGACGGCTTTCGCAAGGGGCGGCTCCAGCGCCTGGTGCCGGGTCACCCGATCTGCTGCCGATTCGAGGGCCTGTTGAGCCTGGGCATGGTCCTTCGCCGCCTTCGTCTCGCCCAATATCGCGTTGCGCAGTCCAAGGGCCGCTTCGACCGCCCCCTCCACCTGGTTCGGGATCGCGTCGAGCGTTGCCAGGGTGCGCGCGATCTGATGATGGTCAGGACCGTCGTCGGTCGGAATGCCGTTCATGTCTCGCCTCAGACGGGCCTCGCGCTCCTTCAGCTCCGTCGTCCTGGCCCCGATCTGGCGCTGCGCACCCTCCACTGGATCAATCCGGTCGGCAAGTTCTTCCAGCGCCGCCGGGGTCAGGTGCTCGCTTGCGCGCCGGACCGCTGCGATCGTCACCTCGGACTGGCGGAGGGCATCGCGGGCCCGCGTCGACCGATCCCGAAGATCGGCCAGTGCGACTGCTCGACGACTCGCCGCTTCGGCCCGCGACGTCAGCAACGCAAGGTGCGCTTCGGGATCGTCCGGATGGCGCTCTACCTCATCCTGCAGCCGGATCGCCAGCGTTCTGACCTCGCTCAGCCTCTGCCCTGCCACCACTCCCGCCGCCTCCAGATCCTGCGTGCGCCACACCTGCCGCAGGATCTCGGTGCGGGCGGACGGTGCGTCCTCCACCAGAAGGCGGGCAAAGCGCCCCTGCGGCAGAATCACGGTGCGCAGGAAGGCGTCGCTGTCGAGCCCGATGAGCTCCTGCACGCGCTCGTTGACCGGCCTGACCTGCTCGACCTTCTCGAGCGTCTCACCGCTGGGCCCGTAGCGAACAAGCTGCGCCTGGGCGGGCCGGAGTCCCCCCGCGCCCGCTCGCCGGTCCACCCTGGTGACTTCCCACTCCTCGCCAGCCACCTGGAATCGCAGCACGACGCGCATCACGTCAGACGTGTCGTTCATCGACTCCTGCTTGGACCGGCCCCCAAGCGACGTCTGTCCGTACAGGGCGTAGGTCATCGCTTCGAGGATCGACGACTTCCCGGCGCCGGTGTCGCCGATGACCGCGATCTGGGTGCGGCCGCCGAAGTCGATCCCGACCTCGGCCCTGAAGGAACGCAGTCCCTCGATGGTGATTCGAAGCGGGCGCATCCGGTCAGGCGTCCCCCCCTCCCCCACGCAGTGCGGTGAGGACCCCCTCGGCGCGCACCGTCAGCCCGGTCAGCCCGAAGTCCGGCCCCTCCTCGTCCCCCGAGCCAGCCACAGCCTCGCGAAAGAGTGCCAGGACCGTGTCGCGGGGAGCCTTCGTCGCCCTCCCGGTCGCCGCCGTGCTCCGCCACTCGACGAAGAGATCCTCGATGGAGGGCTCCTCCCCGTCGCCGTCCCCGGAGATTGCCTTGACCGTCCGGTTGGCCACCTCGTTGACCAGGTTGAATACCACGCACTCCGGCGACCATTCGGCCACCCGGTCCGCCAGGTCAGGAATGGGGTCATCGGACTTCACCACAGCCTTGAGAAAACAGCCGTCCAGTGCCCTATCGGCCGCCCGCTCCTCCAGTTCGCGGAACGTCCCGGTGAAGCTCTCCAGCGGCCGCCCCGGGGGCAATTCCCGTTCGCCGACCTGGACGTCGTCGCCGATCGTGACCACGACCGCATGCTTGCGCTGGCGGCTCTCGCCGTAGTCCAGAGGGATCAGCGACCCCGCGTACCGGCCGCGCACGCTTCCCGGCAGTTGCTGCGGGTCGTGGATGTGCCCGAACGCACAGTAGAGCGCCCGGTGGAGACCCTTCGTGTGCGTGGCGTGATCCTCGCCCACGGTGAACCGCCGCTCGGAGTTGCCGGGCCGTGCCCCGTCGACGTGCAGGTGGGCCGTGTAGAGGACGATGCCGTGCGGGCCCGCGGCCTGGCGCGCGCGGTCGATCACATGGTCGTTGAGGTTGCGGATGCCGTCGGCGTAGTCGCCCTCGAAGCGCAGGGCATCGGCGGTGGCGTAGTCGGTGATCGCCCCGGGGGGAATGAACGGGACGCAGGCTAGCGCGACGGGGACCTCCGCCAGGTCGTCGAACTCCACGACGCGTGGCGAGGTGACGAACCGGAGGCGCCGGGGCGAGGCCATGCCCGCCATGTCGTCGAGGACATCGAACAGGGCGCCCGAGTCGTGATTGCCGCTGATCACCACGGTCGGCGCGATCCGCGCCAGCCGCTGCAGGGCGGTGACGCCGAGCCTGAGCGCGGGGTAGGGGGGACGGTAGGCGTCGAAAAGGTCGCCCGCGTGGACGATCAGGTCGGGGCGTTCGGCGGCGGCGATGTCGAGGAGCGCCTTCAGCGCCGAGTGGTGGTCGTCGGTCCGTTCGTGGCGTCCCAGCTTTGCGCCGAGGTGCCAGTCGGCCGTGTGGAGGAGTTTCATGCGCTTCTTATCCGCTCGCGGAGCGTGCCGATCTCCCACAACGGGACCACCGTGATCCGCTCGCTCACCGGGTATGCCCGCGGGGCGGGGCACACCACGAACAGGTGATCCACCCCCAGCGCGTCCGCCGAGGCGCGAGTCCTGCGCGAAACGGACGGCGACTCGCTGAACTTGATCTCGAATCCCGTCCAGCGACCCTCGACGGTGGCCAGCAAGTCCAGCTCCCCGCCCCCGTGCGCGGCCCAGAACCATGCATCCGCCGGGCGCAAAACGCGCAGCAGCTGCTCGATCACGAACCCCTCCCAGGAAGCTCCGACACGCGGATGCGAAAGCAGCGCCGTGTCGTGCGGGATGCCCAGCAGGGTATGAAGCAGGCCCGTGTCGCGCAGGTAGACCTTGGGCGCCTTGACCTGGCGTTTGGCGATGTTGTGGAACCACGGCTGCAGCTGCCGGACCATGAAGGTGCCGGTTAGAAGATCCAGGTAGCGGCGCACAGTCTTGTCCGACAGCGACAGCGCGCGTCCCAGGTTGGACGCGTTCCACGTCTGGCCGTGGGAATGCGCCAGCATGGTCCAGAAGCGCCGCATCGCTGCGGCGGGAATGGAGATCCCGAGCTGGGGCACGTCCCGCTCCAGGAACGTGCTCACGAACGATTCCCGCCAGGCCCGGCTGTCGTCGTCGGACGCAGCCAGAAAGGAGCGGGGGAAGCCTCCGCGTACCCAGAGGTCGCGCCACTGCGGCGGACCGGTCTCATCGAGGCCGAAGCCGCTCATTTCGATGAGTTCCACCCGCCCGGCCAGCGTTTCCGAGACTCCCCGCACCAGATCCGGCGCCGCGCTGCCCAGGACCAGATACCGCGTCCGGGAGCCCGGCCGGTCCACCAGCACCCGGAGAGCCGGGAAGAGCTTCGGCATCCGCTGCACCTCGTCCAGCACCACCAGTCCATCCAGGGATCCCAGAACGAGCTCGGGATTGGCAAGTCCGCGGACATCCGGTTCCGACTCCAGATCGAAGCGCGTGGCCTTCCTCCCGGCGGCGAACTGCCGTGCGAGCGTGGTCTTGCCGCATTGTCTCGGACCCAGCAGGGCCGTGATGGGAGCGCGGGCGGTCGAAACCTCCAGCCGCCGGAGATAGTCGGGGCGTGCTAGCATGGTCGTAAGATAGCGTGAAAATTCGGAGCACGCATCCGAGATTTCGTGTATAGGATTGGTCACGCAAGCGCTTGGAGCTGCTACAACCCCCTCTCCGCCCCCGACATCGCCCCCAGATTCGCCATGATCGTCTCCGTCCGTTCCCGGTCCCGCGCCTCGTCCACCACCGCCTCGTCCGGATTGGTCGCGAACGGTGGGAACGGAAACCGCAACGGGATCGGCTCGGGAACGATCGGCTGGGACAGGACCATCGTCCCGGGCATGAAACGCGACGCACGCTCGCGCAGCGAGGACGAGAGGAAGCGATAGGCGTCGGCCTCGTTGGCATCGAGCCGTCCGGCCACCTTGAGCGACGCGTTGCGGGGAAGAGCGGGAGCCACGGCCGAAGCGGCCTGCTGAGCACCCACCAGAAGCACCCCAAGGGAACGCCCACGCTCGGCGATGTCGACGAGAAGCTCCCTCAGCGGCGAGTACCCTTTCGCGGGAGCGTACTTGTTGAGTTCGTCCAGGACGACGAAGCGCAGCGGAACGCGTCCTGTCCCCTGCTTCTCGCGCCAGACCCCGTCCAGCAGCGAACCGACCACAAAACGCTGGGCGTCGTCGTGCAGTGTGGAGATGTCGACCACGTGCAGGCGGGCGTTTTCGGAGGAAACGGGCTTGAGGCCGCAGCCGATCAGAGGTCCGATGTGCTTGCGGAGCCGCAGCAGCCGGCGCAGGTACGCCTGGCGGGTGCCAGCCTGGGTGCGTCCGAACCAGGCCTTGATCGTGTCGTCGTCGTCGCGGTTGGCCATCTTCTCGGTGAAATCGACGAATCCCCCGAAGTCCTCGATCACATGGCCGGCGCCCGCGCGCACCGTCTCGGGTTCCCTGGCCGCCATCCGGTCCGGGTCGAAGCTCGTGTCCTCGGGGACGGTGGGGAGGATCACCACCGCGCCCGACTCTCCGCCCTCGAGGCGGCGAAGGTGGCGCAGCAGCTGGATGCGAAACTGCTGCTCGATGAAGCCGACCTGGGTCGAGCGGTCGTCCTCGGAGGTGAAGCAGAACTGGAGGAGCTGGTCACGGATGAACTGCTCCGGGGTCCATCCGTAGGCGTGCACGTCGCGGGTGTCGCGAGACTTGACGCCCGGCACCGTCCCCGAGACGCCGGGCCGCCGCGGGGCGTACAGTCGCACGGAGCGGAAGGGGCCGGGATCGCCGACGCCCAGGGCGCGCCACTGGGCACGCGCGTTCGGCCTGCCCGGAAACTCGGAGTTCGGGCGATCGAGATGGAGCAGGTCCTCGCCCTTGGTGTTGAAGACGAGGGCGCGCACGTTCTCGCGTTCGGCACGGCCTCCGAGGAGTGCCATCCCGCCTTCGGTCTCGAGGAGCTGGTAGAGGATGTACAGCGCGTACGAAGTCTTGGTCGCCACGCCCGATATCCCGGAGATCGAAAAGTGTCCCCCGGAACGTCCGTCAACGAAGCGCATGTCGGCGTAGATGGGCTCGCCACCCATGTCCAGGCCGACCGGGAGCTTGCCGCGCTTCATCTCGTCCTCGAACAGCGCGATCGTGCGGTCCCGGCCGACGGCGCGCATGGCCACGGAACCCGCGTTCGGCGCCACGAAGAGTTCGGGGACGACGCGCAGCACCCGCACCTCGGCCAGACGCACATGCTCGGCGGGTATGACTCGGTCGACGACCCGGGCCGTGTCGGAGGGCAGGTCGGCGCCCTCGAAACGGCTGCGCAGCTCGGTGACAATCCCGTAGTGGGTAACCTGCGTGCCATCGGGGAGTCCGGTCCGGACGGCGACCAGCTGGTCCAACTGGACGTTTGCGCCAGGGTCGAGCACTACCTGAAACTCGCGCGAATTGCTGCCGTGCGAGCCGTCCAGCAGCCCGATCCGGTGGTCTTGTGCGGTGGTTGCGTCCTGGCCGGTCACACGGCCTCCTCATCCCGGTTGTGTTGCATGACGGCCTCCCGGACGGCACGCAGTGCCAGGCGCGAGTCGCCGATCAGGTGGTGAAGGTGCTGTTCGAGCCGTGCCACCGGTGCAAGGTTGACCGGCGCACGGGCATCGCGGTGAGGCGCCGACGCGAAGGTGGGAAGCCAGCTGGCAGCGCGATCGACGGTCGCGATCGCCTGAGCGCTGCCCGAACTCGCGGGCACCTCCAGGCGCGCGATCCCTGCCCACGGCCCCGCCCAGGGACCGGGGTCGCCCACACGGATGTAGCACGCATAGCGGTCGTCCTTCATGGCGAAGATACTCGTCCGTTCTCCGACGAGGAGGCCAGGCACGACCTGCCAGTGCTCAACCGCGAGCGTGCGACGGTGGTGCGTTTTCACGTACCCCACTACGGGCGTCCTACGGCTGCGGCGGATACTGTGAAGCGGACCGTCGAAGACGACCAGCCAGCCTTCCGCGAAGAGGTGGTCGGCGATTGCGGCTTCGGTGTCCCGCATCAGGCGCTGGAGGTGTTGCGACGCCGCGTGGGGCTCTTCGCTGTCGACCGAGAGAGCCGTCCAGCGCCACCCGCCCGGATGTGGATGCAGTCGAACCTGCTCACCCCCGGAGAAGATGACGGCGCGACGGATCTCCACGTGACCGATCTCCGCCGGGCCATCCTCCCCGATGAGAACCGCCCCGGCACCCCACGCCCCGGCGATCCCCGTAATCGTCTCGCCCTGCGGGTTCGTGCGCGTCAGGTGTGCCTCGGTTCGGCGCACCCCGTCCACGAAGCAAAGTCGTGTCGGCGGGCCCGCGTCGCGCGGCTGATGAATGCGGAAGTGTCCCCCATCCTCCACGACTCGGCATTCGACCGTGTGTTCATCCTCTTCGTCCGCGCGAAACCCGGCGCCGTATGACGCGTCGAACGGCTCGACCCCGATGAAAGGGCGGCGTCCGGTGTCGTTCGTCTGAGGGATGGCCATGTCGGAAGGCGGGGCATGACTTGAAGGGCAGTACCTCGCGACAACTTCATCGCAGGCACCAGGGAAGCTAGCATGTGGGGTATCGAGTCGGTCTCCCGCAAGATCCGCAACCACCCACCCTTGAGAACACTCACTGCGCATGCAAACCATCGCCATCACCGGAGCGAACCGCGGAATCGGCCACGCCACCGCAGCCCTCCTCGCCTCCCAGGGGCACCGCGTCATCCTCGTCTGCAGGGACCGGAACCGTGGCCACGACGCCCTCGCGTCATTGGATCCCCTCCCGAACCGCGCCCGCCACCACCTCGTCGTCGCCGATCTCGCCTCCCTCGACTCCGTGCGGGAAGGTGCACGGGAGATCCTCGATCTCGATTATCCTCTGGCAGCCCTCGTCAACAACGCTGCGGTGCTTCCCGCGAAGCGCACGCTGAGCCGCGACGGCTTCGAGATCCAGCTTGCCGTCACGCACATGGGTCATTTCCTCCTGACCCATCTGCTCATGCCCCTCCTGGAGCGCCACGAGGAGACGAGCCGCGTCGTAACCGTCTCTTCCGGCGCACACGTCGGCCCCCCGCTGGACTTCGAGGACCTGAACTTCGAAGTGCGGCCATACAAGCGGACGCGAGCCTACCAGCAGAGCAAGCTGGCGAACGTGCTCTTCACCTTCGCCCTTGCCCGACGCACCGCCGACACCAATGTCGAGGCCGTGGCGCTGCATCCGGGGGTCTACGACACCGGGCTGCTGAGGGACTACATGAGCGCGGTTCCCGGCAGCGGTGCAGTCGCGAGCGTATTCGCAGGCAACGCCGGGAAGGCGGCTCCAATCCTCGCGGGACTCGCTGCCGGGCGAAGAGACGAGAAGCTGAGCGGAGCTTACCTCAACAAGGCAGTCGTGGACACGCCCTCAAGGGCAGCGCGTGAAAGGGAGGCCCAGGAACGTCTTTGGGAATGGAGCACGTCCGCGGTGGGACTGTCGGCTGACGGCGCCGGGCGCATGGCCGGGGAAGGGTAGTGCGCGGCCGGCGCCAGCCCGCGCGAACGGACACGCGCAGGGGCGCTGATGCTCAACAGGTGGCGACCGTCCGTGTCTTCGGTAACTTTCGTGCGCGTTTTTCGCCCCATACCCATCCACACAACACTCCGGGGGACGCGACGTGGCGGACCTGATGGATAAGATCGTCTCGCTGGCCAAGCGGCGGGGCTTCGTGTTTCAGTCATCCGAGATCTACGGAGGAGCCGCTTCGGTCTGGGACTACGGCCCGCTGGGCGTCGAACTGCGGAAGAACGTGGCGGACGCCTGGTGGTCGACGATGGTGCACGGGCGCGACGACATCGAGGGGATCGACGCGGGCATCCTCATGCACCCGCGGGTCTGGGAGGCATCGGGCCACGTGTCGGGTTTCACCGACCCGCTGCTGGAATGCAAGACCTGCAAGAAGCGCTGGCGGGCGGACCACATCGAACAGGCCGCCTGCGCGCGCAAGCCTTCGGTGGTCCCCGGCGCCCACGCCGACTGCGATCTGGGCGAACCGCGCCTCTTCAACCTCATGTTCAAGACCTTCATGGGCCCTGTGGAGGAGGACGCTTCGGTCGTCTACCTGAGGCCCGAGACCGCCCAGGGATCGTACGTCAACTTCCTCAACGTCCAGCAGACGTCGCGCCAGCGCGTTCCTTTCGGTATCGCGCAGCTCGGCAAGGCGTTCCGCAACGAGATCACGCCGGGCAACTTCATCTTCCGCACCCGCGAGTTCGAGCAGGCCGAGATGCAGTTCTTCGTCAAGCCCGGCAGCGACGACGAGTGGTTCGACTACTGGCTCGATCAACGTATTGCCTGGCACCACGAGATCGGCATTCGGCCCGAGAAGCTGCGGCAGCACGCCCATGGCCCCAACGAACTCGCCCACTACGCCAAGACTGCGGTCGACATCGAGTACGAGTTCCCGTTCGGCTGGCAGGAGCTGGAAGGTGTCCACAACCGCACCGATTTCGACCTCTCACGCCATCAGGAGTTTTCCGGCAAGCGCCTCATCTACATCGACCCTGCCGGTGGTGAGCGTTACCTGCCTTTCGTGGTGGAGACGGCGATGGGGGTGGGACGGGCGGCCCTGGTCGCGCTTGTCGATGGATACCGCGAGGAGGAGGTGGGAGGGCAGCAGCGTGTCGTGCTCGCACTGAGTCCGCGCCTGGCACCGATCAAGGCGGCCGTCTTTCCGTTGATGAAGAAGTTCGGGCAACCCGAACTGGCGCAATCGCTGCTCAAGGCACTGCGCCGCGCGCGCCTCCCCGCCGCCTACGACCAGGCGGGCTCGATCGGGCGCCGCTATCGCCGTCAGGACGAGGCGGGGACGCCCTGGTGCATCACCATCGACGGCCAGACCCGCGACGACGACAGCGTCACGATCCGCGACCGCGACACCCTGGAGCAGGAGCGGGTCGGGCTCGACCACGTGGTCGGCTGGATCAAGGAGCGGCTGTAGCGGGCGACGGCTACGTCGGCGGCTCGCCGCGATCCGTCAGCTTGACAGCAGCTTGCGTGCGAGGAACCTCGCGGCTTCCCGTTCAGCCCAGAAGCGCGGGCGCCACGGGAGCGCACCCTCGACGAATCCGAGGTGGCCTCCGCGGTCGGTGAACGCGGCCGTCAGGCAGGGGTTGTGCGCGACGATCTCCTCGGGAGCCGCACCGCGGGGCATGAACGGGTCGTCGCGGGACTGGATGAGCAGGGCCGGTACGCGGATGTGCGGGAGGTCGCGGCGCACATCGGCTTGAGCATAGTAGTCGTCGGCTCCTGCGAAGCCGTGTAGAGGTGCGGTGAATGCTTCATCGAAGTCCCTCAGTGTCCGGGCCGCGAGAGCGCGGTCCACATCGGCCTCGCCGTTGAGCAGGTACCGCTTTGCACGCACCTTGCGCCGCAACGAGCGGAGAAAATGAACGCCATAGGTGCGCCTCAGGATACCGCTTGACAGGCGCTCGGCGCTGCCCGGCAAATCGAAGGGCACCGATATCGCCACCGCGGCGCCAATCGCTGCCTGTTCACCGTGCGTGCCCAGATACTTGAGGAGCACGTTGCCCCCAAGACTGAACCCCGCAGCTCCGATGGGGCGCCCGGGATAGCTCCGCCGCAGTCGGACAACGACGTGCGACAGATCCCCGGTGTCGCCCGAATGGTAGCAGCGGGCAAGGCGATTGGGCTCGCCGCCGCAGCCGCGAAAGTTCATGCCCACTCCCTGGATCCCGCAGTCGGCGAGTTCGCGAAACACCCCGGACATGTACCGTCTCCGCGTCGAGCCTTCAAGACCGTGCAAGAGCACGGCGAGCGGCGCGTCAGGGGCGGGTTCCGGGGCGAAATCGAGGTCGAGGAAATCGCCGTCCGGTGTGTCCAGCCTGCGACGTTCCAAAGGAAACGCCGCGCCGGAGCGAAAGTACCGTCCGGCCAGGGTCTGCGCGTGCGGGTTACGGATCCACCACGCAGCCCGGAAGCCCGAACCGGGGACAAGTGCCGACATCGTATGGCGGCTCCTTTCGCCAAGCCGGTGATCATCGGACGACCCGGGGCGGCGATTCTCCGTTCGCCGCGGCCGGTGCGAAATACCCGCCCCCCTCGTGGCTGGCGTCCTCGCCCCCTTCACGATAGCCTATCCGGTGGCCGAGCACGGGAGTCCACGGTCGGACACACCACCGGAGGCTGCTCCTGCCGCCGTGCCGACAACACCCGGAACCTCCCCAATCAGGAGCCGCAACACCTTGTCCACCAGATCCGAAGTCTTCACCTCCCGCTGGGGAATGCTGCTCGCCATGCTCGGGATGGCCATCGGGACCGGGAACATCTGGCGCTTCCCCCGGATCGCGGCCTCGAACGGGGGCGGCTCGTTCCTCGTGGCCTGGGCGATCTTCCTGCTGCTATGGTCGATCCCGCTGCTCATCCTCGAATTCGGGATGGGGAAGGGCACGCGGCGGGGCAGCATCGGCTCCTTCGTCAGGACGATCGGGCCGAAGTTCGCGTGGATGGGTGCGTGGATCGCGTGGGTCGCGGTCGCCATCCTGTTCTACTACACGGTGGTGATGGGGTGGACGATCCGGTTCTTCTTCGCGACGATCACGGGCGAGATCCCGACCGCGGTGCCCGGGAGCTTCTGGGACGCCTTCAACTCGACGCCGCAAGCGGTCGGGTTCCATGCGCTGGCGGTGGGGCTCGGCATCTTCGTGGTTGCGCGGGGGGTGCGGGGCATCGAGAAGGCGGCCCGGTTCCTCATTCCGTCGCTGGTCATTCTGGTCGTGGTGCTCGCCATCAAGGCGCTCACGCTGCCGGGGGCGTCCGAGGGGCTCGCGTTCCTCTTCACCCCCGACTTCAGCGAACTCGCCGACGTCCGGATCTGGCTGGAGGCGCTTACCCAGAACGCATGGGACACCGGCGCCGGATGGGGACTGGTACTTACCTATGCGGTGTACATGCGGTCGCGCGAGGATACGGCGCTCAACGCCTTCGTAATCGGGTTCGGCAACAACTCCATGTCGCTGCTGGCGGGGATCATGGTGCTGTGCACGATCTTCTCGGTCATGCCCGAGGCGGCGGGCGAGATCGTCGGCGCGGGCAACGAGGGGCTCACCTTCATCTGGGTGCCACAACTCTTCGCGCAGATTCCCGGCGGCCAGTTCTTCATGGGGCTCTTCTTCCTCGCGCTCGTCTTCGCCGCCTGGTCGAGCCTCGTGGCGATGATCGAGCTCGCGGTGCGCATCCTCATCGACCTGGGGCTGACCCGGAAGCGTGCAATCATCGCGGTCGGGTCCACCGGCTTCCTCCTGGGAATCCCCTCTGCGCTCCGGCTCGGGGTTTTCCAGAACCAGGACTGGGTCTGGGGGGTCGGGCTCATGCTGTCGGGCTTCTTCTTCGCCTTTGCGGTGCTCAGGTACGGCGTGACGAAGTGGCGCGAGAAGTTCATCAACACCAGCGACTCCGACGTCAGGATCGGACGCTGGTGGGATTGGGCGATGCGACTGGTGGCGGTCGAGGCCGTCGTTCTCACGGTCTGGTTCCTCATCCAGGCCGGTGGCGACAACTTCTGGTCGGCCGAGACATGGACGCTCTTCTCGCCGTATAACGTGGGCTCGGTGCTCATCCAGTTCGGCGTGGTGCTCGTTGGCCTGCTCGCCCTGAACCGGTGGATGGCGAACCGGATCATGGCCCTCCAGGACAGCGGCGGAGCCGACTGACCCGCGCCGTATTCCGCGAGTGGCCGTTCACGACGAGTACGCCAGACTCACACCGTACGAGCTTCTCCTTCCGGAGCTCGACTTCGCCGACCGCCGCTTCCCGGCGATCGGCGACGAAGCCGTGCAACAGGGAGTCGACGCCGGCAATCCGGCCGCGTTCGTGATGCTTGGAGCGGTGCAGGGGACGCTGGCGGAACTGCGCGAGGAAGATGCGCCGCCCGAATCGATCCACGATCACGGCAGCGTACTCTACTTCGCATACCACCTGTGGCGGACGGCCGGCGTGGTGGTCCTCGCGCAACAAAAAACGTTGCGCGCACTGTTGTCCGAGGACGCCAGACGACCGAGCCCAGGCCCCAAGTCGTTGTGGGCCAGCGAACTGGCCGATAGAGCGGGATACATCCAATTGCCTCAGCATCTCGTCTGGATCGAGGAGGCGCGCAACGCCCCGCCCGAATCGGTGGATGGCATTTTCTGGTTCGGCGACGCCCACCGTGCGTGCCACCTGGCCCTCGTCGCCGGGATGCGCGGCGACCGCCCCGGCTTCGCCGTCGTGCCCGTCCCCCCACAACCTTTCGACGCCCTGCCCGGTTGGGCCGCCGGACCCGCACGGGAGGGCGGGGGCGACTTCGAAACGTCGCTCCCCGGCGCCGAACTCGACGGCCTCATCGGAGTACGCACGCCCGCAGAGGTTTTCAAGCTGGCCGCGCTGCTCCTGCGGCGCCTGGTGACGGAACGACCAGGCGATTATGCGTCGCCGGCAAGCGCCCCTGAGCCACCAAGCGCACACGACGATCCCCCCGCTTCCGCCGGACCCACCCCGTCCGCCCTACCCTACGTCACTCTGTAGCCGACCCATGAGCCCCCGAGAATCCAAAAAGGCCCGGGCCGCCCGGGCAGCCGAGATCTACGAGATCCTCCTCGCCGAATACCCCGACGCGAAGTGCGCGCTCGAGCACGCGTCTCCCTACGAGCTCGCCGTCGCGACCATCCTGTCGGCGCAGTGCACCGATGCCCGGGTGAACATGGTCACGCCCCAACTCTTCCGCCGCTACCCGGACCCCGAGTCGCTCGCGGACGCGCTCCCGCAGGAGTTGGAAGAGATCATCCGGTCGACCGGATTCTTCCGCAACAAGACCCGCAACCTCATCGGCATGGCCAACTTCCTGGTCGACGAGCACGGCGGCGAGCTGCCCCGCAACATGAAGGAGCTCTCGGCGCTCCCCGGCATCGGCCGAAAGACCGCCAACGTGATCCTGGGCAACGCCTTCGGGATCGACGAAGGGGTGGTCGTCGACACGCACGTCAAGCGCCTCTCCGGCCGCATGCGCTTCACCATGCAGGCCACGCCGGACAAGATCGAAAAAGACCTGATGGCCATCTTTCCGCGCCGCGTCTGGACGATGCTGGCCCATCTGCTCATCTATCACGGGCGGCAGGTGTGCAACGCCCGCAAGCCGCGCTGCAACCAGTGCGCTATATCGCACCTGTGCCCGTCCAGCGCCGTGTAACTCCACCCGTACCAAGGACCAGCTGATGCCCACCAGATCCGACGCCGTGGCCCTCCTCGAGGAATGGGTCGCGAGCGAAGCGCTCAGGAAGCACATGTACGCCGTCGAAGCCGCCGTCAGGCACTACGCCCGCCTCATGGGCGAGGACGAGGATCTATGGGGCCTGGCCGGGTTGCTTCACGACCTGGACTGGGAGCGCCATCCCGACGAGCACCCGCACATCGGCGTTGCCCGACTGCGCGAACTCGGCTATCCGGAAGAGGTCGTGCACGCGATCGAGGCGCACGCATACCCGGACCGCACCGACGTAGTCCCCGAATCCCAACTCGACCGGGTGCTCTACGGCTGCGACGAGTTGAGCGGCCTCGTGTATGCATGCTGCCTGGTGCGCCCGAACGGAATCGACGACCTGAAGCCGAAGTCCGTGGCGAAGAAAATGAAGGACAAGGCGTTCGCGCGCGGCGTGCATCGCGACGCGGTCCAGCGCGGCATCGACCTGATCGGGCTGCCGCGAGCCGAACACATCCAGAACGTAATCGACGGGCTCCGCACGGTAGGGGATGTGCTGGAGGTGAGAGGGGTCGATCAGGCCGCGCGCCGCAGAGGCTGAGCGCTATCCGCCGGTTCGCTCCAGCGACCACATCTGCACGTACTCCACACCGAGGTCGTCGGTGGCGCGTCCCAGGATGTAGTCCTCACCGATTTCGTAGATACGCAGGCCTGAGGGCGTCTCGACGAAACCGAGGACACGTCCCTCCTCGTCGAACACCGTCCAGAGGGGATCCGGCCGCTCCTGGCCCGGAAGGTCGTATTCCTGGATCCAGAGATTCCCGAGCGCATCCGCCAGGATCTGGTCAAAGGCGGGGAAGGTCTCCGGCATGGGAACCTCGGCCAGTTGCTCGCGCAACGATCGCCGCCTTTCCGCCTGTTCCTCGGGCGGTCGGGCTGCCACCTGCCGCTCGATATAGGCGTCCCGATGGGCTGGCGTCGGTGCCACGAGCGCATGCTCCCGTCTGACGACGAGATCGAGCGCGCCGTTCGGTCCAAAGGCCCTGATCTCATAGCCGTCGCTTGGGTGCGACCACGAATCGACCGGCCCACACGGCGGTGCGGACCGAGCGAAAGAACGGGAGCGTCATCATCATCATCATGTTGCCGGACGTCGAGAGATAGCTCTCGGAACCGGGACTGGCTCCCAGTGACGCTGTAATCACACCCTCGGCGTCCGCCACTTCGTACAGGCGTTCTCCGCGACGCAGGCCATCTTCGATCGTACTCCCGCCAGGGCCCGATCGGGACACGAGAATGGTGCCGTCGGCGGAAACCTCTTCCGGTGTGTCACGGCCGTCCCCGGGGTCACCGGGAATCATGGTGCGGCCGAAGTTTCCATCCCGGTCGAAAACGGAAAGGCGTTCCCGCTGCGAATACCACGCGACCACCGAGTCACCCTGCCACCCGGCGATCGCGACCAGGCTGTTGAACTCACCGGGGCCTTCGCCGCTGCCACCCCAAGTCGCGAGATGGACTCCGGATCCGTCGAAAACCCGCAACTCCTGCGACCCCCGGTTGGCGACGACGATGCGGCCATCGGACAGCCTCGTCGCGTCGCGGACCTGATGGAGCAGGTAGGGGTCTTCGCCCTCGAGGGCGCCGATCGACAGAAGCGGAACCGAGTCGACCCGCCAGCCGAGCCTCGTTCCGTCCGGCGGCCGAACGTTCTCGACGATCCTGATACCGGCACTGTCCCGCGCCTCGGATGCCAATTCCACCCTGGCCCGCTGGTCGCTGCAAGCGGCCGTCGCCAGGAGCACGACTGCGGGACCGACCAGGACCCTCATCGCTCGCTTCCGACGACCGCGATGGGCTCAAGCAACACGCTCCCGCTGCTGTTGCCCCACAGGCGGTGACGGCCCCTGGGCTCCCAGCCCTCGCAGATTCCGCGCCAACCGCTGGCCCTGTTGCCCCACACCACACACACGTTGCGGTCGTCGGGAGCGTCGGTTTCCCCCAGATCCCTGGACAGCGCCCTGGCGCACTCGGCCATGGCCTGGTCACGCGCGTCTTCGTCCGACGCTTCCGGCTCCAACCTGCATTCCACCGGTTGTACCGGGGCATCGGCGAGGGCGTACGGTCCGTCATGGCTGTTGGAGGCGAAAACCCAGTAGGCGTATACCGGATTCTCGCCCCCCCAGAGCCGCTTGAGCTCCGTCGTATCCGGGCGTTCCGCGCCCGGCACAACGACCATGGTGATCTCCGGCGGTCTGGGCGATTCAACCAGCGGCGTCGGCATCGCCTGGTCCCCGGTGCCGCCATACACGAGGCCGAAGGGAAGCAGGAAAAACGCGGCAGCAGCGCACGCGCGCCGGATCCAGCGAGGTGTCCGGTCATTCGATGGTCTTCTGACCAGCATTCTCAGTCTCCTCTCAAGCGAATCCGGACTTCGCCCGCTCGTCACACTGCTTGAAAACGCGGGCGTTGACGGTGTTGGTGGCGTGGACATCACTTCCAATACCTCGACGAGCGATCTCGCGTAGCCTCGTGGCGTGGAATTGATAGCCGCCGCACCAAGTGCGTCGCACGACGCCTCCTCGGCAGCTCTCAGTTCACGGCGGGCAGACCATGCCACCGGGTTCCACCAGAAGGCCGAGCACGCCAGCCACTCGATCCAGCGAACCAGGTGGTCGCGCCGGCGGACGTGTGCCAGTTCGTGGGCAATCACGGCGCGGAGTTCCTGCCCGCCGAGACTGGACAGAAGGAACCACGGGATCACAAGCCGGACCCTGCCACCGGCCCAGCATACCATCGGGGACACACGAGCGGTTGTGGTGTGCACTTCGGGAACCCGTACCAGGTCCAGGCTGCGTCCAATCCCGGCGACCTCGTCACGCAGTGCGCGTGGTGCCGGCAGTGAAGTCCGCGCGAGCCAGTGCCTGAACCGGAGTGCCCGGGCCAGGGTCCACGCGAGCATCAGCGCCGCGACGGCAAGCCAGGCGAACACGACCGAGGCCTTGCCGTTGCCGACGATGAAGGCGGGGACGCGCACGCCGCTGTCGCCGAGTTGATCACGGACTGCAACTGCCCCGACATCGACTGACGCTTCGCCCTTCAACACCGCATCCTGGGCCATCGCGGCGTCCACACCGCCTCCCCCCGGAAGTACCGGCAGCGCCACCACCGCCGGCAGCAGCAACGCGACCAAAACGACCAGCCACAGCCGATGCGCCACAGCGGGATGACCCACGCGCCGCTGTACCGCCCACGCCACACCCGCCAGCAATACCGACACCACCAGCTTCGCCACACCGACCTGAAAGAGGATGTCGACCATGCTACTCCTCCAGAATCCGGCGCAGCTTGTCGATCTCGGCGCGCGTGAGCTTGTTGTCTTCGACCAGCCTCGTGATCATCGGCACGAGCGACCCCTGGGTCAGCCGGTTGGCGAGCGACTCCAGCTGGCCACTGGCGTATTCCTCACGGCCGACGGCGGGCGAGAAGACGTTCACGCCCAGGTCGCGAGCACGGGCGACGAAGCCCTTGGCCCGAAGGCGCTGCAAGAGGCGCTGGACGGTGCCGTGCTGCGGCCTGGCGACGTCAGGGTAGAGCCGGTCGAGGATCTGCCGCGCGGTGAGGCGACCCTCCCTCCACAGCAGCTCCATAACCGCGAGTTCGGAATTGGGTAGCGATTGCATGGTCACGGCCGCTCTTCACCTCCGCTCCAATAGCTGACACGACAATATGTCGTAGACATTAAGACACGATGTCGTAGATGTCAAGTCTGCAACGCTCAGATGGCACCCCCTTCGCGAACCCGTCCTGCTCTTGGTTCATATGTGGACGCCCCGTTGTGAGCAAGCCTGATTTCCGAACCGGGGTCGGGGCATGGTGGTCAGGTACTTTCATATGTCCGGCCTCTTGATGCGGCGCTCGTTTGCCGCGGGCCCGTAT
>JAJDXS010000002.1 GCA_022823145.1 Gemmatimonadota bacterium
TACCCAGCCCGGCGGGGAGCGCTCACGGATGATCGAACCGGGCAAGAACGGGCGCCGAAGCAGAAGCGTCGCAAAGGGTCGCTGCGAGGCAGGTTGCTTCGCGAAAAACGGGCGTCCGCTTGTGAGATGGATACTTACGACTACGGCGCGCGTTCGAAGAGCAAGTGGCCGGCCAAGCACGACACGATCTTCTGGTACGCGAAGGATCCCGGGGCGTACACGTTCAACTTCGACGAGATGGATCGGATTCCGTACATGGCGCCGGGGCTGGTCGGCAGGGAGAAGGCGGCGCGCGGCAAGACGCCCACCGACGTGTGGTGGCACACGATCGTGAGCCCGACCGGCGGCGAGAAAACCGGGTATCCCACGCAGAAGCCGCTGGGGGTGCTGGAGCGCATTGTGAAGGTGCATTCGAACGCGGGGGACACGGTGCTCGACTTCTTCGCGGGAAGCGGCACGACCGGCGAGGCGGCGGCTCGCCATGGAAGGCAGTACCTACTGGTGGACTCGAATCCGGAGGCGGCGCAGGTGATGGCGAGGCGGCTCGGGGGATTCGGGGTCGAGTGCGTGGGGTTCCAGACGGCAGGCAGGGCGGACAAAGCGGTCTGCAAGTGACAACTCGGGCGCGAATGGGAGACGGAATCATGAATGAGCAACGGTCGTACTTCCACCCTGATTCTCATTGCGATCATCCGCCGCGTGCACCACAATCAGATGGCACACTACGGGAGGCAGGTTGCCGATGGTACCTGACCCACAAGTCGAGCCCTTGAAGTCCCCGACGCCGCGGTCCGTGTTTCAGGATCCGACGAGCCTGGCGAATCAGGCCAGGGGATTCCTGTGTGTCAGCGTATTCGCCGCACTCATGGGGATCCAGCACCATGCTCGCGCCTATCGGTCGTTTTCTGAAACGGGCGGGTCCCTGGCGTCGCCGGAAGTCTGGGGCTTCCGGATCTTTCTGGGGCTGGCCGCGCTGATCACCGCCGTTGTCGTTTCCAGATGGATATACCGGGCCAACAGCAACGCCCGTGCGCTCGGTGCTGCGGAAATGGCGTTCACTCCAGGGGGTGCCGTCGGGTGGTACTTCGTCCCGATTGCGAACTTCTGGAAGCCGTACCAGGCCATGAGAGAGATCTGGAAGGCGAGTGCGAGTGCGCGTCCGTCCGGCTGGCAGCGACAGCGGGTACCGGCGCTGCTTCCCTGCTGGTGGCTGCTCACGATCGCGGCACCTTCAACGGCGGGCTGGGTCACCTGGGCGGTGCGGAGAGGCATGGACGGGATCGACGAAGGTGCCGCCGAACACCTGGGCGAGGCGGTATCCCAAGGCGTCCTGATTCCGGCGAGCCTGCTCCTGTTCGTGATCATCAGCCGGGTGCATCACATGCAGATGGTGCACTACAGGCGGAGGCGCTCGGCAGGAACCTTGCCGTCGGCGGAATCCGTTGTGGGGAAGGTGCGCGACGGGGGCTGAACGGAGCTCTTCGCTGGGTCAGGCGGCGTTGATCAGACCTGGTCGGCCCGGCGCAACTCCACCGCCGTGCCGTAGCACATCATTTCGGCGCCACCCCGGCTCACTTCGGCGGACTGGAAGCGCACGCACAGGATGCCGTTGGCGCCGAGGGCCTCGGCGTCGGCGATCATTCGGTCCACCGACTGCTCCCTGACCTCGGCGAGCAGCTTGGTGTACTCGAACACCTCGCCGCCGGCGATGTTGCGCAGACTGGCGATCAGATCCTGGCCCAGGTGGCGGACTCGCACGGAGCTTCCCCTGACCAGTCCAAGGGTGCGGGTCACCCGGTATCCCGCAACGGTTTCGGTCGTGGCCACGATCATCGTTGGACGTTCCGGTACGGGTCCGTGCCGTACGCCCTGTAGCGGTCCCAGATCACATTGGCGAGCAGCACGAGGATGCCGATCGCGACGCCCCCGGTCGCGAGCTTGACCACGATCCCCGACGGTGACCGGGCGAAGGACCATGCGCCGTAGGCGAGCCAGGCGACGGTGCCGGCAATGGTCAGGATCCACCCCACCGGCTGGGTGATCCGGGACCTGATGCGGTCCCATACGGAATCGGCACGGTAGTCGGCAAACGACAGATCCTGGAATTCTTCCTTCATCGAACGGAACAGGGCCACCTCGCGACGCAGTTCGCTCGACGTCTCCAGGAAGCGCTCCACTTCCGCCCTCTTCTCCGGGGACACCTCTCCGTCGAGAAAGCGCATCAGGTCTTCCTGGTTGACCTTTGCAGGAATGTTCTTGCTCATGGATCCGTCCCGCGATTCTCCGGCCGGTCTCCGGTGTCGGGCTGGTCGCTCTTCAGCGCGGCGGTGCCGGAGCCCCCACGCAACACATTCGCCAACGCCCGTCGCGCATGGAAGAGGCGGCTCGCCACCGTCCCTTCGGGGATGTTCAGTATTCCAGCGATCTCGCCGTAGCGGAATCCTTCGATTTCCTTCAGCACGAGCACCTCTCGGTGATCTTCACTCAGTTGTTCCAGCGCCTTCCAAAGCCGTTCCCGTGCTTCCCTCCGTTCGCGGATCCGGTCCGGACGCTTCTCCGGGTCGGAGGGCCGCATCTCCAGTCGTTCGTCCAGGGCTTCGAGCCGAAAGCGGACGTTGCGGCTGCGAAGCGCGTCCCTGCACTGGTTGCGGAGAATCTGAAAGAACCATGGTCCGAACGGCCGTTTCAGGTCGAATCGTTCCAGGTTGCGCCAAGTCTTCACGAAGGCGTCCTGCAGCGCATCCATGGCGTCGTCCTGATTCCCCATCATGCCCAGGGCCACTCGCAGGCCCGGGCGTTCGTAGGCTCTGACAATCGGTTCGAAGAAGCGGGCATCGCCCGCCTGACACTTTCGCAGGAGTTCCCTCTCCAGGTCAGGGAGCAAGCTTCCTCCAGGTTGGATTCGAAGGCATGAATCGGGTACGAGCGGTGCACCGGAATCATTCTAACGGATCGGGGGACTGGCGGGCTGCCGGGCCGATACACACTTTGCGTTCCAGTTTGCACCATTCCCGTACCCGATCGAACAGGAAGAACATGGAACCCGCATGTACCCGGCGCTGGCGCGCCATCTTCGTGATCCTGACCGTCCAGCTGGCTTGTGCGATCGCCGCCGGCCCTTCCGCCGCGCAGGAGGTGGAGTATCCGGCGGGTTTCGACGAGGAGGCCACCTACTACCCCGAAGCCCTCGGTCCTCTGACCCGCCCAATCACGACGAAGTCGTTCCGCGCGCAGCAGTTCTTCGACCAGGGCGTCCAGATGATGTACGCCTTTACGCCCCTTCGGGCGGCCCGGTCCTTCCGCCAGGCCCAGAAGGAGGACCCTGAATGCGCGATGTGCTTCTGGGGCGAAGCATGGGCATGGGGCCCCTACCTGAACGGGGGCATGGGGCCCGACGATGCCCCGCGGGCGTATGAGAACATCGTGAAGGCCCGGGAACTCGCGCCGGAGCACGCCAGCGAGGTGGAGCAGGCCCTGATCGAGGCGACGGCGGTTCGGTATGTGCCCGAACACGACGATGTAGTGCGCAAGCAGCTGGACTCGGCCTACGCCCGGGCAATGGCCGAGGTATACGAGCGGTTTCCCCACGATCTGGACGTGGGCACGCTCTACGGTGAATCGCTGATGCTGCTGGAGCCGCGCCGGGGCCGCTGGGACATCGAAAAGCCGGCGGTGAAGAAGATCCACGGCATTCTCGAGGCCGTGCTGGCGATGGACATCACGCATCCGGGGGCCTGCCACCTGTACGTCCACGCCACGGAGCCCACTGTTCAGCCCGAGAGGGCCGAGGCATGCGCGGATCATCTCGGTCCGTCGATCCCCGGTGCAAGCCACATCCAGCACATGCCTTCGCACACGTACAACCGAATCGGGCGCTGGGGCGACGCTGTCCGGGCCAACCTCGCCGCATGGCACTCGGATCTGCGTGCCGACGAGGACATCGCGTGGGCCATCTACCCCTCGCACAACCTTCACATGCTCCTCTTCGCGGCCTCGATGGACGGCCAGGGAGCGGTGGCCGTCCAGGCCGCGAAGGACTACGGCAAGATCGTCCCCAGCGGGAACTTCTATGAGAGCATGACGCTGCTCCGGTTCGGCCGCTTCGACGAGATCCTCGAACTGGACGATCCGCCCGAGGGCGGCATTCAGCGAGGATTCTGGGACTTCGCGCGGGGCTACGCGTATCTGCGCCACGACGAGCCGGGACGCGCCTCCGTCTACCTGGAGCGGGTGCGGCGGGCGGCCGAGGACACGCCCGGGAGCGAGAGCTTCCGGGGCCACTCCGCTGCCGACCTGCTGGGGGTCGTCGCGGGGATCCTCGAGGGTGAGATCCTTCGGCATGAGGGCGATCCACAGGGTGCAATCGAGGTCCTGGAGACCGCGATTGCCGTCGAGGACGGATTGCGCTACGACGAGCCCGAGCCGCTGAACTTCTCGGCGCGGCACTGGCTGGGCGATCTCTTGCTGGAACTCGGACGCTTCGAGGCCGCGGAAGGCGTGTTCGAGGCTGCGCTCGAAGACCATCCCCGGAACGGGTGGTCGCTGTTCGGTCTCGAAGCCGCGTTGCGCGCTCAGAATCGGTCGGATGAAGCTGACGCGGTGCGTAAGCGCTTCGAGAACTCCTGGGCCAGATCGGACACGTGGATCAGGGGGGCGATCTTCTAGTCCCAACGCACATAAGTGTTTGTTCAGCAAGGTGTTAAGTGTTGCTGAACCCCTGGCGCGCTGCCGCTTGATCCGACTTGACGCGAGGGGACCCCTCGGGTAGCTTTGGTGTCCCTAACAATAATGATTCTTATTATCGAATACTCGGAGCCTGCTGGATGAACGACAAAGCAATCCTCTCGGTGACCGGCCTCCGCGCCAGGGTGGCCGAAGAGGATCTCGATATTCTGAGGGGCGTGGACCTGACCATCCGTCCCGGCGAGACCCACGCAATCATGGGTCCCAACGGGTCCGGCAAGAGCACGCTGGCGAAGGTCGTCGCGGGTCATCCGGCCTACGAGCCCACGGCCCGCTCGGTGGTCTTCCAGGGCGAGGACCTCCTCGAGCTGGAACCGGACGAGCGATCCCAGGCCGGAATCTTCATGGCCTTCCAGTACCCGATCGCCATTCCCGGCGTCTCGATCGCCAACTTCCTGCGCACCGCGCTGCAGGCGAGGCTGGGGGACGACGAGGAACTGGACCTTTTCGACTTCCAGGAACTCCTCATGGAGCGGATGGAGCTGCTGGACATGGACCCCTCCTTCGCCCAGCGGCCGATCAACGACGGGTTCAGCGGAGGAGAGAAGAAGCGCAACGAGATCCTGCAGATGGCCGTGTTGAAGCCCGCCCTGGCCTTGATGGACGAGACGGACTCGGGGCTGGACATCGACGCGCTCAAGGTCGTCGCCCAGGGGGTGAACACGCTTCGCAAAGAGAACCCCGACATGTCGGTGCTTCTCATCACCCACTACCAGCGGATCCTCAACTACATCATCCCCGACGTGGTGCACGTCATGTACAAGGGCCGGATCGTGGAGTCCGGGGGGCCCGAGGTGGCCATGGAGCTCGAGGCGCGCGGGTACGAGGAATACAGAATAGCACATGCAGTCTGACCGCAGCGTCGGTTGACACGCAGCGGCCGGCCGGCGGTAGCAAGGAGAAGCTGATGCCCAGCAACGAAGTCATACAGGGACTGGGGCTCGACGACTACAAGTTCGGTTTCGTCACCGATTCCGAACCCGTCTTCCGCACCCGGCCCGGTCTGGACGCCGACATTGTTCGACAGATCTCGGCGCGCAAGGACGAGCCGGCCTGGATGCTCGCACGACGCCTCAAGGCGCTGAGGATCTACGAATCGAAGCCCATGCCCGAGTGGGGCGGCGACCTGTCCGAACTGCAGGAGACGCTCGACCAGACCTATTTCTACGTAAGGCCCCAGGAGCAGATGGAGCGGTCCTGGGACGACGTCCCCGAAAACATCAAGCTGACCTTCGAGAGGCTGGGCATCCCCGAGGCCGAGCGGAAGATCCTGGCCGGCGTAGGGGCGCAGTACGATTCCGAGATGGTCTACCATTCGCTGAAGGAGGAGTGGGAAGCGAAGGGCGTGATCTTCGATTCGATCGAGGACGGGCTGAAAAACCACCCCGAGCTCTTCCGCAAGCACTTCGGAACCGTGATTCCGGCGGCCGACAACAAGTTTGCCGCTCTCAACTCGGCGGTCTGGTCGGGGGGATCCTTCGTCTACATCCCGCCGGGGGTTCAACTCGAGACGCCGCTCCAGGCCTACTTCCGCGTCAACCAGGAGCGTCTGGGGCAGTTCGAGCGCACGCTCATCATCGCCGACGAGGGCTCCCGTGCGCACTACATCGAGGGGTGCACGGCGCCGATCTACTCCACCGATTCCTTCCACTCAGGGGTGATCGAAATCGTCGTCAAGAAGGACGCCTACTTCCGTTACACGACGATCCAGAACTGGTCGAACAACATGTACAACCTGGTGACCCAGCGCGCGCTGGTGCATCGGGGTGCCCACATGGAATGGCTCGACGGCAATCTCGGCTCCAAGCTCACCATGAAGTACCCGTCCTGCTACCTGATGGAAGAAGGCGCACACGGCGACATTCTGTCGATCGCGTATGCCGGTGACGGACAGCACCAGGACACGGGCGGCAAGGTGATCCATGTCGCGCCCAACACCTCCTCGAGCATCGTGTCCAAGTCGATCTCCAAGGGGACGGGCCGTTCATCATACCGAGGCCTGTGCAAGGTCTACGACGGCGCCACCAACGCGAAGTCGAACGTCGAGTGCGACGCGCTTCTCATCAACGAGACCTCCCGCACCGATACGTTCCCCTACATCGAGATCGACGAACGCAGCGCCTCGGT
Organism: Gemmatimonadota bacterium; assembly: GCA_022823145.1. GTDB lineage: Bacteria > Gemmatimonadota > Gemmatimonadetes > Longimicrobiales > Gaopeijiaceae > Bin94. The sequence continues at coordinate 6,871 of JAJDXS010000002.1, forward strand.
GGGTCATGAGGCGACCGTTTCGAAGGTGGGCGACGAGCAACTCTTCTACCTCATGAGCCGTGGCATGGACGAGGCCGAAGCCATGGCGCTCATCGTGCGCGGGTTCATCGAGCCGATCGCCAAGGAGCTTCCGCTCGAATACGCGGTCGAGCTCAACCGGCTGATCGAGCTCGAAATGGAAGGAAGTGTCGGATGAGCCGGCTGGCATCCGCGCCGGAGCACGCCGACACAAGCGGATCCGAGGACCAGGGCCAGATCGAAGGAGCCTCCTCGGAGCGCGCAACAAGAGACGTTGCGCGCTCTTCCGGGGACACGGCGGCAGAGCCGGCGTGGCTCACAAGCCGTCGCGCCGACGCGTGGGACCTTTACCTCTCGACGCCGCTGCCTTCCACCCGCTCGGAGGAGTGGCGCTATACTGACGTCGCTCGAATGCTCCCGCTCGACGAGTTGGCTCCCCCGGCGCCGGAGTTGTCGGGCCCCGCAATATCGAACGGGGACGGCCCGGTCCCGGAACCTTTGCGGCGCGCCATGGCACAGGATCGGGACAGTTCCGGACGTGTCATCGACGTGGACGGCAGAGTGGTCTCGGTCGAGTTGCAGGATTCACTCGCCGACCAGGGCGTAGTGCTGTCGTCGCTCCGCGAGGCCGTCCGCAGCGGCGACCCGCTGTTGGAGTCGCTGCTCGCGACCAGGGCGGTTCCGGCCTCGGACGGAAAATTCGCGGCAATGAACGCGGCACTCTGGACCGACGGGGTCTTTCTGAAGATTCCCCGCAACGTCCAGCTCGAGCGTCCCATACGACTGAGCCGCTGGGTGTCGCACCCCGGCACTGCCACGTTCACGCGCATCCTCATCGTAGCCGAAGACCACAGCCGGGTCTCGTTCGTCGACGAGATCCTCTCGCCCGACTTCGAAGCGATCACGCTTGTGAACACCGCCGTCGAACTCTTTTCCCACGCCGGTGCTCAGATCCAGTACGTGTCCCTTCAGCGCATGGGGAAGGGCGGCTTCTACCTCGCCAACCAGCGCACCCTGGCAAAGCGCGATTCCAAGCTCGACACCCTCAACGTCGCCCTGGGGGGATCGGTCGGCCGCGTCGATCTGAATGCGCGCCTGCTTGGCCCGGGCGCCAACAGCGACATGCTGGGCCTGTATTTCGGCGATCACGACCAGCACTTCGACTTCAACACCAGTCAGGACCACGTCGCCCCCAACGCGCACAGCGATCTGTTGTACAAGGGCGCGCTCGACGACTCGGCGCGGGGTGTCTTCCGCGGTGTCATCCGCGTGCACGAAGGCGCCCAGCGCACCGACGCCTACCAGACCAACCGCAACCTGCTCCTCTCGGAACGGGCCGCCGCGACCTCACTGCCCAACCTCGAGATCGAGGCCGACGACGTGCGCTGCTCTCACGGAGCCACGGTGGGCCAACTGGACGCCGAATCCCTCTTCTACCTCATGAGCCGGGGCCTCGACCGGGAACAGGCCGAGCGCCTCGTGGTGCTGGGTTTCCTGGGTGAGGTTCTCGACAGACTGCCCATGGGAGGTGTGGTCGAAAAGGTGACGAAGGCCATCGAGGTGAAGTTGGGTCATGTGAGGTAGGGCGACGACATGTTCACAAGGAAGACGGCCAAGCCGAAGTCAGGGTGGATCAGGGTAGCGGCGGCCGATGAAGTGCCACCGGACGGGCTCAGGGCGGTGCAGACCGATGGCGGCCCGATCGTGCTGGTGAACGTCGACGGTCACATCTACGCGCTCGAAGACCGTTGTTCGCACCAGGACTATCCCCTTTCGGCGGGGGAGGTCGAGGACGGACAGATCGAGTGCTCCTTCCACGGAGCAAGGTTCGACGTCTGCACGGGCAGGGCTACGCAGCTTCCTGCAATCACACCCGTTCGTACCTTCGAAACCGAGGTGCGGGATGATTCCGTGTACGTTCTGCTGGACTGACCGTCCGCCCGGTTCCACAGGCTGAGAGGGAACCCCGAATGCAGGTCGCCAGCGCCCTCGATGTGAACGCCATCAGACGGGACTTCCCGATCCTCGACCAGATCGTGGACGGAAAGCCGCTGGTGTACCTGGACAACGCCGCATCTTCCCAGAAGCCGCGGCAGGTCATCGAGGCGATCTCGCGCTACTACCTGCGGGACCACGCCAACGTTCACCGTGGCGTTCACGAACTCGCGCGGCGGGCGACCGAAGCCTACGAGAACAGCCGGACCCGTGTCGCCCGGTGGGTGAACGCCGGGGACGCGCACGAGATCGTATGGACCCGCGGGACGAGCGAAGCACTCAACCTGGTGGCCTTTTCGATCGGACAGGCTCGGGTCGGCCCCGGAGACGAGATCGTTCTCTCGGAGATGGAGCACCATTCCAACCTGGTTCCGTGGCAGCTCCTCGCGGCCCGCTCCGGCGCCCGGCTCCGGTACGTCGGGCTTACCGACGACGGGCACCTGCATCTCGACCAGCTCGAGGGTCTTCTCGGATCCCGCACCAGGGTCGTTTCCCTTCCGCACGTCTCCAACGCCCTCGGTACGATCAACCCCGTCCGCGACATCGGGGCCATGATCAGGAGCCGGAGCGGCGCGGTCTACATCCTGGACGGTGCCCAGGGCGCCCCGCATCTTCCCGTCGACGTCCGGGCGGTGGGGTGCGACTTCTACGCCTTCTCCGCTCACAAGATGTGCGGCCCGACGGGCATGGGGGCCCTGTGGGGAAGAAGGGAACTGCTGGAGGAGATGCCGCCCTACCAGGGGGGCGGGGAAATGATCGAAAAGGTGTCTCGACAATCGAGCACCTGGGCGGAGGTGCCTCACAAGTTCGAGGCGGGAACGCCCAACATTGCGGGTGCGGTAGGGATGGCCGCGGCGGCGGACTACCTGGAAGGCATCGGCCTCGACGCGATCCACGAACACGAGATGGCGCTGACCCGCACCGCAATGAGCCTGCTCGCCGAAGTGGACGGGCTCCGCATTCTCGGCCCGTCCAGCCCGGAAGAGCGGGCGGGAGTCATTCCCTTCGTCATCGACGGCACCTCAGCGCAGGACCTGGCGACCATCCTCGATGCGCAGGGTATCGCGGTGAGGGCCGGCCATCACTGCGCGCAGCTCGTTGTAGACCGTTACGGCCTGTCTGCGACGACCCGGGCATCCTTCTACCTTTACAACAGCAACGAAGAGGTGCACCGGCTGGCCGAAGGGGTGCGGACCGCGCGGGAATTCCTGCTTTCCTGAATCACGGCACCCCCGAAGCTCCACACCTGAACTTGAGAGAGAAGGGGAATCTCTTGTCCGCACCGACAGACCACACTCGTCCCGGGCTACCGCCCATCGGCCCGTACCAATCGGGCATTCGCCGCAGCGCTTGTGCGCTCGCACTCCTCGCCCTGGCAACCGCTTGCGGCGGAGAAGCAGCAGAGGAAGCACCGCCCGAGCCCGACCCCTTCGTATCCACGGAGAGCCCTCGTGAATCGATGACGGAAGTGGACTACGGCGAGTTCGATCCGTCCGAGGTCGCGCTCAGCATGCCGTGGACCCGCAACACGATCTCCCGAGATCCGGACCCGGGGGACGCCCCCGCGCGCCTGACCGATGTGAGCACCTCCCGCTCCCGCGGCTACGACCGGGTCGTCTTCTCCTTCTCTCCGGCGCTGCCTGGATATCGGTTCACGCAAACGGCGGAATCCGGCGGCGGCTGTGATGGAACGGAACCGCTTTCCGATGCGCCGGGACATGTTGTAGTCGAGTTCACGCGCGCGGTGTCCAATGAAGGCGGCTCGCCACTGGTCGGAGACCGAAACCGCTCAACCGACTTCCCTGCTCTGGCCAACGCGGCCCAGGCCTGCGATCAGGACGACACCGTCAGGTGGATCCTTGGCACAAGCGGGGTGGTAGACTACCGTATCATGGAGATCATGGGTGACCCGCGGCTGGTGGTGGATCTGCGTCACCCATAGCGGCCCTTTGCGGGACTGGAGCCAAGACGCTGTGACCCGGTTGCCGTCGAAGCAGGTGAGGCGTCTCAGCGCACTGTTGGGACTGCTTGCCCTCGCATCCTGCGGGGATGCGGCGACAACACTGCCCCCGGATCCGGTCCCTCCTGAGCCTCTCCTCCTGGCGGAATGCCGAAACGGAATGGCCAACCAGTACCCGTGCAACGGCGTGGATCTGGTCTCGAAGCTCGAAATGCACCAGATCGGTGCCGAATCGACGGTCAGCGACCTCTGGGGGTGGACCGATCCGGCAACCGGAACGGAGTGGACACTGGTCGGGCATTCCAGCGGCACCTCCTTCGTGGGGCTCCTGGATCCCCGGAAGCCCTTCTACGCCGGTGTGCTGCCCATGACCGATGGTGCAAGTTCCAGCGTCTGGCGCGACATCAAGGTCTACAGGAACCACGCCTTCATCGTGTCGGACGGCGCCGGACCCCACGGCGTGCAGGTATTCGACCTCACGCAACTGCGCAGTGTCAGCAACGCGCCGGCCACTTTCACGGCGTCCGCGCACTACGACAATGTCGCCAGCGCGCACAACATCGTCATCAACGAGGAGACGGGGTTCGCCTACGTCGTGGGCAGCAACAGCGGCGGCGAGACCTGTGGTGGCGGCCTTCACATGATCGATGTTCGCGCGCCCGGCAACCCAGTGTTTGCCGGCTGCTTCTCCGACCCGAATACCGGGCTTTCGCAGACCGGGTACACGCACGACGCCATGTGCGTGGTCTACGACGGACCCGACGCCGAATACCGGGGCCGGGAACTCTGTTTCGGAGCCAACGAGACCGCGCTGAGCATCGCCGACGTTTCCGACAAGGAGTCGCCGACCGCGGTCTCCGCCACTCGCTATCCGCTCTCGGGGTACACCCATCAGGTCTGGCTCGATGCCGCCCACGAGTACCTGTACATGAACGACGAGTTCGACGAGTTCGACGCCTTCTCGCAGACCAGAACCCTGGTCTGGGACGTCAAGGAACTCGATGACCCCATCCTGGCCACCGAATTCCTCGGGGCGACCCCCGCAACCGACCACAACCTCTACGTCCGCGGAGACCTGCTATACCAGTCGAACTACCGCGCCGGACTGCGGATCCTCAACATCGAGGACCGGGAGAATCCTCGCGAGGTGGCCTACTTCGACGTGGAGCCCGCCGACGACCTGCCCGGCTTCGAGGGGACCTGGAGCAACTACCCGTTCTTCGCGAGCAGAATCATCCCTGTGACCTCCATGAGCGGGGGCGTATTATTCCTCAGACTCTCCGGAAACTGACGCCCGCGCGGGAGTCTGACCAACGCTGATCCCGACCTCCCAATGGATGGCCGGACTGCCCTGGAGGTGAGCATGAAACCGACGTTCCCTGCCCCCGGTGTACCCGTTGACCGCAGTGCATGTTGGATTTCCCTGATCGCTCTGGTGGCCGCGTGCGGCGGCAACGACGGCAGCGCCGACTTGCTTCTGGCCGGAGGTTCGGTCCTGGACGGCAGCGGGAGCGAGCCCGTGGTCGCCGATGTCGCGGTTGCCGGAGACCGCATTGTGTTTGTGGGCGACGCGGCCGCGGCCGGGATGACCGCCGCCGATACTGTCGACGTGACGGGGCTGGCGGTCACGCCCGGCTTCATCGACATGCACTCGCACGCCGAGTTGGGGAGCGAACACGGACGCGACGCGCGCGCCTTCCTCTTTCAGGGGATCACGACCGTGGCGCTGGGCCTGGACGGGGGTGGCAGCGCGGAGGTCGGTGCGCAACTGGCAGCCTGGGAGGAGGACGGAATCGGCGTGAACGCGTTCCTCTTCGTGGGGCACAACTCGGTGCGGGCGTGGGTTATGGGGATGGAGAACCGCGCACCCACTCCCACGGAGCTGGACGAGATGAGGGGACTGGTGCGCCAGGGCATGGAGGAGGGCGCGTACGGGCTGTCGTCGGGGCTGTTCTACCTGCCTGGCAACTACGCCGAGACGGAGGAAGTCATCGAGCTGAACCGTGTCGCCGCAGAGTACCCCGGAGCCATTTACGACACCCACGACCGCGATCTTGGGGCGGCCTATCCGCCCTTTGGCTATCTCGAGTCCATCGCCGAGGGCATCAGGATCGGCGAAGAAGCGGGGACCAGGGTCATCTTCAGCCACTTCAACGCCCAGGGGGCCCACAACTACGGGCGCGCGCCCGAGGGAGCCGCGCTGATCGAAGCCGCGCGGGCCCGGGGGGTCGAAGTCGCGGGGGCGCATCATTCGTACACCGCCACGCAGTCGAACCTGCGCTCGTACACGATTCCGGGCTGGGCCGCAGCCGGGGGCGACGCGGCGATGGTGCGCCGCTTCGACCACCCCGACACGGTGCGGATCATCGATGCGCAGACGCGGGAGATGCTGACGATTCGGGGAGGCGCCGACCGCATTCTCTTCGCAGACCGGCGCCCCGACCTGAACGGCAGGACGCTGCAGCAGTTGGCGGACGAGTGGGGGCTGGACGCCCCTGCGGCCGCCCGCCGCATCCTGCGCGACGGGAATGCCGCGGTGATGAATCTGGGACTCTACGACGGCGAGAACCTCCGCTATCTGGCGCAGCGGGACTGGATGATGACCTGTACCGACGGCCGGGACCCGGGCCCGACGCGCCCCGTCACGCACCCCCGCGCGTTCGGCTCGTTTACCAGGAAGATTCGTGACCTGGTGCTGGACGAACAGCTGATCACGCTGCCGTTCACGGTGCGCTCCATGACCGGCCTCGCGGCCGACTTCCTCGAATGGGACGATCGCGGGTATCTTCGCGAGGGGTACGCCGCCGACATCACCGTTCTGGACCTGGAGGCCGTGGACGACATGGCGACCTACGAGAACCCACACCAGTACTCGCGCGGGACGGTGCACGTGCTCGTAAACGGGGCATTCGCGGTGCGCGACGGCGAGGCCACGATGGCCCTCGCGGGGCGTCCGCTCCTTCGCGGCGGCGTGGTGTACGGCGGCGAGGTCTCCGATGGCGGGCAGTGAGGTCCTTGCGTCGCGGGACGGCGCGCTGATGATCCTTACGCTGAACCGGCCCCACCGCCTGAACGCGGTCAACGTCGGGCTGTACGAGGGCCTGGTGCGCGAGCTGGAGGGCGCCGAGGCGGACGGCGACATCCGCTGCGTGGTGCTGACCGGTGCCGGGCGCGCCTTCTGTGCGGGCGCCGATCTCAAGGAGCACCGCGACAGGGACCCGACGATGGAGGAGCGGCGCCATTACGCCGGCATCGCGCAGCGCGCCAACCACCTCATCCAGACGATCGGCACGCCGGTGGTCGCGGCGGTGAACGGGCACGCGATCGGCGCGGGGCTGGAGCTGGCCCTTTCGGCGGACCTCGCCATCGTGGCCGAGGAGGCGAAGCTGCGCCTGCCCGAGGTCGCGCTGGGGACTTTTGTGGGCGGTGGGGCCGTGTACACCCTGTCCGACCGGGTAGGCGTGCCCAAGGCGCGCGAGATCATCTACCTGGGCGATTTCTTCTCGGGCGTGGATGCGGCCGCCTGGGGCGTCCTCAACCGCGCGGTGCCGGCTGACGAGGTTCTGCCCGAGGCGAGGCAGTTGGCACGACGTCTCGCCCGGCGCGCGCCCATCCCGCTGGCTGCCGTGAAACGCCTGATCGGCCCCGCGGCGACCATGTCCCGGGAAGAGGCGCTCGAACGTGAGCAGGTCGTCCTGGAGGAGATCTTCGGCACCTCCGACTGGCGCGAGGGTCTCACGGCGTTTCACGAGAAGCGACGTCCCGACTACAAGGGGAGATGACGCTCGAACGCGTTTTCGAGCCTTGCTCGATCGCGGTCGTGGGGGCCAGCGCCAACCCCACGAAGCGAGGCCACCAGATCCTCCGCGCCCTGGGAGAGTCCGGGTACGCGGGACGCGTCTACGCGGTGAACCGGGGCGGTGGCAGCATCCTCGGGCAGCCGGTCTACAGGGCGGTGGCGGAGCTGCCGGAAGCGGCTGACCTGGCCGTGATCTGCACGCCGGCGGTCACCGCGCCCGATCTCGTGCGTGCGTGCGGCGAGCGTGGGATCGTGGGCGCGGTGGTGCTGGCGGTCGGGTTCGGCGAGTCCGGGGCAGATGGGGCGCGGCTGGAAGCCCGGCTGCGAGACGCGGCGAGGGAGGGCGGGGTGCGTGTCGTCGGACCGAACACTTCCGGGCTGCTCAACCTGCCCAGGGGCGTCAACCTGATCGGGGCACGGGGGGTGCGGCCCGGGGGAATCGCGCTCCTGGTGCAGTCTGGCAACATTGCGCTCGATCTCATGACGCAGATAACCGAACAAACGCGCATGGGCATCTCGATCTGCGCCGGTCTCGGCAACGAGGCGGACGTGGGGTTCGGCGAAGTGCTCCAGTACCTGGGCGGCCACGACGACACGCAGGTCGTCATCGCGCACATCGAGGGCTGCAGGGACTCGCGCGCGCTTCTGGCCGCGGCATCGGTGGTCACACGGCGGAAGCCCGTGGTGGTCATCAAGTCCGGCCGGACGGCCGCCGGTGCCCACGCGGCACTTTCGCACACGGGCGCGGTTGCGGGCCCCTACGATCGCCTGCGGGCCGGGTTTGCCCAGGCAGGCGTGGTCGAGGTCGGGCGCAGCGACGAACTGCTTCACGTGGCGGCCACTCTGGGATCGCAACTTCCCGGGCCGCCGGGAACCGGGGTCACCATCCTGTCGGACGGCGGGGGCCAGAGTACGCTGGTGGTGGACACGCTGCAGGAGATGGGTGTGCCCCTCGCCAGCCTCGCGCCGGCGACATCCGCGGAGTTGCGCAACCGGCTCGGACCGGCCGCCGCCGTGCGCACTCCGGTCGATGTCGCCGGAGCCGCGGATGCGGATCCGGGGGCCTTCGCGCGCACCCTGGAGGTGCTGGCCGCCGATCCGGCCGTGGGAGTGGTGCTCCTGGTCGGCCTGTTCGGGGGCTACGGTATCCGCTTTTCGGAGACGCTCGCGGAAGTCGAGACCGAAGCGGCCAGGTCGATGGCAACCAGGATGCGCGCGCTGGGCAAGGGGCTCGTCGTCCATTCCCAGTACGCGTCGCATTCCAGCGCGGCGCTGGATGCACTTCGCGAGGCCCGGGTTCCCGTGATCGGGTCGCTGGAGGTTGCGTGCCGGGCGGCGGCGGAGCTGCAGCGGCGCGGTGAGAGGCTCAATGCGCCGCGACAATACTGGCGCCCCGACCCGGTGGCGATCGCATCACCGCATCATGTCATCGTGACATCGCGGCGGGAGGGACGCGTCACCCTCACGGAAGCCGAGTCGCGCGCGCTCCTCGAGGAGGCAGGGCTGGAGTTTGCATCGATGGAGGCTGCGAGGTCAGCCGAGGAAGCCGCCGAAGCAGCCTCGCGCACCGGCGGCCCGGTCGCCGTCAAGCTTCTTTCGCGACACATCACCCACAAGTCGGACGCCGGCGGCGTGATGCTCGACGTGGCCGGCGAAGACGAGGCCCGCACCGCCTTCGAGAGCATCACCGCAAACGCCCGCATGTACGCACGCTCGCGGGGGCTTCCACCAGAGGACTACGGTGCCACCGTGTCGCCCATGTTTCCGGCCCCGGTCGCCGAACTGCTGGTGGGCGCGTACCGCGATCCCCAACTCGGACCCGTGCTGACGGTGGGAGCCGGTGGCGTGTGGGTCGAGGTATTGCGCGACGTGGCACACCGTGTACTGCCGGTCGACGAGGCCGAACTGGAAGCCGCGATCGGGGAGCTGCGAATCAGCGCGCTGCTGGCCGGCGCGCGCGGTGGCACCGCCGTGCAGCTCGGCCCGATTGTCCGGGCGGGTGCGGCGGTTGCCGAGTGCGCCATGCGTTGGCCGGACGTCGCAGAGGTCGAGGTCAACCCGCTTTTCGTCTACCCGGACCGCACCGTGCCGGTGGACGCGAGGGTGGTGCTGGGGAGCGAGATTCAACGTCCGCGGCCCTGACCGCCGCCCCGCGCTTCAGGGTTGCAGCGCCACCTTCACCGCGCCGCTGCGGCGGTGGTCGTGCGCGGAGCGCAGCGCATCGCGGTACTGCTCCAGCGGGTATACGTGGGTGACCAGGTCGCCCAGGGCGCGGGGGTCGTCCCGCATCCGGGCCAGGGCGACTTCGAACGTGTGTACCCGGCGCCCCTCCCACTCTTCGGCGCCGTAGCCCACGTATCCCTGCAGCCGCAGCTCCTTCGCCCACAGAAAGGTCAGGTCCAGCTTGCGGATCTGTCCCGCGCATCCCAGCACCACGATCCGCCCCCGGGCCGAAGCGAAGCCGAGCGACTGCGCCAGACTGGGCTGGTTGCCCACGCAGTCGAAGACCAGGTCGAATCCGCCGCCCGCATAGACCTCGGGCCCAACGACGGGCATGTACGCCCGCGCCCCCGTGTCGACCAGCGCCTGCCTCGCCTCGTCGCCCGGCGTGATCGTCTCGTCGGCCCCCAGCGCCGCCGCCAGCTCAACCTCGTGCGGACGCTTGGCCTGCGCCACCAGCCGACCCTCGTAGCCCAGCGTGCGCAGCGCCCAGATCGTGCCGAATGCGATCGCCCCGCTCCCGATCACGAGAATCGGCCCGGGCGATCGCAGCGCACCGCTCTGCAGCACGCCGTGCACACCGATCGACAGCGGTTCCGTCAGCACGGCCACCCGGTCGGGCACGTCATCGGGGACCGTGAAGACCTGCCGCCTGTGGGCGATCATCTCCTCGCCCCATCCGCCCGCGAGGTCGCGGTGGTAGCCGATCGTCAGGCCGGGTGCCAGTGGCCGGCCAACGTCCCGCGCAACACCCGGGCCCCGCTCCGCAGCCAGGTGCCCGCCAGCGTCCGGCGTGGGATGGGCGTCTCCCGCAGGCGCACCCTCTTCACCCGACAGCTCGCAGGTCGAGTGGAGGCCGGCGACGCACGAAGGACACCAGGCTTTCTCCTCCCAACCACGGACTTCGCAGTGCAGCATCGGATCGATCACGACCCGATCGCCCGGCGCGACATGCCCGACGCCGGGCCCGACCTCCACCACGCGCCCCAGGACTTCGTGTCCCAGAATCGCGGGGAACGACCCGAAGGGTTCCATCGCGGGACTCGACTTGTACGAGACGTTCCCCAGGTCGCTGCCGCAGATCCCGCAGAGGAGCACCTCGACGCGCACCCAGTCGTCTCCCGGAAGCTCCGGCCGCGGCCGCTCGACCAGCCCCAGTCGCGACGCCCGCCCGTACACGAACGCATCGCTGAACCGCCCCAGCGTCTTCGCCAGGATGAACCCGGGGATGGTTACGTTAAACTCGATGGCTTTCACTGGGGCTCCCGTTCCCTTGCTCCGGCGTTGCCTAATGCGGGATGTGAGGATCGCGGTTCACGGCGCGTCCACCGGCCGGACTCAACCTGGTAAGGTGGCGTGCGGGCGCGCCTGCGGGAAGGTGGCGGCCGCTTCACCTCCGGCCATCGGGGCACAGAATGAACACAGCGATCATCGCAGGCTGCCGGACGCCGTTCGTCCGATCCGGCACCCACTTCCGCAACCTCACGGCCATCGATCTGGGGCGGCACGCGGTGACGGAACTCGTCGCCCGGACCGGGATATCCCCCGATACGGTCGACCACCTCGTCTACGGTACCGTGCTGCACGATCCGCAGGCGCCGAACATCGCGCGCGAGGTGGGGCTGTCCGCGCTGCCGAAGGATGTCCCCGCCGTGACCGTCTCGCGCGCCTGCGCTTCCGCCAACCAGGCCATCGCCGACGGGGCGAACCTCATCGAGGCCGGGTGCGCCGACATCGTGGTCGCCGGCGGGGCCGAGTGCCTGTCGCGCATCCCTATCCTGGCCTCAGACCGGCTGTCGAAGACGCTCGTCTCGGCCTCCCGGGCCAAGACGCTGGGTGCGCGCCTGAGGGCTTTCGCGCGGCTCCGACCCCGGGACCTGGTCCCCGTGGCTCCGGCGATCGCCGAGTACTCGACCGGGGAATCGATGGGCCAGGCGGCCGAGCGCATGGCCAGGGAGAACGGGATCTCCCGGGAGGATCAGGACCTGTGGGCGCTGGGGTCGCACCGCAAGGCCCATGCAGGCACCGAGGACGGCCGCCTCACCGACGAGATCGCGCCCTTCTACCTCCCGCCGCGCTACGAGGTCACGGTGGATCGCGACAACGGGATCCGCGCCGACACCTCGATCGAGGCGCTGTCCGCCCTGCGGCCCGTCTTCGACCGGGAGTACGGTTCCGTCACGGCGGGGAACGCATCGCCACTCACCGACGGTGCCTCGGCGGTGCTCCTCGCGTCCCCGCGGCGCGCCTACGAACTCGGCCTCGAACCGCTCGGCTACCTCCGCAGCTACGCCATCACCGCGCTCGACCCCGCCGGGCAGCTCCTGCAGGGCCCGGCCTATGCCGCGCCGATCGCGCTGGATCGCGCCGGCCTCACGATGGCCGACGTCGACCTGCTGGAAATGCACGAGGCGTTCGCCGCACAGGTGCTCTCGAACCTCCAGGCCTGGGACTCGCACGACTTCTGCCGGAAGGAGCTGGGCCGCCCGGACAAGGTGGGGCACCCCGATCCCGACGTGATCAACGTCATCGGGGGCTCGATCGCCATCGGCCACCCGTTCGGCGCGACCGGTGCCCGGCTCACCACCACCCTGCTCAACGAACTCCGTCGGCGCGACGGCCAGTTCGGTCTGGTGACGGTCTGCGCCGCGGGCGGGATGGGATTTGCGATGGTGCTGGAGCGGGCATAGCGGGACCGTCCCTGCCTACCCTCGAAAGTTCAGAGCCGAAGCCATTCTGGCCTGGTTGCGGTCGAGCGTAACGAACGAGATTGCCGACGGTTCGGGAGCCGCGTAGAGAGCGGTCGCCAGGTGCCAGAGGTCGGCACCCCGCAGGTATCCCGATTCGAGGACCATACCGATTTCCGGGGAGAGGGGCCGGTCGGTCAGTATCCATTCGATGCACGCAAGAAGATCAGCCGGAGCGGGGCGTCCCTCGCGCAAGCACGCGGCTCGCAGTTCGGCTTCGAGCAAGTTCGAGGACACAAGACGCGAAAAACCGTCCAGACGGCGCGCCAACGCGGCCGAACCGTCCTCGGCAAAGGCGATGGCGACCACCGCCGACGTGTCGACGTAGGCGATGCTCAATCGCCTCGGTCCGCCAGGAAACGGGCAAGTGCACCCGGTTTCGGGGCCCCTGTCTTCAGGGGCTTCCGCGTCCCCCGGGCCGGAACCAGAATCCCTCGTTTCTCGAGTCGTGCGAAGTGCTCTTCGACAGTTCCAGATGCCTTTTCGATCGGGCGGATCTCCGCGACGGGATCGCCCCGGTAGGACACAGTGACGGTCGTGCCCTCGCGCACCAGGCGGAGAACCTCCGAGAACCGCGCCTTGGCTTCGTAGGTGGAGTAGACGACGTTCATTTGACCATTATAACCAGTCAGACTGGTTACGGCAATCCTCGCCTGCGGTCGGCGCGCCCGTCTTCAGGCCCGCGGGAGCAGCGCTATCCTCGCGTCGCGCGCATCGCCGTGCGGATCCGCTCTTCGAGCCGCTGTGGGAAGCGCGAGCCCACGTAGACCTCCTTGCCGCTCTGCAGCGTCACCTTGACCGCCTGGTTGCCGCGGATGGTCCACGCCGTGCGGGAGCCGCGCGGACGGATTCCCCAGCCGCCGAATTCACGCAGCGGCCGGTAGGTCAGCCCACGCACGGAATCGATGTCGGCAAAGAGGATCCGCTTGCGAATGAGGTGGACGGGACCGAACGCGATTGACAGCCGATCCGACTGAACCTCCACGTCGAGGCGCGTAAAGAGCAGCGTGATCAGCGTCGGGAACAGGAGCACGCCTCCCATCGTCAAACCAGCCTTCATGAGAAAGGACCCGTCTCCGGGCGTATCGACCCATTGCTGAAACAGGTCGTACGCCGCCGCGGCCGCACCCGCAAGGCATGCCGTCCACAGAAGCGCGAAGACCCACAGCGGCGCCCAGGTTTTTTCGCGGTACATGACGTGCTCACCCTCCAGGTTGAAACTCTTCCCTACGGTCGTGCCCCGGCGGCGGAACCGTTGGCCGTCACAGGCGTCTCGCCAGCCAGTTCCGCCAGTGCCCGCTTTACGTAAACACGCACCATCGCCCGGCGCCATTCGGCGTCCACGATGATGTTCTCCAGCGGCCGGCACTGCGCGTATGCGCGATCCGCCAGGGCGTCGATCACACGCCCGGCGAGCCGCCTGCCCACCGCAATCTCGTTCCAGCCGGCCAACACGCGGGGCCGTGCGCCCAGTGCCGATACGACGCCGCCAATACGTTCCACGACCTCGTTTTCATCAAAATCGCCCGTCACCGCGACCGACAGCAGCGGAAAGTCGATCGAGTGCCGCTGCCGCAGTTTCCGGTAGGCGCTGCGCCGACCGGGTCCGCCGACGGGGATCCTGATCCCGGTGAGGACCTCGTCCCGCGCCCGCCGCGTGTTCCAGATCCCGTCGGTGACGAAGAACTCGGCGGCGGGGATCTCGCGCGCACCGCCGGGACCCGCCAGCGCCAACGTCGCGCCGAGCGCGATCAGATTCGGCGGCGTGTCCGCCGAGTGCGCCGCGACGCACTTCTTCCCCACCTTCGTGACGTGGCACACCGTGCCGTCCTTCTTCAGGCAGTAGCCCAGCGCTCCCCGCCAGAACTCGGTCTGGTTGTATTAGGTGCACCGCGTGTCCAGGCAGACATTGCCGCCGATCGTCCCCATGTTGCGAAGCTGGGGGCCCGCCACGAGCCCGGCCGCGTCCGCGAGCCCGGGGAAGTACCGCCGCACGAGCGGGTTGGCCGACACGTCGGCGAGCGTCTCGAGCGCACCGATCCGGAGGTGTTGGCCCGAGGGGCCGAGGGCGACGCCCCTCATCGCGGCGATGCGGTTCAGCGAGACCACGTGAGCCGGCGTGAACAGCCTGTGTTTCATGTTCGGCATCAGGTCCGTGCCACCGGCCATCGGCATGGCCTGCTCCCCGAAGCCGGTCAGGAGCGCCACGGCCTCTTCGACCGTCTCCGGGCGGTGATAATGGAACGGATGCAGCCTGAGCATCGCTGCTACCGGGGTGGCAAGGGCCGCGCGACCATGATCCCGTCCTGCCCCTCGATCCGCCCGATCCGCTCGGCGAGCGTCTCGTCGCTGATCTGGACGTGCGAACCCACCAGGGGCGCGTGCATGAGGCGCAGCGCGCCGCCCCGCCACACGGCGATCCCGGTGTGGGCGATGTCGAGGCCGGGCACGGTACTGGTCGCGGCGATGATGTCGCCCTCGCGTATGCCGCGCGCCGCGTCCCCGAGGACGTCTTCGGGCAGGTAGTGGCGCGGCACGGAGGCGAGCCGGGCCTCGGTGGTGGCTATTGCTGCAAGCACACCTGGATCGGCCAGCTGACGGTACGCGTCCGGGTGCGTCGACATGAAGTCGAGGGGGGACTCGTCCACCACCCCTCCCAAAGCCTGGGAGATCCCGTCCACCAGCCCCTTCGCCTCGTTGTTACCGATCCACTCGCTGAAGTAGTGGAGGCGGCTGGGGTATCCGTCGAGGACCCCGTCGCGGTACCGGATCGCGGTGAGTTCGCGGCGGTAGGCTGCCTCGAATCGGTGTAAATCCTCGACGAGCGCGGCGTCGGCGGTCCAGGCGAGTCGGGCCATGGCCAGGACGTTCTCGACGAAGGTGACGCAGTCCAGCGACTCGAGGTTGATGACCAGGCGCTCGGGGCCTGCGAGCTCAAGGGTGTGCGGCTCGTAGCGCGTTCCGACCAGGCGTTCGCCGATGGCGCCGAGAAGCTCGCCGAACCCGGGGCTCGCGGCACGGCGGTGCGCCATGGCCCACGCGACCTGTTCGCGGGCGATCTGCCAGTCGCGCGCCGTCCCTTCGGCAGGCCGTTCCTGGGCTGGCGCGCCGGGGGCGGCCAACCCGGCGAAGACCACGGCCCCGAGGGCGAGTACCGCGCGTGCCCTCAACCCCGCCCCCCGTCTCCGGCGGCCTGGATCGCGCGCCACACCCGCGGCGGCGAGAACGGCAGCGAGTTCATCCTCACCCCTACAGCGTCGTGGATGGCGTTGGCGATCGCGGGGATGGACGGGTGGAGCGGGCCCTCTCCGGCCTCCTTGGCTCCGTACGGCCCCTCCGGGTCGATCGACTCGATGATGAGCGACTCGAGCGCGGGCGTGTCGAGGCTCGTCGGAATGCGGTAGTCGAGGAGCGATGGCGCGTTGTGGAGCCCGGCACGCCCCTGGTCGGCGCTCTTGAAGATCTGCTCCTCCATGAGCGCCTCGGCGAAGCCCATGTAGGCGGACCCCTCCATCTGCCCCTCGACCAGCACCGGGTTGAGCGCACGGCCGCAGTCGTGGGCGATCCAGATCTTCTCGACCGTCACGAATCCGGTCTCGGGGTCGACCTCGACTTCGGCGACGTGCGCCGTGAAGGAGTGGGCCGGCGAGGCTCCGATCGTGGCGCCGCGGTAGCTCCCGTGCACGTCCCTGGGCGTGTTGTAGGAACCCGTGGCGCCCAGGGTGCCGAACTTCGCCTCGGCCAGGTTGAACGCTTCGCGCAGCGGCATGCCGGTGCCCGTGTCGCCCGCCATGACCGCGAGTCCGCCGGCCAGCAGCACCTCGCGTGGTTTCGTGCCCCACGCCTCGGCCACCGCTTCCTGCACCATCGCCTTGATCCGCCGGGCAGCGTCGATGCAGGCGTTGCCGAGCATGAACGTCACCCGCGACGAGTAGGCGCCCAAGTCGACCGGGGTGAAGTCGGTGTCGCCCGCAAGCACGCGGATGTGTTCCAGCGGGACGCCCAGCTCCTCGGCGACGATGTACGTCACCATGGAGTCGACGCCCTGGCCGATCTCGGAGGCGCCCGAAAAGATCGCGACGCGCCCGGAGCGGTCGACCTGCAGCTGGATGCCGGACTGGGGCATGTCGTTCGGGTAGACGGGGTAGTTGGTGCCGGTGATGTAGGTCGAGCCCGCGACGCCCACGCCGCGCCCGTAGGGGAGGCGGCGGTACTTCCGTCCCCATTCGCTGGCGCGCTCCACGGCGTCCAGGCACTCCAGGAAGCCGTTCGAGGTGACGCGCAGGTCGTTGACGGTGCGCGTGTCGGAGCCGATGAAGTTGCGCCTGCGCAGGTCGATCGGGTCTATGTCGAGGGCCTCCGCGATGCGGTCGAGCTGCACCTCGAAGGCGAAGCGTGGCTGGACCGAACCGTGCCCGCGCTTGGGCCCGCACGCCGGCTTGTTGGTGTAGGCGCGCGTGGAGTGGAAGCGGTAGGCGGGCATGTGGTAGGGCGCCGTGAGGAGCTGGCCGGAGTAGTAGGTCGTCACCAGCCCGAAGGAGGCGTACGCGCCGCCGTCCATGACGATCCTGGAGTCCACGGCGGTGAGCATGCCGTCGCGGGTGGCGCCCGTCCGGTAGCGCATGTGGAAGGGGTGGCGTCCGCGGTGGGAGTAGAAGACCTCCTCGCGGGTGTAGAGGATCTTGACCGGCCGGCCGGTCATCATCGACAGTCTGGCCACGCAGAACTCGAGGTCGAAGGGCTCGGACTTGCCGCCGAACGCGCCGCCGACGGGCGGCTGCACGACGCGCACGCGGGCGGGGTCGAGTTCCAGGACGCGCGCCAGCTCGCGGTGCAGGTAGTGGGGGACCTGCGTGGCCGACCACACCGTGAGTCTGCCGTCGGGTTCCGCCAGCCCGATGGCGCAGTGCGGCTCGATGGGCGTGTGGGTGGTTCCCTCGAAGAAGTAGTCGCCCTCGACTACAAGATCCGACCCCTCGAATCCGTGATCCACATCGCCGAATGCGAGTTCGACCGTTTTCGTGATGTTGCCGTTCCAGCCCTTTTTGCGAGGCTCGTGGATGAACGGGCCATCGGCGGCGATCGCCTCGTGCGGATCGAGGTAGGCGGGCAGCTCCTCGTACTCGACGTCGATCAGCGAGAGGGCCGCGTTGGCGGTGTCCTCGTCGACCGCCGCGACCGCGGCCACCCCGTCGCCCACGTAGCGGACCTTGTCGACGCACAGCGGATACTCGTCAGGCGTCCAGGGGATGATGCCGTAGGTGGTGGGCATGTCCCTGCCCGTCACCACTCCGTGCACGCCTTCGAGCGCCTCGGCCCGGGAGGTATCGATGGCGACGATCCGGGCGTGGGGGTGCGGGCTGCGCAGGATCTTGCCGTGCAGCATGCCGGGGAGGCGGATGTCGTCGGTGTAGCGGGCGCGACCGGTACCCTTGGCGCGTCCGTCGATCTTGCGCATCGGGCGACCGATCGTGGCCAGCGCCGCGGTAGTGTCGGCATCCCGTCCCGATCCGTTCGGCGACGCCGTCTGCGCGTCCGGCCCTGGCTCACGCACCCGCGCCGGCGGCACGACGGTGCCCGTCCCACGCCCGCTCATCGGTCGCCCAGCCTTTCGGCCGCGGCCTCGACCGCGTCGTAGATCTTCTCGTATCCCGTGCAGCGGCACAGGTTACCGGCCAGCGCGGCCCGGATCTCGCCGCGCGTGGGCGAAGGGTTGCGGTCCAGAAGCGCCACCGAGCTGCACAGGATGCCCGGCGTGCAGAAACCGCACTGCGCGGCGCCGTTGAGGTCGAATTCGTCCTGCACCGGATGCAGTTCGGTCGCCGTCGCGAGCCCTTCGACGGTGCGCACTTCCCTCCCCTCGGCCTCCCAGACCGGCGTAATGCACGACAGCACCGCCCTGCCGTCGACGATCACGGTGCAGGCGCCGCAGTCACCCTTGTCGCATCCCTGCTTCGATCCGGTCAGGCCGAGTCCGTAGCGCAGCGTTTCCAGGAGCGTGTAGTGGGCGGGAACCCCACACGCGCGCTCGTCGCCGTTGACTCGCAGACGGACTACTTCCATCGGGGCCATTCCTCCTTGTCTATAACAATATTGCGATGCGCGCTCTCCCGCCCGGCATCTGGTATCCGGCCGCGTTCCCCGGTAGACTTCGTGTCCCGTGACAAGCGAACCCACCGAAGGACACGATCGATATGCCGTACCCTGAGATGATGGTCGCCCCCATGCGGGCCGACATGGTGCGAATGGGCTTTCAGGAGCTGCGCGACGCCGAGCAGGTCGAGCAGGCGATGGACGCAATGGAAGGGACCGTCCTCGTCGCGGTGAACTCGATCTGCGGGTGCGCGGCGGGGATCTTCAGACCCGCGGTGGCCATGGCGCTGCAGGGCGACACGCAGCCGGACCACATGGTCACGGTCTTTGCAGGCCAGGACATGGACGCCACTGCGTCAGCGCGGCGGCACCTGGTCGGCTACCCGCCCTCGTCGCCCTCCATCGCCCTTCTGAAGGACGGCGACGTGGTGTTCATGCTCGAGCGCTTCCAGATCGAGGGGCGGTCAGCCCCGGCCATAGCCCAGGACCTGCAGTCCGCGTTCGCGGAGCACTGCTGAGGCCTACTCCTCCGCCTTCCGGGAGGCCAGCCACCCGTCGACCGAGTACCTGCCCGGTCCGTGCGTGAAGAAGAACAGCCACGTGAAGCAGTAGAAGGCGGCGAGTTCGCCCCTGTTGAGGATCGGCCAGAAGCCCTGTGGCGCATGCGCCATGAAATAGGCGACCGCCATCTGGCCGCATGCCACAAACGCCACCGGCCGGGTGAACAGGCCGGCCGCGATCAGTAGCCCGCCGAAGAACTCGATGATCCCGGCCAGGCCCATGAGGCTCATCAGTTCGGCCTGGTTGCCCTCGATGACTCCGAAGAGCTTCTGGGCTCCGTGCTGGGCGTAGAGCAGACCCGCCACGACGCGCAGGGCGTTGTACGCGAGCACCTTGAGTCCCGGGTGTTGCTTGTTGAACATGTGCGGATAGTCTCCTGGGTTGGACGAGCTTTTCTGCTTTGAGCGGCCGCGAGGCCCCTTCCGGCTGTCCGGCGCCGGAAATGTGCACTTCGGTCCGCTGGAACACGGGGAGACTACGGCTTCGGCACCGCGGGCGCAAAACCGGGCGAAATCAGCGGCGCTTGCGCAGCCGCTTCAGCTCCTTCTTCTCACGCCGTCTCCGCCGCTTGGCCTCACGCCTCGTCTCCCCGACCAGGCGTTGCTCGACCTCGACGCCTCCGAAGACGGCGAACCCGGATACCTGCACCACGGGCGCACCGGGGGCGACCGGCGAGGACATGTATTCCTTCCGCTGCTCGAAACCGCCGAAGATGGCCGAGCCGGAACACTCCACGTGGACTCCCGGCGGCACGATGACCTCGACTCCGCCCATGAAGGCGAAGGCCGACACCACCGTCCGATGCGGGTCCAGGTACGCCTCCCGCAGATCGATCACCGCCGAGCCCATGGCCGCCACGACCGTGTTGCTGCGTGCCGGAGTCCACGCGCCCTCCCGCTTGGTCTCGCCGAATATGGCGATGGCACGGTCGTAGTCCCGGGCCGAAGGGGCGTGAGCAAGGTTTGGCGCGGTGGCGGGGCCGGGCCTCGGGCGCCGCAATGGGCCCGCCGTCGCTCCACCCGTCCGCACCGGCAGCCCTCCCGTCCGGATCCCCTCGATCGCCGTGCCCAGCTCCGCCATGGAGCGGGCACCATGCACCAGCTCCGCTCGCCGCTCGAAGTCCTCGACCGTCAACAGGTCCCGCGCGAAGCACTCGCTCAGTACCGTGATGGTCTCTTCCCGTGCGGCGGACAGCGCATCTTCATCCCCCAACCCCTCTTCGCGCAGGAGCCGCTCGGGAGTCTCGCGAGATTTGTCTTCGCTCATTCGTCAGCCTTCCGGCGCAATCGCGATAACCGTCCCCCCGCACTTCTTGCAGAAGCGGGCATCGCTGTCGTGTCCCCCTGTTCGGCACGCCGTGCAGACGTTGTCCCTCGTCCCGGGCGCCCCGCCCGTCTGCCCCGCAGCGTGCGCGGCGTGGGCGAGTTCGACGCTGACGATGCCCGTGGGTACGGCGATCATCCCATACCCCATGAGCATGATCACCGAGGCCAGTAGCTGCCCGACCGCGGTGTTGGGGGTGATGTCGCCGAATCCGACCGTGGTCAGGGTCACCACCGCCCAGTACACGGCTGCGGGAATCGAGGTGAAGCCGGCGTCCTCACCCTCGATCAGGTACATGATCGAGCCCAGCACCACCACCATGGTCACCACCGTAATGAGGAAGACGATGATCCGGTAGCGGCTGGCCGCCATGGCCCGCGCCAGAATCCTGGCTTCGCCCAGATAGCGCACAAGCTTCAGCACTCGGAATACGCGCAGCACCCTGAGCACGCGTATGATCGCCAGGTACTCCGAACCCGGCAGAAGCAGGCTGAGGTAGGTGGGAATGATCGCCAGGAGGTCGATGATGCCGAAGAAGCTCAGCGCGTAGCGGCGTTTCGACTGCACCGACGCCAGTCGGGCGGCGTATTCGATCGTGAACAGCACGGTGAATATCCACTCGAGAACGTACAGCAGCTGATGGTGCGAGGCCGCGATCGTTTCCACTGAATCGAGCATCACAACGATGACACTTGCCAGGATGATGACGATCAGCACGAGGTCGAACGCCCTGGCACCACGATGGGTGTCGGTTTCGAAGATGATGTCGAAGAGCCGGCCTCTCCACTCCGGACCGTTCTGCGCGCGATTCGAGGCCGGTGTCATTTGAGGGCGGTTCCTGCCATGGCTCCTCGGATGGGGCTAGTCCACGGGTTCGGCGACGCCGCTGGGACAGGACACGCCGGTGCCGCCCAGTCCGCAGTATCCCCCCGGATTCTTGGCCAGGTACTGCTGGTGGTACTCCTCGGCGTAGTAGAACGGCGGTGCGTCCTCGATCTCGGTCGTGATGCCCCCGTAGCCGGCCTGCGCCAGTTCCCCCTGGTAGCGGTCGAGCGATTCGATCGCAAGGCGGCGCTGCGGATCCCCGACGGTGTAGATCGCCGAGCGGTACTGGGTGCCGACATCGGCGCCCTGCCGCATGCCCTGCGTGGGGTCGTGGCCCTCCCAGAACGCGGCGAGCAGCGTCGCATACGAGATCCGGTCGGGATCGAAGACGACCAGCACCACCTCGGCGTGCCCCGTGCGGCCGCTGCAGACCTCCTGGTAGGTGGGGTTGGGAGTCAGCCCTCCCTGGTAGCCGACGGCCGTCGAATACACGCCGGGCAGTTCCCAGAAGATCCGTTCCGCTCCCCAGAAGCACCCCATCGCGAAGTACGCCTGCTGGAACCCCGCCGGGAAGGGAGGCTTGATCCGATTGCCGTTTACATGGTGGGCACCGGGTACTCTGAGCGGCTCCGCCCGACCCGCCAGCGCTTCGCCGGGATCCGGACGCCGGAGCTTCAACACGCCACCAAACATTTGACGTAGATCCATAGCCCAAGGAAGGTAATAGACTTGCCCGGTTTTTTCCTGCCGGACTGCCCACCCGCCGCAACCCGGAGCCCCCGCGTGCCCTGGACCATCAACCCCAACGCTGCCCCGCCGGGTCCGTACCCGCGCCCACCGGCTGCCGGCATCGATCTCGACGCCCACCGATCCGCCCGCGCCGAGATCACTTCGTGGCCCGACTACCGGCCGACACCGCTGAGATCCGCGCACCATCTGGCGTCGCGGTTGGGGCTGGCGTCGGTTCATGTGAAGGATGAGAGCGGCCGCTTCGGTCTCGGGAGCTTCAAGGCGCTCGGCGGCGCCTATGGAGTGCTGCGGGTGATGATGGGGGTAGATACGGCCACGGCGCCGACGGGCTTCACCTGGCGGCCGGGAGCTTCCGGCGGCGACGGGCCCGGGGCGCGGCGTGCTCCGCCGGCGGCACCCACCGTCACCTGCGCGTCCGACGGCAACCACGGCCGCTCGGTCGCGTGGGGCGCCCGCATGTTCGGTTGCGACGCCGTGATCTACCTCCCCACGCACGTCACCGAGGTGCGCGCCGCCGCGATCCGGTCGTTCGGCGCCCGCGTGGTGCGCGTGGACGGCGAGTACGACGACGCGGTCGCGCAGGCCGCCCGCGACGCCCGCGCCAATGGCTGGACGGTGATCTCGGACACGTCCTACGCGGGCTACATGGTGATCCCGCGTCTGGTGATGGTGGGATACACGATCATGGTCGAGGAGGCCTTGAAGGTACTGAACGCATCTCCGCCCACCCACCAGGGGCTTCCGCCCACCCACGTGTTCATACAGGGCGGCGTCGGGGGCCTTGCCGCGGCGGTGATCGGCCACCTGTGGGAGCGGCTCGGGCCGGATCGCCCCGCGGCGGTGATCGTGGAGCCCGACACGGCCGACGGCCTCTATCGGAGCGGCTGCGCAGGCGCGCCCCGCGTCGCCCGGGGCGACCTGCACACGATCATGGCGGGGCTCAGTTGCCGGGAGATCTCGCCGCTGGCCTGGGAGGTCGTGGGCGTCGGCGCACACGCCTTCATGACCGTGCGGGACGAGGGCGTCGCGCCGCTCATGCGGGCCGCGGCGCGGGGCGAACTGGGCGACCCGTTCGAGGGCGGGGAGTCGGGCGTGGCGGGCCTGCTGGGGCTGATCGACGCGGCGGACGATGCCGAGCTGCGGCGTGCGGTCGGGCTCGGGAGCGATTCCCGCGTCCTCGTCTTCAACACCGAGGGCGCCACCGACCCGGAGCTGTACGCGCGGATCGTGGGTTCCGGCGGCGCTGGCGCGGATGTACCTTCGGCGTGACACCGCACCCACCGACATTCTCCACCACCGAGGCCGCCCCATGAGCAGCGCCTTCTACACCGCCCGCGCCAACGTCGCCAAGGTCGACGGGATCCACCGCCGCGCCACCCTGGCCGACGGCACCGAGGTCGACTTCGGCGTCCACGGTCCGATCAAGGCCCACTACCGGCTGCACGACGAACCCGACCGCCCGCTCCCCGTCGACTACCTGGTTGCGGCCGCTGCCGGCTGACTACTCGGGACGCTCAACGGCGCACTGGAGGTGCGCGGGATCCCGATGGCCAACGACGCGATCAGCGTGACCGCGGAAGGCACCAACGAGGTCGTGGACCGGATCGTGGTCCTGACCCGAATCCACGCCCACTACACGATCCGGCTGCCCGAGGGGGCACCGCGCGACAAGGTCGACCGGGCGCTGTCCACGCACGTCGGAAAGTGCCCGACGGCGTGCAGCCTGAAGGGCGCCGTCGAGATCACCTGGTCGGCGGACGTGATGGAGGGGCAGCGGCGCCTCAGGGTGTCGGCGTGAAGCGCACCCGGGCGACCCGCTGAACGCCAAGGGAGTCGGCGGTCACCCCATACAGGACGGATTCCGTAGCCCAGGGGGTCGGGAACTCCCTGATGCGTCGTGGCCATCGGTACCGGGCTGCGAGGGTCGTGCCTTCGTAGACGTCCGCCTCGCGCATCGGCGCTCCGTCTGCGGCCGTCTTCTCGACCCAGAGGCGGCTGTCCCGATCGAAGAACATCCGCGCGAGCGGAGGCTTGCGGGCGGGGATGCCAAAGGGATGGCGGGCGAGGTCCGTCCGGCCCAGATCACGGTCTATCTGGACTTGTGCCCGCTCTCGTTCAGCGGGGCTCAGTGTCGGTCCCGGAAGCGGAGGGCCCTCGATCAGGGCGACTGCATCGTCCGGACTGTGGTAGTTGATCGAGTAGTCCGACGTGACCGCCTCAGCCCATACGCCCCCGTTGGCATGAGCATGAATCCACCTCGCGCCGAACGGCTGACTGACGTACGCAACGCCTCTGAACGGCCCCCTTTCAAACGGCACTGTCTCCTGGCTCACGGACTGGCGCTCCCTGTCCGCCATGACCAGGGTGTCCACGGTTCCATCGCGGAGCACGCGATATCGTGTGTCCAAGCTCACGCCGTCGTCGTCATACAAGTGCCCGATCGCCACCAGCCGGCCCAACTCGTCGAAGGTGAAAGGAGCCATAACACCGGTCACGCCCATTTGCGGACTTCTGAGTCCCATTTGGTATTCCGCGTCCGTTTCACCCAGCCTGAACACACTGAAGCGTTCGCTCTCGCGCACCCACAGGTCACCGTCCGGCCCGAACTCCACGCAACAGATGTCCGTCAGTTCACCGGGTCCCTCGCCGTAGCCTCCGAAGTGGAATGCGAACACTCCGTCCGGCTCGAACACGCGGATCTCGTTCGATTGCCGGTCGGCGACAATCATCCGTCCGCGCTCGTCGGCCGCGACTGCCTCGATTCTCGAGAAGAGATAGGGGTCGTCCCCGTCCATTGCACCGATTTCGAGGTCGATGGTGCCCTCGTAGGTGGGGACTTCGGGCGTAGTGCCGGGGTTTTCGTCCCCGTCTCTCCCATCGCATCCAGCCGTCACCAGGAGGGCTGTAGCAATCGCGGTCCGAGCCCGAAAACTCCCCATTTGGTGACTCTCCGGTTTGCGACTTGGGCGTTGTCCGTCAGCCGACATCCCGCACCATGGCCCAGCGAGATTGTGAAACGAATCACAATCTCCCGCTCAGAACGCGCGGACGATCACCCGTTCCTCGGCAACGTATCCCGCGGGGTTCCGCGCAGCAATTCCAGCAGGAACTCGACCGCCTCGGGGGAACCGGTTCTGCCCAGCCAGTATACGGCGCGTTCACGTACCTCCGGATCGGTTTCCATCCGGGCGAGTTCGACCATCCTCACCACTGCGTCCGACTTGACGGCGTCGTCGGGGGCCCGATCAACCCTGCGGTAGAGGGCGTAGAAGATCCTTTCTCTCAACCTGGATTCACTGAGCTGTCCGTGCCGTCCGTAGGCCTCGGTGAAGACGGACAAAGGCAGCGACGGGCTTCTCGACCAGGCGTCAAGGGCCTCCAAGCGGATGTCGACCGATTCGCTCACATCGAAGGTCAGATTGAAGAGCCAGGACTCGGCCTGCTCGTCCCCCTCCTCCGCGATTCGCCGCAGTCTTCCTATGAGGGCGGACTTCAGCTCCTCGCTATCGAGTGCGGGATAGAGCCGGATCAGGACACCGGGGTCGATATCGGCGCGTCTCCCAAGCGCCACTATGGCGTCCTCACGGAGATCCTCGGGCTTGGACGCGTCAGCGGCATAGGTCTCGAGAGCCGGGAGGGCGCCCGCATTTTCGCTCCGCTGGAGCCCCCGGATTGCCGCGTCCTGGATCTCGGCGTCGTCCGATTGCGTGAGCACGGCCGCGAGGGCGTCCACGGCTGCCTGAGTGTCGAACCGGCGCAGGCCCTGCACGGCCGACCGCCTGGTCTCGGGGTCCGGATGGCCGGTGGTCAGAGCGATCAGTTCCAGCTGTGCTTCCTCGGTCTCTTCACGCGCCAGTCGCTCGACAGCGTATGCGCGCAGATTGACGGAGCACTCGTCGTTTCGGTCGATCACGCTGCGCAGGATCCCGACGCGGTCCGTTTCCAGGCGCATCAGTGCTGTCAGCGCCTCCTGCTGAACCGACGCTTCGTCACAGTGTGCGGGCAACTGGCGCCGGTTCGTGGGCCTGAGCGTCCCATCCGAATAGAGTTCGAGCATGTCGCGCAATGACCCCGTATCCAGCATCTCCCAGCCCGCTCGGTTCATCCGTGTGAAGGCGTCGCGGACCGCATCCTCGAGTGTGTCGGGCAGCAGTATTGTGGGGTGGACGGAGTCCGGTGGAGGCCCAATGGCCAAATCCGACTGGCGCAGCACCTCTTGCGCCGCACGGGGATCGCCCTGCTCCGCCATCTCTCCGAGGATCCGAAGACGGAGCTGACGCGCGTCGTTCACGCGATGGTAGTCCGCTCCATCGGTTGAAATGGTATCCGGAACCTGCTCCAGCATGTGGTCCAGCAGCAGGACAGCCTGTTCCCTTTGGCCCAATCGGTGACGGGCGAAGGCCTCCCAGTAGAACGAATCGCTGACGTGGTATCCTCCGGGGAAGCGCTCGCGGAGTTGTCGGAATCTGTTGGCGGCTTCCTGCCAGTTCGTCTGGTTGATCAGCGACCTCGCCGCCAGGAACAGCCTTTCCTCCGCGACACTCTGAGCGGCGAGGTGCCCGCTCCCCCACACAGGCAGGGGACCTGAACCGGCGGTCCTCGTCGTTGCGTCGGCCACCGGGAAGAGGGCCAGGGCCATTCCGGCGACCGTTACCATCTTCCTGCCCCTTGTCGTCTCACTTCGGCTCTTCATCTCTCTGCCTCCTTCGTCGCGCCGCGTTTCGCAGCTGCGATTCGATCTCCCGTGGTCAGGTTTCGGCTTCCGCGCTCACGGCGCGCAGTCGCGTCAATGTGGCGCGCCGCTCCATGCTCTCACGCGCCAGGGCCCATTCGAAATCCGGCGCGCCGGGGCCCAGGCCGGCAATCTGGATCAGGACGAGTTCCAGGTCTTCGAGCAGAGCCTGCTCGATTGGCGAACTGAAGTCGGACAGTCCCAGGAACATGCGGGTGTCCAGGAGCAGCTCGCGCGCCCATTGCGCCAGGTCCTGCTCGGATGCGGGGGTGCGCCGATCCGTCCGAAAGGCGGTGAGCAGGATGGCGGCCCGTTCCAGGTGCCGGGCGGTGACGTAGTCGTGCTCGGGCTCGAATCGGTTGCCTCGAACCGGCGCGAGCTCCGTCGGCGCGTTGACCGGCCCCACGTTGCGGTTCGCTGCTTCCGGACGTTCGCGGGTTTCTGCAGCTTCGATGACAGCCGCCATTTCCGCGCCCGCCACGTCGATGGCCGATGAGGAGGCGGCGTCCGGTTGCCGCGGTTCGTGCTCTGCCACGGTGGCGGGCGGAACCACCGTTTCAGCCGTCGCGGCAACGGGGGGCGGAGCGGCGGCCGTCGTCTCACCGGGTGGTGCGGTCCGCGCACCGCGCCCTAGTGCGATGCCCAGCACCAGCGAGGCCGCCGCCGCCAACGCAGCGGCCCAACCTGCCGTCCCGCGCCGGCCAAGCCACGCCGGGCGCCGGCGCGGTGCGGCGCGCGCGCCATCGGAGGCCGGAGCGGCAGCCTGTCGCAGCGCCCAGGACGCCTCGATCCGGTCCCACATCTCGTCGCTTGGGGGCGGGGGCGGGGCGTGGTAGCCAGGCGCGATGATCGGGGTGTCGTCGGCCGGGGCGGCACCCGCAGGCGTGCCCGCATCGCCCAGCTCGCCGGTCGGGCCGGAAGACGCAGCCGCTTTGCCCGCCACACCCTCCTCCACCCCCCTCCAAATCGCTTCCGCGGGGACTTCGGGCGATCGGTTGTAGCCCGCCGCCGCGCGCCGGAGGAACGCCGTGAACCGATCGAAGTCGCTCATGACTTCCACTCCGCCGCGTGGACCGCAAGGGCCTTGCGCAACCGTGCCCGGGCGCGGGAGAGCTGCGACTTGGACGTCCCGGGATGGATGCCGAGGATCGTGCCGATTTCCTCGTGGGTGTAGCCCTCCACATCGTGCAACACGAAGACGGCGCGGCTGCGCTCCGGGAGTCGGTCGATGGCGCGGTAGAGGTCCTCCTTGACGTCCGGTTCGATGGTCGAAGACGGGCTGCCGCCCCGGAGTTCGTCGTTGAGGGGAGTCTCGCGGTTGCGGAAGCGCTTGATCCGCCGCAGCTCGTTCAGCGAGACTGTCGTCGCGATCGCCGCGATCCAGGTCCCGAACGCAGCTTCGCCGCGGAACATGCCGATCTTCGTGAATGCGCGCACGAACGTTTCCTGCGTGAAGTCCTGTGCGAGGTCGTACTCCCCCGCGAACCGGTAGCAAAGCCGGAAGATCCGGTCGACGTGCGAATCGTACAGCGTGCGCGCGACCGACTGATCTCCGTCCTTCAACCGCTGTATGAGTTGCGCTTCCGTCACCGAGCCGAGTCTCCGGTCCCGCGCCGGGTTCCTTGTTGTTGTACCGCTGACACCGGGCGGGCGGTGATTGGTTGCACTCGGGCGATCGGGGGCACGGCTGTCGCGCGCGCCGGGCACGGCGATGCCACTGGGCGCGAGAGGCCCGAGCTTCGGCGCGGCGGCGGTGTTCGACGACGACATCGCTACCGCCGGATCCTCAGCCGGGTCACGTAGGGGGTGCCGGCGTCATCCGCACCGGCGAAGAGCAGGTACTCGGGGGTCGCGTGCGCAGCCCAGTCCCAGGTCAGCGTGACGGTTTCCGGGACCGGCATCCGGCCCACGAACGTCCCGTCTTCACCGAACACGTCGATGGCGGTGCCCGGTTCCACTCGCGAAGTCTCCGGGATCACGAATAGGTGGTCCGCCCCGTCCACGAACATCGCTTCGATGATCGGTTTCTTCTCCGGGAGGGCGCGCAGCTGGTCCGCCAATACGTCCGGCCGGCCATCGAACACGCGCCGGATCTCGTCCCGGTCGGTCTCGTTGACATCGGCGGGCCTGGCGTCCACCAGCGCAGTGATGACGGTGGTGTCTCCTTCGAGAGTGCGCTTGTATAAACGGTACTCGCCGCTTTGCGCAAACCACAGACTGCCCCTGCAGTCGAAGGCTCGTCGGAGGGCCGGGGCGATCCAGACCGGTCTGCGCATCCCCATCGACGGCATGTCCGCCATCTCCGGCGTGAACTCCAGGCGCGGCAGGGTGTCCTGTTTGTCGGTACCCGTCGACACCCGGACCGGATGGAAGTGGAGCAGATCGATGTCGGACAGGTCGCCCGTCCTCTCTTCATTCGGAAAGCGCGTGGCCCACTCCAGGTAGCTGCCGTCCACCGTCAGGCTGCACCGCTGCCCGTTTGCCTCCCCGTTGATCCCGCAGGTCAGCCGCCTCGCAAACCCGCCATTCGGACCGAACACGGAATAGCGTCTCGTCATCGGATCGGTGACCCACAGGCTGTCGCCCGGCCCGATGGCCAGCGCGGTCGCCATCCGGAACTCGCCCGGGCCTTCGCCCTTCCCGCCGACCGTCCGGAGGTAGGCGCCGTCGGGGGCGAACACGTGGATCTGCTGGGCCATGCCGTCGAGCACGAAGATGTTGTCGCGGAAGTCGGTCGTGAGCGCGCCGACGATGCCGAAAAAGCCACCGGGGGGACCGGACAGCCGCAGATCTTCCTCCAGCGTCCATTCGCCGGTGGACTGCCAGCTCGACGCCAGTGTGCTCTCCACGATGCGTGTCCCGTTTTCGTCTTCCGCGAGCGCGCAGGCAACCATGGCCGCCGCCAGGATCGCAACTGCCAACATGCGTCCTTGCCTGACCGGAACTGGAGCCATTGATGCCAACCTCGCGAACTCGGATTCCTCGATGGGAGGTTACCGTGTGGACACCACCATTGTCCGATTGGTTGCAGGGCTGCCAGAGCCCTTCCTCCGGCCCCGCCACCGCAAGGCCCCGGACCGGCTGGATGCGCACTCGAAGTCTCCCCGTTAGGTTGGCTCCTGCTCGAAACCTGCAGCTGGGAACATGTCCTTTCAACCGCTCGACATCGCGGCTTTCGTCGGCTTCCTCCTCGTGGTCGTGGGGATCTCGCTCTACGCCTCACGCGGGAAGCACGACGCCGCAGACTACTTCCTGGCCGGGCGCAACCTGCCGTGGTGGCTGATCGGGTTCTCGTTGATCGCGTCCAACATCTCGACCGAGCACTTCGTGGGGATGGCGGGGCGGGGCTACGAGCTGGGGCTGGCGATCGCCAGCTACGAGTGGATGGCATCGGTGACGCTGGTACTGGTGGGGCTCTTCTTCCTGCCCCGCTTCCTGCAGGCGGGCATCTACACGATCCCCGAGTACCTCGAGTTCCGGTACGACGTGCGGACGCGGACGCTGATGGCGGCCTTCATCATGGCCGCATACGTATTCGTCGCGCTGGCGACGGTGCTGTACTCCGGGGCGCTGGCGCTCGAATCGATCTTCGGCATCGACACGAACCTGGGCATCTGGCTGATCGGGATCCTGGCAGGCGGATACACGATCTACGGGGGGCTGAAGGCTGTGGTGTGGTCCGACCTGATCCAGGGGGTGGCGCTGATCCTGGGCGGCGTGGTGGTAACGGTGCTGGGCTTCCGCGCGATGGGGGGGATCGCGCCGTTTCTCGAAGCCGCCGACGGCAAGCTGCACACCGTCCTCCCGTGGAATCACCCAGAGATGCCGTGGCTCGCGGTCTTTGTCGGCGGGCTCTGGATCCCGAACCTCTTCTACTGGGGACTGAATCAGTTCATCACGCAGCGGACGCTGGCGGCCCGGAGTCTGGCGGACGGTCAGCGCGGCATCTTTTTGGCAGGGTTCATCAAGCTGGCAATCCCGTTCATCATCGTGTTCCCGGGGATCATGGCCGCCGAGCTGTTCGCCGATCAGGTGACGAACCCCGACCAGGCCTACCCGGTCATGATGCGGGAGTTGCTGCCTGCGGGGCTGACGGGCGCCATGTTTGCGGCGCTGTTCGGGGCGGTGATGAGCTCGCTCGATTCGATGCTGAATTCCGCCGCGACGATCTTCAGCGTGGACCTGTACAAGCGCCATCTGCGGCCCGAGGCGTCGTCGCGCAGGCTGATGGTTGTCGGGCGGGTGACCACCGGGGTGCTCGTGCTGGTCGGCTGCCTGTGGGCGCCGGTGGTGGCCAGCGCCGGAAGCGTCTTCGAGTACATCCAGATGTTCTGGGGGTTCATCTCGCCGGGGATCGTGGCTGCGTTCCTCTTCGGGCTGTTCGTGCCGCGAACGCCGCCGGCCGCCGCGTTCGGGGGAATGATCCTGGGGATTCCGGTCTACGGCGTGTTGCTGCGCGCGCTGCCGGAAGTCGCTTTCCTGCACCACATGGCGATCACGTTTCTTGTGATCTCGGCGTTCATGGCAACCCTGACGTTACGGCGGAACAACTGAGGTCCAAATCCCGGTAGAGTCAGGGGCTGGCGCGGTGCCCTTAGGGTGACGCGGCATCCTCCGCACGCTTTCGCGGCGGTGCATAGTTCGTCACCCGTAGGTCCGTTTCCAGCCCCTGCTCGTCGAACCGGACGTGCGGATCTCCCGCATC
>JAJDXS010000061.1 GCA_022823145.1 Gemmatimonadota bacterium
GTGCGTGCGGGGGCGAGCGTCAAGGCGGTCATGGGTCCTCCAAAGGCGGCGTGGGGCGACGCAGCATGTCACGCGCCCCACGAGATTCGGCGTATCTTCGGTTATCCTATACCCTACACCGAAAACAAACCGAAAGTTTCACCACACCGCGAGCGTGCTGCACACGTGCCGCTGCACCCGCCGCGCCCGCCACACCCGCCCGCCTCCCGCCCTGGCCGACCCCATGGTGGTCCCGCGGAAATCCCCAGGGACAAGTCCATGCTCCGATGGGACACGAACCGCCCCGGCGTCGCGATACTCCCCCGGCAACGCGGGAAACCCGTCTTCGCGCCTGCCTACGCCTGATTACCTATTAGTCGGCTCCCGGCGGCGGATCCTCCACCTTCAGCTGCATGATCCGCCTCACCATCCGGTCCCTCCAGGCCGACAGGTCGGTGACCGCGTCCTCGCCGTACGTCGCGGTCATTCCTCTGGCGATCGCGTCGATCACGTCTTCGCCGAAGTTGGGAGCCGAATCGAGATCCTTCCAGACCGAACGGTAGGCGTCGCCGTACATCCTGAAGTAACTGCCGACGCCTCCGTCCGCGTTGACGTGGCCGGTCCCGAACGGTCCCACCAGGGCCCAGCGCAGGCCGAGCCCCTCCCGCATCACGACATCCACCACCTGGGGCGAGGCCACCCCGGTGCCCACGAGCGAGATCGCTTCGCGCAACAGTGCCGCCTGCAGGCGGTTGAGGACGAAGCCGGGGGCAAAGCGGTCGAGCAGGACCGGGGCCATCCCCGCTCGCCGCAGCAGCCGCAGGGTGGAAGCCGTGACTCCGGGGCTGGTCTCCGCGCCCGCGAGGACTTCGACCAGCGGGATCACGTGCGGCGGGTTGACCGGGTGCGCTACGATGCACCGGGCCGCCCCGGCGAGCCCCTGTGCGATCACAGTCATGTCATTCGCGGAGGTCGAGCTGCCCAGCACTACGCCGGGGGCCGCCGCCGCGTCGAGTTCCCGGTAGATCGACTGCTTGGTCGCGACGGCCTCCGGGCCACTCTCCTGCACGTAGTCCACGCCGTCGAGCGCTTCTTCCAGGGTCGTGCAGCTAGTGATCCGCCCTTCTGCGGCCCGGGCCTCGCTGTAGCTGCACAGACCCAGGTGGACGTCCTCCCGCGCCGAGGCACCTGCCCAGGCGACCGCCCGCCCCAGCTGTTCGGCGTCGGGGTCGTAGACGCGGGTCGGAAACCCTGCACGCGTGAAGACCCGGATCCAGCTTCTACCGATCACGCCGGCCCCCACGACGGCGACCGCCCCGGGTGAGGTCGCGGTGGCAGACGCTACGGACATGGTTGTTCCTTTCCGGCGCTCCCGGCGCGCGCACCGGTGGTGCTCCCCTCGCGCGTGCGCCCACATGCGTGAATAATGAACGGACAAGCCAGCATATACCGCCACCGCCGCACTTGTCACACCCTTCCTGCCACACGGATGCCCTCGATGGCCAACCTTCACGACCGCTGGAACCACGCCGACGCCCATCAATACCTCGCGCGGGTCGGTCGCATGCCGCCCACGATCATTTGCGTCGCCTGCAACGGCGGAATCCAGGGCAAGGAGTCGAATCCGAACCTCCCCGAGACGCCGGAGGAGATCGCCGAGTCGGTGCGCGGCGCCTACGAAGCGGGCGCGTCCATGGTGCACGTGCACGCGCGCCAGGAAGAGTTCCCTACGCGGCCCGCGGTCACGACCGAACGCTGGCTGGAGGTCAATGCGAAGATCCGCAAGGCGTGCCCCGACATCATCATAAACGACACGACCGGCGGCGGCCCCGATATGACCAACGAGGAGCGGCTACAGTGCCTGGATGCCCGGCCCGAGGTCGCGTCGCTGAACCTCACCCCCGATATGAGCCGCTTCAAGATCCGCGCCCGGCCCGCCCCTCTGCCCGACCCGCGGCCCGAGATGATCTACGACGAGTGCCTGCCGTTCTCCTACCACCAGATCAAGCACTTCGCCACCGAAATGAAGGCGCGCGGAATCAAGCCGGAGCTGGAGACCTACCACCCCGGCGGCGGCTGGGTCATCCGTTTCCTGATCGAAGAGGGACTGGTCGAGAAGCCCTACTGGATCCAGACGGTGATGGGGTACCAGACGTCCAGCCTGCCGACCGTCGACAACGTGCTGCAGATGATCAGGGAGTTTCCGGAGGACACGGTGTGGCTGACCTCGGGCATCGGGCCCCACCAGCTCCCGATGACCACGCTCGCCACCATCCTCGGCGGGCACGTGCGCGTAGGGCTGGAAGACAACGTCTACTACCGCCGGGGCGAGAAGGCCCAAAGCAACCGGCAGCTGGTGGAGCGCGGGGTGCGCATCATCCACGAACACAACCGCGAGGTCGCCACCCCCGCCCAGGCCCGCGAGATGCTGAACCTTTCTCCGACCCCCACGGCCTATGACTGACCGACGCCCGCTCCCGACCCTCCTCGCAATCGCACTCCTGCTCTCGGCGCCCGCCTGCGGCCCGGTCGACACCGGTCCCGACGGGGCAGCCCCCGAACCCCCCTTCCCCCGCCCGGAAGGCACGCACGAGGTCCGCCTCGACCCGACGCACATGGTCCCCATGCGAGACGGGGTCCGTCTCGCCACCGACTTCTATTTCCCTGTGGACGCGGAAGAACCGCTGCCCGTCGTACAGATCCGCACACCTTACGGCAAGCTGCCGCACCGGGGCGAAAACTCGGCGGCGCGCTTCTTCGCCAGCCACGGCTTCGCGGTAGCGGTGCAGGACATGCGCGGCAGATACCAGTCCGAGGGCGAGTACTTCGTGTCGCGCGACGACCGGCGCGACGGTTACGACATGGTTTCCTGGCTCGCCGAGCAGCCCTGGTCGAACGGCCGCATCGGCACCTACGGGTGCTCCTACCTCGGCGAGAACCAGATGCAGCTCGCCGCCACCCGCAACCCGCACCACGCCGCCGCGCTACCCCAAGCCGCGGGCGGCAGCCTGCGCTACTTCGGCGTGATCTTCGGCGGCGCCACCGAACTGGCCGCGAGTCTGGGCTGGTTCCGCGGGGCCGGCACCAAGGTCTTCTACCGCATACCGCCGGGGACGCCTCGCGAAGTCCTGCTCCAGGTCGAGGAGATGATCAATCCGGCGCCGAACCCGGGCGAACTCGACTTTCAGGCCGCGTGGCGGACGCTCCCCTACATCGACATGCTGCAGGCCGCCGGCGCCCCGCCCACGGACTTCGAGGCATTCGTCTCCCACGAGCCCGGCGACCCGTGGTGGGACCACATCGGCTACGTGAACCCCGAGGACCGCTTCGACGTCCCCGCGCTGCACGTCAACTCGTGGTACGACATCGGCGTGTCCGAAACGCTCAAGCTCTTCAACCTCCTCAGCGACAACGCCGAGTCGGACCGCGCCCGCAACAACCAGTTCGCGATCATCTCGCCCACCGACCACTGCACCTCGGAGATCGCGACCTCCCGCACCGTTGTCGGCGAACGCGACCTGGGCGACGCCCGCCTCGACTACTGGAACATCTACCTGCGCTGGTTCGACCACTGGCTGAGAGACGCCGAAGCGGGCGATTTCGACATGCCCCGCCTCCAGTACTACCTGATGGGCGCCAACGAGTGGCGCACGGCCGAATCCTGGCCGGTCGAAGGCACCGAGTTCCGGCCGATGTACCTGCACAGCGGCGGCAGCGCCAACACGCGCGACGGTGACGGCCGCCTGTCGTGGGAACCCCCCGCGGCTGACCAGCCCGCCGACGTCTTCGTCTACGACCCGGACAACCCCGTCCCGACCATCGGGGGACCCGTGTGTTGCACGGGCACCGCGGAAGCCCCGGCTGGCGGCTTCGACCAGTCGGCCGTCGAGGACCGCGACGACGTGCTCGTGTATACCTCCGAGCCGCTGACCGAAGCGCTGGAGGTCACCGGCCCCATCGAGCTGGTCCTCTACGTGTCCTCCGACGCGCGCGACACGGACTTCGTGGGCAAGCTGGTCGACGTCCATCCCGACGGTACTCCGATCAACGTCCAGGAGGGCATCCAGCGCGCCCGCTACCGCGAGGGGTATGGCCGCAAGGTCTGGATGGAGGAAAGCGAAGTCTACGAAGTGCGTATGGATCTTCAGGCTACGGCGAATCAGTTCCTTCCCGGACACCGCATCCGAGTGGAGGTGACCTCGTCGAGCTTCCCCCGGTGGGACCGAAATCTCAACACCGGCGGTAACAACTACGACGAGACTGAATGGGTGGTGGCGCGCAACTCGGTCCATCATGCGCCCGGGCACGCGTCTCATGTACTGCTGCCCATCGTCCCCCGACAGGAGTAGAAATCCATGGGATCGAAGGTTATTGGAAGGAAGAGCGGCGTTCTCGCCGCGGCAGCGCTCATGGCCATCGTCGGAGGCGTCGCCTGCGTGTCCGCGGGAGGAGGGTCGACAGCGTCTTCCGGCCGAGACGCCGACATCACCGCCGAGGAGTGGGAGGCCACCTCGGTCGACGACGCGATGGAGGCGGTCTCCCTCCTCCGTCCCCATTGGCTGAGATTCCGTCCGGCGCGCACGCCCAACGACGCCGATCCCATCGTCGGGGTCGTCATCGACGGCATGGCCCGCGCGACGCGGGCGGACCTGGCCCAGCTTGCCATCGGCCAGGTCGAGCGGATCAGCTTCCTGAGAGCGGCGGACGCCACGATCCGGTACGGCACGGGCTTTACGGGCGGCGCGATCATCGTTACGACCCGGAAGTAGGCAGCGGGCGGGCGTCGTCCCTCCCGCGCGACCCCCGCCCGTTGCACCGCCGGGGACCGTTGGCTAGAATGCGCGCGCCGAATTGGCGATATTGAACCGCCAACTTCGTTTCGTGCCAACAGCCCTTCGGGCGAGGACAATGACGCGGCCCAACACACGGCGACCTTCCAACACAACCCTCGCTGCCGCCCTGCTGGCGATTTTGACGATCACGGCCGGATGCAGCGGCTCGGCTCCCGGGATCGCCCGGGGTGAAGCGCTCTTCGATACCTGCGCACCGTGTCACGGCGACGACGGCGCCGGGGACCAGGAACTCGCCGCCCCGGCCATAGCCGGATCCTCGGACTGGTACCTGACCTACCAGATCGAGAAGTTCCAGGAGGGCGTGCGCGGCTACCACTACACCGACGCGGAGGGCTTGCGGATGCGCCCCATGTCGCGGGCGCTCTTCGCCGACCGCGGCGACATCGAATCGGTGGTCGAGTACGTCTTCAGCCTGCCTATCCCCGACCCGGTGCCCACTGCCGAAGGGGGTGACGTCGAAGCTGGCGAGGCTGAATACGCGGCCCTGTGCGCGAATTGCCACGGGATCGATGGTCGCGGAATCGACGGGGCCGTGCCGGAGTTGAACGCGCCCTCGCTTCTTCACCTCAACGACTGGTACATCGCCTCTTCATTGCGGAAGTATCGCGACGGCGTCCGCGGAGGCTCGCCCGGGGACGCGGCGGGAGCGGTCATGCGGAGTCCGGTCGTTGGCATGTCGGACGAGCGCATCGACGACGTCACCGCGTATGTCATGACCATGCGGCGGCTCCCGCGCCGGATCCCCGGCCCGCCGCCCGAGCCGCTGCCGGAGCTGATCGTCGACGCCTCGATCCTCCCCGAGGGCGTGACCGTCGCCATGGCCCGGGAAGGGCAGGACATCTTCCACGGCGAAGGTGTCTGCGTGACGTGTCACCTCCGCCAGGGCGCGGGCGGGCCCCTGGCTCCGGACCTGACCGACGACGTCTGGCTCAATATCGACGGCGAGTACGAGTCGATCGTCAATATCGTCACTACCGGCGTACCACAACCGATCGAACACCCCGGGCAGATGCTCGCCCGGGCCGGAACCGCGATCACCGACGACCAGATACGCGCGGTCGCTGCCTACGTCTACACCCTGAGCCGCTGAATCATGGAAGAGAACGCGTCCCCGGACACGCCTACCCACGCGGAACTCGCGGCGCAGATTCCACCCGCGCCACCCGACGAGGCCAATGACGCCATCGTCTTCGCCAGGAAGACCATGAAGGTCACCCTGCTGCTGGCTTTCCTCTTCATCGGCGCTGCCGTGGTCTGGACCTTTGTGATACGATCATGAACAGATTCTTCGAGTTCTTCGAATTCAGCTGGTTCGACTCCCTCGTCGAGGTGGGTTCGTCCTACGCAGCCCAGATCGACGGGCTGATCCTCACGGTCCTGATCATCGTGGGGATCTGGTTCCTGGCGGCCGAGTACATCTTCCTGCACTTCATCCTGAAGTTCCGGGCCAAACCGGGCCGCCGGGGCGAGTACATCGACGGGAAGAACAAGCGACACAAGCGCTGGATCACGATCCCGCACCTCTGTGTGCTGGCCTTCGACGTGCTGATCATTGTCGTCTCGTTCCGGGTGTGGTACAACATCAAGATGGATCTGCCCGAGGATCCCGATGCGGTGATACGGGTGATCGGCCAGCAGTGGGCCTGGACCTTCCAGCACCCGGGTGCGGACGGCGAACTCGACACCCCGGACGACATCTTCACCGTCGACGAACTCCACGTCGAGAACGAAAAGACCTACCACTTCGAGCTGCAGTCGACGGACGTGCTGCACAGCTTCTCCGTTCCCGTCTGGCGGATCAAGCAGGACGCGATCCCGGGCCGCACCATCACCGGATGGTTCGAGCCGACGAGGACGGGCACATACGATGTCCAGTGCGCCGAGATCTGCGGCTTCGGGCACGGGGTGATGGCGGCGCATGTGATGGTGGAAGACGCTGAAACACACGCGGCCTGGGTGGCGGCGAACACGCCGGCCGCCCAGTAGCGAGTTGAGAGAGATACGGAGGACCGAGAGAGATGGTTGAGCCCGCGGTCGATCTGACACACGGTCACGCCCACGACGACCATGCCGACCATGGTCCCCAGGGCTGGCTGAAGTACCTGTGGTCCACGGATCACAAGGTCATCGCCATGCAGTACCTGTTCACGGGCATCTTCATGGCCCTCATCGGCGGGTTCATGGCGTACGTCTTCCGGATGCAGCTTGCCTTCCCGGGAATGCCGGTGCCCGGATTCGGGATCGTCTCGCCCGGCGAGTACAACGCGCTGGTGACGAACCACGGCACCATCATGATCTTCTGGGTGGCCATGCCCGTGCTCCTGGCCGCCTTCGGGAACTTCCTCATCCCGCTCATGGTTGGGGCGGACGACATGGTCTTCCCCAAGATCAACCGCCTCTCCTTCCAGGTCTTCTTCGTCAGCACGATCGTGATCCTGGCGTCGCTCGTGGTGGAAGGAGGCGGCTTCGCGGGAGCCTGGACCGCCTACCCGCCCCTTTCGGCTGACTCCACCTACAACCTGACGCCACTGGGGAGTACCCTGTGGGTGATCGGGGTCGGGCTCGAGTTCGTGGCGTTCCTGTTGGGCGGGATCAACTTCATCACCACGCTCATGAACTCGCGGGCGCCCGGAATGCGCGCCTTCGACGTGCCCATCGTGGTCTGGATGATCGTGGTGGCGAGCATTCTGTTCATGTTGTCGGTGGGTCCGCTGCTGGCCGGCGCGATCATGCTCATCTTCGACCAGACGATCGGCACGGGCTTCTACAACCCTGCCACCGGCGGCGACCCGATCCTCTGGCAGCACCTCTTCTGGTTCTTCGGGCACCCCGAGGTGTACGTCGTGCTGCTGCCGGCGATGGGCGTGGTGATCGAGATCATCACCACCTTCGCGCGCAAGAAGCTCTTCGCCTACCGCACGGTCATCTTCACGATCGTGGCGACCGGCGTGCTGAGCTTCTTCGTCTGGGCGCACCACCAGTTCATCGCGGGGATCGACCCGAGGATGGCGAACATCTTCACCGTGACCACGCTGCTCATCTCGGTTCCGATCGCGGAGTTGTGCTTCATCTACATTGCCACGCTCTACGGCGGCTCGATCACGCTGTCGACGCCCATGCTCTGGGCCCTGGCCTTCGTGGCCGAGTTCCTCATCGGGGGCGTGACCGGGATCTTCCTGGGAGCCGCGGGCGCCGACATCTACTTCCACGACACATACTTCGTCCTCGCCCACTTCCACTACACCTTCTTCCCGATCGCGATCATAGGGACATTTGCGGCCCTCACCTACTGGTTCCCGAAGATGTTCGGGAAGTTGCTCGACGAACGTCTGGGCAAGTGGCACTTCTGGCTGACGATCATCCCCTTCAACATGATCTTCATCCCGCTGTTCGTGCTCGGGATGGGCGGACAGCACCGGCGGATCTACAACTACACGCACTTCCCGGAGCTGGCCGGCGACGGCTTCCAGTCCATGCGGATCATCGCGACCCTGTCGCTGCTGGTCATGCTCGGCGCCCAGTTCATCTTCCTCTACAACTGCATCAAGACGGCGCGCTCCAAAAAGAAGGCCCCCAGAAACCCCTGGAAGGCCAATTCGCTGGAGTGGACCACCGAATCGCCCCCGCCGCACGGCAATTGGCACCCGGACAGGATGCCGGTCGTCTACCGCGGGCCCTACGAATACAGCGTGCCCGGGCGTGAAGACGACTACTGGCCGCAGAACGAACCCAAATAGCGAGGCCGATCACGCATGAGGCCGATTGCAACGACGCGCGCCGCCACCGGCACCGAAACCGGAAAGCTCGCGGTCTGGTGGGTGCTGGCTTCCGAAGTGGTCATCTTCGGGGGGTTGCTGGCGTCCTACGTCATGTTCCGGCTCGGGCATCCGGAGTGGGCGGACGCCGCGGCGGTCACGAATACCTACATCGGGGCCTTCAACACCTGGGTGCTGCTGAGCTCGAGCCTTACGGCGGTACTCGCGCACCAGGCCGCCGAACGGGGCGACGGCAAGAGGGCCGCCAGGTTCCTGTACATGACGATCTTCGGTGCTGCCGTCTTCCTCGGGGTCAAGACCTACGAGTGGTGGTACGAGATCTCCCACGGCTACACGATCACCTCCAACGGCTTCTGGGCCTTCTACTACACTGCGGCCGGCCTGCACGCCTTCCACGTGATCGCGGGCGCGGTGATCATGGCCTTCGTGGCCCGGGACGCCGCCAGGGGCCGCGAACTCCACCGGGTCGAATTGATCGGGATCTACTGGCACTTCGTCGACATCGTGTGGATCTTCCTCTTCCCCCTTCTCTACATCGCGAAATAGCCCATGGCCGGTCACTCGGAAGACAAGGGATTCTTCGGTAACCACTATGTGAGGGTCTACGCCCTCCTGCTGGTTCTGCTGGCGGTCAGCATCGTGGGACCGTGGGTGGGCGAGACGCTGGACATGCAGGTCGGCGTCCTGGGGCGGCAGTTCAGCCTCGGCATCGTGATCACGCTGATCACGGCCTTCGGGATCGCGGTCGTCAAGGCGTGGCTCGTCATCAAGAACTTCATGCACCTGACCATCGAGCGGGTGGTGCCGAAGCTGTTCCTGGCGGCTTCGGTGCTGCTGCTGGCCCTCTTCTGGGGCGGCGTGGCGCCGGATGTCCAGCTGCACGAGGGACGGATGTGGGTGAACGATGCTGCTCGGGCAGCGGTCGATCGCGGCATCCCATATGAGGAAGAGCATGTGGCGGAAGAGGAGCATGCCGCCGAGGAGGAGCATGCCGCCGACGCCGAAGTGAGCTACGCCGGCCTGGTGCCGACCGCCAAGTCCAACGAAAACGCGCTGCCCGGTGGGTACAACTTCGTGCACGCGGCGTTCTGGTCGGTCGTGGTCCTGGTGGCGATCGGCACGAACGCCGTCGCGATCATCCTCTCGATCGGGATCCTCCTGCTGGTGCTCGAGGTGATGAGCCGGGTCCCACTGGTGCAGCGGATCGTCGGGCCGATTCTTGAGCGCGTGCTGCGGCTCCCGGGGATGGGCAGGATCAGGAGCCTGCTGCCGGGTGGGCAGGAGGCCTGAAGACATGTCGGCACGCGCGACGATCATTCCGTTCCGGCCCCGGCCGCAAAAGCCCAGGAAGCTGATCTCGAACGGCGTGCTCGGCATGATCCTCTTCGTGTTTGTCGAGATCATGCTCTTCGCGGGCTTCATCTCGGCCTTCGTGATCATCAGGTCGCGGGCGATCGGGTCGGTGTGGCCTCCCCCCAATCAGCCGCGGCTCCCATTCGAGCAGACCGCGGTCAACACGAGCGCACTTCTCGCCAGCGGCATCGTGCTGTTCATCGCGCACCGCCTCTTCCAGCGCGGCAACAAGTCCGTCGGCGCGCTGCTGGCATTGGCGACCCTGCTCGGTGGCGCGTTCGTCGCCCTGCAGGGAGTGGAATGGCTGGCCCTCATTCAGGAGGGGCTGACGATCACCTCGTCGACCTACGGCGCCCTCTTCTACACGATCATCGGAGCGCACGCGGTACATGCCGTGGCAGCCATCGCCGCACTGGCATGGGCCTTTGTGCGCCTGACGGGGGACCGCCTGACGAAGGAAGCGCTGTCGACGGTGGCTCTCTTCTGGTATTTCGTCGTGCTGGTCTGGCCGTTCCTGTACTTCCAGGTGTATCTATAGCAGTCCGTGGATAAACCCGCACGAGCACCGAGAGCGGTGAGGCGCCGGGCTGGCAAGGCGCGACGAGAGGAGAATAGCAAGAGCTATTCGCCCGAGGAGCAACGCAGAGCGAAGCCTTGGAGAAGGAAGATGTACATTTTACATGACAGATTGTAATGTTGACATTACAGTGTGAACAGTCGGAGCGGAGCGGCCAGTGCGGATGCATCGCCGCTCGAATGCCGAGAGGGTTTTGTCCACGGGCTGATAGGTCATGAAGAAACGCGAACCCGTGTGGAGCGGACGGCGCGTGGCGCTGACGGCCGGGGCGCTCGCCCTGGTGTTGACGGCCGCGTTCCCGGAAGCCCTTTACGCCTGCCCCGTGTGTTTCGACCGGGATGACGAGGCGCGGATCGCCTTTCTGGCGACCACCGGCCTGCTGACGGTGCTGCCGCTCGGCCTGGTGCTGGGTACCGGGGCGTGGCTGCGGAAGCGGGCGCGGGAACTCGACGAAGAGGAGCGGGACGAGGAGTAGGCGGCCTCGCTCAGCTCCCCCTCAACGCCCCAGTGCAGTCTCCAGTCCCCCGATGAAGGTGGGATCGCCTTCCGGGATCGGGCCGATCCAGCTGAAGGCGACGATGCCCGTGGGGTCGATGAGCACCGACGTGGGCAGGCCGCGGGCGTGGAAGGTTTCGCGGGACACGGCGTCCGGATCGAGGGCGATGTCGTAGGTGACGCCGAATTCCTCGACAAAATGGACGATGGCGGCCGAATCGGCGGGCAGGTCGACCGACACGCCCAGGATGCGGAGGCCGCGGTCGCGGTACCGTTCGTAGACGGACTGCAGGTAGGGTGTTTCGGTCCGGCAGGGATGGCACCAGGTCGCCCACAGGTTGACGAGCAGGGTCTCGCCGAGGTAGTCGGAGAG
This sequence comes from Gemmatimonadota bacterium, assembly GCA_022823145.1. GTDB lineage: Bacteria > Gemmatimonadota > Gemmatimonadetes > Longimicrobiales > Gaopeijiaceae > Bin94. The sequence goes on from JAJDXS010000061.1 coordinate 11,407, forward strand.
GGAGACGGGCGTGCCGTCGTCCAGTGAGGTCGCGGTGAAGGCCGGGGCCGGATCGCCGCCGCGCAGGGTGATCTCCTCTGAGGGGATGCAGCCCCACCACGGGAGCGCCAGCGCCGCCGTGAGGAGCGGAACGGCGCGGCGTCGGGAATGCAGCTCGCTCATCCTTCCGGGGGCGTGATGAACTGGGTCGCGAGAGGTCCCACACCGTGGACCTGAACGATCGTTTCCTCTTCGACCCACATGTAGGCCGGGACCCCCGCGGCGATCGCAAGGTAGCTGCCCGGGCCGTACGCCGTTGCGGCCTCCCGGTCCCATGTCTCCCCGATCCCGACGAAGAAATTGCCCGAAAGAACGGTCATGTGTTCGGTGATGGGGTGGGTATGCGGTCCCAGTTCGAAGCCGGGCTGGACCTCCAGACGGAACACGAACGACTGACCCTCGGCGCTCGACTGGCCGTAGAGCGCGAGGTAGCGCATGCCGTCGTTGGGCTCGCCCCAGGGAAGGGCGTCGCCGGGGTGGAAGACGTTCGCTTCGGCGGCTGGCTCGACGGCGACATCTGCGTCCTGCTGCGTGGCGCTGTCCTCGGCCGGTGGGTCGGCGGGCGGCGCTTCCGTGCAGGCAGCCACCAGAAACAGGGCGAGGAGCGTGTTGGCGCCGCGGGTGGATCGGCAATGGGCCATGGGGGCTTACCTCCGGCTGAACCGCGGGATCGAGGGGCCGGAGCTTGCGTGCGCCCGGCACCGCTTCAGGAAGATATGGTCTTTCCATGGCCCTTGCCGCGCCAGTCCGGCTCAAGCGATGCTTACCCCGTATTCCGCCGCCAGGAGGTGATGCCGTGAAGAACACGTTGCCAGGGGCCGTGTGTGCCGCCGCCGTGACCACCCTGACCCTTCTTCCCGAAGCCGCGTCCGGTCAGTGGACCAACCGTTACCCCCGCGTGCAGGGGTATGGTCATCACGTCTACCTCGAGGGCTACGAACTGCCGGTGCTGACGAGCGGGCCCATCGATCCGGCACCGTCGCCGGACGGGCTTCACGTCGCCTTTGCGGCGCGGGGGTGGATCTGGCTCATGGACCTCGCGACCGGGACTGCGCGGCAGCTCACCAACGGGCGCGACGTGGATTCGCGGCCTGCGTGGCACCCTTCCGGCGACCGCCTCGCCCTGGTCCGCGACAACGACCACGACACGCGGATCGTGGTAGTCGATGCGGCGTCCGGAGCCGACGTACGCACCGTCGACACCCCGGCCATCGACCTTGACCCCGCGTTCTCACCCGATGGTGGCACCCTCTACTACACGTCCGGGCAGGCGGGGACGCTCGATGTGTGGGCGCTGGACCTGGTGTCCGGCGAATCGCGGGTGCTGACCAGCGAGCCCGGGATAGAGATGAAGCCGCAGCCGCGGGCTGACGGCAGCTTCGTCGTGCTCGCCAAGCGGGGAGGGGACCGCGTCGAAGTGCGTTCGGCCGACGGCGGCGAGACCCGGACCCTGGTGGCGGGGAGCATCGCGTCGATGGCGCGGCCGGCGCTCTCGCCCGACGGACGGACCATCGCGCTCAACTGGCCGACGCAGGACGGGTGGGACCTGCGCGTGCACAACATCGACAGCCCCGGCGCGCCGATTCTGCTGACGAGCGGCGGCCTCCCGCTGACCCCCGCCTGGAGTCCGGACGGCGAGTGGATCTACTACTCCGAGGCCGACGCCGCCGAGGTCATGCGCCTGAAGCGGGTGCGGGCGGTCGGCGGGACCCCGGAGCAGGTGCGGGTGCGGGCGTGGGAGTGGGCCGGCGCAACCGCCCGCGTGCGGATCCGGACGGTGCATGCGGGTGCTCAGGATGCTCCCGTACCGGAACCCGCCCGCCTCAATGTCGTGGACGCCGGTGGGCATCCCGCCGTGCCGGACGAAGGCGATACCCACTTCGACGGCGCGAGCGGCCGCGTCTTCTTCTACAGCCCGGGGACTGTCGAGGTCACGGTTCCGGCGGGCGAGGTGACCGTGTCCGCCGTTCAGGGCCTCGCCACTCCCGAAGCGACCGCAACCGTCAGCGCGACGGCCGGAAGCACGACGGGGATCACGCTCGTGCTGGAGCCCGTCTGGGACGCGCGCATGGCAGGATGGGCGTCCGGCGATCACCACTTCCACCTCAACTACGGCGGCCAGACCGATCTCGACCCCCGGGACATGGTCGCGAAGATGCGGGGCGAGGCGCTGGACATGGCCACGCCGCTCCTCGCGAACCTGCACAACCGCTTCGAGGACCAGGGATTCTGGGGGTGGGAGAAGTCGGACGCCTCACCCTTCATCCGGTTCGGACAGGAGATCCGATCGCACTTTCTCGGCCACATGGGACTGATCGAGATCCCCGAGCTGCACTGGCCCTGGGTGTGGGGACCGGGCTACGAGGTCTACGGGACCGACGACCGCACCAACGCCGAGGTCCTGGACTTCGCGCACGGCCAGGGCGGTCTGGGGTACTATGTGCATCCGGTTGGAGCGCCGGACCCGTTCGCCGAGGGCGGTGCGGGAAGCGTGCCCGTGGAACTGGTCGCCGACGCGGTGCTGGGCGATGTCGACGCCCTCGAGGTCGTTTGTCTGTGGAGCAACTCGGACGGCACGTCGTCGCTCTGGCACCGCTTTCTCAACCTGGGCCTCACCGTCGCGCCCTCGGCCGGGACCGACGTCATGCTCAACTTCCACCGCACCATGGCGGTGGGCGCCACGCGCGTGTACGTCCACACGGGCGACCGGCTCAACTGGCCCGCCTACATCGAGGGGCTGCGCGAGGGCCGCTCGTTCGTCACCAACGGACCGTTCCTCGACTTCCGGGTCGGCGGGCAGCGTCCCGGCGGCGTGGTCGGCCCCGGCGCCGCGACCTGGACCCTGGATCTCGCCACGGCGACCGAGGCGGGCACGGTGGACATCATCGTCAACGGGCGCGTGGTGGCGTCGCATCCGGGCATGGATTCGCCCGGCCAGCGCAGCTACAGCGGCCGGATCGAGCTGCCCGGCGGCGGCTGGGTCGCGGCCCGCGCCCGGGGGGGCGAGACGCGGTGGCCCTCGATGGATGTCGCGCCCTTCGCGCACACGGCTCCGGTCTGGATAGGAGCACGGGGCAGCACCGACCCGGCCACGCAGCGCGAGGCCGCCGCCGAATTGCAGGATATCCTGGCGGCCTCGCTGGCGAGGCTGCGCATCGGGTATGGAGGGACGGACATCCCGCGTCTCGAGGCGCGCTTCGCGGAGGCGATGTCGCGGTTGGAGGCGTTGGCCGAGTCAGGCGGGCCGGACGAATCCGGCGTGGCGCAACGATGACCGAACGCCGCTATGACGAGGAAGAGGTCGCCGTAATCCTGCACCGGGCGGTCGAGGCCGCCGCGACCGACCAGGACAGCGCCCCAGGCAGGGGTCTGACCCTGGCCGAACTCAAGGAGATCGGAGCCGAAGCCGGGATCGATGCGTCCCGCATCGAGGACGCCGCCAAGGGATTGGCGATTCGCCGCGCCGACCCGGTGACCCGGTCGTCCATGGGCTTTCCCCCCACCGAGCAACTCGAAAGGGTAATACCGGGCAAGCTGGACCCCGACGATCTGCCCCACCTCCTTGACCTGATCAGGAGTGAATTCGCCCGCCAGGGTATCGTCGACGAAGTCCTGGGCGGGATGGAATGGCGTGCCAGCAGCGTCATGGGTGGGCGGTACGTGTCGATTCGCCGCGAGGGGGATGCCACCCGGATTCGTGTGCTCGGGAACTTCCGTGACGGACTGCTCGTGTTCGGGCTTGGACCGGGACCCATGCTCGCGATCGGCGGGGGGCTTCTTGCGGCTGCTGCGGGTGCCGCTCCCGTCCTGGCCGGGTTGGCCGCCGCCGTCGGCTGGGCTTCTGCCTATCTGCCCTGGCGCTATCTCTTCGGACGGGAGCGCAGGTCGCTGCGCCGTGTCCTCGACTCGATCGAACGGCGGATACGGGAACTGGCGTGACACTCGGGCGGCTCCTGCTTGTGCCGCTCGCTGTCACGGCGTGCGGCGGTGGCTCCCCGGCCGCACCGATTCCGGGACCGGAACCCGAGCCGGATCCTTTCCCCCAGCCCATCGCGATACCGGCGCAAGGCACCGCGGCGACGCTCGACCTGGCGACCTGGAACCTGCTCAACTTCGGATCGACCGGGCAGGGACCGAGAGACGAGCCACTGCAACTCGCGCGCATTCGCGACGTGATCATGGGCACGGACGCCGACCTGTGGGGTGTGCAGGAGGTAGCCAGCGCGAGCGCGTTCGCGACTCTGCTTTCGCACCTTCCGGGCTATGCGGGCCTGCTCGCCAACGACTCCAGCGTGGCCGGCGGGACCGATTCCTACAGCGATGGAGAAATAAAGGTCGGGCTGATCTTCAAGACATCGGTCGTCGAGGTGATCGGCGCCCGGATCATCCTCGCCGAGCTGGACTACGAGTTCGCCGGCCGCCCGCCACTAGAGCTGCGTGTCCGATTCAACCATGGCGGTGTCGCGAAACCGGCGGTCGTCATCGTGCTCCACGCCAAGGCCAACCAGCAGGTCGCCTCGTGGGAACGGCGCGCCGCCGCCGCGACCGGCCTCAAGGAGTACCTGGACGCGGAGCTGGCCGACGACGTCGTGCTCGTTCCCGGCGACTGGAACGACGACGTCGACGAGTCGATCACCTCGGGCCGCGACACCCCCTACCGACCCTTCGTCGATGCCGCCCCGGACTGGGTCTTTCCCACCGCCGAACTCACGGCCACCGGCGCCACCTCGATCCTCGGCTTCGACGACGTGATCGACCACATCCTCGCGTCGAACGAGATCATGCCGGCGTACGAGCCCGGATCTGCGCTGGTCTACCGCGTTGACGAGTACATCCCGGACTACAGGGACACCACCAGCGACCACCTGCCGGTCCTGATCAGGCTCCGGGCTCCGAACTGACCGGCTCTCCGGGCACGACGGCCAGCAGCAACACCGCGGAAACGCCCGCCATGACCGCGCCGAAAACAAACGGCGCCGCAGGCCCGAATCCCTGCCAGCCGAACAATCCTTCCCAGAGCACCCCCGCCATCACCGACGCGGGCAGCGTGGCCAGGCCGATCGCGGCCGCGTACCCCCCGTAGGCCGTCCCGCGCCGCTCCGCCGGCACCAGGTCCGCCACCAGCGCCTTCGCCGCCCCCGCGGCCAGCCCGTGATAGATCCCGTAGAGCAGGTACAGCACCGTCACGTGCACGGTCGTGTCCGCAAGCGCAAAGCCCAGGTAGACGAGCGCGTACAGCCCCCACGCGCCCGCCACGACGCGCTTCCGCGGGATTCGGTCGGCCAGCGATCCCGCCGGTGTCGACACGAGCGTGTAGACCACGTTGAAGGCCAGCAGAAGCCACAGGATTCCGGTCACCGAGAAGCCCCGCTCCTGCGCCCTGAGAACAAGGAAGGCGTCTGCGGAGTTGCCAAGCTCGAAGATCACGGAACAGACCACGAACGCCGCAAAGCCCCGGCCCAGCCCGCGCAGCCGCGGACGATGGCGACCCCCCCGGACCCGGCCGCCCGCACCACCCCTGGCACCCTCATCGGCCGGCGCGCGCCCGGCGCGCTTGCGGTCCATGACATCCCTTGCCCCCACGGCCAGCACCACCACCGCCAGGAATGCGGGCACCAGGCTCCACATCACCAGCGAGCGAAAAGTCTCGGCTTCCAGCAGCGCCCCACCCCCCTGCACCTTCTGCACCACCCAGATCGACACCGCGATCCCGATCACGGCTCCCGCCGTATCGGCCGCCCGGTGCAGCCCGAACGCGAGTCCCCGGTGCCCGGGCGGTGTCGAATCGGCGAGCAGCGCGTCGCGCGGCGCCGTGCGCACCCCCTTCCCCACCCGGTCCCCCCAGCGGATCGCGGCCACCGCTCCCCACGTGTTCGCGAGCAGATAGAACGGTTTTGACAGCGCCGAGATCGTGTACCCCGCTACGGCCGGCCACTTGCGGGTCCCGAGCCGGTCGGACAGCCACCCCGAGTACAGCTTCAGTATGCTTGCTGTCGCGTCGGCCAGCCCCTCGACCACACCGACCGCCCACACGCGCACGCCCAGCACGTTCGACAGGAACAGCGGCAGGACGTTGAGGAGCATCTCACTCGACACGTCCGTGAGGAAGCTCGTCCCGCTCGCGGCCCACACGTTGCGGTGGAGTCTGGATCCGGCGGCTGGCTTTTTCACTTGGCCGGGCATTGGAGAACCGGTGGGGCGATCAGAGCTCGTGGAGAACACCTTCACTCAATGATAGCCCGTCGTCCCGACCTCGTACGACTGCTTCCCGCCCATACCGTCTGGCTTGCCCAGGCCGCGTCCGGACTAACGTAGCCCCTCTCTCTTGCCCGTCATGCTCGTGGTTCAGGTTGGATGATATCCTGAACCAAGAGCCGCACGAGTGCTGTAGACGCCCACTGTTCGCTCTGCGGCAACCACCTTGCAGGCCGGTGCGGCAGGGAAGGCGACCGGTGGCCATGCGGGCCGTTTCCGCCCACATTGCCACGCGTGCAAGGCACGCCACCCAACGCGCCACCGAGGCACCCTCCATGAGCCAGGCCAACCCCTTCTCCCGAACCGCCAACCGCCGCGACTTCCTCCGCTGGCTCGCGGCCAGCCCTCTGCTTGCCACCCTTCCGGGCTGCACCCCGCGGGCCGCCTCGCCCGGCTCAAACAGCCGGACCCCGGCCCCCGTGCCCACCCCAATCCCCCCCGCCCCCATTACCCCTCGCCCCTCCCTCGACGACCTCGTCACCACGGCCGCCGACGCCCTCGACGTCTTCGACATGGAGAAGGTGGCCGAAACGACCATGCCGGCGGCCCATTTCGGCTACATCCAGACAGGCGTCGACGGCGAGGAGACCCAGCGCAACAACCGAAACGGGCTCGAAAGCATCCACATCCGCGCGCGCCGCCTCGTGGACGTGAGCCGCCTCGACACCCGCGTCACTCTTTTCGGCCGCGAGTGGCCCACACCGATCGTCATCGCGCCCTGCGGCAGCCAGAAGGGCTTCCACCCGGAAGGCGAACTCGCCACCGCTCGCGCCGCGCAGGCCGCGACCCACCTGCAGGCGCTGTCGACGGTCAGCTCAACCGCAGTGGAAGAGGTCAACGAGGCCCGCGGCGAGCCGGTCTGGTACCAGCTCTACGCCACCTCGAACTGGGAGGTCACCCGGGCCGTGGTCGAGAGGGTGCGCGCCGCGGGGTGTCCGGTCATCGTGCTCACCGTGGATCTGCCCGCCGGAAGCAACCGCCTCACGCTCCAGAGGTGGACGCGCATCGACGACCGCACCTGCAACAGCTGCCACCGCCCCCGTGGCCGCGCCCCCACGGTCAAGCCGATGTTCCAGGGCACGCCCTACCGCCCTGGCGACTTCCGCACTCCCGCGATGACCTGGGACTTCATCGGGCGGCTCCGCGAGATCACCGACCAGCGCATCGTGGTCAAGGGCCTGATGACCCACGAGGATGCCACCCTCGCCCTCGAACACGGCGCCGACGGCATCTGGGTCTCGAATCACGGGGGCCGCTCGGAAGGCAGCGGCCAGGCAACCATCGACGCTTTGCCCGAGATCGCGGCGGTGGTGTCCGGCCAGGTCCCCATCATTGTGGACGGCGGCTTCCGCCGGGGAAGCGATATCTTCAAGGGGATCGCGCGAGGAGCGGACGCGGTGGCGGTGGGCCGCCCCTACCTGTGGGGGCTCGGCGCCTTCGGCCAGCCCGGGGTCGAGCGCGTGCTTGAGATCCTGCGCAACGAACTGGCGCTGACGATGCGCCTCGCCGGCACACCGTCCCTGGCCAGCATCGGCGAAACATCGATCGGAACGGACTGACGCACGGCCAGCCCCCACCAGCGACACGCACAACCAATACGGAGAGACAACCATGAACAACAGACTTCCGGTCCTGGTCGCAGCCGCGGCGCTTGCCTGCATCGCCTGCGCACCGGACGAGCCCGTAGTGCTCACGACCGAGAGCGGCCTCCAGTACGAGGTGCTCCGGGAAGCCGATGGCCCCAGCCCGACCACGGACGACAGGGTCGTCATCCACTATCGCGGCACTCTCACCGACGGCACGCAGTTCGACTCGTCGTACGACCGCGGCGAGCCCAGCACCTTCCCGGTGAGCGGCGTCATTCCCGGCTTCGGCGAAGCACTCCAGCTCATGTCGGTCGGCAGCCACATCCGCGTGACCATCCCCGCGGATCTGGCCTATGGTGCCACGGGCGCCGGCGACGCGGTGCCGCCCGACGCGACCCTCATCTTCGAGATCGAACTGTTGGAGATTGAGGGAGGATAGCAGCGTCCCTGTTGCGGGCGCGTCGCGACGCGATCGGCGATACTCCATGAGGCAGCGGATGAAGACCACCCTTTCCGCGACGGCTGTGCTGCTCGCACTTGGCCTCCCCGCCTGCACGGGCGGAGGAGCCACCGGGCCCGCGACGGCACCGACACCCGACCCGGACGGCTACGTCACCACGGGCAGCGGCCTCAGCTACCGCGTCATCAACCGGGCCGACGGCCCCACGCCAACGGCCCGTGACCGCGTCGTCGTGCACTACCGCTGCGAACTCGAGGACGGCACGGTGGTCGATTCGTCCTACGACCGCGGTGCCCCCGACATCGTCGCGCTCCGGGACCTGATCCCCGGGTTCCGCGAGGCCCTGCAACTGATGTCGGTCGGCAGCCACTTCCAGGTCATGATGCCTGGGCGACTCGGCTACGGCTGGGACGGTATCGACGGCGTGGTCGGGCCCAACGAGACGCTCTACTTCGAGATCCAGCTCTTCCGGATCGTGGAGCGGTAGGGGTCGTGCGCGTGGGCTGGAGGGAGACGTGCGGCCCACATGGGCGGCTACGCCTCGGGCGAATAGCTCTGGCCGTGACGGTCTCCCTGGCGCCCTTCAGCGGAAGCGCGCAGGAACCGGTGTCCGAGCCCGAAGGCGAAGGAGACTCACGCCGAGCAACGCATGGAGGTGTCGGCCGAATTCCAGCAGCCCTGGGGGGAAATCAACAGTGCGCTGGAGGCCTCGATGTTCCTCCATGACCCCTCGCTGCACCGGATCGACCTGTTCGCGCGTGCCGAGTACCGGATCGTGAGAGGCCTCAACCTCGATCTGAGCGGAAGCGTGGCCCGCGTGAAGGACCAGATCTACGTGAGCCGCGAGAACATCCCCGACGAAGACATCCTCCTCGAGCGCCGTCAGCTGGGGACCGATTTCGTGTACGAACTGGAAGTCGGGTTCAGCTTCACGTTCGGTTCGGTCTTCAACAACGTGGTGAACCCGCGGATGGGGTCCAACCGGGGACGCAGATTCTTCTGGTGACCGATTCGGAGGATCTGCCCTACAGCATGCTCCCCAGCCACAACGCCACGAACGCCCCGTAAAACACCGACATCGCGACCAGCGCCACCCTGCGCCACATCGGTGGCCGCACCGCCTCCGGCAGGAACCGGGTGTTGATGTAGAGGAGGTGCAGCGGCGAGATCACGAAGACCACGCCCGCCATGTTGGCGCCCAGCTGCAGCAGGATGATCGGCTGGGCCAGGCCGAGGGCGATCACGCCCCACACCGCCAGCACGCCCAGCACCGTGTAGTAGACGAAGCGCACGTCGCCGCCGCGCCACTGGCGCACCTTGCGGGACCCCGTCCAGAGGATGTCGGTGATCGCGCGGGTCATGCCCTCGATGATGTCCAGCTGGGTCTTGAAGAGCACCCACACCGCCATCATCGCGATCACGCCGCCGAAGATGGCGCCCGCCTGGCTCGCCATCGCGTTGGCCAGCGCGGCCGCGACGGAGAGGCCGCGGATGTCGGTGCCGCCCTCGATGAAGGTGACGTAGAGGACCGCCGGCAGGACCATTCCCAGCATCGCGCCCACGAAGTAGACCCCCCACTGGTCGGCGCGCACGATGCGCCACCAGCCGCGCCAGCGCTCCAGGGCGGCCGGGGTCGTGTCGAAGGTGTAGCCGGTGGGCGCGAGATCGGTGCGCTCGCCGCCGACCGCCGACGGGATGTAGCCCGCCCGTTCGCCCATTCCGTAGCCCTTGTCGCGGGCCCAGTTCGACAGCGTCAGGTTGATCACGCCACCCGCGCCCGAGTAGGCCGCGAACGCCCCGATCAGGAACCAGTCCACGCCCTCCGGGATGAATCGGAACGACCCGGCGGCGGTATCGTACCCGACGAGCCCCGCCGCGGCCGCCCCCCAGGTCTCCGCCGACACGAAGATCGCGGCGAGGATCAGGAAGCCGCCGATGATCGCCGCCACCAGGACCCAGTTCAGGAGCTCGAGCGTGCGTTCGATGCGTCTGCCGAAGAGCAGAATCCCTATGCAGAGCGCGAAGGTGCCGACGCCGATCAGGTACACGATCATCTCCTGCCCCGGACCCGCCAGCTCCCGGAAGAAGAGGAAGAAGATCGCGCCCGCCGCCGCGCCGGCCCAGCCCGGCCACCCCACCTGCAGGAAGTAGAGGATGGCGTAGAACACCGCCCAGAACTGCGCCCCCGGCCTGGTGCGCATGAACCCCGTCACCACGGGCTCGCCGGTGGCGATGGTCCAGCGCATCAGTTCCGTGTTGAGGACGGTCTGCAGGAACGCGGCAACCAGCGTCACCCACAGCAGCACCAGCCCGTACTGCACGAACGCCGCCGGGCCGAGCAGGAACTCGCCGCTCCCGATCGACGCGCCCAGCACGATCACCCCGGGGCCCACCACCCCGATCCACGAGAGCCCCTTCGGCTTCGGCGGCGCGGGCAGTTCGGCCTTGCGGAAGGGGCTGAGTCCGGAGCGTGCTTCGCGGGGGGTGGCGCGCATCAGCTCACCGGCACCTTTCCGACCCACCGGTCATACCACTTCCGCATGTACAGCTGGGTGCGCATGAAGTTGGAAGGGCGGGTGCCCGTGCCGTGGTACTCGTTGTTGAAGCGGATGATGGCGGTGGGCACGCCGACCATCTTGAGCGCCTGATAGTACTCCTCGGTCTGCGACATCGGCGTGCGGAGGTCGAGTTCGCCGGTCAGCAGCAGGGTGGGGGTGGTGACGTTGCCCGCGTACATGAGCGACGAGTGGCGCAGCCACTTGTCCGGATTCTCCCACGGCAGTTCGCGGAAGCGGCGGTAGCCCCACATGGCCACGTCGGCGGTGCCGGCGAACGACATCCAGTTGATGACCGGGCAGCGCACGGCCGCGGCCGCGAAGCGGTTGTCGTGGCCGATCACCCAGCTGGACAGCGCGCCCCCGCCCGAGCAGCCGCCGACGTACATCCTGTCCGTGTCGATGTATCCCCGGCCGACGACCTCGTCGACGCCGTGCAGCAGGTCCGCGAGGTCGCGCGGGCCGGGGTAGGCGTCATCGATGGCGTTGCCGAAGTCGGTTCCATAGCCGGTTGAGCCGCGCGGATTCGTGTAGAGGACCACGAAGTCGTTGGCGGCGAAGTTCTGGAACATCCAGTTGAAGCCCACGTTGTACATGCCGTGCGGCCCGCCGTGGATTTCCATGATGAGGGGGTAGCGACGGGAGGGGTCGAAGCCGGGTGGCTTGATGACCCATCCCTGTACCCGCGCCCCTTCGGTGGATTCGTACCAGATTTCCTCGAGGTCTCCGAGAACGACGCCCTCCAATACATCCTCGTTCACACGAGTCAGCTGCGTCGGTTCCGCGCCACCCGCGAGGTCGAAACGGACCACGTCGCCAGGGGTTTGCGGAGCCGATCGGACGCCGACGCCGGTCCCGCGTGCCGCCGAGCTGAGCGAGAGCATCTGTACGCCATCGGTGAGCTGGCGGAGGTCGCCGCTGGTGGTGGCGGAATAGACGTTGGAGGAGCCGCGGTCCTGGACGGCGAAGTAGAAACGGGTGCCGTCATCGTCCCATATGATGCCCCCGATGTCCCGGTCCAGCTCGGGCGTGAGCATGCGCATGCCGCTGCCGTCGATCCCGATCGTGTGTATCTCGCCGACGTGGTAGGTCTGGGGGGACCACTCGTAGCCGGTGAAGGCGATGGTGCTGCCGTCGGGCGAGACGGACGGGCTTGTCCATAGCCCGCGCGTCGGGGTGATCTCGCGCATCTCGCCCGTGGCCACGTCCACCGCGTTGATCGCCGATTCGAAGTAGCGCTTGTCCCAGTCCTCCCGCATGAGACCGTCGAACACGATCGTGGAACCGTCGGGTGTCCAGTCGTATCCGGCGCCCCAGTAGACGGCAATGAAGCGCGCGCCCACGTGCCATTTGCCGTGGGTCAGCTGGCGCTCCGTGCCGCCGGTGGAGGGGACGACGAACAGGTGGTGGTAGACCGGATCGGTGAACCCGACAAAGTCCCGGCGGAAGTGCATGTTCTCCACAATGCGGGGGGTCTCGGTCCACGTGGCGCCCTCGGGCGCGGCCGGAAGGGCGATCGACCAGTCGCTGGGCAGTTCGCCGGGCGTGTCCATGGTGAAGGAGATCATGTTGCCGTCGGGCGACCACATGGCGTTCATGGGCGTTCCCTGGACCCGGGTCACCTGCGTGACGGAGCCCTCCTCGTCCATCCAGCGGACGAAGATCTGGGTCCCGCCCTCGCCGTCGGCGGCGGTGAACAGAATGCGGGTGCCGTCCGGGGACCAGCGGGCGCCGGAGCCTTCGACCAGGAAGCGCTTGCGCGAGCCGTCGGCGTTCATCATGTGAAGACTTGAGTCCCATCGGTCTTCCAGCTTGTTCACCCAGCTCTTCGTGTAGACGATGCGGCTGCCGTCCGGCGAGATGCGGGGATCGCTCACGCGCTCCCAGTCGAGGTACCGGTCGACGGTGAGGCGGCCCTCTGCGGTCTGGGCGGCGGTGGGGGTGGGGGTGGACCCGACCAGAACCAAGACGCATGCGAATCCGGCGGCGGCAAGGGTCACTGGATAGGTCGAAAGGCGACGGAGCGGCTGCATCGACGGGCTCTCCTTCCAGGGCGACGACGTCTGGGAATCTGCCTTGAAGTGGGGCTGCGGCCGGGGGCGCGTCAAGGCTGTGGCACCGGCCCTTGTCCCTGCTTCCTTCCGCCGTTATCACATAATCCCATGTCAAAGCGAAACTCGCCCTCCTGGCAGCTCATCGATTCGATTCTCTCAGCCTCCGAGGCCATCGTCGCCCTCGGAATCACCCTCGAGGACCTCGGCGACGACACCTGCGTTCTCAGGATGCCCAAGCAGGCCGAGCTGACCCGCGGCGACGGCACGATGTATCACGGCGGGCCGGTGGCGTCGCTGATCGACATCGCGGGCGACATGGTCGTCGCGGTGCGGGCCGGGGGAGGGGTCCCCACCATCTCGTTGCGGGTCGACTACCTGCGCCCCTGCACCGGTCCCTACCTGCTGGCGACCGCGCGGCTGCGGCGCAACGGGCGCACGATCTCGGTCTCCGACGTGGACGTGCACGACGACCAGGGCCGCCTCTGCGCGGTTGGGCGCGGCACCTATTCCTCCATGGTGGGCTGAGCGATGAGGGCCGTCCTCTACGACCGCCACGGCGATGTCGACGAACTCTACCTGGGCGAGGTCCCCACGCCGCTGCCGGCTGCCGGCCAGGCCCTGGTGCGGGTGCGCGCCTGCGCCCTGAACGGCTTCGACCCCATGATGCTCGCCGGCACCACCGGACTGCGCGTCCCGCTCCCCATGACCCCGTGCGGCGACGCCTCCGGCGAGATCGAGGCGTTCGGGCCCGGGACGGACACGGGCGGCTGGTCGGTCGCCGACCGCGTCATGCTCGACCCGTACATCCCGGGCCGGGGGATGCTCGGCGAGAAGGCTCGCGGCGCGGCGTCCGAGTACGTCTCGGTCCCTCTAGAGAACCTGGTGCGGATCCCGGACGGCGTCTCGTTCGAGCATGCAGCCGCCCTCCCGGTGGCGTACGGCACCGCGCTCCGCATGATCGAGGACCGAGCCCGGGTGCAGCCCGACGAGACGGTGCTGGTCCTCGGCGCGACGGGCGGCGTCGGCTGCTGCAGCGTCCAGCTCTGCAAGCGCATCGGCGCCACGGTGATCGCGACCGGCAGCTCGGACCGCAAGCTGGAACGGCTGCGCGACATCGGAGCCGACCACGTGCTGCCGTCGCGCTCCGCCGAACTGGTGCGGATGGTGCGCGCGATCGCGGGTCGCCCGCGCTACCACGCCCCCGACTCGGGCGGGGTGGACGTCGTCGTCAACTACATCGGCGGCGCCACCTGGGCGGCGAGCCTCAAGGTGCTGCGCTTCCAGGGCCGCATGGTCACCTGCGGCGCCACCGCCGGCTACGACCCGCCGACCGACATCCGATACATCTGGAGCTTCGAGCAGACGATCATCGGGTCGGACGGGTGGACCCGGAAAGGGCTGGCCCGGCTGCTGGACATCGTCGCGGACGGCGAACTCGATCCGGCGATTCACGCCGTCAGGCCCATCGAGGAGATCCGCGAAGCGATGGGCGAACTCATCGCGCGCGACGTATTCGGCAAGTCGCTACTCACGCTGTGAGCGGCGCCGGCACCGGGCAGGACCCCGCCGCGCGCGACCAGATCGAGTATCCGATCGCCCAAAAGATCCCGCGCGAGGTCCTGGACGCCGAAGCCGAGCGGCTGGCCGAACTCTCCGGCGCTCCCATCCATCGCCGTGCCGGCGGATACGCCCGCCTGGCCGGTCCCGGCTTCATGGCCGCGGCCCTCACCCTCGGCGCCGGCACCCTCACCTCGTCGATGCTGTCGGGAGCCTCCTTCGGCTACCGCACCCTGTGGCTGATCTGGCTCTCCTGCGGTCTCGGCCTCTTCATGATGGCCGCGATGGCGCGCTTCACCTGCAAGGGCGGCTTCCGCATCATCCAGGTACAGAATCGCCGCCACTCCTGGCTGATCGGCTCCCTCATGACCGCCCTGGTCGGGACAGCCGCCGTCGCGGTCATCTTCAACTTTGGCCAGGTCGCGCTCGGCACCCACCTGATCGAGTCGCTCGCGCCGTTCGCGGGCTTCTCGTTCCCCGCCGAGTACAACTGGATCGTCTACGTGGGCATCACCAGCTGGCTGATCCTCAGCTACGGACGCCGCGGCGGCACCGGCACGCGCCTGGTCGAAGCGGTGATGAAGGCCGGTATCGCGATCATGATCGTGGCGTTCGGCGCGGTCCTGCTGGTCGTCGGCGTCGACTGGGGCGCCGCCGCGCGCGGCACCTTCGTGCCGTGGCTGCCCGGGGGCGGGGAGGGGCTCGACCTCTTCATCGCGTCGTCCGCGGCCGCCGTCGGCGTGATGGACTGGGTCTTCTTCAACTACGCCGGGCTGGGGAGGGGCTGGGGCCGCAACCACGAGTCACTGGCCCGCTTCGACGTCATCGCCGGGCTTTTCCTGCCCTTCGTGCTGGTCAACTTCCTGGTGATCAGCGTCTTTGCGGCCACGCTGTTCCCGCAGGGCATCACACCCGAGTCGGCACCCGAACTGGCGGCCGCGCTCATGCCGCTCCTGGGCCCCACCTGGTCGCAGATCCTCTTCTACGTGGGGTTCCTCGCCGTCCCGATCACGACCACCGTGGGCATGAGCCTGGCCGGCGCCATGGCCATCCACGAGGCCTTCGGCTGGGAGCCCGACACCGCGTCGTGGCGCTGGAGGATCAGCGCGCTCCTGCCCCAGATCGCGTTCCTGGCCGCCTGGAACGCGCGCCCGGTGTGGCTGGTGATCGCGATCGCGGCATTCCTCTCGCTCGCCAACAACGTCGTCGGCTGGTCCATGTACCTGCTGCTCAACGACCGCAAGGTGCTGGGCGCCGACCGCTGCAAGTCGTACCTCTGGAACCTGGGGATCCTCCTCCAGGTCACGCTGCTGAACGGGATCGCAATCACCTACGTCTTCAACCGCCTGGGGTGGTGGTGATGGGCGGCGGAGGCAACGCGGGCGGAGGCAGCGGCGCGGGCGGCGCGCTCCAGCGGCTGCTCAAGCGTCGCATCGGGCCATGGTCGGGGCGCGTTTGGGGACTCGTTCTCAACCTGGTCGCGAACGCGGTCACGCTGTGGGGTGTGTCGCTGCTGCTGCGCACCGGAAGCGGCTGGCACTGGATCGTGATCGGAGGCGTGGCCACGGCCGTCTGCATGGCCGCGCTCGCCCTGCCCGACCGATCCGGCGACCCGGGGGAATGACCAACCTCGGCTACTGGCTGAGCGACGCCCGCGCCGAATACCCCGACCGGGTCGCGCTGATCGACCTGTCGCGCACGCCCCCCCGCGAGGTCACCTACCGCGAGCTCGACGAGCGCATGGACCGCGTGGCGAACCTGCTGGCCACCGCCGGCATCGGGGCGGGCGACCGGGTCGCGCTCGGCATCGGCAACCGCTTCGAGTTCGTCGAGATCATGTTCGGCGCGATGCGCTGCGGCGCCGTCCCCGTGCCCCTCAACTTCAAGCTCTCGGCCGAATCGCTCACGCACGTCGTGACCGACGCCGGCTGCCGGGCCGCGTTCGTCGAGACCGCGGTGACCGCGCGCTCGGCGCAGGTGGTCGAGCAGCTGGGGATCGAGTGGAGGTGGGAGGTCGGCGGTGGCGGCGCGGCGGGCGAACCGGCACGCACCGGCTGGTTCGACTATGCAGCCGCCCTTGCGGGAGCGTCACCCGACTTCGACCCCCCCGTCCTCGGCGCGCATCACCCGGCCTTCCAGCCGTACACGTCCGGGTCGACGGGGAGGCCCAAGGGCGTCGTGCTCGACCACGAGGGGCAGATCTGGTGGGTGAGGTGCCTGAAGAAGTACTGGCCGGCGGGGCCGGACGACCGGGCCCTCGCGGCGGTGCCGCTCTACCACAAGAACGCGATGGCGGGGGCGGTGAAGCCGCTGCTGCAGGCGGGGGGATCGGTCGTGATTCTCCCCGGCTTCGAGCCGGTGGCCTTCCTGCAGGCGCTGAGCGCATACCAATGCACGCAGGTCGGTGCGGTCCCGGCGGTCTTCACGATCCTGCTCGACCATATGAACCTCATACGCAGGCTCGACTTTACCGCGCTCAGGAAGGTCGTGCTCGGGTCGGCGCCGGTGCAGCCGGAGCTGATGGACGCGGTGGAGCGCGCGTTCGGCGTGCAGGTAGGCGAGAGCTACGGGCTGACCGAGGGCGGGCCCGTCATGCTCGGGCCTCCGGTCGATGGGCGTCCCGTGCCCAGGGGAAGCTGCGGCGCCCCGTGGCCGGAGGGCGAGGTGAAGCTCGTGCGCGACGGCGTCGAGGATGCGCGGTACGGCGAGCTGTGGGTGCGCAATCCCGGGGTGACGACGGGGTATCACAACCTGCCCGAGGTCAATGCGGCGCGAATCCGGGACGGGTGGCTGGCGACCGGTGACCTGTTTCGGCGCGACGACGACGGGTTCTTTCACTTTCGCGGGCGCACCGACGACATGTTCAACTCGGGCGGCGAGAACATCTACCCGAAGGAGGTCGAGGACCTGCTGCTGTCGCATCCGGAGGTGCTCGACGCGGCGGTGGTGCCTGTGCCGCACGCGGTGAAGGGGGAGGTGCCGGCGGCGATGGTGCGGGTGGCGTCGGGGTCGGCGGTGACGGCCGAGGCGCTGAAGATGTTCACGCTGGAGCGGGGGCCGGCGTACGCCCATCCGAGGCATGTCGTGCTCGTGGGGGAGATGCCGCTGACGGGGGTGGGCAAGGTGGACCGCGCCGAGATCCTGGAGGTGTTGCGGGGGGCGATGCCCGGTCAGTAGACGTCCAGGTCGGCCGCCGACACCACGCGGCCGGTGTAGCCGGCTTCGCGGATCTCCCGGAGCAGGTCTTCGTCGGTGGCGCCCCAATACAGCTGATGGTACATGACCAGGAGTTCCGGGCGTGCCCGCGTGGCGATGTCGGCCAACTCCACCGTCGAGGTGTGCGACGCCGCGTGATACCTCTGCCACACCGACGGGCGCGTGCGGAACGCCTCGGCCGAGTAGACCTCGTGGACCAGGATGTCGCAGCCGTTGCACGCCTCGACCAGCGTCTCGCTCGGCCGCGCATCGCCGGAGATGACGATGGACCGGGTCGCCGCGCCGTCCGGGCCGCCCCCCGCGTCGAAGCGGAAGCCGAGCGGGTGCGGCCAGGAGCCGTGCAGCACCGGGATCGCGGTGACGCGCACGTTGTCGTCCTCGTAGACCAGGCCGCCGGTCGTCTCGGTCACGGGCGACCGGTAGGCGTCCGGGTTGTCGTCGTGCGGCTCCAGGCCGAAGAGGCGGTTGTGGATGTCCTGCTGCCAAGCGGCCTGAATGTGCCGGATCATCGGCGCCGTGCCCGGCGGGCCGAAGATGCGGATGGGGTCCGGGCGCTCCAGCACCCACGGGATCAGGATGACGTCGGGGAGGCCGACGGTGTGGTCGGAATGCAGGTGGGTAAGGAAGAGGCGGTTCAGGCCCGGGGGCGCGAGCGCGTCGATGCCGTGTTCGCGAACGGCCGCCGCCGCGCGGCGCACGACTCCCGCGCCCGCGTCGACCAGGTAGGCGCGGCCGCCCGCCACGACCGCCACCGCCGGGCCCGAGCGGTCGGGGTCGGCGTTGGGAGTTCCCGTGCCGAGGATGACGAGTCGGGCGGCGGGCCCGGGCTCGGCGCCGGCCTCCTGCGCCGGGGCGGGAGCGGCGAACGGCGCGGCCAGGGCGGCCACAAGAAGGGTCGCGGCGACTTCGGTCTTCATTGAACGGCTCCTTCGGTGGTGCGTCAGCGCCCGATTGTGAAACGCTTCACAAGCCCCAAGCTGCCGCGCGGACGGCTCACACGCAAAGAGCGGGGCCGCGCGACCGCGGCCGCCAGGCGCTTGCCCACCCCGAACGCGCCTCCGACTATGTCCTTCCACCGAAACCGCAGCAGGAGACGCACCATGCGCCCGGCACTCCCCGCGGCCAAGCGGCCGCTCTCCCTCCTCCTTCCAATAATTCTTGCGTGCGCACTGCCTCTTGCGGCGTGCACGCCCGCCGGCGACGCGGCCGACGACAGCGGCGGCGCCGAAGCTGCAGGCGCTGCCGACGACCTCGCCGCGCGGGTCGAAGCCCGGCTCGCCACCCTGGACGCCACGAGCGGGCTGTGGGCGAAGCACATTCCGACGGGACGCGAGATCGCGATTCGGGCGGACCTTCCGATGAACACGCTGAGCGTGATCAAGGTGCCGATCATGGTGAGGGCGTTTCAGGACCACGCCGAGGGACGTCTGGACCTGGACGCGCGCCATACCGTCGGGGCGGACGACATGCGGCGGGGCAGCGGGCTCATCCAGACGTTCGCGCCGGGGCTCAACCCAACGCTGCGCGGGCTGGTCACACAGATGATCATCACGTCGGACAACACCGCCACGGACATGGTGATCGACCTGGTCGGAATGGAGCGCGTAAACGAGATGCTCCAGGCGAACGGCTACGAGCAGACGCGGCTCAAGCACACCACGCACCGGCTCTTCCTGGAGACGTGGACCCGCACCGATCCCGCGAACGCGTCGCTCTCGGAGCGTGAGGTCTTCGAGCGGGGCTTCCCGTCGGACGAGGGCTCGGCCGAGCGCTTTTTCGCGATCGAGGGCGATTCGACGATCTGGCTCGGGCGGACGACCGCGCGGGAGATGGGGCGGCTGCTGGAGCAGATCCTTGAGGGCGAGTTGGCCGACCGGGCCGCCAGCGACGAGATGGTGCAGGTCATGGTCGGACAGTTCTACACGACCCGGCTGCCGCGCATGGTGCGCTTCCAGGGCGTCAGCGTCGCGCACAAGACCGGGGACTGGCCGCCGTACGCCGGCAACGACGTGGGGATCCTCTTCTACGAGGGCGGCCCCACCATCGTCTCG
Source organism: Gemmatimonadota bacterium (assembly GCA_022823145.1). Lineage (GTDB taxonomy): Bacteria > Gemmatimonadota > Gemmatimonadetes > Longimicrobiales > Gaopeijiaceae > Bin94. Next base: position 31,180 of record JAJDXS010000061.1, read on the forward strand.
GTCTTCACCAACCAGAGCCGGGGCAGCTTCTTCGAACTGGAGGAGACGCTGGGCATGATCACACAGGACATCGTGGAGGCATGGAGATGAACGCGCGCGCATTCGCTGCCCTGGCAGGCACCCTCCTGGTCGTCGGCTGTGCACCCGACCGCCCCCTGTCGCCGGCCGTGGCCCGCGGGATCGACGCCGTCTTCGCCGACATGGACCGGCCCGGCTCGCCCGGCGCCTCGGTGTCGGTCATCCGGGACGGCGACATCATCTTCTCGCGCGGCTACGGCTACGCCCAGATCGAGCACGGCGTCCCGGTCACGCCGACCACCGTCTTCCACGTCGCCTCGGTGTCCAAGCAGTTCACCGCCATGGCCGTCACCCTGCTCGCGGCCGAGGGCGCGCTCTCCCTCGACGACCCCGTCCAGCGGCACCTCGACTTCGTCCCCCATTTCGAGCACCCCACCACCGTCCGCCAGCTGATCCACCACACGAGCGGCATCCGTGACCAGTGGCAGCTCCTCGGAATCTCCGGATGGCGCCTCGACGACGTGATCACCACCGAGCAGATCCGCGGTCTCATGGCCCGGCAGCGCGAGCTCAACTTCGTGCCCGGCTCGGAGTACCTGTACTCCAACATGGGCTACACGCTGATGGCGCAGACCGTCGAGGCCGTCAGCGGCATGTCGTTCCCCGAGTTCACCGCGGCCCGCATCTTCCGTCCGGCGGGAATGAACCGCACGCACTTCCACGACGACCACCGGCACGTGGTACCGGATCGCGCCTATTCCTACGCGCCGGTGGCCCCGGGCGGCGAGGGCGACGACGAGGGTGCGGGGACGGACGACGCATCGGGCCCCCGCTTCACCAGGTCGGTCCTCAGCTATGCCAACGCCGGCGCCACCAGCCTCTTCACCACCGCCAACGACCTCGCGCGCTGGCTCGACAACTTCCGCCACGAGACGGTCGGCGGCCCGCGGGTCATGACGATGATGAAGACCCGCGGCATCCTCAACAACGGCGACACGATCCCCTACGCGCACGGCATCATCTTCGGCGAGCACCGCGGCCTGCAGACGATCGGGCACTCGGGCGGCGACGCGGGCTTCCGCACCCAGGTCAACTGGTACCCCGAGGCCAACACCGGCGTCGTGGTGCTCACCAACGTCGCCAACGGAAACCCGGGCGGCCGAGCGCGCCAGGTGGCGGAAGTCGTGCTCGCGGACATGTTCCCGGAGGAGCCGCAGGAGGATGAGGGCGGCCCCCCCACCCAGGCCCCCGATGACGAGCCGCCGGAGACACCCGACCCCGGCACGCTTGCGGGATACGCCGGCAGCTACTATAGCCCCGAACTCGACGCGCTCTACCACATCGAAGCGGCGTCGGACGGGCTCGTCGCGCGTCACATCCGCCACGGGGAGACCACGCTGCAGCCCCGCGGCGCCGACGAGTTCGCCACGGGCAGCTGGTGGATGCGCGAGGTGCGCTTCGAGCGCGGCGCCGACGGTACCGTGACCGGAATGCGCGTCGGCGGCGGCCGCGTGCGCAACCTGCTCTTCGTACGCCTGAGCGTCGCGCTCCCCGGCGACGAGGCCTTCCCCGAGCCCGCCAGGCCCGCTTTGCCCGTGGTGCAGTCGGCCCCCGCCATCCCCGAGCGGCCGTTCGCGCCGCCCACCGGTCCCCACGCCATCGGCATGACCGAGTACCGCTGGGTCGACGAGAGCCGCCCCGAGCCCTTCACCCGCGACCCCGGCGACCTGCGTTCGGTCGCGGTGCGGGTCTGGTACCCCACCGACGACGCGGGCGAGGGCGGCGCCATGTACGTGCCCGACATGGCCGAGTTCGGCGACGGTCAGGACTTCGTACCCGTCACCCACGTCCGCACGAACGCGATCCAGGACGCGACACCGGCCCCGGGCCCGTTCCCGGTTCTGGTTTACAATCACGGCGGCGGATGGTCGCGCTTCACCAGCACCTTCACCACCGAGGAGCTGGCCAGTCACGGCTACATCGTGGTCTCGGTCGGCCACAACGGCTTCAACAGGACGCAGTTCCTGCCGGACGGATCGTCGGTCGTTCCGGACACTCTGACCTTCCCCGAGCCCGCGGGTGGCGACCTTTACGACGACGCGATGGCGGGCTGGAGCTTCCTCGACGAGCACGCCTTCCCCGAGTGGGTGGCCGACGCGGCCTTCGTGATCGACCAACTCGAGGTTCTGGACGCGGGCGACGGCCCCTTCGCGGGAACGCTGGACCTCGACCGCATCGGGATGTACGGGTGGTCCTTCGGCGGCGCGACCTCGATCGAGATGAGTTCCGTCGACGAGCGGGTCAAGGCCGCGATCGACCACGACGGGCAGCTGTTCGGCGTCGCCCCCACGCAGGGGACCACGCGGCCCTTCATGCTGATGCACGGGGGCGTCCTGCCCGAGACCCCGCCCTTCGAGGACCCCGACTCGATCGCGGCCTACAACGACGCCATCGAGCGGCTGATGGCGGAAGTGCGCGACACCGACGCCCGCCTCAAGGCGGCCTCGACCGGCGACTGGTACGACATCACGATTGCCGGGACGAATCACGGCAACTTCTCGGACCTGGTGATGTTCCTCCCGGGCTCGTCGCCGGACATCGAGCCGGCGCATGGCTACGAGATCATCAACGCGCTGACGGTGGCCTTCTTCGACCGCTACCTGAAGGGGGCCGAGGCGCCGCTCCTGGACGATCCGGGCGCCGTGTTCGAGGAGGTCGAGGCCGAGTCGAGGGTGGGGTCGTGAGGGGCGGGCGGATCCACCCGGCGGCGAAGAGGTATATTCGAACCCGGCGGCGCAATCGGCGCCGATGAACCGGCCCCCCCACCCGCAACAGCCCTCTCGACCATGAACTCCCGGACGAAACGATCCCGCCCCGCCCATTTGCGGCCACTTCCCGCGCGGCAAGTCGCCGCCCTCCTTCTCCTGCTCCTTCCGGGAACGGGCTGCAACACCTACCGGCAGGTGGGACTGGCCGAGCTGCCCGCGGAACAGAGGGTGCGCATGTTGCTCACGCCCGAGGAACTGGGCCGCCACATCATGTTTTCCAGCGGCAGCCAGGGGTTCATCAGCGGACGGTTCGTGGAGCTGCGCGGCGACTCGGCCGTCTTCGTTCTCACCAGCAGTGTCGCGCACAGCGAGGTTCGCCTGCCCCTCGAGTCGATTGTTCAGCTGGAGCGGAAGGATCCGAACCTCGGGCGGAGCTTCCTCCTGTCGACGGTCATCGTGGGCGGCGTCGCGACCCTTGCCTATCTCGGGTTCGAAGGGGAGCAGAATGCGCCGCCCAACATCGACGACGACCTCACCGATCAATTCGCGCCCGGATTCCGGATCGTGATTCCGCTGGGGCGATAGGCGCGCCGAAGAACCGGGCAAGACCCACTTGCGCAATCCCGGACCTTCCAGAAGGTTGGTTCGGCGGCGCCGCGAGGGCGTCACTTTTTCCACTTCCCAAAATGGAGGCGAAATGTCCCCAGGAAGCATCTGCAGGGTGGTCGGCCGGACCGCCCTCAACCCGCTTCTCGCCGCTGCCGTCCTGATCGGAACGGTCCATGCGCCCGCCGCGGCGCAGACCGGTACGGTCACCGGCACGGTGCGAAGCGCGACCAATGGGCAGCCGATTCCCGGCGCCCAGGTCGCGATCCCCGAACTCAACGTCGGGATTCTGGCCAACAACGTGGGCAGGTATCTGCTCAACAACGTTCCCGCGGGCACGCACACCGTCGAGGTGCAGTACATCGGCTACTCGGCGGTCAGCGCGGAAGTCACCGTCACGGCCGGACAGGCCGCGGTACAGGACTTCGACCTGCGCTCTGAGGCGATCAGCCTCGAGGGGGTTGTGGTGACGGGAACGGCGGGCGCAGCGAGGCGCCGGGAGATCGGCAACTCGATCAGCCAGCTCAACGAGGACGCCTTCCAGGGCGCGCCCGTGTCCAACGTGGCGGACATCCTCCAGGGCAGGGCGCTCGGCACGCAGGTGCTCAACAACGGCGGCCAGGTCGGCGCCGGGAGCACGATCAAGCTGCGCGGCAACAACTCGGTGTCCTTCAGCAACTCCCCGCTCGTGTACGTCGACGGCGTGCGCATCCGGGAGCGAGGGCTGGTGCACTCTACCGAAGCCAACCAGCAGACCAACCCCTTCGACGACATCAATCCCGCCGACATCGAGCGGGTGGAGGTCATCAAGGGCGCGGCGGCCACGACGCTGTACGGCACGGAGGCCGCGGGCGGCGTGATCCAGATCTTCACCAAGCGCGGGGTCGCCGGCGCACCCGCGTGGTCGCTTACGGTCGACCAGGGACTCAACACGCTCGGCCATATCGGGCCGGCGGCGGACGTGAATCCCACCGGTCTCGGGATGAACAACTGCAATTTCACCGGTGACGGCAATTTCGCCGGTGGCGACCCGCAGTTCCCGGCCGATCCGAGCTGTCCCGCCAGCGGCACCTGGCTCAAGGACGGCTACATCCAGACCTACAACCTGTCGGTCCGCGGCGGCGCCGAACGCATGAACTACTTCATGTCGGCCCGCTGGGGCGCCGAAGAGGGCGTCTTCGACACCGGCATCGACGCCAACGGCGTAGCCCGTCCCACGCAGGGGCAGGAATCGTGGAATCTCCGGGGCAACTTCTCCTTCGCCCCCGCCGAGGACATCGATGTCCGCTTCAACACCTTCTACTCGCACCGCGATGTGACCTGGGTGCCCGACGGCAACAACGCCGAGGGGCTGCTGCTGAACGTGTTCCGCGGCGGCAGCGACTACACCAACGACGAGGACGGCAAGCTCCTCGACATGGGGGTCACCAACATCAACGACCACTTCACGAGTGGCATCAACATCATCTGGAACCCGACGGACAACATGAACCACCGGATCAACACCGGTATCGACTGGGTCCGTCACACCTATTTCGAAGAGCGCCCGTGGGGCTACTTCTACGTGCAGAACGGGGACCGCGAGACCAACGAGAGCACGTTCAGGAAGCTGACGCTGGACTATGCCGGCAGCTGGGCGCAGAACCTGTTCGGCGTGGCCTCGCAGTTCTCCTTCGGAGGCCAGCTCTACAACGACTTCGTCACCGGCACGCTCGGCTTCGGCCGCGATTTCGCGGGACCGGGCGCCAAGGTCCTTCAGTCGGGTGCCATCACCCAGGCCTCGGAAACGAACAGCACGGTTACGAGCGGCGGCTTCTTCGTCCAGGAGCAGCTCGGCCTCGGCGATCGCATGTTCCTGACGCTTGGCGTGCGCGTGGACGGCCACTCCGCCTTCGGCCGCGACTTCGGTCTGGAGACCTATCCCAAGGCGTCGTTCTCGTACGTCGTCTCCGACGAAGACTTCTTCCCCGCCGACTTCGGGACCCTGAAGCTGAGAGGCGCATTCGGTGAATCCGGGAAGGCTCCCGGGCTGTTCGACGCAACCCGCACCTGGGCGTCCGTCGCGGGCGACAACGGGCGGCCGGGCGTAACGCCCGACAACCTCGGGAATCCGGACCTGGGTCCGGAGCGCACCCGCGAGTGGGAGGTCGGTTTCGAGGGCACCACGCTGAACGACCGCATCGCCTTCGAGTACCAGTACTTCGATCAGAACACCTTCGACGCCCTCATCCGGGTGACCCAGCTTCCCTCGGGCGGCTTTGTGGGCACGCAGCTGGAAAACGTCGGCCAGGTCACCAATTCGGGGCACGAGGCGTTCATCAACGCCACGCTCGTCGCCAGCAACTCGATCGGTTGGGATCTCGGGCTTCGCCTCTCCACGGCCAGGTCCCGGGTGGTGGATCTCGGCGGGCTCGAGAGCATCAACCTCGGTTGGCGCAACTACGTTCGCGCGCCGGTCGAGTGCACGACCGAGATGGCCAACGGGGCCAACTTCGACGGCAACGGTTTCGTCGGCATGGGTTGCACCCCGGGCGAAACGGTCCACTTCCCGCTTCCGGCCTTCTGTCACGACCGGGTGCAGAATCCGGACGAGGTGGCGGCGCCGCGGTATGCGGAGCAGTGCCTTGGGCCGACCACGCCCACCCACACCTATGGTCTGAGCACCACGCTCACCCTGGGCCAGCGCCTGACCTTCGACGCGGTGGGCGAGGGAATGGGCGGCCACTGGCTGTCCTCGGGAACGGCGTACCAGAACACGCGCCGCCGCGTGTGGCCGCTGTGCCGCTCGACCTTCGACGCGCTTGCCGCCGGGCAGCGCGACCAGCTGACCGCGCGTGAGCGCGCCCTCTGCGATCCTTCGGTCGTGCGCTACGGCATGTGGACACAGCCTGCGGACTTCTTCAAGCTTCGCTCGGCGTCGGTGAGCTATCGCGTGCCCGAGACGTGGCTGCCGAACACCATCCGGGCCGCCACCGTTCGCCTGCAGGGCCGCAACCTCATGACCTTCACCGACTTCGAGGGCGTCGATCCCGAAGCGTTCGAGGACGGGTCCGCCGAGGTTCTCTTCCGGCAGGAATACTACAACCTACCGCCGATTCGCAGCTTCCTGCTGTCGGTTCAGGTCGACTTCTAGCCGGGGAGACAAGCGAATCATGAAAACCAACAGAACAAGCAGGACTCGCGCACTTTTCCTGGGCGCCCTCGTGGCAGCGTTTGCCTCGACCGGGTGCGACGAGAGCATCTTCGAAGTCAAGAATCCGGGCAGGATCCTGGACGACGACCTGAACACCTCGCGGGGCGTGGGGTCGCTAGTAACCGGGATGTCCGCCGATTTTTCGGCATCATACGATGACCTGTCGTTCACCACGGCCAGGTTGTCGGACGAAGTGGTGGGGTCGGGCAGCTACTTCAGCACGGGCCGCTATCGCAGGGGTCTCTTCGATTCCGAGGATTCCAACGGCTTCTGGGCCGGTGTCCAGCGAGCCCGCTGGGTGGCCGAAGCGGGACTGATCCGCATGAGGGACATCGAGGGCTTCCAGTTCGACGGCAACGCCGAGACTGCCAGGGCGTACCTCTTCGCTGGACTGGCGAACCGCTGGTTCGGTGAGAACTTCTGCCAGACGGTCTTCAGCGAACCCTACAGCGACGAGAGCCCCGGTCCGGGAGGCGAAACCGACACGGGCGATGCCATGGAGCGGGACGCCGCGTTCCGCCGTGCGATTCCGCTGCTCGAAGCGGCGGTCCGGAACGGAAACTCCTCGGGGCAATCCGATGTCGCGACAGCCGCACAGGGAGGACTTGCACAGGTCTACCTGGGGCTGGGGGACATGCAGAACGCGGTGGCCAACGCCTCCAAGGTGCCCACGGACTTCGTCTTCGCCGCCGCCTACTCTTCCAATTCGGGCCGCGAAACCAGCCAGATCTGGAACGAGACCCACGGGCGGCACGAGATCTCGGCGTGGATGACCCTGGCTGGCACCGTGGGGGCCGGTGACCCGCGCACCCCGTGGACCGATTGCTCCGACCCGTCGAGTGGATGCCCCAGCGGCAACGGTGCCGACGGACAGACGATTCACTACCGCCAGGAGAAGTACCCCACCCGCGACGACGACATCCCGCTGGTCAAGGGCACCGAGATGCGCCTGATCGAGGCCGAGGCGGCGCTGATGGCCGGTGACCTCGCGACCGCGATGGCCAAGGTCAACGAGATGCGCGCGCGCCATGGGCTGGATCCGCTCGAGTCCGACGGCACGATCGGGACGATCACCGGCGGAGACGGCGGAGGCGCCAACATGACGTCGATGTCGGGCTGGGACATCCTCGACCGCGAGCGGCACCTGACGCTGTGGCTGGAGGGACGCCGCCTGTGGGACCTGCATCGGTGGAACCATCCGCACCTGGACGGCGGAGGGGTCGTGTACGAGGCGACGGTCGCGCGCCGCGCCTCATGCATGCCGATCGCTCTTGACGAGTGCCAGGTCAACGAGAAGGTTTCCAGTCTCTGCTTCAGCGTGTAGAAGATCAGCGTGTAGAAGAAGGGATGTAACGATGTCTGGAACCGCCTCCCGGACCATTGCTTCCGGGGGGCGGTTCCGCCTTTTTGCGGGAGTGTTGCCCGTGTGTGCGGGCGGCTGCGTCATCGCGTTGCTGCTGGGCGCGCCCGCTTCCGCCGCGGCGCAGCTCAAGGTCGAGGGTGAGGTCCTCGACGCGGTGACGGGAGTGCCCGTGGCCGGCGTGATCGTCCACTTTCCCGATCTCGGTCTGGGCACGATCTCGGACGCGATGGGCTACTTCGCATTCCACGCGGTGCCGCGCGGCTCGCAGGTCCTCGCGACCCACCACATGGGGTACCGGGCGCTGCTGCAGGAGGTGCCCATCGTGGACGGCGAGACCTGGCTGCTCAAGCTGACGCCGAAGCCGGTCGAGCTCGAGGGGGTCACCGTCGAGGCGGACCGCGCGGAGGCGATCGAGGCAGCGCGCACCGGACGCCGCTCCGACTTCATCTCGCCGACGGCGGTCGCGGATGCCGCCGAGCGCACGAACAAGGTGCTCGAGGTGCTGCGCACCAAGGCCCCGCCGCGGCTCCAGATCCGTCAGCAGGGCGGCCCCGGCGGCATCACCTTCTGCATCCAGTCGACGCGGCGGGCGCCGTCGGTGCAGGAGCTCACCGACCTGGGGAACGGGTGCCACCCGGCGCTGCTCGTGCTGGATGGTGTGGTGGTGTATTCCCCCCCCGCCATGACGGAGATGGCGCGGATCGAGCCGCCGTCGCTGCCGGGTGACGTGGCCGCCCTTCTCCTCAATCAGAATCCCCAGGAAATCGAGAGCATACGGATCCTGTCGCGGTCGGACGCGTTCTTCCGGTACGGCGAGATCGGGCGTCTCGGGGCCGTCGAGATCAAGACCAGACACCCGGGCAGGCCGAGGGGCGGTTGATGCGCCCCGTCGTGGGGATGCGACCTCTTCTTCTTCCGTGCGCCATGGCGGCGGGGCTTGCGGCGTTTCTGCTGCACTCGGGCGTGCGGATCGAACCGGCGGCCTTCTGGACGATTGCCGCGGCGGCGGCCGGGATTCTCGTGTGGACGGGGTGGCTCTTCGCGTCGCGGCGGGAGCGTGGCGAGGACCTCACGCTGGAGCTGGTCATTCGCACGCCCCACTGGATGCAGACGCTGGCGCAGGGGGCGCTGCTGGTCTGGTGGGGCACGTTCGTGAACATGGTGCAGCTGTGGGCGCCGATGATCGTCGCGCAGCTGCTTCTGGCCGTGGCGGTGGAAGGGCTCTTCGCGCTCACGCGCAGGGGGCGCTACGCGGCGGGGCTGGGTGTCGTTCCCGTGATCTTCAGCGTAAATCTCTTCCTGTGGTTCACCGGGCCCTGGTTCTTCTTCCAGTTCGCGATGGTGGTGCTGGTCTACGCCGGCAAGGAGTTCATACGCTGGCAGCTGGACGGGCGCTCGCGGCACATCTTCAATCCGTCGGCGCTGGCGCTTTCGGTCGCGGCGGTGCTGTTGATCGCGACCGGATCGACGAACATCACGCTGGGCATCGAGATCGCGCAGAGCCAGTTCATCCCGCCGCAGATGTACCTGGTGATCTTCCTGGCGGCGGTTCCGGCGCAGCTGCTTTTCGGCGTCGCGATGATGACCGTGCCGGCCGTGCTCACCATCCTCGGCTTCGGCCTGCTCTACCAGTCGCTGACCGGGATCTACTTCTTCTACGACGCCTACATTCCGGTTTCGGTCTTCCTCGGGCTGCACCTGCTGTTTACGGATCCGGCGACCTCGCCTCGGTCGGACGGCGGGCGGATCCTGTTCGGCCTGATCTACGGCACGGGCGTAGTCACGAGCGCTGCCGTTCTGGACGCGATCGGTGCGCCCAACTTCTACGACAAGCTGCTGCCGGTGCCGATCCTCAACGTGCTGGCGCCGCGGCTGGACCGGGCGGCGAACCGGCTTGGCGAGAAACTGTCGGCGGTGGGCAGGCTGCAAACGCCGGGAGGCGCTCGGCGGCGCGTTGCGACCGTGGCGCTGTGGAGCGCGGCGTTCGCCACAATGAGTGCCGCGGGAGGCGTCGGCGATCATCACCCCGGCCAGTACTACCCCTTCTGGCGCGATGCCTGCGAGGCGGGCAGCGACCGGGCGTGCAACTACTCGGGGGTCATGCTGCAGAACTTCTGCGACCAGGGCTCGGGCTGGGGGTGCAACGAGTTCGGCGTGCTGCTGGTGGCGCTGGACCGGAACTTCGTCGGTGCCGCCGCCGAATTCGAGCGCTCGTGCCGGTTCGAATACGGGCCGGGCTGCGGCAACCTGCAGATGCTGGCCGGGGGCGACGAACGCCTGGCCCAGGGTCCCGGCGCGTTCGAGCGTGACGACCCGCCCCTTGCCGAGTTGCCGATCGTGCTGAGTGGCAGCAAGGGGCCCGTTACAGAGCGGGATCCGGAAGCGCTCCGGGCGCTGGGTTGCGAGCGTGGCTGGCGGGAGTTGGGCTGTACCTGATATGAGGCCGCTCCTGTTGCCTGGCGCACTTGCCGGCTTGCTGGCCGGCTACCTGCTGGTACCGGGTGTGCGGGCCACACCGGGTCTGTTCTGGGGGATCGCTGGAGCATCGGCGGGTGTGCTCTTGTGGACCGTGTGGCTGGCGGTATCGCGGCGGCGCTCCGGAGAGGCTCTGGACCTGGACTTCCAGGCCATCCGGCCGCACTGGGTCCAGCTCCTGGCGCAGGGGACGGTGCTGGCCTGGTGGGGATGGTTCGTGCCGGCGGTATACGGATTCGCGCCGTTCATCCTCGCCCAGCTGATTCTCGCGGTGGCCGTCGAGGCGCTGTTCGGCTGGACGCGGCGCGGTCGCTACACGCTGGGTTTCGGGCCCGTACCGGTGGTCTTCAGCCTCAACCTCTTCCTGTGGTTCCACCTGGACTGGTTCTTCCTCCAGTTGGCGATGGTCGTGCTGGTCTATGTCGGCAAGGAGTTCATCCGCTGGCGCGTCGGCGGCCGCTCGCGGCACATCTTCAACCCCTCGGCGTTCGCGCTGGCAGTGGCGTCGCTGGCGCTGATCGCGACCGGGACCACGGGGATCACGCTGGGAGTGGAGATCGCGCAGTCGCAGTACGTACCGCCCTTCATTTTCGTGGTGATCTTCCTCGCGGCGCTGCCGGGCCAGCTGCTCTTCGGTGTCGCCACGATGACGCTCCCCGCCGTCCTCACCATATGGGGGTTCAGCGCCGTGTATCTGGGGGGGACCGGCGAGTACTTCTTCTACGACGCGTACATCCCGATCGCGGTGTTTCTGGGGCTGCACCTGCTGTTCACCGATCCCGCCACGTCTCCCAGGTCGGAGCTGGGCCGCGTGCTGTTCGCGGTGCTGTACGGCACGGGGGTCGTCGGCAGCGTCTTCGTGCTGAACGCGGTCGGCGCGCCGCCATTCTACGACAAGCTGCTGCCGGTGCCGATCCTCAACCTTCTGGCGCCGACGCTGGATCGTGCCGCCACGGCGCTCGCGCCCAGGCTGGGCGCCGCGTGGGCAGCCGCAAAGGGTGCGGTGCCGACGCGGCGGCGGGTGGCCACGGTGGGGCTGTGGGCCGCGGTCTTCGCCACACTGAGCTTCACCGGTGCACTGGGCGACCACCATCCAGGCCAGTACTACCCGTTCTGGCGGGATGCGTGCGAGGCGGGAAGCGACCGGGCCTGCGACTACTCCGGCATCATGCAACAGAGCTTCTGCGACCGCGGGTCCGGCTGGGCCTGCAACGAATTCGGCATCCTGATGGCCGAGACGGACCGGGACATCCGGGGTGCCGCGGGAGAGTTCGAGCGGGCGTGCGCGCTGGGGTTCGCACCGGGTTGCGTCAACCTGGAGGCGCTGGTTGCGGGCACCATGGAGCTCGGGCGCGCGCCGCCGCCGGTTGGCGAGCTGCCCATCGTCCTGCGTGGCAGCAAGGGGCCGGTGACGGAGCGCGATCCCGAGGCGCTCAGGGCGCTGGGGTGCGCGCGGGGGTGGCGGGAGCTGGGGTGTCCGTGACTATGAAAGCGAGTCTCTCAGGTCTTCGAGCTGGATATCCGCTCGCAAGCCGCAGGCATGTGCGAGCGCAGCCAGGCTCCGGAGAGTCATGCTCCGAGTCCCGCTCAAGAGCCGAGTGACGTTGGCTCGACTGGTACCCAGGGTCTCCGCCATGTCGGCGCGTGTGATGTCTACACATTACAGAATGAACCCAAGCGGAGGCGGCTGAGCAGCGAAGCATGCTTCCCTTCGCCAATCAGCCGCCCCCCTCCCAACTTGCCAGGAGCCAACCTTTCCAGGTGGACCCCGGCCGCTCCCGCCTGCGGCCGGGCCTGCGATCTGTCCCTCCTACCCCTTCGGCTGATCCCCCTGCAACTCCAGAATGTCCACGTTCCACTGGCTGTCGCCGAGCAGGTGCTTCACGAAGTACTCCGCGCGGAGCCAGAACCAGTAGTTGCTCATGTTCCCGAAGCCGTGGCGCTGGCCGGGGAAGATGAAGAAGTCGAAGCGCTTGTTGGCGCGAATCAGCGCTTCGGCCATGCGGAAGGTGCCGGCGTGGTGGACGTTGTTGTCGACATCCCCGGTCGTCAGCAGCAGGTGACCCTTCAGGTTCGCGGCGATGTCCGAGTTCCGGTCGATGTCGTACTCGAAGCTCGTGACGGCGCCGGTCGAGTCCTTCACCTCCTTGACCCCGTCGTGCTTCTCGGACCAGTTGGCGTTGTAGACGTCGTTGTTGTGGTTTCCGGCTGACGAGACGGCCACCTTGAAGAAGTCGGGGTAGACGAGCATGGCCGCGGTGGACATGAAGCCGCCGCCGGAGTGCCCGTAGATCCCCACCCGGTCGACGTCGATGAAGGCGTGGCGGTCGGCGAGCTGCTCGATCCCCGCCTTCTTGTCGGCCAGGCCGTAGTCGCGGAGGTTGCCGTACCCGTAGTTGTGGTACCACTTCGAGCGGTCGGGATGGCCGCCCCGATTCCCGATCGTGATGACGATGAAGCCGAACTGCGCGAGCGCCTGCTCGGTCTGGTTCAGCGAGAACGACTTCGACACCGACTCGGTCTGCGGTCCGGGATATACGTACGCGATGATCGGATACTGCTTGGCTGGGTCGAAATCGTATGGCTTGTACATGACCCCGTAGATATCCGTCACGCCGTCGTCGGCCTTCACCTGGTAGGTCTCGGGGAACTGGTATCCGGCCGCTTCGAGCGCCGACAGGTCGGCCGTCTCCAGGTCCATGATCCTGCGCCCGGAAGCGTCGAAGAGCGCTGAGACGGGGTTGGTGTCGACGCGCGAGTAGTTGTCGATGAAGTAGCGCGCGGACTCGGACACGACGGCCTGGTGGTCGTAGTTGCCGGGGTTGAGCAGGGTCAGGCCGCTGCCATTCAGGCCTACGCGGTACATGTGCATGTAGTACGGGTCTTCGCCCTCCTCGCGGGCGTTGGCCCGGAACACCGCGTATCCGTCGTCCTCGTTCACGCCCATCAGCGCGTCGACATGCCAAGGGCCTTCGGTCAGGCGAGTGCGGACCGTTCCATCCGGCGCGTAGCGGTAGAGGTGCGCCCACCCGTCCCGTTCCGACCACCAGATGAGGTCCCCGTTCTCCAGGCGGCGGGGTGTCTGGTGCTCCACGTACGTGTTCAGGCGCTCCTCGATCACGGCGGTGACCTCGCCGGTCGCAGGGTCGGCGCTCATCACGTCCACGCGGTGCTGGTCGCGGCTCCGCCGCCAGAAGTAGAGCTCGCTGCTGCTGTCCGACAGCCACTTCGTGATGTTGGGCTCGTCGCGGCCAGCGCCGCCGCCCCCGCCGAAGAAGAAGAACCCGCCGCCGCCCTGTCCCGGCGCGCTGAAGATCCCCATGCGTTGGTCCTTCCAGGGATCGTCGTCGATCTGCGTCATCTCGCGCGACTCCATGTCGAAGACGTGGAGGCTGGTCTGCGTCACGTTCTCCTCGCCCGGCATCTCGTACCGGTAGCTCTCCAGCTTCGGACGCGTGTTGCCGACCGCGTGAACGACCCACAGGTGGTCCACCTCGCGGCGGTCCTGACGGGTGAGCGCGAAGTAGCGGGAGTCGTGGGACCAGGTCGTCCCGGAGGGCTGGCGCTTCTTGTGCTCCTCTTCCGTCTCCTCGTCGTTCTGGCCGCGGCCCTGCGAGCCCCAGCTGAAGTCCTTCTCACCGTCGGTCGTGAGCTGGATCTCCTCGACCTCGACGTCCTCTTCCGCCTCTTCGGCCTCGTCACCCGACTTGCCGCGCCGCGCTTCGACGATCTTCATGTACTCCTCGTAGCTCATCATCCAGAGGTTGAATTCGCGGGAGAAGACGACCCATGCGGTGTCCGGCGAGACGCTTGCCCAGCTCGGGTGGCTGTCGGGCTCCTCGTAGTCCTCCAGTTCGCGGAGGGTTCGCGTGGTGACGTCGTACTCGAAGTGGTGGACGATGTTGCGCATCCTGGGGCGACGCGGGCCGCGCTGCTGCTCGTCTTCCTGGTCTTCCTCGATGTCGTCCTCTTCCTCCTCCACCTCCTCTTCCTGCGACGACTCCACGTCGAACTGGATCGTGTTGGGTCCAGTGAAGCGGATGGCACGGATCGGCAGGTTCTGCCCGTCCCACGGATCCCGCGTGATGCGGGTCAGCTCGGCGGCGATCCGGTCGTTGTCGAAGATTTCGGTCTTCGTGCCCTGAGCCGGGTCCACGAGGTAGAAGTGCCGGCCGTCCGACGTTTCCCACTCGTACCAGAAGCGGTCCGTGTCCTCGATCCACCGCGGCGTGACGCGCAGGGAATGGACCAGGTCGCTGACCTTGTAGGGGGCGAAGCGGGCCGCGAGTTCGAAGTTGGCGGAGCCGGGGCCTTCGACCTTGATCGAGCCCTCTTCCTGGGCGACGGCGGGTTCGTTCATGGCTCCCAGGACGAGGAAGGCGGCGCCAAGGATCAGGGCGAGGCGGGAACGTGAGCGGGTGACGGTGCGGCGGAACATTCTGGGCCTCCGTTGGGGAGCGGGAAGCTGCGTGGGGAGCGCCAGGTGGCGCACCATACCGTGGACACGCATCTTCGCCGGATTGACTGTGGGCCGGCCCGGGCAGATCGCGGCCGATCTGCAAGGGCAACCGATCAGAAATGGGAGACTTTGCCCGATGGTGCAAGCGAAAGCCGGTATCGTTCTCGTGTACCTGGGCCTGGCGACCGCGCTCGCTCAGGCCCAGGAGCCGCAGGCCCGATCCGTCGTCACGGCGGCAGACTACGCGCGGGCCGAGCAGTTTTTGCCGTCCAATGCGGCGCGGCTACTTACCGGGGTGCCGGTCAGCCCGGTGACCTGGGTTGGCGACTCCGACCGGTTCTGGTACCGCGTGCGAACGGACGACGGCGAGCGCTTCATCCTGGTCGATCCCGATGCCCGAACCCGGCGCGACGCCTTCGACCACGGCCGCCTCGCGGCTGCGCTCTCCGCGGCGGCGGACACCTCCTACGACCCGGCGCGGATGCCGTTTGCAACCTTCGAATTCGTCGAAGACGGCGCGGCACTGAAGCTCGACATCGGCGCGGCGAAGTGGCGCTGCGAACTTGCCGGTTACACCTGTGCGGAGCGCGACGCTACCGCCGAATTCAGCCCGGCGGAACTTGCCTCGCCCGACGGCACGCGCGCCCTGTTCACTCGCAGCCACAACCTGTGGGTTCGGGCGGCCGGGGAAGAGGACGGCACGCAGCTGACCGACGACGGGGAGCCCTACTGGGACTACGGGTCCAGCCCTGAGGGCAACACGTCGGCGGTCACGATCCGCCGCTTCGGCATCCCGGTACCGCCCGCCGCGCTCTGGTCGCCGGACGGCCGCTACGTGGCCACGCACCAGCTTGACCAGCGCGGCGTTCTCGAAATGCACCTCGTGCAGGCTGCTCCCGAAGACGGGTCGAAGCGGCCGCGGCACCATGCGTACCGGTACGCGCTTCCCGGCGACTCGATCATTCCCATGGCCCACATGGTCATCGCGGACGCGGAAACGGGCGTAGTCACCCGGCTGAACGCGGATCCGCTCAATTCCATCTTCCAGTCGCCCTTTGCCTTCCAGAACGCGTGGTGGGCGGAGGACGGATCGGCCCTCTACACCCTTCGCTTCACAAGGGGCCAGAAGGCCGTGAGTCTGGAGGCGGCCGACCCGGCGACCGGGGAAGTGCGGACGATTATCGAGGAGAGCTGCGCCACCTATTGCGAGGCCACCCCGACTCTGGGGCTACCGCCAAACGTGCGGGTGCTCGGCGGCGGCGACGAGGTCCTGTGGTGGTCCGAGCGGGACGGATGGGGTCACCTCTATCTCTACGACGGGCGGACCGGCGAGCTGAAGCGACAGGTGACGAGCGGTCCGTGGCTGGTCCGACAGTTGCTGCATGTGGACGAGGCCACGCGCACGCTGTGGTTCACCGCGAGCGGACGCGAAGGCGGCGACCCCTACTACATGCAGCTGTACAGCGTGGGGCTCGACGGCGGACCGGTGCGCCGCCTCACGAGCGAGGACTCCCACCACCTCGTCACTGCCAGCCCCGGCGGCGCCTGGTTCGTCGACACCCACGGCCGGATCGACACGGCCCCGGTCACCGTGCTGCGCGACCGGAGCGGCGCGGTCGTGATGACGCTCGAGACCGGGTCGCTGGACGGTCTCGAGGCACTGGGATGGAGTCCGCCGGAGATGGTGGTGACGAAGGCGCGGGACGGCGTCACCGACCTCTTCGGCCTGATCGTCAAACCCACCGGCTTCGATCCCGAGGCCGTGTACCCCGTGATCGACTACGTCTACCCGGGTCCCCAGACGGCGTGGGTGCCCAAGAGCATCGCCGATCCGCTGTCGCGGGTGCTGTGGGATGCGCAGGCGACAGCCGAACTGGGCGCGGTCGTGGTGGTTCTGGACGGCTTCGGCAAGCCCCTGCGCTCGAAGGCATTCCACAACGTCTCGTACGGCAATCTGCAGGACGCTGGCGGACTGGCCGACCACGTGTCCTCGATGAAGCAGCTTGCGGCGTCGAGGCCCTGGATGGACCTGGGGCGCGTCGGGGTGTACGGCGCCTCCGGGGGCGGATACATGTCCACCCACGCCATGCTGACCCAGCCGGACTTCTACAAGGTGGCGGTCTCGGGCGCCGGCAACCACGACCAGCGCGGCTACATCGCGCTCTGGGGCGAACTCTACCACGGGCTCATGGACCCGGACGGCGCCAACTACATTCAGCAGGCCAACACCACCCACGCGGCCAACCTGAAGGGCAAGCTGCTGCTGATCCACGGCGAGATGGACGACAACGTCAGCCCGGCGCTGACCATGCAGGTGGTGGACGCACTCATCAAGGCGAACCGCACCTTCGACATGCTCATCCTTCCCAACCTCAACCACGGGGCCGGCGGCGACCCCTACTACATCCGGCGACGCTGGGACTACTTCGTCGAGCATCTGATCGGGGCGGAGCCGCCAGCTGACTACCGGGTGGTGCCGTCGTGAGCAGAGGGGGTCGATTCGCGCCGTGTACCGCGTCGTGTACACACCGGTGTGTGCCTGTTGCCATGTGGCCCGCCACAGCCTAACTTGCCGCCCCGTCGAAAACAGGGGTCTCAAAACCATTCTCACCACCAACCCAAAGGAGAGTCGCATGAGACCGATTTCGCGTTCGAAACCGAGGTCCCCGGGAGGGTTCCTCACCGCGGGCGCGGCGCTGCTTGCCCTGACCCTGGGGTTCGCGCCCGTGTCCGCGCAGAACACCATCACCGGGACAGTGATTGCCAGCAGTTCCCAGCAACCGCTCGCCGGTGCCCAGGTGCAGATCGACGGCACCGAACTCGGTTCCCTCACGGACAACCGCGGTCGCTTCCTGATCCTCAACGCTCCCGGCGGCACCGTCACCGTTCGGGTGATCATGATCGGGTACCAGGAAGCGACGGCGGAGGCCACCTCCGGCGAGCCACTCACCATCGAGCTCCAGGAAACGGCAATCTCCCTGGATGAGATTGTCGTGACGGGCGTGGTCGGCGAACAGGCGGCCCGAGCGGTCGGCAACGTCGTCGGCCAGGTCGATGCCGCGCAGTTGGAGCAGTTGGCTCCCAGCGTCGATCTCCAGCGGATGATCAGCGCTTCCGTACCGGGAGTGCGTGTGTCGCTGAGCAGCGGTGAAGTTGGCACCGGCGGAACCACCCGTATTCGCGGAATCGCCAGCCTTTCGCTCGGCGCGCAGCCGTTGATCTATGTCGACGGCGTCCGGGTGAACGGCGACGAAGCGAGCGGTGCCCTGGGGGGCACGGGCTTCCGAAGCAACTCCCAGCCGTCTCGCCTGGGTGATTTCAACCCGGACGAGATTGAGAACATCGAGATCATCAAGGGGCCGGCGGCCGCCACACTGTACGGAACCGAGGCCTCGAACGGAGTGATCAACATCATTACCAAGCGGGGCCGCACCGGCGCTCCCCGGATCAATGTGACGATGAAGCAGGGCGCCAACTTCTATCCGGACGTGTACAACATGTTTCCGGACGTCTGGTACAACTGCTCCGGCGTATCCCAGACTGTCGATGTCGACGAGCGCCTGAAGTGTCAGCCCGGCACGGTGGCTTCCTTCAACGTCCTCCAGATCGACCGCGACGTATACGGCAACGAGTGGTTTCAGACCGGGCACGCGCAGTCCTACGGCGCGGACGTTACCGGAGGAACCCAGCAGATCACCTACTACGTTTCCGCCGACTGGGACCGCGACGAGGGTGTGGTCGAGTACAACTGGAAAAACCGCATGAGCGGCCGCGCCAACCTGACCTACACACCCTCCGACGCATTGCAGCTGGATTTCGGGCTCGGCGCCATCCGAAGCACGGCGCAGTCGGCGTCGGCCCAGCAGCCGTTGCCGACAGCCATTATCTGGGCCTGTCCGTCTCCGGGGTGTGAAGCAGGCGATGTGAATGCACCCAGCCGCATCGACGGTGGCTTTCGTGGATACATCGCTTACCTGCCTGAGGCCTACAGAGACGATATCGAAGGCTTCCAGCATGTGGACCGCTCCACATTCTCGCTCCAGGTCAAGCACGAGCCGTACGACTGGTTCACTCACCGGGGAATCATCGGCGGCGACTTCAGCGCGGTCCGGAATTCGGAGCTGTACCGCCAGACGAATCGGAACCCTGCCGGCCAGTTCACCCCCTGGGGCCGCAAGACTGCCATCAACGTCAACACGAGCTACTTCTCGCTGGACTACCAGGCGAACGGAATCTACGATCTCAACGACGATCTGAGCTTCACCACTTCCGGTGGTGCGCAGTACTATCAGCGCCGTGAGTCTTCCACGTTGGCACACGGTGAGACCTTCCCTGTCGACGCACTCGAAACCGTCACCTCCGGAGCGCAGAAGCGAGCAGCAGAGGACTTCTTCGAAAACAAGACCTTCGGTGTCTTTGTCCAGGAGCAGATCGCGTGGCGCAACCGGTTCTTTCTGACCGGAGCAGTGCGTGGAGACGACAACAGCGCTTTTGGAAAGAACTTCGACTTCGTCGTCTATCCCAAACTCCATGCCTCCTACGTGTTGAGTGACGAAGAGTTCTTCCAGGATGTCCTCGGGGGCGTCAACACGCTGAAGCTGCGGGCTGCGTGGGGGAGGGCGGGGAAACAGCCGGATGTCTTTGACGCGATCCAGACCTACGCGCCGACCGTAGGACCTGCCGGTGCCTCGGTCCTTACTCCAGAGAACATCGGGAACCCCGACCTCAAACCCGAAGTGGGCGAGGAACTGGAAGTGGGATTCGATGTCGGATTGATGGGCGACCTGATCGGCATCGAATTCACGGCGTATACGCAAACCACGAATGACGCGTTGGTGCGAGTCCCGGTCATACCGTCCAAGGGATTCCCCGGCGTACAGTTCAGGAACATCGGAGAGATCCAGAACAAGGGCGTCGAGGTAGCCGTGAATGGCGCGGTCTACAACTCGGACGACCTCAGCATCGATCTGGGCGCCACCTTCTCTACCTTCAAGAACGAGGTCACCAACCTGGGCGGCCAGCCGCCGATCGTGCAGAGTTCTTCGAGCCTGAACCGCCAGTTCCACGTCGAGGGATTCCCGCTTGGCTCCATGTTCTACAGGCGAGTAGTCAGCGCCGATCTGGATGGGTCGAGCGGGCGCAACGTTGCGACCAACCTCATGTGCGAGGGCGGCGAGACGGTCGGGGACTCCAACTTCTCGTGGGGCGATGGTTCCGTCGTGCCGTGCTCGGACGCGCCGGAGGTCTACTGGGGCCAGCCGATCCCGAACATCGAGGCCGGTGTCTACGCCAACGTGCGCCTCGGTACGGATCTGTCCCTGTATGCCCTGGTCGACTATGTGGGAGGACACCACATGAGCCTGGGAGATGTAAGCGCGCAGCACCGGTTCTTCATCAATTCCCGGGCGATCCTCGAGCGAACCGATCCCATTCTTCTCGCGTACGAGGCACTGGGAGCCAACGGTCTGGCGCAGTCCGGCGTGGTGGACGGTTCATTCATGAAGCTGCGCAATGTTGCGCTCTCCTACACCCTGCCGACCTCCATGGCCGAAATGATGAGGGCCAGCCGGGTCGCCGTGACAGCCTCGATCGACAATGTCATGACCATCTGGCAGAGGACTACCGATTCCTTCGGACACCCGGTGATGGATATCGAGAGGTCGCACATGCATCCGGCCAACTTCGGGCTGAACGGATACCTGCAGGAGGGTTGGCCGCAGACAACGCGGTTCACATCCACCCTCCGGTTCACTTTCTAGAGCAAAGGAGACAGAAAATGAAAGCTAGAAACAGGCTGTTAGGTGCGGCCCTGTTCGCCGCTTCGTCCCTGCTGCTCTCCGGGTGCAGCCTGGACGAGATTCTCGAGGTTCATGTGCCCGGCAAGGTGCTGGAAGAGGATCTGAGCAGCTCTTCGCTGGCAAACGTCCTGGCCACGGGCGTGATCGCGGAGGTCGAGTGCAGCTGGAACCAGTACGTCGCTGGCTCCGCGCACCACTCCGACGAGTACGTGCCGACCTCGGGCAACCTCACCATGAGGAACTGGGGGCAGCGCAAGATCTACGCGAGTGACGCCGGCTACGCGCAGGGCACCTGCGGCGGATGGGGTTACCCGATGTTCACGCCCCTGCACACCGCGCGTTTCCAGGCCGAGGACGTGGCTTCACGACTCGCTGAATTCCCGGCGGAAGACGTGCCCAATGTCGCGGCGTTACAGGCGACCGTGGCGGTTTGGGGCGCCTTTCCCCTGGTGGCCATGGGCGAGGGCTTTTGCAGCATGTCCATCGACGGCGGGTCTGAGTTGACGCCGGCCCAGGTCCAGTCCGAGGCGGAACAACGCTTCAGTACCGCGATATCGCTGGCGCAGGCGGCCGGAGATGCGACCCTGACCATGCAGGCCCAGTTGGGACGGGCCCGTGTGCGCATTGCCAAGGGCGACTACGCCGGTGCACTGGCCGACGCGGGCCAGGTTCCGGACGATTTCATCGTGAACGTGTCCCGCGACGATTCCGAGTCGCGGCGCTACAACTACTACTTCGAGCGCCTGAACGCGCCCACGGGGTTCCGCGCCCACGGATCGGTAGCGACGAACTACCACACCCTTACGATCGGGGCGGATGGCATGCCGACGGACGGTGATGGAGAGCCGGATACTCGCGTCAACGTCAGGACCGACGGAACGGAGGCGGCGGACTTTGCCACGATCCTGTACTACCACGACAAGTACAACACCAGGAGCGACCCGCTTCCCCTGGTCCACTGGCACGAAGCCCGCATGTACGAAGCCGAGGCGCTCGCCATGCAGGGTGACGTCGACGGCGCTCTCGCCAAGATCAACGGGTTGCGCGAAGCGGCAATGCTCCCCACTGTGACGGCGTCTGTCGGGGCGGGGGAGATCATGGATCTGGTCAAGGAGGAACGTCGGCGTCAGCTGTTCGTGCTGGGCGGGCATCGCCTTCACGACATGCTGCGCTTCAACATCCCGTTCCTTGGGGACCCGGGTTCGATTCACCCCAACGGGCTCGACCAGACGGGGGCGGAGTACGGCAACTTGACATGCTTCCAGTTGCCTGAGGTAGAGAGAAAGGGTAACGAGAACATCGGGTAGTAGTACCCCTGCAGGAGGAGAAAACGGGGTCGCCGCCCGCGCTGGTGGCGGCCCCGTTCCTTGCTTTGTCGCGCTCGGTGGGAGCGTGGCCCAACAACCCAGGAGGAGGTTGCCATGAATTCGAAAGCAAGTCGGAACCCACTTGTCCCCGCGTGGCGGGGACTTGTCGCGGGGGGAGCCGGAGGTCTCCTGGCCCTGGCTCTGGTTCTCGCGCCGCTTGCCGCCCAGGAGGGCATCACCGGGACGGTGGTGGAAGCCACCACCCAGCGGCCCCTCGCCGGTGCGCAAGTGCTGATAGAGGGGACGGAACTCGGCGGCCTCACCGACAACCGGGGACGCTTCCTCATCCTGAACGCGCCGTCGGGGACCGTGACGCTCCGTGTCCTGATGATCGGGTACCGCGAGACGACCGCTGAGGCCAGCGCTGCGCAGCCTGTCACGATCGAACTCCAGGAGACCGCGATCTCGCTGGACGAGATCATCGTGACGGGGACAGTCGGGGAGCAGCAGGCGCGCTCGGTCGGCAACGCCATCGGCAACGTCGACGCGTCGGTGCTCCAGGAACGCGCTCCCGTTGCCGATGTTCAGCAGATGCTCTCGGCGACCGTTCCCGGCGTCCGCATCATGAACACCAGCGGATCGATCGGCGAGGGCGGAATCATGAGGATCCGCGGCGCCGCTTCGCTGACGCTGGAAGCGACCCCCATCGTCGTCGTCGACGGTGTCCGCGTTAACAACCAGGACGGTGACATCGGCTTGCTGGCCGGCGTGGGACAGGACGGGCGACGCGCTCCGTCGCGGATCAACGACTTCGATCCAGACGAGATCGAGAGCATCCAGATCATCAAGGGACCGGCGGCCGCCACCCTGTACGGGACGGAAGCGTCCAACGGGGTGATCCAGATCATCACCAAGCGCGGCGCGCGGGGCGCACCGCGTGTGAACGCGACCGTGCGGCAAGGCGCATCCTGGCTTCCGAATCCGATCAACCTGGTGCCTCCGACCTACTACAGGAGTGCCAGCGGCGAAGTTGTGGAGGTCAACGTCCTCCAGCACGACAAGGAAAACACCTTTGGCCTGCTGAACTGCGACCCCAGCACCCACACGGGTTGTCAAGCGAACGGTGGGCGCGACTGGTTCCGCACCGGCCACAATCAGTCCTACGGCGCGGACGTGAGCGGGGGTACCGAAACCATCACGTACTACGTGAGTGGAGAGTTTGATCGGCAGGAAGGACCCGTCCCCTACAACTGGCAGAATTCGCTCCGCGGACGTGCCAACCTGACCTATGCCCCGACCGAATCGCTGAGATTCGACTTCAGCATGGGCGCGACGCGCTCCAAGCTGGAGTCGGCCTCCGCACAGCAGCCGTTGCTCACCGCGGTGATCTGGTCCTGCCCCGCGCCGGGCTGCGAACCGGGAAGCGGGACGCCACAGGCCCTGGATGGCCCCTCCCGCGGGTACATCGCGTATCTGCCGGAGGCCTACGAGGACGAGATCGAGGGAGTCACGGATGTCGACCGGACCACCTTCAGCTTCCAGACCCAGTGGAACGCGGCGGAATGGATGCAGCACAAGCTGGTGATGGGGGGCGACTACGGAACCCGCACCAACTCGGAACTCTATCTGGCGACGGGGAATCTCGGAAACTTCTTCAACACCGGTCGCAAGACGATCGCCAATGAACGCACCTCGTTCGTCTCCGCGGACTACCAGGTGAGCGGCGACTGGTCCCCATTCGAGTCCATCACGTTCAGCACGGGCGCCGGCGTCCAGTACTACGAGAAGAGGTTGGAAGTCCTGTTTGGGCGCGGAGAGGCATTCCCCGTGAAGTCTCTGGAGACGATTCCATCGGGCTCCACCCGGACGGCAGACGAAGACTACCGGGAGAACAAGACTTTCGGGGTTTTCTTCCAGGAGCAGATCGGATTCGGGGACCGCCTGTACCTCACGGGCGCGGTCCGCGGCGATGACAACTCCGCCTTCGGGAAGAACTTCGACTTTGTCGTGTACCCGAAGTTCTCGGGATCGTATGTGATCAGCGACGAGGGTTTCTTCAGAGAGAGCATCGGCTTCATCGAGCAGTTGAAGTTGCGCGCTGCCTGGGGACAGGCCGGCAGACAGCCGGACGTCTTCGACGCGCTGAGAACGTACGAGCCTTCGGTGGGACCGGGAGGAGCTTCGACGGTCACACCGGAGAACATCGGCAACGAAGATCTGAAACCGGAGGTCGGCACAGAGGTCGAAGTCGGATTCGACGCGAGCCTGTTCAACGATCGCGTCGGTCTGGAGTTCACCTGGTACGACCAGACCACCAATGACGCCATCGTGTCGGTGCCGGCGCTTCCGTCGAACGGATTCCCCGGAGTCCAGTTCCAGAACATCGGAGAAGTGAAGAACTCCGGTATCGAGATCGGCATCAACGCCACGGTGTTCCAGAGTGAAGGCCTGGCGGTCGACATCGGCGGCACCTTCTCGACCACCAACAACAAGGTCACGGACCTGGGTGGTGAGCCCGCTGTCCTGGAGCAGTCGACCTTTGGTCAGTACCATGCCCTCGGTCAGCCGCTTTCCGGCATCTACATGAAGAAGATCGTGAGCGCCACCCTCGACGGAAGCGCGGTCACGAACGTGATGTGCGAGGGCGGCACCATCCTGGAAAGCGGCGAATCCGCCAATATTTCCGCGGGTGGGGGCGCTCCCGTTCCGTGCGCGGATGCCCCCAACGTCTATTGGGGACAGCCGATTCCGAGCATGGAGGGAAGTGCGTACGCGACGGTGTCGATCGGCCCGGACCTGCAGATCTACGCGTTGGCGGACTACGTCGGTGGACGTACGCTGATTAGCGGCGACATCGCCGCACAGCATCGCTTCTTCATCAACTCGAGAGCCATCCTGGAGCGGACGGACCCCATTCTCCTCGGGTATGAGACGCTTGGAGGTGTTGGACTGTGGCAGTCTGGCGTCATCGACGGTGACTTCGTCAAACTGCGCACCGTGTCCGCGACCTACACGCTGCCGGACGGTTGGGCCAGCCGCCTGAACGCGTCTCGCGCGAGTCTCAATCTCTCGGTGAACAACCTGATGACCCTTTGGGTTGCTCAGCCGGACGGGTTCGGCGTCAAGCAGATGGATCCGGAGGTTGCCCAGCAGACGGGCACGACGAGAGGTCTGACCGCATACAACCAGGAAGGATGGCCGCAACTCAAGACCTTCACGACGACCCTGAGACTCACGTTCTAGAGGAGAGGAGCAATACCATGACGACACAGATGAAACGTGCCGCACGCGCGGCGGGCATGGCTCTCCTCACGGTCGGTTTGCTGTTCAACACGGCTTGCGACCTGGACGAGATTCTTGCGGTCGACATTCCCGGCAAGGTGGATGCGGAGTCGCTGAGCGACCCAACCCTGGCGAGCGTGCTCGTGAACTCCGTGGTTGGCGACGCTGAATGCGCCTGGAGCAACTACGCGGCAGCCGCGTCACACCACTCGGACGAGTGGATCCCGACCTCGGGCAACCTCAACATGCGGGAGTGGGGCCAGCGCAAGATGGATCCGCAGGCGCTGTCGGGTGGAGTACTCGCAACCGGCTCCTGCGCGTCGAACTACGGTGTGTACACGCCGCTCCAGACTGCCCGGTTCCAGAGTAACGACATCTTCGACAAGCTTGCCGAATTCGATGCTGGAGATGTCCCCGGGAAGGCGCAGATGCAAGGCAGGGTGCGGGCCTACGGTGGATGGGCGCTTCTTGCCCTGGGCCAGGGCTTCTGCTCGATGGCTCTGGACGGCGGGGCGGAGATGCAACCCGACCAGGTGTTGGGTGTGGCGGAGCAGAACTTCAGCGAAGCGATATCAACCGCCGGAGATGCGGCTCTCGTCAACTCGTCGTACGCTGGCCGTGCCCGCGCCAAGCTGGGCATGGGCGACTGGTCCGGGGCGATTGCCGACGCGCAGCAGGTGCCCGAAGGCTTCAAGTTCGGCGCTGATCGCGCGGGCGATCTGGACAGGCGCATGAACTACCTGCACCGCTGGCTCAACGACACCAACGACGGGATCAGCAAGCACGGATCGGTGGCGGATCACTTCCGCGACCTGACGGTCAACGATGCCGGGGAACTGACCCGGAACGACGGCATGCCCGACCCGCGCGTGCCGGTTGAGACCATCGGCAACCAGGCCTTCGACTTTTCGACAATTCACTACTACACGACCAAGTACACCTCTCGCGCCGACGCTGCGCCTTTCGCTTCGTGGGAAGGCGCCCAACTCATCATCGCGGAAGCCGCAGCGCAGATGGGCGATGTGGCTACGGCGGTGGGGGTCATCAACGGACTGCGCGCGAAAGCGGGCCTGCCGGAGTGGGCGGCCGGGGCGTCGGCGTCGCAGTCCGATGTTGTCGCTGCCGTGTTGGCAGAGCGCTCCCGCGAGCTGTTCGTAGAGCAGGGATGGCGCTACAACGACATGATCCAGTATCGCGGCACGGCCCAGCAGATTCCGTTCCTGGGCGAAGCGGGTTCCATTCATCCCAACGGGCTTGATCAGACGGGCGCCGAGTACGGCACGGTGACCTGCTGGGAGCTGCCCCTGGTGGAGACGAACGGCAACACCAACATCACGAGGTAGGACCGTCCAGACGGTTCAATGCCGCGGCGAGCGGCGGAGAACGAGCGGGGGCGGGCGCCGGAAGGTGCCCGCCCCCGGGTACGTAATGTCTACATTACTTAATGTAATGTGCGGTTTACGATGGCGGGCAAATCACAACCCCCCACCCCTCCGCGTCGTAATCAGTACCACCCCGTCCGCTGCATCGGGCCCGTACCTGGCGTCGGCGGCCGGCCCCTTGAGCACCTCGATCCGGGCGATGGTTCCCGGGTCGATGAGCTCCAGCGCGCCCAGCCCGCCCGCGGTACCCAGGGCCCGCACCCTCACGCCGTCGACGAAGACGACCGGGTGCTGGTTGAAGTGGAAGCTTTTCGCCCCGCGAATCCGCAGGTAGTACCCGGCACCCACTGCGCCGCTGGTGCGGAAGAGCGTGACCCCGGTCACCCCGGCGAGCACTTCCCGCACCCCGCGCCCGTGCTCCAGCTCGCTGCCGTCGATGGCGTTGTCGGGGATCTCGACCCGCCGCATCGCACGCGCAACCACCTCTTCCAGCACATAGGCGGGCGGCATCATCTCGAAGTCGTGCCGGATGACCTCCGCCCTGTCCACATGGAGTCGGTCCACCAGCCCCACGTGGTCGCGGTGCGTGACCCGCACGACCGACTCGCCCATCGGCACGGTCAGGATGGCGTAGCGGCCGTCATCGTCGGTGGTGGTCATCGCGCGGGTGCCGACGATCTGCACGACCGCGCCGGCGATCACCTCTCCCGTGATCCCGGAGCGGACCACGCCGCGGAGCGTCGCCCCGACCTGCGCGGAAAGCGATGGAGCGGCCGCCAGGAAAAGAACCGCGCACAGCAGCGGGATCGCCGCACCCCGCAGGCGCGCCCGCCCGGGAGCGCACCCGGTGCTCGGTGACAAGGGCGCCGCACCCCGCGACGCCGGACTCTTCCACATCCTCAGGTCCTTCATGTCCACCACCTGTGACGCTACTTGACGGTGGGTTGCGTCACGACTCCACCCGCTCGAAGACGATGTCGGCCCCGTTGGGCTCGAAGGGGATCGCCACGCTGCTCACCAGCCCGTCACTGTCGGTGGTGAAGGTCACCAGACCGGTGACGGGCACCGTGGCGGGCGGCGAAGTGATCCTGAAGACTTCGTAGTGGAAGTGCTCCATATCGAGCGCGATGCCATCGTACGTGACGCGGAGTCCGTTCCCGTCCGCGGCCACCTGCATGGTGCCGTATCCGGGATGATGATAAGTCCCCGCATAGGCATCGAGCGAGTGGCCGGGCCTGGTGCCCTCGACCCGCCGGGCCGTCATTTCGCGCTCCGACTCGGCGGCGCGCGCCTCCTGCTCCTGCCGCTCCTCGAGGTTGCGGGCGTTCCAGTCGACCTCGGGCAGCCCCAGCAGCCGGTCGTACACGTTGTAGGCCACCATGAGCGGCACCGGGTTCATGTCGCCCGACCGGTTCGTGAGCACCATGACGCCCATCTGCTCGCGGGGCAGCCAGGACATCGACGAGATGAAGCCGTCGATGCCGCCGCCGTGCAGCACCATCTTATGGCCGCGGTAGGTGGTCACGCGCAGCCCGAGCCCATAGCTGGTGGGGCCGACCTCGGCGAACTCCGAATCGCCCTCCATGGCGAACTGCGGCTGCTGCATCTCGGCGGAGCTTTCCTCCGAGATGAGACGGTGCCCGTCGTAGGTGCCGCCGTCCATGTGGGCCTGGATGTAGGCCATCATCTCGACGACGTTCGAGTTGATGGAGCCCGCCGGACCCGCGTTGTCGATGTTCCGGAAGGGCACCCGCTTCAGGACGCCGTCGCGCAGCATGTAGGGGAGCGCGTGGTCGCCCGAGCCGGGTGAATCGTCGACCGATGTGTTGGAGCGGTCCATGCCCAGCGGCGTGAAGATGTGCTCGTCGACGAGGCCGTCCCAGTCGCGCCCGATGAGCCGCTCGGTCAGATAGCCGGCCGTCATGAACATCAGGTTCTGATACTGGTAGCGGCTGCGGAAAGACGCGTTGGGCTCGAGGTAGCGGAGCTTGTGGAAGATCTCCTCGCGCGACGCCGCCCGCGCGTACCAGACGTTGTCGTGCCTGGGCAGCCCCGACTGGTGCGAGACGAGGTCGCGCGGGGTCATCTCGGCGGTGGCGAACTCGTCGTAGAGCCGGAAGTCGGCCAGGTAGTCGCGCACCGGCGTGTCCCAGTCGAGCTTGCCCTGGTCGACGAGCATGGCCATGAGCGTGACCGTGAACGACTTGCTGTTGGAGCCGATCGCCATGGTCGTGTTCCCGGTCACCGGCAGCTCGTTCTCGACGTCGCGGTAGCCGAACCCCTGCGCCAGCACGATCTCCCCGTCGTGAATCACCCCGAGGGCGACGCCCGGGATCCGCCAGTCGTCCATGACCTGCGCCATGAAGGCGTCGAACCCGGTGAATGCCTGGTCCTGACCCGAGAGCGACGGGGGCGCCGCCAGGGCCGCGAGCGCCAGCGCGAGAGCGAAAACGGGCGAGTTGTTCCAGGGGCGCTTGCGCATGGTCCTGCTCCAGATCCTCATTACGACATTGTTCCGACTGGACGGCTCCGATCCGTCGCGCGGTCTGGACGAAGCTCTTCCTTGAAAATCCGCAAGTCAACTGCGGTTTTTCAAGAATGTGCGCCTGCGAAGCGGCTTTCGCTACCCGATTTCGCCCTCTTCCGGCTCATCCCACAGCCCGAACGCCTCGATCAACTCGGGGTCGGTCTCGGTTCCCAGCACGCGCCCGGCCAGGTACTCCCCGATCACCGGGCCGAACTTGAAGCCCTCGGCCGAGCCGCCTCCCGCGAACCACACGTTGTCGAAGTCCGGATGATGGTCGAAGAAGAAGTTGCGCGTGGTCGAGATCTCGTAGTGGCACGCGCGGGTCTCGCTGATCGGAGCCTCCGCCAGTCCGGGGAAACGCTCGGCCACGAACTCCCGCGGCCGCTCCAGCTCCTCTGGCTGCAGCCAGCGGCGGCTGATGTCGGGATCGTCGTCTCCTTCACCGCGGCCCCGCCCGCCCCTGCGCACGCGAAAACCGCGGTTGTCGGGCCCGAGCGCCGGCCACCCGGTCACCCCGGGGAAGTTGTAGCTCGGAAGGTTCGGATAGCTGTAGCGGTTGTCGCCCGGCGGCGTGCGGAAGTACACGACATGGCCGATCGGTATGCGCACCCGCTCCCCCATCAGTTCCGGGAAGGCTTTGGGGAACCAGGGTCCAAGCGCGAACACGTAGGTTCCGGCCGACAGGGTGCCACCTGGCTCAAGTGTGAGCGCGTCGAGCCTGCGGAAGGTCGAGTTCCCCATCGCGGCGCGCCCGATCCGCACATGGCCCCCCTCGTGCTCGAAGACCTGCGCCACCGACTCGATCGCCCGGCGCGCCCGCACGACACCGGCGTCCTGTTCCCACAGCGCGACGGCGATGTCCGTGACGTCGATCACCGGCCACCGCCTGCGGATCTCGTCCGCGTCGATCACCTCGTAGCGGATGCCGAGTTCGTCCCAGTTCCTGCGGGTGTCCTCCATGAACTCGGTCCACTCGTCCCGCATGATCAGGTCCGAGGTGGTGAAGAACACGCGGGGCAACAGCATCTCCTGCCACCGCTCGTCCCACTCGCGCCACATGTCGATCGCCCGGCTGGCCCAGCGGGTCCAGAGGAGTTCGTGGGCGTGACCCCCGTACCCGGTGCGGACGCCGCGCGTCTCGCCGCCCGACGTGGCGCGCGAATTCGCCGGGCCGTACTGGTCGATCAGCGCCACCTGGGCGCCGGACTGCTGGAGGTTGAGTGCCGTCCAGGCCCCGAAGGCGCCGGCGCCCACGACCGCGATGTCGGGGGTCTGCCGCGTGCGCACCCAGGGGGCCTCGCG
>JAJDXS010000008.1 GCA_022823145.1 Gemmatimonadota bacterium
TGGATTGCAAGGGATGCAGCCGGCGGACGAGAGCAAGACACTCCCTACCTAAGATGTTGAAATAGTGGATGTTATGAAACTCTACGGACGCCTATGGACGATAGTGGATTCCAGTTGTCCGCCTTCATGGCTGGATGGGACTGATTGCCCGCGGGATCCAGGCCGGACCAGCGCCTTGCCGAAATCCTTGGCGCGCCAGAACACCAGGGTCGGTTCGCCGGCCACCATCGTGATCGTGACGCCTCTCACCATTGAGTCGCTCTCCATGGGTTGCTTGTCCACAGACGATCCCCCCTCCCTGTTAACAGACCATCCGACGCCGCCAAAACGTGCAAACCTCGCGAGTTTCAGCCGACGCGACACAGGCCACGCCTACGTGTCCGCCTCCGGCTCCGAATCCTCCCTGAGCCATCGGCGGATGCGCTCGCCAATCTCATCCGCGACCGCCGGGGGGCTGGTTATCGGCAACCCCGTGTCCCGGCCCGCGTCCATCGCCTTGCCAAAATCCTCGACGCGCCAGAACACGAGCGTCGGTTCGCCGCCCACCATCGCCATCGTAACGCCCTTCACCATTGCGTCGCTCTCCGTGGGTTCCTTGGTCCGCAAGCGTGCCCCGTCTCAATTAGAGAAAAAGCGCCGCCGCCAAAACGTGCAAACCTCGCGAGTTTCAGCCGACGCGACACAGGGCAACCGCGAGCACCCCCGCTCACGTGCCGCAGCCTTCCGCAGAGCGCGGCCAGGCGCGTTAGGTTGGCAGGGAAGTCACCCCCACCCTCCTCCCGCACCGCAAGGATACCGCCATGCTTCGCTTTGCCACCCTGGCCGCCGTGATGGCCACCGCCGCCCTCATCCCCTCCTCCACCTCCGCCCAGGGAGGAGACCCCGCCTCGGCCACGGAACCGCCGCCGATCGCCAAGGTGCGCAACTATCTGCCGCACATGACGCGGCCCGAGGTCGAGGATCTGCTGACGCGCACGGACATGGTGATCATTCCGGTGGGGGCGCTCGAGCAGCACGGGACGCATCTGCCGATCGGGACCGACCATCTGAACGGGGTGGAGCGGGCGAAGCGGGTCGCGTACCGGACCGACGTGCTCGTGGCGCCGATCCTGCTGCCCGGGCAGTCGCCGTACCACATGGGGTTCGCGGGGACGGTCACGCTGCCATCGACGCTGATTCAGGAGGTGTACGTCGAGGCCGCGAAGAGCCTGATCCGGCATGGCTTCAAGCGCTTCCTGATCCTGAACGCGCACGGGGGGAATCGCGCGATCACGACGTTCATCGTGGACCGGATCAACCAGGAGACGGCGGGAATCGCGGTGGACCTGGGGGCGGTCGCGGGACCGCTGACGGAGCGGGGGCCGGCTGGGGGTGCGGTGGGTGCGGACGCGGGCGGGCAGACGGCGCCCGTTCTCGACCGGCACGGCGGCACCGGCGAGACCTCGAATTCCCTGTACCTGATTCCCGAGCTGGTGGACCTGGACGCGGCCTACCCGGCCGAACTCACCATGCCCGCGCACCTGGAGGCGATGGTGCCCGAGGTGCTGGCGGGCGATCCCACCGCGCTGTCGGTGTTCCTCGCCGAGGGTCTGAAGGACGAGTCGACGGGGAAGGGCACGTCGTCGGCCGAGTTGTCGAGCACGGGCGTGTGGGGCGTGCGGGATCCGTCCGAGGGGACGGCCGAGCGCGGGAGGGTAACGACGGAGCGGTTCGTGGACGCGGCGGTGCGGTTCGTCGAGCGGTGGAATGCGCTGCGGCCGCCGGGGACGGGGTGAGTCAGGACGCGTGGTCGGCGACAGCACGAGTCGTGTGAGGAGACAAGGACGTGCAATTCAGCATGCCGCCGGACGATCCTGGGGCATGGCGGATCTGGGCGAGCTTCGCGATCCCGGCCATGGCACTCTACGAGGCAACCGATGGCCCGAACTGGGTCAACAACGAGAACTGGCTGACCGATGCACCGCTCGGCGATTGGTATGGGGTGGACACCGATGCCACCGGTCGGGTCGCAGGTCTTGATCTCTACCTCAATTGGAGCGGCCTGACCGGCCCAATACCACAGACCTTTCTGCGACTTGAGAGGCTTCATCGCTTCTACATCGGAGGCAACGAGAATCCATGCGTGCCCGGCAGCTCCGCGTTCGTGGCATGGTTGCGGGGAATCGAACGCCGGGATCGGGACTCGGACAGCCTCTTCTGCAACGCGGCCGACGTGGCTGTACTGAAGTGGCTGTACGAACTCGCAAGCGGCTCGGCGTGGACCGAATCCGCGCAGTCGGGCTGGGCGGGCAACCTGGAGAGCATCACGCTCACCGGCCCTGGCGGTTCAGCAACCCTCGACGCGGCCAGCAACGAGCCGATGGTCATCCTCCGCAATTCCCGCAATGGACAGGTGCGCGCCATCCTGCGGGATCCTGCGTCGGCAATGCGGTCGGGGGCGGTAGCGGCGGGACAGGCCGCCGGGTCCGGGATGGAAACGCTGTTCAGCCGCGGCATTCCCGGTGCGGCAGCGTGGAGGCGGTAAAGCAGACATTCCATCCAGCCGACGACGGGAACCCGGCTAACGCTCAGAACCCCGTCGCAACCCCGGCGAAGAAGTTCAGCACCCTGTGCCTGGCCGTGTCGCCGGCATACTTGTCGATGTCCTGGATCCCGTAGCTGTACAGGGCGCCGACATTGATGCGGGTAGTGCCCGAGCCCATCTCGATGCCGATGCCGCCGGTGAGCCCGAAGTCGACAGGCTGTGTGTCCAGGTCCGCGTTGGCGCACACGTCACTGACTGTGAAGCGCCCGGTCGTCGCGACGGTCGCGTCCACGGAGACTCTGCAGTCCAGCTCCATCGAAGCGTACGGCCCGATCAGGGCGTAGAACGGAAGCTGCGGGAGACCTGCAACCCGTGGCGGCGAGATGCGCGCCAGCGCGCTGAAGTCGAGGCCCTGGAAGGCGACGTCGATGTTCACGGTCGCGCCGTCGGGGCCGACCTGCGAGACGCGCGTGCCCTTCTGCGAGTAGTGCGCGCCGATCTGCACGTCGAACATGCCGTCCATGAACGGGAGCGGAAACGCGACCGCGCCCCCGCCCGATATGCCGTTGAGGTACGAAGCGTCGGGGACGACCGGTCCGCCGCTGGTGAAGGACATGGTCGACGCGTTCATCCCGATCAGCGGGAACAGTACCGTGAACCGGTCCTCGGATTCGACGGTGCCGGTGACGTCGGCGGGAGGGGGCGCGACAGGCGGTGGTGCGGCGGGCTGCGGCGCGGCGGGCCGTGGTGCGGCCGGCTCCGGTGCGGCGGGCTGCGGTGCGGCCGCTGGAGCGGCGCCCGCGACGCGACTCTCCGCCTCGTCCAGCAGCCTCAGCACGGCGGTGTAGTACTCGCCCTCCCGGCCCGTCTCCACCAGGTAGCGCGTGAGGGACGTGACGGCCGTCTGCGGATACCCGGCTTGTATCGCTACCTCGGCGTGCTGGAACCACAGCTCATCCGGCGTTTCCATGTCGTTGGCGGCCTGCAGCGCGAGGACGACGTCCAGCGCTTCGAGCGCGGCGACCCATTCCTGGCTCTGAATGTGCCGGTCCGCCCGCACCATGTAGAGGTCCACCTGGATCTCCGGAGGGAGTTCCTGTCCGGCCGCAGCCATCGGGCCCGTTCCGATCGAGGCACCGAGTGCCGCCACCGCCAACCAGCGCTTCAAGCTCTTCATTGTCAATCCCTTCCGTGTTGTGTGCGGTGTGACCCCTACCGCAGCCGCAACCTCCCCCGGATCCCCACCGTATGCTCGGCGCCGCCCAGCGCGCTCTCGCGCCGCGTGCCCTCGAGCCGCACGCCGATCCCCGACCCCACATTGTAACGCAGACCGCTGCTGAACGCCCGCGCGCCGGACTCGGTCAGCCGGAAGCCGGTGTACGGCGTGCCGTGGAAGCCGGCCAGCCCGTACGCCACCTCGGCGTCGACGTTTGCGCCCCCGACGAGCTCGCGGCCGTGCACCGCATCCGACACGCCGCTGTCCCAGAGCTCGTTCACGCCGCTCGCCGCGTCGCCGTACGAAGGCGCCAGACGGATCGAGAGTCCCTCGTTGCGCTCGGCCGGGTCGAACTGGATCATGCCGCCGAAGCCCCATTCCTCGTAGCCCGCGCGGCCGGAGACGAGCAGCCTGCCGCGCCCCTCGGCCCGCAGCCCCAGCCGGGCGTTGTTGTAGCGCAGTCCGCCGCCGAGTTCGGCGCCCGCGCCGTTCACGCCGTCGCCGTTATCGTAGCGCATGCCGCCTTCGAGCACGACCGCAATCTCGTCGCCGTTGGCGGAGCGATAGCCCTGCGTCCACTCCAGCGCCAGCTTCGCGCGCTGCATGCCCAGCGTGACCGAGTCGATCCGCGCCGACCCGTCCACCATGACGCGCCCGGCCCACCCTTCGGCCTTCACGCGGATTCCGCCGAACCCGCTCTCGATCAGCTTGTAGCTGCCTCCCGCGGCGCCGCTCATCATCCGCGCCGGACTGGTGCGAAGCGCCTCGCGATCGTCCTCGACCTCGAGGTCACCCCACCCGAACCCGACGCTCGCCCACGCCGCGCTTCCGGGCACGCCGGGGAACCACGCCACATACGGGTTCACGCTGGCCATGGCGGTGCCGTACGTCCCGTCCACCGGAGTCGCGCCCGTCCTGTCGGTGAAGTCGAAGGCGCCCGTCGCGTACGACGCCGCCACACCCGCCAGGATGTCCGGAGCCACGCGCGTATCGGCTCCCACATGGGCGCTCACCATGTTGCCGCTCCAGTCGAGCGTGGTCTCGTCGGGCTCGCCCATATGCTGGTATTCGCCCGCTCCCCACGTCGCCAACTGGCTGCCGGATCCCACCTGTTGCGGCGCGTTGGCGGCGCCGAGGGGCAGCTGGAACGAAGCTCCGCCCAGGAGGGAGGAGAGACCAGGGCGGCCATTCCGACCCGGCCCGGTCCCGGCCATGCCCTGCGACCCGAAGCTCGCGGCCATGGAGGAAAGTCCGCCCACGTCCATGCGGCGCTCGAATCCCTGACCGTTGGCCACCGCGTCCACGCGGTCGGCGATCGCCGCGACCGTGCTCGACGTCATCGCCGCCGCCACATGCGGCAGCACCTTCGTGTTGAGCCTCGCCGCGCGCTGCACCGGATCGTCCGTGGCCGCCGAAGCCACACCCGACGGCATGCCCGTTCCCGCCACGTTGATCGCCGAGACGCGGTAGTAGCGCCGGCTGCCGGGGAGCAGCCCCGTGTGCGAGTACGTGGTCGCCGCCACGCCGCTATTGGCCACCAGGTTCACCCAGTGCTGACCGGTCTCCGCGACCTCGATCCGGTATCCGCTGATCTCGGCCCCGCCGTTGTACGCGGGCGCCGTCCACGAGAGGTCGATCTGCGTGGGCGAGGTCGCGGTGGCGGTCAGCCCGGTGGGCGGATCGGGCACGGTGGCGTCGGTGGTGGCGCTCGCGACCCTCGAAGGCTGGCCGGCCCCGATCCGGTTGATCGCCGAGATCCGGTAGTGCCGCGTGGTCGCGGGTGCCAGGCCCGTGTGCGTATAGGTGGTGCTCGTGTTGCGGGTGTTCGCCACCAGGCGCGCCCACGGGCCGCCGCTGTTCTCCGCGACCTCGATCCTGTAACCCTCGATCTCGGCGCCGCCGTCGGTGGTGGGAGCCTGCCATGCAAGGTCGATCTCCGAGGTGCCGTCGGCCTCCGCGCTCAGGTTGCGCGGTGCGCCGGGCACCGTGGCCTCGGTAGTCGCGCGCGCCACGTTGGAGGGCGCGCCGATCCCCTGCGAGTTGATCGCCGAGACGCGGTAGTAGCGCGTGGTCGCGGGCTGCAGGTTCTCGTGCGAGAAGCGCGTCGAGGTGGTGCCCGTGTTGGAGCGCAGGATCCTCCACCTTCTGCCGTCGTTCGACTGCTCGATGCGGTAGCCGATCACCCGTGCGCCGCGGTCGTTGGTCGGCGGGATCCACCTCAGGTCGATCGTCGACGTGCCGCGGGGACTGGCCGTGAGGCTGGTGGGCGCGCCGGGAACGTCGGCGGTCGTGGTGGTGCTCGCCGTCAGTGACCGGTCGCCCTCACCCGCCGAGTTGACCGCCGACACCTGGTAGCTGTACGTGGTGGCCGGCAGCAACGCGCGGGTGTCTCTGAAGGATGTCGCTGGCGCCTGCGTGGTGCCCTGGAGGATGAAGTTGGTGTCGCGGGGGCCGCGTCGGAAGATCCTGTAGCTGGTGACCGAGGCGCCGCCGTCGGCGGTCGGGGGGCGCCACGACACGGTGATGCTTCGCGGCCCGCTTGCCCGCGCGTTCACCGCGATCGGCGCGCCGGGCCGGGCGGCCCGCGTCATGCCGCTCGCCACACTCGAGTATGGGCCCGTCCCAAGCGCGTTGATCGCGGCGATGCGGTAGTAGCGCGTGGTTCCGGGAGGCAGCGGGCTGTGCGTGTAGTTCGTGGCCGCGCTGCGGGTGTTCCGCTCGACGTCGGTCCACCCCGAGGTCCCGGTGGACGACACCTGGATCCGATAACCGGTCACCCGGCTCCCGCCGTCGCTGGCCGGGCTCGTCCAGGTCAGGCGAAGGCCGATGTTCTGCCCGAAGCCGCTCGCCTGCACTCTGAGGTTCCGCGGTGCGCCGGGCGCGCTGCCCTGCGTGGTCGCGCTGGCGATGCCGGACGGACCGCCCACGCCCGCGCTGTTGATCGCCGAGATGCGGTAGTAGTTGGTGGTCCCCGCGTCGATTCCAGTGTGGTTGTAGAAGGTGGTGCGCGAGCGGGTATCGGCCACGAGCACCGTCCAGGGACCCGATCTGGAGGACGCGACCTCGATCAGGTAGCCGCTGATCGGCCCCGCCGTGCCCGAAAGGCCGGCCCGCCAGTCGAGCCGGATGCTCGACGTGCCCCTGGCGGTCGCGGTCAGCCCGGTGGGCGGGTTGGGAACCTGGCCCTGGGTCGCGGCGCTGACGACGTTGGAGGGCAGCCCCGCACCGAGCGCGTTGATCGCCGAAACGCGGTAGTGGCGCGTTACGCCGGTGGCGA
This sequence comes from Gemmatimonadota bacterium, assembly GCA_022823145.1. Classification (GTDB taxonomy): domain Bacteria; phylum Gemmatimonadota; class Gemmatimonadetes; order Longimicrobiales; family Gaopeijiaceae; genus Bin94. Next base: position 7,018 of record JAJDXS010000008.1, read on the forward strand.
GCCCCGTGTGCCGGTAGGCGGTCAGGGTGTCCTTCGTGTCGGCCACGAGGTCCGACCAGGTGCGGCCTCCGTCGGCGGACACCTCGATTCGGTAGCCGGTGAGCGTGGTGTCCCCGTGGTTCACCGGCGCAACCCAGTCCAGTTCGATCACCGAGGCGCTGATGACCTTCGCCGTGAGGGCCGTGGGCGGACCGGGCGACCCGGCTCCGGCGATAGTGGTGTTCCTGACCGGGATCTCGGGGCCGAATGAGGGCGCGATGTTGCCGATCGTATCCGTGACCGCGCTGCCATGGTCGTTGTCGTACCAGAGTTCGACGAAATCGTCGTGGCGCACGGTCCTGGCCAGCGTGAGAATCACCTCGTCCCCTTCGACGTCGACCCCGTCTATGGTGGCCCTTACGACATCGTTGTCGACGTCGATGACGTCCACTCTGAAAAGATCCCGGACCGGGACGTTCTCCTTGGCGAGGGGTTCACTGAAGTCGATCGTGAGCGTGGTGCGGTTGACCACGGCGCTGGTGGCCCGGGGGTCGCGGTTGTCCACCTGGAAGCTGAGCGTTTCCCTTTGGGTTGATCCGGCCGCATTCCGTGCCGCCGCGGCGGGGATCGTTATGGTTACCGTGCCATCCAGGCCTTCGCGGGGCAGCAGGTCGAAGGTGAATCGTTGGTTATCGACGCCAAAGCCATTCCAGTTGATGCCCGTCGCGTTGGTCAGCCGGACATCGGAACGTTCGAAGTGCGAGACTATTGCCCCAAAGTCGATGGTAATGCTGAAGCTCTCGTTGAGTTGGTTTGCTATCCGGGTAATGGTCGGCTTGGGTCCCTGCGCGTGCGCTTCACCCGGCAAAAGCAGACTCCCGCATACCACTACGGCGGCGAGAGAAAAACGGAACGGTGCACTGGACTTGTTGGGACTCATTGATCGCCGCCTCGATTGCGCTGGGATAAGCATTTGTTTGCTAACCTAGGAAGAACCTCGCGCGCGAGAAAGGTTCCCGCGTTCCCACACTGATCGGGCTCCGTCCGGGGCGGAGCGGCCGTTGAGTAGCCTGTCCGCCGGCAGGATGGAAGGCGGAAACGAATGGGCCCGGTGACTCCAGCGTTTGTAGCCGCAGTCGCAATGCTCCTTCTGGTCGCGGCCCTGATGGGCAGATTGCTGCGCCGCAGGCGATGACGGGCGAACAGGCGCTTCCATATGGCGGAGCAATCGGCGCCACGCGACCTTTGACGCACCATGATATCCGTCAGCGGACTCGCAAAGTCATTCGGCGACCGGACGCTCTTTCGCGACGTGAACTTCGTGCTGAGCCCGGGCGAGCGTTATGGGCTGGTCGGCGCGAACGGGTCCGGCAAGACGACGCTTCTCAACATCCTGGCGGGCGATCTGGATGCCAGCGAGGGGTCGGTGTCGGTGCCTGGGCGGGTGCGGCTCGGGGTGCTGCGGCAGGACCGGTTCCTGTACGAGGACGAGGAGATCCTCGACGTCGCGCTCATGGGCAACGAGGAGTTGTGGCGGGCGACGACCGAGATGGAGCGGGTGCTCGCGCGGTCGGCGGATCACTTCGAGGCGGCCCGTTTCTCGGAGCTTGAAGACGTCATTCAGCGGCACGACGGCTACACTGCCGAGTCCCGCGCGGCGGCGATTCTCGAGGGGCTGGGCCTGCCAGCGAAGGTGCACCGGCAGCCGCTGTCGACGCTTTCGGGCGGCTTCAGGCTGCGGGTCCTGCTGGCACAGGTGCTCGCGAGCGCTCCCGACGCGCTGCTCCTGGACGAGCCGACCAACCACCTCGACATCCTCTCGATCCGCTGGCTGGAGAAGTTCCTGCGCGACTTCCGCGGCCCGGCGGTGGTGATCAGCCACGACCACCGCTTCCTCGACAACGTCGCCACGCACATTCTCGACGTGGACTACGAGACCGTGCTCGCCTACCCGGCCGCCTACAGCGGCTTCCTCGGTCTCAAGGCGGCCGAGCGCGAGCGCCGCGAGAAGGAGATCGCGGTGCGGCAGCGCGAGATCGCGCATCATCGGAAGTTCGTGGACCGGTTCCGCGCGAAGGCCTCGAAGGCGCGCCAGGCCCGGAGCCGCGTGCGGATGATCGAGAAGAAGGCCGAAGGCCTCGTGGAGCTCCCCCGCAGCTCGCGCCGCTATCCGACGTTCCGCTTCGGGCAGCGGCGGCCGAGCGGGCAGGAGGTCGTGAGCGTGCGCCGGGTGTCGAAGTCGTTCGGGGACAACCGGGTGCTGCACGAGGTTGACCTGGCGGTCGCGCGCGGCGACCGGCTGGCGATCGTCGGCCCCAACGGCATCGGCAAGTCAACGCTGCTGAAGGTGATGACCGGTCGCCTCGACGCCGACGACGGGACGGTGGAATGGGGATATGAGACGCATCCCGGATACTTTGCGCAGGACCCGGACGACCACCTGCACACCCCCCGCCGCACGGCCGAGGCGTGGATCGACCAGTTCTGCGAGGGGAAGGGCATCGGGTTCGCGCGCGGCAAAATGGGCATGGTGCTCTTCAGCGGCGACGACGTGGAAAAGCGCCTCGAGGCGCTGTCGGGCGGCGAGTCCGCGCGGCTGGTGCTCTGCAGCCTGATGATCCGGGAGCCGAACGTGCTGGTGCTGGACGAGCCGACGAACCACCTCGACCTCGAGGCGATCGAGGCGCTCGTGAAAGGGCTGCGGGGGTATCCCGGCACCCTGATCTTCGTGTCGCACGACCGGTGGTTCGTGGGACGGCTGGCGAACCGGATCGTCGAGATCACGCCGGACGGGATGCGCGACTACCGCGGCACCTACGAGGAGTACGTGGCGTACTGCGGCGACGACCACCTGGATGTCGAAGTGGTTGCGACGCGCGCGAGGGAGGAGCGGCGGGAGCGGGAGCCGGGTGGGGGGCGTGGGGAGCGCGGGGCGCGCGCGAGAGCGGGGCGCATGACGGGGTTCCAGCGGCGGCAGCTGACCGCGCGCGCCGACGAGCTCGCCGGGCGGATCGAGGCCGCCGAGGCCAGGGTGGCCGAGATCGAGGCCGTGTTCGCGAATCCGTCCTACTATGCCGGGGCCTCGCCGGGCGAGGTGCGCAGGCTGGAAGAGGAGCGCGCCGAACTCGTGGACCGGGTGGCCGCGCTCATGGCGGAGTGGGAGGGGGTGGAGGGGGAGCTGGGAGGGTAGCCGAGACCTCGCTGTCCCATCCAGCCATAGCATCGCCCCCGATTCCTCATATCGTCATACCCGGGGCCGACGGACCGAGGGCGTTTCACGTGGCGTCCCTCATGAAGTCGGATTATGTTGTGAGCCAACAGCGGAAAGCGGAAGCGTCGTGAGCGGGACCAAGGTGGCAGTCGTCAAGAAAGTCTGGTACGCCATGATCGACGGACGGATCAACGACAGACTGGCTGCAGAGAGCGCGCGTTCGGAAGACCGGATCGCGGCGCTGATGACCGGGATAGAGCAGCGGCTGGGTGCCCGGATGGATCGGGTGGAGGTAAAGGTCGATACCTTCCGCGCGGAGTTGAAGGAGGACATCGGCCGGGTCGAGAGGGGCCTGAAGGCCAACATCTGCCGGGTCGAGGGGGGCCTGAAGGAGGACATCGGCCGGGTCGAGCGAAGCCTGAAGGAGGACATCGACAGGGTCGAGCGGAGCCTGAAGGAGGACATCGGCAGGGTCGAGCGGAGCCTGAAGGAGGACATCGACAGGGTCGAGGGGAGCCTGAAGGAGGACATCGGCCGGGCCGAGGGGAGCCTGAAGACCGACATCGGCAAGGTCGAGAAGAACCTCTCCGACACCCGCGCCGAGCTGAAGAGCGACATGCGCGCATGGATAGGGGCAGATCAGCATGAAGACCAACCTCCGCACCGCACTCCTCGCCGCCGCCCTCGCCGCCTGCTCCGACGCTCCGTGGCCAGACCCGCCGCCCGTCGATCCCGGCACCCTCACCGCCGAGCACGACGAGTGGCGCGCGAACCGGCAGCGCAGCCTGACCAACCCCAACGCGGGGGTGATCAGCTGGGCGGGGCTGTGGGAGCTGGAGGAGGGAGCGAACCGCTTCGGGTCGGACCCGTCGCTGGCCATCGTGCTGCCCGGCGAGGACTCGCCGCCCGTGGCGGGGACGCTGCACCTGGAAGGCGGCCAGGTGCGGCTTGAGCCGGCCGAGGGGAGCGGCCTGACCCTCGATGCAGGCGACCCCGTGATCGCCCCCATGCCGCTCCTCGACGACCGTTCGGGCAATACGACGATCCTCGCGCTGGGTTCACTCGGCCTGCGAATCCACGCCGAGCGGGGGACGGACCGGCTCTGGCTCCGCGTGTGGGACACGGACGCCCCTCGCGTCGCCGCGTTCGAGTTGCCGCCGTACTTCGGGGTCAGCAACGAGTGGCGGGTGACGGCGCGTTTCGACCCCTACGACGAGCCCCGCACGGTGCCGCTGGCCGATGTGACCGGCGGGATGGTGTCGAATGAGGCCCCCGGCGATCTGGTCTTTCGCGCGGACGGGAGCGAGCACCGGCTGATCGCTTTCGCGACCGCCACGAGCCGCAGCTATTTCGTGACGCTGTGGGATTCGACCGGGATCGCGGACACGTACCAGGGAGGGCGCTACATGCGCGTGCCCCTGGCGGACGACGAGGGCTGGACGACGATCGACTTCAACCGCGCCTACAATCCGCCGTGCGTGTTCACGCCGTACTCGGTGTGCAGCCTGCCGCCGCGCGAGAACAGGCTGGCGCTGGCGGTGACGGCTGGCGAGAAGCGGCCGCTCGACGCGCCCTACTGAGGAACGCTACACCTCGTCCAGGTACTCCGCCGGGATCGGGCCGGCGTCGGGCTCGTGCTGCCAGAAGATGCTGAGCACCCACCACCGCTCGCCATCGTAGAGCAGCTGGAATGAATTGATGCCGCGGTTGAACGGCTCCTCGTCGGGGTCGTCGGTGCGGAACGACGCGTAGCTGCTGAAGCGGTGCGCGATGTCGCCGTACTGCTCGGTGACGCTCCCGATCTCGATCTCGTAGAAGCCTTCGTCGGCGAACGCGGCGCTTCCGTTGGCCGCGAATTCGTCGGGTGTGATCGACGTGACCGCACTGCTGCGCCCGTTCTCGCCGTGCTGGCTGCTGACGGGCATGAGCCTTGCCTGGGGGAGGAAGAGCGACCGGAACCGGTCCCAGTCGCGTTCGACGCCCGCGTCGCCCGAGATTGCCTCGTACACCGCGGTGATGATGGCGTCGATCGACTCGACGTCGGCCGGATCGGCCATTGGCTGCGGCGGCATCTCGGCGACCTCCGCGGCGGCCGGCTCGGCTTCCGCCATCGCCTCGTCGGTGCCGGCTTCGGGCGCGGCGCACCCGAGCGCGAGGGCGAGGATCGCCGCGAGGAACGGCTGGCGCAGGGTGTCGGGGGGTGATCGCATGTCGGGTCCTCCGTTGGGGGTCGGCCCGGGTTGGCGCTCCGGGTCTCCTTCGAGCTTCGGGGCGGTTCGGGCAGCCCGCAAGTCGCCGGACCGGCTAGCGGATGCGGCGCACGTGCCACCAGTTGAGCACGTCGTCGAGTTCCTCGGTGTTGCGCGTGTGGAAGAAGTAGGCGCGGCCCTTGTGCGGGCGCACGCAGATGCCCCGGCGCAGGAAGCCGAAGGCCATGGGCGGGCCGCGGAAGATGCGCTTGTTGAGCCACACGTCGCGAAACTGCAGCCGCGAGATCTCCTCGATGTCCTCGGGCAGCAGCACGCGCGAGCGCCACGCCCGCGACTTGATCCGCAGTTCGTCGCTGAGGACCAGGATCTTGCGCGGGGCGGACGCGTACACGAGACAGAGCGCCGCCAGCAGGAGCACGCCCATGCCCGCGGTGGCGGCCGTCTGGAAGAGGTAGCTGTCCACGGAGTCGACCCAGTCGGCCGTCAGGCGCGAGAATGCGGCCACGCCGAGGACCACGAGCGCGAGCAGCGCGGCCAGCAGGCCCGCCGTGTAGACGACGCGGAGAAGGATCGGCAGGCGGAAGCGGGCGATGTAGCGGAGATTCCGCATTTCGATCGGCGTCGTGAGGAGGCGCCCCAGGACGCGCAGGGTGCTCCAGACGAGGGCGACCACCGCCGCCACCATCATCCCCTGGCTGAGGGGCTGGGTGCGCGCCACGGTCAGGACCTGCCGGGTTTGGGCGAAGGCGTTGCGCGCGAAAGCCGCGACCTGCGCCTGCGTCACGGTCTCGTAGAACCCGAGCACGTCGGGGAAGTCGGCGAACGTGTCCGGGTCGTAGAAGTGGTTGCGCGTCCAGAGGTTGAGCGACTCGGCCGTCTGGTTGGACGCGCGCAGCCGTTCGACGAGCGCCGCACGGTCGGACTCGAACTCGGCGGGGTCCAGCGAGCCGTTGCGCAGGTGCTCGATCTCTTCGTCGATGATGCCGGTGGCGAAATCGAAGTCGTCCCGGTCGATGCGGCTGCTCACCTGCAGGTAGGCGGCGGGCCCGCGTCTGACCAGGCCGGCGCTTGCGCCGTAGACCGCCTTGCGCTCGCCGTAGCGGAGGCGCTGGTTGAGGCGGCGGCCGAGGAGGTCGCGGACGAAGAGCGCGTGCAGGAGGTCGTCGGCCGAGGGGTCGAAGAGCTTGTGGCGGGACTGGTACCGGATGGTGGACTGGAAGCCCCAGCTGTACGAGGCGCGCCCCCGTCCGGGATCCGTGGTCGCGACGTCGAAGCGGTTGACGGCGCGTGCCGGGAACCGGCCGAAGGTCCGTTCGGCGTGCGCGAGCGCCGAGTCGGGCTCGAGGTCGCCCACGATGGTGACGGTCATCGCTCCGGGCGCATAGTAGCGGTCGTAGAAGCCGCGCAGATCGTCGGGGGTGATGCGGCGCAGGCTGGTCCAGTAGTCGGGGATCGGGTCGCGCGTGTCGACGATGCCGAACTCGCGTTCGTAGAAGCCGGGTGGCGTGGCCCATCGCGGGGTGAGCAGCGCGCCCAGGTGGTCGAAGAACTCGCGCGGGCGGGCGCCGATCTCGTTCTCGACGGGCTGCCGGCCGCGGGCGACCACCTCGGGCTCCATCGCGTGGGGCGACATGATTCCCGCCAGCCACTCGATCGCGAACAGCCCGTGCTCGCGCGCGATCGTGACGTAGTACCAGGTGTGGTCGCGGAAGGTCGTGCCGTTGCGCCGTCCGCCCAGCCCCTCGACGGCGTCCTTGATCTCCTGCTCGGTGCGGCCGTTGTGATCGGCGAAGAGCATGTGCTCGGTGAAGTGCGCGAGCTGCTCCTTGCCGGGCGGATCGGCATCGGCACCGACGGGAACACCCGCGCTGATCGAGACGTTGGCCGCGCCGTCGAGCCGCTTGAACCAGACCTTGACGCCGTTCGAGAGGTGGTGGGTCTCGAAGCCGGCGAAGGGGTTTACCGCCGTGTCCTGCGCGTTGCCGGGGCCCGGGGCGAACGGGACAACGAGCGCGGCCGCGGCCAGGGCGAGCGATGCGCGGCGAACGCTGTCGTGGAAGGGCATGGCGGGAACCATTCGGAGGCCAGGCGTCGGTGCGGCACGCCGTTCATGCGGGCCTGCCAATCCTATCGCACCGGGCGGAGCGCCGCCATATTGCGCCGCGAGCGCGCGCTGGTGCCGCAATGGCCGCTCTTTCCCCCTCCACCTTCGAGCCCAGGAAGGGAGTCCCATGGCGTCGCAACCCGGTGGATCCGGTCCCGCAGTCCGTTTCGAGCCTGACGAGAACCCCAGCCTGTCCGTCACGATCGGGCTGGCGCTGCAATACTGCGTGCTGACGGTGGGGCCGATCGTTCTGACCGTCGCGATCGTGGTGCGGACGGCGGGCGAGAGCGAACTCTTCCTGTCGTGGGCGGCGTGTGCGGCCCTGCTTGTCAGCGGGATCACGACGATGGTGCAGGCGAGGCGGCTCTGGCGGTTCGGTTCGGGCTACATTCTGCTCATGGGCACGTCGGGGGCGTTCATCGCGGTGGCGGTGGCGTCGCTGGTGCAGGGAGGGCCGGCGCTGCTGGCGACCCTGGTCGCGGCCTCGGCGCTGTTCCAGTTCCTGCTGGCGTCGCGCCTGTCGCTGCTCAGGCGGATCATCACGCCGACGGTGGCGGGGACCGTGATCATGCTGATCGCGGTGACGGTGATGCCGCTGATCCTCGACCTGATCGAGCGGGTACCCGAAGGGGCTCCGACGGCCGCCGGGCCGGTGACGGCTGCGTTGACCCTTGGCGTCACGATGGTGATCGTGCTGCGCGCCACCGGCGCGATGCGGCTGTGGGGTCCAGTGATCGGGATCGTGGCGGGGAGCGTGGCCGCCGGGCTCTTCGGCCTGTTCTCGTGGGATGCGGTGGGCGCGGCCCCCTGGTTCGGGCTGCCGCTGGAGGGCTGGCCGGGATTCGACTTCAGCTTCGGGCCGGCGTTCTGGGCGCTGCTGCCGGCGTTCGTGTTCGTGACGCTCGTGGGCGCGATCGAGACCATCGGCGACTCGGTGGCCGTGCAGCGGGTGTCGTGGAGGGACGAACGGGCGACGGACTTCCGCGGTGTGCAGGGGGCGGTCATGGCCGACGGGCTGGGCAACTTCCTCTCGGGCCTGCTGGCCACGGTTCCCAACACGACCTACTCGAGCAGCGTGTCGATCGTCGAGATCACGGGCGTCGCGGCGCGCCGGGTGGGCGTCGGGATCGGGATCGGCTTCTGCGTGCTGGCACTGGTCCCGAAGTTCGTGGCGGTGATCCTGTCGATCCCCGACCCGATCATCGGCGCCTACGTGGTAGTGCTGATCGCGATCCTGTTCGTGCTGGGCATGCGCATAGTCGTAGGGGACGGCATGAACTACCGGAAGGCGGCCATCGTGGGCGTCTCGTTCTGGGTCGGATCGGGGTTCCAGAGCGGCGGCCTCTTCATCGACCAGATGAGTCCCTTCTTCGCCGAAATGCTGGGCAACGGAATGACCTCGGGTGGCCTGACGGCGCTCGTGCTGTCGGTGTTCGTCGAGTTGGCCGGCCCGCGCCGCAAGCGCCTGGTAACGACGCTGGGGGTGGACGCGCTGCCGGAGATCAGCGGGTTTCTTGAGGGCGTTGCAGCGCGCGCAGGATGGGACGGCGACATGCTCCGGCGGGTCCAGCTGGCTTCGGAAGAGGCGCTGGTGAGTTTGATGGGGGAGGAGGGCGGCGCGGGCGGTGCGGCGCGGCGGTTGCGACTGAGTGTGCGCTCGGAGCGTGGCGGCGTGGCGGAGCTGGAGTTCCTCGCCGTGTCAGGTGAAGGGAACCTGGAGGACCGGATGGCGCTCGCCGGAGAGCACTCGGTCGAGATCGAGGCCGAGCACGACTTCTCGTTGCGGTTGTTGCGGCATCTCGCGGGATCGGTTCGGCACCAGAAGTATCACGACACGGACATCCTCACGGTGCGGGTGGAGGCGCCGGCGGCGTAGGGGGGCGGGGGAGCATCGGCTGCTCCCGCCGTAGACCGCGCACAGCTCTGTAGCGTTCCCGAAGACGGTATCGACCCGGTCGAAAACCGCTAGAAACCGATTCTGAGCGCCTTCTCCCCGGCCACACGCCCCGGCCCCCGGCTCAGACCCCATCCTCGGCGGCTCCTGGCTCCAAGCGGCTCTCGAGGGATTCGCGTCCCCTTCGAAAGCCCGCCGGATGTCGCTTGCGTCGAACCTGTTGCGGCACGTTGCTGTAGTCGCCATGTTATCCCGCTCTTTCAGCAGTAGATCGTTTATACAACACGATAGATATTCCAAGAGTGACTATATCGTCGCGAAATCCGCCAACCTTCGACGATGCGCCCCCGGACTTGCCAGTCAGTCGCGGACCTGCTCCCAGGGGGACGGATCAGGTGGATCTGGAGCAACTGGAATGTGAGGCGCAACTCGGCCACCCCCCAACGGCCGAAGAGGAAGTTCCCGGGACCGGGTCATGGCCCCACGAAGTCACGAAATGAGAAAACCGTGAACGGGTTCCGCCTGAGGATCGCAGTCGCATCCGGCATCGCCCTTGCAGGGTGCACGGAAGCGGCGACGACCGATCCGTCTGCGGAGGCGGTCGTCATGGACAGCGCGACCGCGAGTGCGAAATCGACTGCAGGGGTGTGTAGCCGAACCCCCCAGGTTCGCGACGCAATCATGAAGGCAGCGGGGCGCCTGGCCTGCGAGTCCGTGACCACCGAAGACCTCCAGAGCATCGTGACTCTCGATTTGTCAGGCCCCGGAAAAGCGATCACGACCCTGGGCAGGAGCGTGTGCGACGCCATGGCCCAGGCCGACCCCAGGAAGTGGGAAGTCGTCAGAGAGCTGTGGCAGGAGCACCGGTGCGACCCCGAGGGGAGCGAGCCTCGTCCCTCTGCAGTGGCGGCGGACGGACGGGCCTCCGAGCCGGAGCTTCATGCGTTGCAGCAGAACGATTTCGCGGGGCTGTCGAACCTTCAGGACCTCTACCTGAGAGACAACTGGCTGGTGACACTGCCGACCGGAGTGCTGGGCGATCTGGGGCAACTCCGCGTTCTCGATCTGCGGCGAAACCTGCTCACCAGCCTGCCCGAAGGGCTGTTTGACGATACTCCGCTTCTGGGAGAACTCTATGGCCACGGCAACCGGCTCACGACGTTTCCCGACGGCCTCTTCGACGGGCTGGCCGAGTTGAACACGGTGGACTTCTACGGCAACAGAATCGCCCGACTGCCCGAGGGCATCTTTGACGAGACAACCGGTCTCGGTTGGGTTGGTTTCACCCGCAACGAGCTGACGGAACTGCCGCAAGGCCTGTTTGCGCACATGCGGAACCTTCGGTCCGCGGAGTTCTTTGGCAACCAATTGACCGAACTGCCCGAGAAGCTCTTCGACGGTCATACCGAACTCCAGAACGTGGACTTCTCGTTCAACGGACTGTCCGAGTTCCCCGCCGAGATCCTGGAGTCCCAAGCGCTGAAGTATGTCTATTTCAATGGCAACCAGCTGACCAGCCTGCCTGAGGAGGGGTTTAGCGGGCATTCCGAGTTGAGGCACCTCGAGTTCGCGTTCAACAGCCTGACCGAGTTGCCCGACAGCGTGGTCACGGGACTGGCTGAACTCAGGTATTTCGACGTCAGTTTCAACAAGATCGCGGGTGTGCCCGAAGGCTTGTTCGAGGGAAACGAGAGCCTGGAACGTGTCGGTTTCTGGTCCAATCAGATCAAGGAGTTGCCCGGCGGGCTTTTCGCCGACTCGCCGGAACTGAGATACGTCGATTTCGATGACAACCAGCTCACCGCGCTGCCCGACGGACTCTTCGGTGGGCTTTCCGAGTTGGAGGCTGCGTTCTTCTACGGCAATCCGGGGACGCCGTTCTCGCTGGAGCCGGTGATCGAGCGCGTCGACCAATCCGATCCGTTGGCGCCCGGACCCGCCACGCTCAGAGCGAGAGTCGCCACGGCTGCGCCGGATGACATCGCCGTGGACCTTTCCGGGGCAGGCGGCAACTCGCTCTCCGTTGCGGCGGTGCGGATCCAGGGGGGCGAGACCGTGAGCGAGGAGTTCACCGCGACATATTCGGGCGCGCCGGCTGGCGTATACGTCCGCAGCGTGAGCACCCAACTGGGAGAGACCTTTCGGTTCGGCGCTTTCGAGGTGCCGAAGGGTGCGTACATCGTGCTCGCCAACCCGCCGAACGCACCGTTTGAATTCGCCGGGGCGTATCTGACCCAGGCCGCGCAGAACCTGGAGGGCACGGTGCCGCTCGTGGCGGACAGGGACGCGCTTCTTCGGGTGTTCACGACCAGTAATGTTCGCCACAGCCTCGAGATCCCGCTCCAGGCCCAGTTCTTCGTAAACGGCAAACTGAGGTGCGATGCCGAACTGGCGCCGCCCGCCGAAGGCATTCCTGCGGACGCAGTAGACGAAAGCCGGATGGGCGGATCGTACAACATCGTGGTGCCCGGGTTTTGCATTCAACCGGGCCTCGAGTTCGTTGTCGAGGTGGACGAGGCCGGAAGGGACTACGTCGCCAGCGGCAGCCAGCTGAGATTCCCGGAGGACGGCCGCCTCTCATTCGACGTGCGCGAAGTCGCCCCGCTCGATGTGAAGGTGGTCCCGATCATGTTCGCATGGCACAGGAACTCGGCAGGGAACAGCACCGTGGCCGAGTTCGCAGCCGACCTTGCGACTGACGATTCCTACAACCAACTCCAGTTCACCCGGAAACTGCTGCCCATCTCGGAGTTGAAGGTGTCGGCTCGCGAGCCTTACTACACCTGGGCGGACACGACGGCCAGGGGAGGCATCGAGCTGCTCAGCGAGATCCAGCTGCTCCGGCACACGGAAGCCGGCGGTACGGGCCAGTACTATCACGGCCTCCTGGCCTTCCCGAACTTCCGGGGTCCCGGCTGGGGGTTCGGCGGCATCGCGGCGAACATCCCGTCATACACCGCCCTGACGATCTCGCATGGCTCCGACGGCTCATTCCGCGGCAACCCGTTCGGTCAGACATTCGCGCACGAACTCGGCCACGACGTGAATCTGCGCCACGCGCCCGGGTGCGGCGCCGGAGGTTCGGATCGGGACTACCCTTATGAGGGCGGGGTCATCGGCGTTTGGGGCTACGATGTCACCCTGCCGGGCTCGGGCCTCAAGAGGCCGGGCGTGTTCGACTACATGAGCTACTGCGACCCGACGTGGGTCAGCGACTACCAGTTCGCCAGATCGCTCGAGCACCTGTCGAGGCCGGCCCGCACGGCCGCCGCCATGAGGGCACCCGCAGGCAGGACACTCGTGCTGCGCGGAGGCATCCACGCCGGCGACATGGTGCTGGCGCCTCCGCTCGCGATGGACGCACCGGTGAAACAGCCGGCCGGCGGCGGACCCTACCGTCTCAGCGGTTTTGACGCGCACTCACGCACGTTGTTCTCGCTCAACTTTACGCCGGACCCGACCGATCACGGCGGAGAAGTCTTCCTGTTCGCACTGCCGTTCGACGCGGCGTACAACGCGCTGGAACGCGTCGTGCTGGAGGGTCCGGAAGGCTCCACGGTCATCGGCCGGGTTTCGATCAACTAGGCGGCGGTGCTCTACGACCGCGCAACCGGACGGATCCGCGGCATCGCGAGGCGGTGGCCCGTCGCCGTGCCGCCCGAACTCGGCCGTGGCTCCGGTGTTGAGGTGCGGAGGGGGTTGCCGGGCAATCTCTAGTGACATGGCAATCGCGCGATTGACCACGGGACTTAGGACAACAATGACACACTCTTCAAGCGATCCGGCGGCGTAGTGGAGCATGGTGAGCGACTGCAACGGCTCCCACAGGAGCGCGATCGCGGCAACCGTCGTACTGCTCGCCCTTGCGGCTTGCGAGAACCCCCAGCCGCCAGTGTCCTGCGGCGCAATCCCCCAACAGACGATCGCGGTGGGAGAGACGGGCAGCGTCACCGCTTGTTTCAACGATCCGAACGGGGATGTGCTCGCCTTCGTTGCACTATCCTCGAACCCCGGCGTCGCCTCGGCCTCGGCGACGGGCACCACGGTCACCTTTACAGCCATTTGAGGTCCAGCAACGTCCCAAGATGTTCGTGAAGGTTCATATAGTTCAGTAATATCAACACTTTATGAGACTAAGCTACCGACGCTATCAGCCAGCACCGTCCCTTGCCATCCGGCTCCATCCCCCATATTATGTGGGGATGAGTACTGGAACGAACACCGCCCCGAAACCACGGAAGACCAAGCCCAAGGGCCGCCATCCCCACAAGGCCCTGTCGGCCGCCTTCATCCGCTTCGCACCGCCCGGCAGACACGCCGACGGCAACGGGCTGTACCTCTACGTCCAGCCCAGCGGAGCCCGCAGCTGGATTCAACGGCTCGTGATCCGCGGGCGGCGGCGGGAGCTCGGGCTCGGCAGCGTCTCCCTTGTCTCGCTGGCCGAGGCTCGCGAGAAGGCGCGGTCGAACCGGAAGCTCGCCCGCGAGGGCGGGGACCCGCTCGCGGAGAAGCGGCGGGCGCGAGGTGTCCCGAGCTTTGCCGAAGCCGCCGTGAAGGTGGTCGAGCAACAGAAGGCCGGGTGGCGAAACCCGAAGTACCCGAGGGCGTGGCTGAGCAGTCTGGAGCGTTTCGCGTTCGGACGAATCGGCAAGATGCCGGTCACGGAGGTTACGGGGGCGGACATCTACGAGGTCCTCGCACCGATCTGGCACGTCAAGCCCCCCACGGCCCGGACGTTGCGCCGGCGCATGCGCGCCGTCCTGGAATGGGCCGTGGCGATGGAACTGCGGCCCGACAACCCCTGCGACCGTATCGGGCGGGTGCTCGGTCCTCAGAACGACGTGGTGAAGCACATGAAGGCGCTACCGCACCGAGAGGTCGCGGCGGCCCTTGAGACGGTCCGGGCGTCCGACTCGCTGCCCGTCGTCAAGCTGGCCTTCGAGTTCTTGGTGCTGACAGCGGCGAGGTGGGGCGAGGTGCGGTGGGCCGTGTGGCCCGAGATGGACCACGGGGAGGGCGTGTGGACGATTCCGGCGAAGCGCATGAAGGCCGGACGGGAGCACCGGGTGCCGCTATGCGGGCGAGCGGTGGAGATCCTCGACGAGGCGCGGAGGCTGGACGGAGCGAGTCCCATCGTCTT
>JAJDXS010000041.1 GCA_022823145.1 Gemmatimonadota bacterium
CGCTTCGGCACCACGGGTCTCGGCCTCCGCTCTGCCCGCTTTCCCGATGGAGGTGGAAGTGGGGGTGCTTGTCGGTTGCTCGTGCGCCATCAAGCCGAACCCGTCAGGAGTTCGGGACCACGGCTTGACCGAACAGTTACATCCACGGCAGTCCTGAGAAGCCCATTGCATTCCCGATTTAGAAGGGGGATGGAATGAGGGGATGCGAGCGTGGTAAACGACACAAGTCATTGACATGCATTGGCTTATGCCTATTCATTGAGTCGTGGTCACCATCACGGCCGTGACCCCCGGCAACACAGCCGTCACCGTGACTGCGACCGATCCCGAGGGCTTGAAGGGCCAGCAGGCCTTTCAGGTCACCGTGCCGAACCGGTCGCCGCTGGCCCGTGGGAAGGTGCCCGATCAGACGATCATTGCGGGCCGGAACGCCGTGGTGAACCTGTCGACCTACTTTACTGAGGGGGATTATGTAGAATACTACCCATTACCGGACTTACGTTTCCACCATGTCTTGGGGCGTCCCAGAACGCCTTGTCTCTTGGCCACTTGTTGAGCGACCCAATATTGGAAGTGTGTTTTCACATACTTGCCCTCAAATACGCCCTTGGGGACTTCGCGGGGAAATCTCGCAAGTAATCTCCCTACCAAGTCCACACTGTTCTCTGCCAATTCGTTTTGCAGATATGTGTGAGCCTCTTTGATTGTGAACAGATACTCTGGCGACCACACAACAGAAACTCTTACCCCCGGTACAGCAGGACCACCTGTCGCCGTTGGCTTCTTCCACCGATCCCACAATTCGAGAGCAATACTGGCAATTACCATAGTGCTCACCAATACCCACAATCCCACGAGCACATAATCGGCGGGGCTAGTGAAATCCACAATATACTCCTTCGCCAGCGGGGGTATGCAGGCACAGCAAATTCCCGTCAACCACTTCAACGTGCGGAAAACGCTGAGGGCGGACAGGATGTGTCGTAGCCACTTCCATGGAGATTTTTTCATTCTCCATGGTAGCGATCCTCGGTCCTAATGTCAATTTGGAAATATCCGTTCCCAGTTAAGGCGAAGGGGGCGATCACTCGCCGTCTGCACGTTCCTTCTTGCCCGAATCGGGCTTTTGGGGACGAAGGGGACGAAGCAATGCCCGCGCCAAGTCGGTATCACAAGAATCGTTCAACAAGTGGAGAAAGCTAGCATGTCAAGCAAGAAGTGGTTCTTAGATTACAAAAAGCGAGAGTTGGCCGAAGCCGAAAAGTCACGCTGGTTCTCTAAGAACAGCAAGGTCTATCACGTTTGTCCCAAATGCACCGAAGGGAACAATATTGAACCAGAAAACAGGAGGTGGGGTGATCCGGGTAATCGCAAGCTGTGTGACAGGTGCAGAGCACGTCTCGACAACGGGACGTGCCATTAGTCAGGACAACGATAGAACGTCAACTCCCACGCCCCCGGCTCTAATCCTTGAGGGACTCCAAGCACCATGCTGTGATTTTTTCCAATTGAATGTCCAGAACTTGGATATCGCGTACACGGGCCACGCCTTCTTGAGCGCATGCGCGGCGACTCTTGCGGCGTCGTCCGCTGTCCCATCGAACCGTATTGTTGGGCGCGTAAAGTGATGAAGCCCGCTACCATCATCGCCTTGACAGGACTCGTAGGTGTTGATTCCGAGTGCTTGAAGCTCTCGGACAGGTTTTTCAATACCGGGGTCTAAAATGGAATCGTGTGGTGGGCACTCGGCAATATCCTTGCCGTCCCACTCTTTGATGCTCTTGAACTTCATGAGACCCGCCGCTCCTTCAATTGGCGTTGGCTAGTATCGTACATAATCCCCTTACTGAGCCGGACGGACAGAAGCTCACCTCCTCGGCCGCGTCAGCGGATCCTGCGGTTGCCGTGACCTCACTCGCGGCCAGTGCCCTGACGATCAGCGCGGTTGGCAAGGGTGCGACCAACGTAACCGTCACGGCGACCGACACAGGCGGATTAACCGCTCAGCACGTCTTTCGAGTCATGGTGCCCAATCGCGTACCGGAGGCCGTCGGCGCGATTCCGGATCAGACGCTCGACCCGGGCCAGACGATCACTGTGGACCTGTCGCTGTTTTTCAACGACCCAGACGGGGATCAATTGACTTATTCCACTGCGCTTTCCGTTCCTGGCGTGGTGACGCTAACGCTAACTGCATCGGACCATCTCCTCCAAGTCGATGCAACGGGACGCGGCAGCACGCTGAACTCTCGAAGGCGATCCATCCCCTGGCTGCAACCCGAACAAAACCCGGCCCCACGGTCCGGTCGCCCGCGTCATGAGCTCCGCTCAGCTCCCGGCCCGCTGCCCCGCTCCGGTCGCTACGCTCTCTCCGCGGGGCAGCGCTCAGACCTTGACATTTTCAATGCCCAGAACCCTGACATTTTCGGTGCCCATTGACACGAGACGACGTAGGACAGATCGGTCGGGTCTATGGGCGGATGAGACGCATGCGCATCTGGGGCTTGCTTTTGGCGCTCGGCCACGGCTGTAACGCGCCGAGCCTCGGTCCGGTTGGCATGGCGTGCCGGGGACGAACTTGGAATCGTGACCAGCGTTTCCATCTTACAGGATTGAACTAGTACTACGCGTTTCCTGGGCGAAGTCCCAGGAAACGCGTAGAACCTAGAACCGAATCCGGCCTCCGAGATACGTTCTTCCGCGCGAGCCAACCCGAACATAAGGCGACTCCGAGTCCGGCTCCGACACCGGCGCCTATCAGTGATCCCCACTTCCATTGGCGTCGTTCAACGCTTCGATCGAGTCGCTCGACCTCGTTCTGGAACACGACTTGCCGCCCACCGCCTTCGCGGGCCAATTCCAACTCGCCCGACCTGATCGCGGTCACGAAACCGACCACCATCGTGTCTCCTTCGAGCGTCACGCGAACGCGCTCGCCCACCTCCTGCCCCAACGCCGCAACGGGGGTGAACATCGCAAAGGCCACGGCCAGCCCGCTCGTCATCTGGTACAACTGGCTATCTCGCATGGACTTCCACCTGTCGGTACTGGTCTGGCGACGGAACATCGATCGGCGTCCGACCTGGATGCCGAACTCGATCGTGTGGCGTCCGGTCGCCGTCTGATACCTGACGAGGGGGGCGAGACTGGTTCCCTGTGGCGGGATCGGGAGGGTCCGTCGCGAAATGGAGGTTTCACATGTCTCGACTTGCCCCCGCGTTTCTCGTCGTTCTGTTCAGCGCTTGCGACAGCATTACGGAGTCCGAAGACCCTGACCCGGTTGGTACATACGAGTTGCACTCACTCGACGGCAACCGCGTGCCGTACTCCTTCATTGATGAGTATGGAGATACGATCGTGGTAACCCAGGGAACGCTGTTCATAGGTGAGAACCTCCGATTCTCCGCCCAGATGACCGGGACAGATTCAGCACTCGGGAACCTCGACCTCAGCTGGTCAGGTAGTTGGTCGGCCATCACTCCGACACGCATTGAACTCAGGTATGAAGGTATCGATTGTGTCGAGACAGGTGACGTGACTCACGAGTCCATAACCATTGACTCCGACTGCGATGGATTCGTTTGGTTCTGGAGCAGGATTTGAAGAGACTCCGTCGCAGCCTCCGATCCGACCGCGAGGTGAGATCGGGGATGGCGGCTCCGCCTTCGTGTTCGCCTTGCCGGTGCAGAACGATTGGGAATCCGAACTGGCGAGCCTGGTGTGTGCTCTCCAGGCCGGACGGCCCAGATCGAGATGCGGGAAGGGCTGAGCCTCCGATGGTGATGGCAACCGACCCCGCGACTCGGGGAATCCGCGCGATTCTGCGCAACGTGCCCGACCTTCCCGCAGATGCGCTCGCACAGAGATTCGCCTTTGACGCGAGAGTCGGCGGAGGTGTCGGCACGAGCGCGCCACGGCTCGACATTATGATCAGTCGAGGCCTTCCCGGGGCGGGAGACTGGCGCCGCTGAGACCTTGAGCTTCTCCGTGGTTCCGCGGAACCGCGTGGGGCGGGCCGATGCTCCAATGGGTCAATGTGTAAAGAAAACACGACATAATGTGAACTGAATATTACCTTCCTGCAGCACGCTCGATTTACCACCGGCGCCCCGGCAGACAACTTGTCAGCGTACATCTCCGACCATACCATGAGCCCATCAGCAACGGACGAATCCGGTCCACGAGGAGTCGACCAATGAGCGAACGCCCGCGCGAATTCGCGCGACTTGCCGAGCTTTCCGGTCGCCGCAACGTGTCGCGGCGCAGTTTCATCAAGGGTGTGATCGCGACCGGCGTATCGGTGTCGGCGATCTCCTGGTTTGCCGCGCCTGCCGCCGCGCCGCGGCAGGGGGGTGCGCGCGGGTCGGTCGGCCGGCTGGTCACCCTGCAGGTCAACGGGCGCACCCGACGTGTCGATGTCCTGCCCCAGGAGACGCTCGCCATGACGCTGCGCTACAAGCTCGGCCTCACCGGTACCAAGCTGGGTTGCGACCGGGCCGAGTGCGGGGCCTGCACGGTCATGATCGATGGCGTCGCGCACTATTCCTGCTCGACGCTGACGCACCGGGTTCGCGACCGCGAGATCACGACCGTCGAGGGGCTGGAGGGCCCCGGCGGCGAGCTTCATCCCGTGCAGAGCGCCTTTATCGAGGAACTCGGTCCGCAGTGCGGATTCTGCACGCCGGGGCAGGTCATGGCCGCCGCCGCGCTGCTGCGCGCCAATCCCGACCCGACGCGCGAGGAAGCCCGCCGCGCGATGTCCGGCAACCTCTGCCGCTGCGGTGCCTACGATCACTACCTGAACGGGGTCATGCGGGCGGCGCGCACGGGATCGACCGCCGTGACGGAGGTTTCCCATGCCTGAGCTGATCGGAAAGGACTTCACGCCCCCGGACGTGGCCGCCAAGGTCACCGGGCGCGCAAGGTACGCCGAGGACTTCCGCGCCGACGGGATGCTCTTCTGCCGCCTCATCACGAGCCCCATGCCGCATGCGCGCGTGCTGGACATCGACGCCTCGGAGGCTCTCGCGATGGAGGGGGTCGTCGACATTCTCACCGCTGACGATGTGCCCGAGATCCCCGCGCCGGGGAACCCGATTCTCACCAACACGCCGCACTTTGTCGGCGAACCGGTCGCCGCGCTGGCCGCTGTCGACGAGACCACCGCGCAGGACGCCATCAAGAAGGTCAAGCTCCAGCTCGAACCGCTGCCCTTCGTGGTCGACCCGCTTGAGAGCCTGCGGCCGGACGGCCCCAACGCCCGCGTGGACGGCAACACGGTGGTGCGCCGCGAGGGCGTCTCCGAGATCAAGTGGACCGACGCCGACTTCGAGGCCGCCGGCGACGGCGAACTGCCGATGGGCGAGGTCAACAACGAGTGGTCCTACGGCGACCTCGAGGCCGGCTTCCGCGACGCGGCGTTTGTGCTCGACGAGAGCTTCGTCACGGCCGGCACCTCGCACCACTCCATGGAGCCGCGCTCGGCGATGGCGTACTGGCAGAACGGCAAGTGTCATGTCTTCGGCTCCAGCCAGAGCCAGAGCGCGACGCTCGGCAGCCTGGCGCGCTACATCGGGATCGACCCGTCCGACCTCGTCTTCGTGGCCGAGTTCTGCGGCGGCGGGTTCGGGTCCAAGGGCAGCGCGTACCCGGTCATGTCGATCCCGGCGCACATGGCGCGCAAGACCGGGCGTCCGGTCATGATGCGCATCAGCCGGGCGGAGGAATACGCGATCGGGTCGGCCCGGGCGGGGTTCCAGGGCCGGATCCGCATGGGGTTCCGCGATGATGGCCGGATCACCGCGGTGGACCTTTTCATCGTGCAGGAAAACGGCCCCAACAGCGGGTTCGGAGACCTCGGCAGCGCGGCGGGCGCCGTCTCCATCGTCTATACCCCCCTGGCCATGCGCTTCCGCGGGATTCCGGTGCTGACCAATACGCCCGCGCGAGGTGCCCAGCGCGGTCCGGGCCAGAACCAGATCGCCTGCGCGGTGGAGCCGATCCTCGACAAGGCGGCGCATCAGCTCGGGATCGACCGGGTGGCGATCCGGCGGATCAACGCGCCCGACGGTGATTCGCGCTACGGCGGCAACCAGGGCCCGGTCACCAGCGCGCACCTGCGCGAAGCGCTCGACATGGGCGCCGACAGGTTCGGATGGGACGAGCGGCTGGCTCGCAGCGGCCAGCGGCGGGGGTCGAAGGTGACCGGCGTCGCGGTCGGCCAGGCCTACCACTCGGCGGGGATGAGCGGGCAGGACGGGCTGGTGCGGATCGCGCCCGACGGCAAGCTGCACATCCACTGCGGGGTGGGGAACCTCGGCACATACTCGTATGCGGGTGTCTCGCGCGCGGCGGCCGAGGTGCTCGGCTACGACTGGGAGAACTGCGTGATCGTGCGCGGCGACTCGTCCCGCAACCTGGCGTCGGCCAGCCCGCAGGTGGGCAGCAACACGACCTTCACGATGACGCGCGCCGCCTACGTGGCGGCCGTTGACGCGGTCGAGAAGCTCAAGGCGATCGCGGCGATGGAGCTCGGCGGCTCGCCCGACGACTACGGCACGGGCGGAGAGGCCGTCTTCGCGCGCGCCAACCCGTCCCGCCGGATCAGCTACGCGCGCGCGGCCGAGCGGGCGATCCAGCTGGGCGGACGCTACAGCGGCCACGAGGTCCCCGAAGACCTGAGCCCGGTCACCGCCGCCTCCGCAGCGAACCTGGCGGGTACCGGCCTGATCGGCGTCGCGCGCGACAACCTGCCCCACAACGGCAACGTCCCCGCGCTCGCGGCCGGCTTCATCGAGATCGAACTCGACATCGAAACCGGCGCATTCGAGATCGTCGACTACCTGGGCGTCGCCGACTGCGGCACGGTCGTGCACCCGCAGGGGCTGGCCGCGCAGGTCAAGGGCGGCGCGGTGATGGGCTTCGGCATGGCGGCGCTCGAGCGGCACGTCTACGACCGGCGCTACGGCGTCGCCGGAAACATCGGCTTCCACCAGGCCAAGCCGCCGTCCTACCTGGACGTGCCGTCCCACCTCGACTGGGCGGCGACCGACATCGCGGACCCCCAGAATCCGGTCGGCGCAAAGGGCGTCGGCGAGCCGCTGATGGGCTGTTCCGCCGCCGCGCTGCTGTGCGCCATCTCCGACGCGCTCGGCGGCCACTACTTCAACCGCATTCCGGTGGTTCCGGACATGATCGTGAACGTGCTCGCCGAGCAGGCCCAGTCGCACGGGCCGCTCGAGGTCAACACGCAGTGAGGAGGCGGCCATGATGAACGACATGATGACCCACTTCGACCTGCTCCAGCCGGCCGACCTCGACAGCGCGCTGGACATGCTTAGCCGCCACGGAGCCGACGCCTGGCCGCTCGCGGGCGGCTACGACAGCTTCGACTGGTTCAAGAACCGCGGCAAGCAGCCCGGAGTCGTGATCGATCTGGAGGGGGTGGAAGAGCTGAGGGGTGTAAGGGAGGGCGGCGATGGGATCACAATCGGCTCAATGACCACGCTCGCAGCGGTGGAGGGTCACCCCCTCATCCGGTCACGCTACTCGCTCCTGGCTGCGGCTTCCGCGCAGGTCGCCAGCCCCCAGATCCGCAATGCGGGCACCATCGGCGGCAACGTCTGCCAGGACACGCGCTGCTGGTACTACCGCTACGGCATGACCTGCTACCGCGCTGGCGGCAACACCTGCTACGCGGGCGCGCGGGGCGCCATGAACCGCGAACACGCGATCTTCGGCGCGGACCGGTGCGTGGCCGTGACCCCGTCCGACGTCGCCCCGGCGCTGGTGGCGCTCGACGCCGAGATGATCGTGCGCAGCGCGGGCCGGGACCGGGTCGTCCCGGCGGCGGAGTTCTTCATGCAGCCCAGTGTGGACATCACCCGCATGACCGTGCTCGAGCCGGACGAGCTCCTCACCGCGATCCGCATTCCGGGCCGCTGGGCGGGCGCCGACTTCCACTTCGAGAAGGTGGCGGACCGGAAGACCTGGGACTTCGCGCTGGTCAGCGTGGCCGCGGCGATGCGCGACATCGGCGGCGTCATCGAGGACGCCCGCATCGTCGCCGGGGCCGTGCAGTGCATCCCGCGCCGCCTGACCGCGGTCGAGGACGGGGTGCGGGGACGCCCCCGCAACCAGGAGACGGCCGAGATGGCCGGCGAGCTGGCGGTCCGGGGCGCCGATGCCCTCGACTACAACCACTTCAAGATTCCGCTGCTCCGGAACCTGGTGAAGCGGGCGGTGCGGGGGGCATGAGCGCCCACGAGGAGCCCCCGCGCTGGCAATACAGGTTCCGCAACTTCTCGCGGGCCTGTTCGCGACTGCGGGAAGCCGCCGAGGACGACCCGAAGGACCTGAGCGAACTCGAGCGCGAGGGTCTTGTGCAACGGTTCGAGTACACTTTCGAGTTGGCTTGGAAGACGATGAAGGACCGGCTGGACCACGATGGCATGAAGATCGAACCGCGACCGACGCCGAGGAACGTCATTCGCACCGCCTACGAGACCGGGATGATCGACGATGGCCAGGCGTGGATCGACATGCTGACGGATCGCAACGCGATGTCGCACGAATACGACCAGGAGGCATTTGAGGCCGTCGCGAACAACGTCTACCGTCGGTATCTTGCGTGCTTCAACGAGTTGTGGGAACTCCTGGCACGGGAGGACAAGGCAACGTGACGGCATCGGCACCAGCCGCCGAAGGCCTGGGAAACCGACTGCTCGCTAGGCTGACGCGCGTCTTTGCCAGGCACCCCGACCTCGAATCCGTGGTGCTGTTCGGTTCCCGGGCAACGGGCACTGCCACTGCTCGCTCCGACGTCGACCTTGCCACCACCGGGATGCGCGGCCGCCACGCTCTCGGCCGTCTCAGGCTGGACCTGGAGGATCTCGATATCCCACAACGCTGCGACGTCGTTGCCCTCGAAGGGATCACATACGAGCCCCTGTTGCGTCACATCAAGGCCGTGGGCGTGACCATCTACCGCCGCGAGACCCCTACCGCCTGAACCGCACCCACTTCGTGATCCGGCGCTGGGACACCTCGGCGCCGTACACGTTGCCCTCGTCGTCAACCGCGACGCCCTCGGGGCCGCTGAATCCCATCACGTTGGCGCGGTCGTCCGGCAGGAAGTGGTGCACCCACCCCATGCGCGCGTCACCGATGCGGATCCCCTTCTCCCACCCGGCGTTGCGCTGCCCGGTGAACTCGTTGGGCGCCGGACTCGACTCCGAATCGGCCACGTAGATGTTGTCGTCGGCGTCGATATAGAGGCCGCTCGGCCGCCCGAACTGCGTCCAGATCGCGAGGAACTCGCCCTCCTGGTCGAAGATCTGGATGCGGTTGTTGTAGCGGTCGCCCACGAAGATCCGGCCCTGGGAGTCCATGGCGAGCGCGTGCGGGTCGCGGAACTGCTTCGGCCCGTAGCCGAGTTCGCCCCAGGTCTCCATGTAGTTGCCGTCGGCGTCGTAGCGGACGATCCGGCCCCGGGTCCGGTCGTGCGAGTCGGCGACGTAGATCTGACCGTTGGGGGCGACCAGCACGTCGGAGGGCTGGGTGAGGTGGGTGGGCGGGTCGCCGGCCTCGCCCGGCGTGCCGATCGTCATGAGCAGCTCGCCCTCGGGGGAGAACTTGAGCACGGAGTGGCCGGTCGTGGTGGCGCCGGGCCGCCACGCATCGGTGACCCACACGTTGCCGTCGTGGTCGACATCGATCCCGTGCGGCCACGCGATCATCCCGCCGCCGAAGCTGCGCAGCAGGTTCCCCTCCTTGTCGAAGAGCAGGATCGGGTCGACGTCCGAGTCGACGCAGGTGTTTCGCCCGCAACGCTCCGCGACCCAGATGTTCCCGTCCGGCGCGATCTCGATGGCGCTGGTCGAGCCCCACTCCCTGCCTTCGGGCAGCTCGCCCCAGCCGTAGATGGGGCGGAACGGATTGCTGGTGTCGTGCTGGGCGGCGAGGGGGGCCGCGGCGCCCATGGACGTAGCGGCAAGGACTCCGAAAACGATCTTGGTGCGGGTCATTTGTGTCTCCGGGAGAGGTGAGTTGGGACTGCCACGGTAGGCAGCCGCAGTCCTGGCGACAAGTTCGGCCTGGAGCAGCCCGTGGACGGAATCCCCCGGGATTCGACCGGCGATGCATCCGTGCCGGACTGCTAGCGCTGGCTTTGCCACGCCGCCGCCAGCGCACGATCGAACGTCAACAGGTCACGCGGTTGCCGTCGAATGCAGCAGGCGAGGTGCACCAGGTCACGGGCTTCCAGACCGGGGTGGGTCGATACCAGGTTGCGCGCCGTCTCGACATCCTCCTTGCCGACGGTCCAGATCTCGTCTACGCAGCTCTCCACCAGAGCGAAAGCATTGTCCAAATCGCCCACCCGCTGGTCGCGGTGATAGTAGTGAAGCAATTCCTGAAGGACCTCGGCCGACGTTGCAAGGCGTGTTCCGCGCTGCAGGAGCCGCTGCAGCTGGGCGCGTGCCTCATCACGTAGCCGATGCTCACGACCGAGAAAGTGGATGAAGACGTTCGTGTCGAGGAAGGTCACTCTCCCAATCCCGCGATCTTGGATTCCGCGATGATGCGCTTGATCTCGGGCCAGTCGGGCTCCCGGGCGCCCGGTGGATGACGTGCGTCGCACCTGGCCGCGAACTCGCGGAGCTCCTCGACGGTGAACTTGCGCGGACGTGCGGCCGCCAGCTTCTCATCGGCGGCTTCGCGCAGCCATTCCCCGAGCGATTTGCCCTCGCGCCGGGCCTGAGTCCGGTAGGCCATCTTGGCGGATTCCCTTGCGACGAAATGGATGCGGGCGGACATGGTGCAGGCTCCCGGCAGGTATGTGCAATGACTTGACGCATGTGCAATATGATTGTGCAACCATCGTCGTCAACCCCAGCGGCCTGACGCTCAGCGCAGCCGGTCCAGGAACCCCCCCACGTCGAGCAGTACGACGTCGTCCCGCTTTCGCAGCTCTTCCAGGAAGGGCCCCTTGTGCCCGGCACCGTACGTGAGCAGGAAACGCGCGCCGGGGTGTCGGTCGAGCGCGCGTTCGATGTTCGCCCAGTGCGAGGCGTTGATCGCGTCCCAGCCGCCGGGGCCGAGGTCGGCGTCGAAGAGGCGCGCGTAGACCTGCATGCGGATGTCGTAGGCCTCGTCGTAGGCGTCGGTGTGGATCCAGTACGGGTCGTCGCCCGCGCCGCCCGCGGCGAGGGCTTCGGCGGAGGCCGCGCTGGCGGCCTGGTATTCGGCCCACTCGGTGGTCCGGTTCGGGTCACGGGCATACGCGTCGAGGTAGCCGGCGCGGAAATCCGACATCGGCTCCGTCCAGCCGGCCGTGGGGATGACCTCGAAGCTCATCTCCAAAGACAGGGGGAAGAGGACCTGCATGTACTCCGGAAAGCGGCGCACGCGGGGCTCTTCGACGGTGCCGGTCGCCTCGTACTCGGCGCGCGCGCGGTCCCAGCGGTTGGGCGGGATCTCGGTGAGCCAGTAGTCGGGGTCGATCTCGCGCACCAGGTCACGGACGATGTCGAGGCCGAAGCGGTCGCTGTCGAGATGGCCGCTGTGGAGCATCCCGAGGACGACGACTTCGGTGGGGGCGGGGGACGTGGTGGGGGTGGGGTCAGGCGCGCCGGGGATCAGCTCGACCAGGGTGCCCGCGATCTCGTTGGCCACGAAGACGCGCTCGCCGTCCGGGTGCACGCGGAGCACGATCGGCTGCGCGCCGACCTCGATGGTCTGGGCGACGGCAAGCGCCTCGATGTCCACCACGGAGACGGTGCTGCCGCCCGCGTTGTTGACGAGCGCGTAGCGGCCGTCGCCGGGGACGGCAACCGAGAAGGGGCGGGGGCCGAGGCCGGAGACGCGGCCGATGACCCGGAAGGATGCGGTATTGATCAACGCGACCTCGTCGGAGCCGCCGCATGCCACGATGTAGGTGACCTGGTCGGGGGTCAGGGCGCCGCCGGGTGGGCCCGGGCAGACCTCGACGGTCGCGTCGGTTTCGCCGTTCAGCAGGTCGATCACGGAGACCGTGCCGGCGTCGAGGTTGGGGACGAAGGCGTGCGAGCCGTCCCACATGACGTCGGCGGGGTACGGGCGATTGTCCGTGGGGTGGGACGCGGTCGGCGTGCCGGTGCGGGTGTCAATCACCCAGAGGCGGTCGGAGAACTCGGTGGTGATCCAGGCTTGCCCGCGAACGGTGCCGGGGGTGAAGAGCGAGGGGCCGGGGGTGACGGTGTGGGTGGCGTCGGGGAGGGATTGGCCCGCGGCGTCGAGGCGGATCAGCGTGGAGTCGCGGAACTGGCTGACGAGCCAGCCGTCTTCGAGCCGGACGAGATCGAGCGGCGTTTCGCCGGCATCCCACCGGGCGACCACCGCCGGGCCCGTCAGGTCGACGACGGCGATCTGTCCGTCGCCGCTGAGCGCGACGTAGGCGGTGTCGCCGTCGGCGCTGAAGCGGATGCCGTGTGGAGCGGCGCCGACCTCGATGGTGGCGCCGATGTGGAAGGGCGGGGCGGATTCGGTGGTCGGCGAGGGTGGTGCGCACGCCCACGCGAGAACGGCGGCCGATGGAAAGAGGAGGTGAACTCTCATGCGCGCGGTCCGATCGAGGTTGTGGTGGGTGCGGGATCTTGCAACACAACGGACTTCCAGGGGTAGAATAGTGATGCGAATCCTCCCGCCACGCAGCGGCTTCATGTTGGTGCTGGGTCTGAGCTGGTGGTCTCTGTCCTGCAGCGACGCGACGACCGAACCAACGCTTCCGACGGAGCCGGCAGATCTGGAACGTGCTGTGCTCGGCATCCTCTACGAAGCCACGGGCGGCGACGACTGGACCCGGAACGACAACTGGCTGAGCGCGGTTCCGCTCGGCGAATGGTACGGAGTGACCACCGCAGCGGACGGCCGGGTCCTTGGCGTTGTCCTGCCGAGCAACAACCTGAGTGGCCCGATTCCTCCCGAACTGGCCAGCCTTCCCGCACTGGAGCAGTTGTCGCTCTCCAACAACGACCTGAGGGGCGGAATCCCGCCCCAGCTGGGCGACCTGTCTTCCCTGGTGGAACTGTTCCTCCACTCCAACCGATTGAGTGGTCCGATCCCGCCGGCGCTGGGCCAGCTCTCTTCCCTGGAGCAGCTGCTCCTTGCCAGCAACGATCTGAGTGGCCGGATCCCGCCTGAACTGGGCAGCCTTTCCTCCCTGCAGCGATTGGGGCTCACGAGCAACGACCTGACCGGACCGATTCCGCCGGAACTGACCGCCCTCCCACTGGTGGACCTGTACCTTTCGAGCAACGACCTGAGTGGTCGGATTCCGCCGGACCTCGGCACCATCGCTTCCCTCCGACAACTGTGGCTGGGCTTCAACGAGTTCAGTGGCCCGATTCCACCGGAACTGGGCCAGCTCTCCTCGCTGGAGCGGTTGTATCTCAACTCGAACAATCTGACCGGCACCATACCACCCGAATTGGGCAGCCTCACCGCCCTTGAGCGGTTCTCGGTTTCTCGCAACACCCTGACCGGGCCGATTCCCCCCGAATTGGTGAACCTTTCTTCCCTCCAATACCTGTGGCTCTATGCGAACGGGTTGCGTGGTCCGATCCTGCCGGAGCTCGGCGACCTCTCCGACCTCCAGCTCCTGCGAGTCGAGTCCAACAGACTGGAGGGGCCGGTGCCGCCCGAGCTTGGCCAGTTGACCGCGCTTCGCTTCCTGGCGTTCTCGAACAATGCGGAGTTGTCGGGGGTCCTCCCCGCGAGCCTGACGGCACTCGGCGACCTCGAAGAACTGCTCGCAGGGGGTACGGACCTGTGCGCTCCGTCCGACGGGGACTTCGGGCAATGGCTGGCCGGCATCGACAAGCTGCGTGTGGCCCGCTGCGACGCCGAGGCCGGGTCCACGGCCTATCTGACCCAGGCCGTCCAGTCGCGGGCATTCCCGGTTCCGCTCCTTGGTGGCAAGGAGGCTCTGCTGCGCGTTTTCGCGACGGCCGCGCGGCCCAACAGCGAACCGATGCCACCCGTTCGCGCCACATTCTACAGGGACGGAACGCAGGTGCATGTGGCGGACATCCCGGGCAAGCCGGGTCCCATCCCGACAACGGTCGTGGACGGCGACCTGAGGATGTCGTCCAATGCCGGAGTGCCGGCAGAGGTGCTTCAGCCCGGCCTTGAAATGGTGATCGAGGTCGATCCGGGTGGAACCCTGGATCCCGCGTTGGGGGTTCCCTCGCGGATCCCCGAGACCGGACGGATCGCGGTCGACGTGCGCGCCATGCCCGTCCTGAACCTCACGCTGGTTCCCCTGATCTGGTCGGAACAGCCCGAACGGCGAGTCGTCGACCTGGTGGGGGAGATTGCCGCCGACCCCGCTGGCCACGAGCTGCTGTCCGAGACTCGTTCGCTCCTGCCCGTCACCGGAATCTCGGTCGATGAGCACGCGCCGGTGACCACTTCGACCAACAACACATCCCGTCTGCTCAGGGAACTCACCGCCATACGCACGATGGAAGGGGGGAGCGGCCACTACATGGGGATCATGGCTCGCTTCGAGGAGTGGGGCGGACGCGCGTATCGCCCCGGGCGGGTCAGCGTCTCGGTCCCGAATCCGTCGACGATCGCCCACGAACTCGGGCACAACATGAATCTTCAGCACGCGCCCTGCGGGGAACCGGAGAACCCGGACCCCTCGTTCCCATACAGCAGCGGACAGATCGGTGCGCTGGGCTATGATTCCCGCCTGGGCAGACTGGTGGCCCCGAATCGGCCCGACCTGATGTCGTACTGCAATCCCCGGTGGATCAGCGACTACCACCTTACCAACGCGATCGGTTTTCGCCTGCGTGACGAGGCCGACAGCACGTCAGCGACGGCGGCAGCGCCCCCGGGCAGGTCGCTGCTGATCTGGGGCGGTGTGGACGCCCGGGGCACGCCGCTTCTCGAGCCCGCCTTCGTCGTCGACGCCCCGCCCGCGCTGCCCGATACCGACGGCGACTACCGCCTGAAGGGGCTGACCCCGGACGGTCGCGAACTCTTCTCACTCGGTTTTGCGATGCCCGAGGTGGCGGATGGGGACGGGGGCTCCAGCTTCGTCTTCGCGCTGCCCGTGCAACCAGGGTGGGCGGGGAACCTCGCCGCAATCGGCCTCTCGGGCCCCGGCGGAACCGTCACGATGGACCGCGACACCGATCGCCCGATGGTGATTCTCCGGGATCCGCGGACCGGGCAGGTGCGGAGCATCCTGCGCGGGGCTCGTCCCGAAGCTCTGGCGCAGCCGGATGTGGCGGGCGACGTGGCGCCGGGCTCGCGGTTCAGCGTATTGAGCAGCCGGGGCATTCCGGACGCCGACGCCTGGAGGCGGTAGCCACCGGCCATGAGAGCCGTCCTGTCACGCAGCATTCTGAATGCAGCGATGGTTGGGCTCGGTGGATGGGCGCTTGCGTGCGGCGACGGAACAACGGAGCCGGCACTGCCAACGGATCCGGCGTCGCTGGAACGTGCGGTGCTCACGGCGCTCTACGACGCCACGGGCGGCGGCGACTGGAGCCTGAATGACAACTGGTTGAGCACGGCGCCCATCGGCGAGTGGTACGGCGTCACCGTCGGTGCGGACGGTCGGGTCACCGGTCTACGTCTGCCGAACAACAACCTGAGCGGCCGGATTCCCGGCGAGCTGGGCAGTCTTCCATCGCTGGAGGAATTGTCACTCTCGCACAACGACCTGAGCGGCCGGATACCCCCCGAGCTGGGCAACCTGTCCTCCCTTGCGGGGTTGTTCCTCCACAACAACCGACTGAGTGGCGGAATCCCTCCCGAGTTGGGCGGGCTCTCCTCCCTGGAGCGGTTGATCTTCGACTCGAACGAGTTGAGTGGCCGCATCCCGCCGGAGCTGGGCGGCCTTTCGTCCGTGCGCCAACTGGTGCTCTCGAGGAACGATCTGACCGGCCGGATTCCGTCCGAATTGACCGACCTGGACCTGGAGGAATTCTCCCTCGCCTACAACGAGTTGATTGGTCCGATTCCGCCCGCGCTCGGCAGCATTCGGTCCTTGAAGCGCTTGTACCTCGTTTCCAACCACCTGAGTGGCCCGATTCCACCCGAACTGGGCCGGCTCACCTCACTGGAGCGATTGTACCTCAACAGGAACAATCTGCGCGGCTCCATTCCATCCGAACTCGGCAACCTTGTTGCACTGGAGCATCTGGCGCTGTCGCGTAACGAGTTGAGCGGTCCGCTTCCCCCCGAGCTGGGCGAACTTTCGTCGCTCCAGCGGCTGTGGCTCTATTCGAACCAATTGAGCGGCCCGATCCCGCCGGAGTTGGGAAACCTTCCCGACCTGGAACTGCTGCGGCTCGAGTCGAACAGGCTGCAGGGGCCGGTGCCGGCGGAACTCGGCCTGTTGTCGGCACTTCGTGAATTGGCGCTCTCGAACAATTCCGGGTTGTCGGGCCGGCTTCCGTCGAGCTTCACGGCGCTGCGTGCACTCGAAGAGTTCCTTGCGGGGGGTACCAGCCTCTGCGCTCCGTCCGAAGCGGAATTCGTGGAGTGGATGGCCGGCATCCCAAAGCTTCGCCTGGCCCGGTGCGGCGCGGGGGCCGGGTCGACGGTCTATCTGACCCAGGCGGTTCAATCGCGGCGATTCCCGGTGCCGCTCCTTGCCGGCGAGGAAGCCCTGCTGCGCGTCTTCGTTACCGCCGCACGGCCCACCAGCGAACGAATACCACCCGTTCGCGCGACATTCCATCGGGATGGAGCACAGGTGCATCAGGCGGACATCCCGGGCAAATCGGTCGCCATCCCGACGACGGTCGCAGAGGGTGACTTCAGGACATCTTCCAACGCCATGATTCCCGCGGAGGTGCTTCAGCCCGGCCTCGAAATGGTTGTCGAGGTCGACCCGGATGGCACGCTGGATCCCGATCTGGGTGTCGCCACGCGGATCCCGCAGACGGGACGGATGGCCGTCGACGTGCGTGCCATGCCGGTGCTGAACCTCACACTGATTCCCTTGCTCTGGTCGGAGCAGCCGGAGCGACGGGTAGTGGACCTGATCGGCGAGATGGCCGCCGATCCCGGTGGCCATGAGTTGCTTTCCGCTACGCGTTCTCTCCTGCCGGTCACCGGCCTCGCTGTCACGGAGCATGCACCCGTGACCACGTCGACCAACAACAGCTCGCGTCTGCTCGGGGAACTGCGCGCCATACGCACGATGGAAGGCGGGAGCGGCCACTACATGGGAATCATGGCGCGCTTCGAGGAGCAGGGCGGACGCGCGTACCTGCCCGGTCGGATCAGCGTCTCCGTCCCGAATCCGACGACGATGGCGCATGAACTCGGTCACAACATGAGTCTTCAGCACGCGGCGTGCGGGGATCCCGACAATCCGGATCCCTCGTTCCCCTACGCCGGGGGACGGACCGGCGCCTGGGGCTTCGATGCCCGTCGGGGGGGCACGCTGATGTCCCCGGCCCTGTTCGACCTGATGTCGTATTGCACTCCTCGCTGGATCAGCGGATCACGGATGGCGCAGACCACGGCATGGAGTCATCTAAGTTCAAATAGGACTGCATGATCTGCCAATTCTGCCGTGGAACACTCTCCGGTCATGTCTTGTCAGGATAACCGGATTTGCGGAGTCGACTGGCGGGAGTCCCGCGAGTCGACTCTCAAACGATGGTTGGCATGGCGGCAGTGCGTGGTGAGGAATCGCGGAAGTCAAATGCAGATCCAAGAGCCAAGAAGGTACGGAGGAGGGGCCGGTTCCGAAAAACCGGCCCCTCCTCGCTCAGCATAAAACCCGGCTGCCAGACCTACTTCAGCGGAGAATCCAGCGCCCCCACCCGCATAGCCGATCAACTACCCCGGCTGGCGGCGCCGCTTCGTGCCGTCTATCGTGCAGAACCATCGCCGCATCGCACCACGACGACCTGTTCG
>JAJDXS010000060.1 GCA_022823145.1 Gemmatimonadota bacterium
ATCTCCACCCGCGCGGGCCAGCTTCCGGTTCGCCAGCGCCTGCTCGCGGGCC
Source organism: Gemmatimonadota bacterium (assembly GCA_022823145.1). Classification (GTDB taxonomy): domain Bacteria; phylum Gemmatimonadota; class Gemmatimonadetes; order Longimicrobiales; family Gaopeijiaceae; genus Bin94. Next base: position 53 of record JAJDXS010000060.1, read on the forward strand.
TCGGCCAGCGAGACGAGGACGACGCTGCCGAGACCGATCTCGCGCTTGCGGCCCCGGACGACGAGCCGCTGGATCCAGCTGCGGGTTCCTGTCTTCTTGATGTAGAGGTAGAGCCCGTTTCCGTCGCAGTGTCTTCCGGGCGGAGCCGAACGCACGAAGGCGGCGGACAGGCGGTCTGCGGGGATCCAGGCCGCCAGCGACGGCACATCCGACCGTCAGCCTCTCAAGATTCCGCCGGGCCGCAGAGAGGGGGCGCTTCGTCGCCGACAGGGGCCGACACGACGTTCAGCACCCGCTGGGTCGCCGTGCCGAAGAAGCCGGTGCCGTCGCCGAAAACGGAAGGGATGCGGATGAGTCCCGAGGGGTTGAAGTTCCCGCCCCGGGCCCAGTTCACCCAGTTGCGGTCGGTGGCTGCGAACGCAACCTCCGCCGAGGCGCCTCCCGGAAGGCCGTCATCGAGAATGCGGAGGAGGTCGGCATCGGCCCCTTCGCCGAGGTCGAACAGCCCGTATTCTCCGGGAAAGAGGATGTCGGTGTCCTTCTCTCCGATCGCGAACCCCGTCAGGTACAGCGAGTCGGGGGCTGCGACGTCCTGTCCCGCCAGCGCTTCCGGCAGTCCCTCGATCCAGGTGTCGGAGAGATATGACCAGGTGCCGGCGGCCTCCGTCCAGTTGAAGCGGTAGTTGGTGTCGGGCTCGATGCGGCACTGCCCGGCCTCGTGTGTGAGACCGATGAAGTCGAAGGCGTCGGGTATCCGGCTGACCCCGGTCAGCGTGCGGCCGTCGGGGACGATGATCTCGAGTTCGACCGTCTCCCCGGGAGAGAAGGGGGAGGGGGACACGGTGGCCCGGTAGCACGAGCCGATATCCAGCTCGAAATCATCGTCCTCCTCTTCGTCGTCCTCTTCAAACAACGGAGCCAGGCAAACGCCGCCGCTGTCCGCGGCCTCGAGATGCACCGCCGCGTTCGACGCTCCCGACACGCGGACGACGGCCCCCTCCACCTCGTCGGCCCGCGCCCCGCTGAGTGTGCGGTGGAGATAGGCGTACACGGAGAGGGATGTCGCCCCGCCGTCGTCCAGGTCGATGGTCACCTGCACCTCCGCGATCACCACGTCTTCCGACTCCGTAACGGTCACCTCGGTCAGCTCGCATCCTCCGAGAACGGGGGCTGTGGCCAGCGCGACCAGCACCGCCAGGCCGGGGTCGAATCGGCGGACCCGCCGGGGGCGTCCGCGCCGCACTCTCGACGAGGCCGTCATCAGAACGACACCTCGACGCCCACCGTGGGAAGGAAGGGGATCATCGATACGCCCTGGCGCGTGGGGGGCGAGGACTGGTAGTCGAAGAAGTAGAAGAGGACGTTCTTCTGGTTGTAGACGTTGATGATGCTCATGTAGGGCGTGATCGTGCCCCAGCTCTTCGTCACGGTCTTCCGGAGCGAGAGGTCGAGACGGTGCCGGGCCGGATAGCGCGAGCCGTTGCGCGGGCCGAGCACCACCGCGTTGTCGTCTTCGACGCCGAGAGCCCCCGTTACGAACTGTGTGCGATAGAGGTGAAAGGTGCCGAGCGGCTTCGTGTACGGCAGACCCGTGCCGAAGTTGAGCCTGATTCCCGTGTCCAGTCCCCACCAGCCGAGTTCTCTGCGGAGCGAGAGATCGACCTCGAAGCGGCGGTCGAAGACCGGCGGATAGGTGATCCAGGGCTGGGGATCGACGCCCACGCGCGTGTCCGGGAATGACCGGACGGTCTTCAGAAACGAGACCGAGAGCCAGCCGGTCGTGGCGCCCCGGTCCCTCTTCACGAATAGGTCGACCCCGTAGGCGTCTCCGTTGCCCGCCACCAGCGCGTCGGTGTCGTCGTTCGGGTCCTCGGCCGCGTTGACGGCGGCCACGCCGTCGAAGTTGCGGAAGTAGCCCTCCAGCGAAGCGAACCACCGGTCATCGTCGCCGAAGAAGCTCTCGGCGCCAAGCTGGATCTGGTCCGACACGACGCGCGGGGCCTCGGCGCCTGCCAGAATCCAGGTGTCGAGCCCGAACGGAAACTCTTCGTCCCGCGTGGAGTGGATGAACTGGCTGTATCGGCCCGCGGCGAGCCGCACCGCCGAATTCCTGTCGCGGAGGAAGCGTCTCACGGCGAAGCGCGGCGACAGCGTCGTCTCCGACGGCCCCGCGTTCGGCTGCCAGTAGTCGACGCGAACGCCGGCTTCCACCAGCCAGCCCGGGTTGGGGTTCCAGTGCGCCTGGCTGTAGCCCGCGACCTCCAGCCCGTCGCCCCGCTGGTCCAGGAAGGTCGACCCGCCTCCAACCAGCCCGTTGTCGTAGGCGACCCGCTTTACCGACACGCCCGACTTCCAGCTCGTGGCCCATGCGGGGCGCTGTTCGATATCGGCGCGGAAGGTCGCCTCTTCGATCCCGGTCTGGAACTCGGTGTCGACTTCCGGAAACGCCAGGTCGGACTCGAAGCGGGAAAACGCGGCACGCACGGCCATCGACGCGCCTCCGCCCATCGAATGCGTCCACGAACCACCGATCGCGTCGTTTCCCCACCACCACCGGATCGGGATGGGTGTGTCCGATATCCCCGAGAGGTCGACGATGTCCCGGCCGCTGTAGCCGACGAACCGAAGCCGGCTTCCGCCCTCCGTCCAGGCCTCGAAGACGCCCTGGAGGTCGGTCAGGTGGTACGGGAAGTCGGCCCATGGCTTGAGGGGCACGTCGATGTAGGATCGGCGAGCCGACGCGCGCCACCGGGTCGCTGTGAACCCCAGCCTCTCCGCCGCGTTCTCGGGGAGCGCTCCCTTCACCGCGACGCGGGTTGCCAGCAGGCTGACGCCCGCGTCCACCCCGAAGGCTCCGTCGCCCGGGTCGCTCGTGATCGTCAACACCGACGACACCCGCCCGCCGTATTCCGCCGGAAAGCCCCCGGACTGCAGCTCGACGCGATCCACCATGTCGGCGTTGAAGACGGAGAAGATGTTGCCGAGGTGAAACGGATTGAAGATCGGGACCTCGTCGAGGAGAATCAGGTTCTGGTCGGCCGAACCGCCCCGGACGTTGTAGGATCCCGAGAAATCCGACACCGTCGTCACCCCCGGCAGCACCTCCACGGCGCGCAGCGGGTCCGCCTCGATCAACACGGGAATCGACTTGAGGTCGCCGGCCTCGATCTCCTGCACGGTGATCCCGGCGGACTCCTCGAAGCGCGTCTTGGCGCGGCTTCGCTCGGCCTCGATGGTCAGGCCCTCGAGCTCGAAGGCCTGCGGGTTCAACACGACCTCGATGGACATCGGGCCGGCCTCGACGCTCACCTGTTCCCGGTACTCCGTAAGCCCGATCCGGGTCACGCTCAGCACGTAGGCGCCCGGCTCGAGGTCACGGAAGGCGAAGAAACCGAGGTCGTTCGAAAGGGTGTAGACCGCCAGCGTCGAGTCCGCGGCCGGATGGATCTCCGCCACTGCGCCCTCGATCGGGAGTCCGTCGGCGGACCTGACCCGTCCGGTCAGCTGATTCGTCTGAGCGAATGCGGAAACGGATGGCAGAGCGGTGAGGGAGAAGAGCGAAAGGAGGAAGAGCACCCTCGCCGCGAATCGCGGGCACATCGTTTCCACGGTCCTCCCGGTATCCCTTGTCATGTCCTGGCGACCCTGGCGCCGCTACTCCGGCGGAAGCGGCGCCAACCTCACCAACTCGGCGTTCATCCGCGAATTGCGCCCAAAAAGGTAAGTAAAACGGCGCATTGCGGGCATAACGTGGACACGTTTCAGCGACCGCGATCGGCCAGGCTCAAGCCCCCTTCAACTGGGCCAGAAGAAGGGGATGCAGATCGAGGCCACGATCGCCAGGAGGAGGTTGAGCGGCCCGCCCACCTTGACGAAGTCCATGAAGCGGTATCCGCCCGGCGAGTAGATCATCACGTTGGTCTTGTAGCCGAACGGGGTCACGAAGGAGGCCGACGCCCCGAACATGACGGTCACCAGCAGGGCATAGGGGTTGAGCCCGGCGGTCTGGGCGACGAGGATCGCTACGGGCGTGAGCATCACGGCGGTCGCGGTATTGGCCACCACGGCGGTCATGACGGCGGTCAGCAGGTAGAACGCCGCGATCATCCCGGTCTCGCCGAGCCCGGAGGTCGCCCCCACCACGCCCGAGGCGATCCAGGCGGCCGCGCCAGTCGATTCCATGGCCAGTCCAAGCGGGATGAGCCCGGCCATCACGAACACCACCAGCCAGTCGAGCTCCGCGTAGATCTCGTTCACGCGCACGCAACCCGTGAAGACCATGAGCGCGACCCCCGCCATCGACGCCGTGGAGATGGGGAAGATGCCGAAGCTGGCGACCAGGACCACCCCGGCCATGATCGCGGCGGCGAAGGCGGCGCGCGGCCTGCTCCCCACCGGGTGGTCCACCTCGGCCATCGCGATGAACCCGGGTTCGTCGGCCAGGCGATCCAGTGCGTCCGCTTCGCCGCGCACAAGGAGGATGTCGCCCACGGAGAACTGCAGCTGCGCGATGCGGTCGGTAACCGCGGTCCCGTGGCTCTGCACCCCGAGCACGGTCACGTCGTAGCGCTGGGCGAAGTGAAGATCCCTGAGCGTCCGGCCCAAGAGCGCGGATCCGGGTCCCATGATGACCTCCATCATGCGTCCGCCGGCCACCTTCTCGCTCGCCTCCCGAGGCGTTCCCCCCTCGGGGGTGTCCAGCTTCTGCGATTGGGCCAGGCGGAGCAGATCGGCCGCCGCACCCTGGGCGAACAGCCTGTCCCCGGCCTCGATCACGCGTTCGCCCGCCGGCAGGGAAATGACCCGGCCCGCCCGCTCGACGCCCACGATCACAACGTCGAATCGCTCTCCCCACCGCAGTTCGGCCAGCGACCGTCCGGCCGCGGGCGAGTCCGGCCCCACCCTCAGCTCGGTCGTGAACCGGCGCACCCCGTAGCGGCTGGACAGGTCCGGCGGCTGCTCCCGGCGGGGCATGTAGCGACGCCCGACGGTGAAGAGGTAGAGCATCCCCACCGCCAGACATATGAGCCCGACCGGCGCGATCGAGAACATGGTCAGTTCGTCGTAACCGCGCGCGATCGCCTCCCCGTGCACGACCAGGTTGGTCGCGGTGCCGATGAGCGTCACCGTCCCGCCCATGATGGCCACGAACGACAGCGGCATCAGGTACATCGAGACCGGCTCGCCGGCCTGATCCGCGAGCGCAGCGAACACCGGGATGAACACGATTACGACCGCGGTGTTGTTGAGAAACGGCGACAGAAAAGCCACCAGCAGGCAGAGGATGAACATGCGCAGCGTCTTGCCGCCCAGCGGTGCCGTCCGCGCCCAGATGCCGATCGCCGCCACCAGGCCGGTCTTCCGCAGCCCCAGCCCGAGCACCAGCATCGCCGCCACCGTGACAGTCGCCTCGCTGGAGAGGCCGGAGAGCGCCTCGGCCGGACCGATGATTCCGCCCAGCAGGAGCACCACCGGAACCGACATGGAAAGCTGGTCGAGCCGGATGCGGTCCATGGCGAACAGCACCAGGGCCGCCATGGCGACGACCAGCACGAACACGATGTCGAATGTCATGCCTGCCCCGATGTTGTTGGGGTCTGGGAGCGGGAAAGTGACCTGTCCATGACGAGGGAGTATCCTGGCTTAGACAGTTCCAACTTCGCCCGTCATTCGCCAGGCACAGAATGCAACCGAAAGGCATCGATCTGCCTTGCGATTCCCTCCAGGGAATCCCGTCCCGCGACCCTGGAAATCGCTCGATCCGCCCGTTGCCGCCTGAAGATCACATACTGCGCCATATTACCTCCGAGGAACTGCAAGCTGAAACGTCCACCTCGTTCGTCCTTCCAGATCGCTCTAAGGTTGCCGTTGTCCATCAGCACCAGGTCGCCCTTGCGCATGCACGGTCGTGACCGCACGAACTGCCTGAAGTCGCGTTCGGAACGCTTGTTCAGCCGATAGCCGTCCCGCGTCGCCTCATCGTTCAGATAGGCAATCCGAGAGGTGTAGGCATCCAGCGCCGAGTCGATTGGGTCAGGTCTCGTAATGTCATGCGTACATTCCATCATGTAATGTCATCCTTACATTTTCTGAAGCTCATCCGAAGAGAGTTGGTATACACTAGTGGTCTTCTGGTCGTACCGGCCCGGTTGTGTTGAAGTCGCGCATGGCGCAAAAGTGGGTGAGGTCGCGGTCCCCGACAAGCCGCGCCGGCCACTTGGCGGTCGTCCGATCCAGGAACCTCTGGAGGAAGAGGACCGGCCGACCAAACTTGAGCGCCTCCCAACCCTGGTGGCGCGTTCCGCTGCTCTGGGCGGCTTCCACCACCAGGGTCGCGTCCGAGAGCAGCGCCATGGTCTTGTTGCGACGCGGGAAGTTCGATCTGTGGGGCACAGGTCTTCGACACTGCGCGTCACCACAACCGCCATGGCCGTAACGTTCAAGTCCGCGGTCGTTAGTCGCCCTAGTAGGGACTGTAGAGGTCGTCCCAATGTAATGCGGACATTCCATTATGTAACGTTGTCATTACATTGCTCCTCCGCCAGCTTACACCGCCCCGATTACGCCGCTTCCGGCATGGTCAGCTCATACACCACGACCGTTTCCACTCCCAGCTCGTCGGCGTGGACGCCCAGCCAAAAGTCGGGCCCGAACTCGTAGGCGGTGAGCCCGTCATGGGGGTGGTCGAGGTGGCAGAGGAACCGTCCGTCCGTGTCGAAGCCCATCCAGTACATCCCAATTGGGCCGTAGACAGAGTGGAGAAGGCGATCGAGAGTTGTGAGGCGCTCGCCACCGCGCCCGTGAACCTCGACCTCCACCGTGTCCGGCACCTGTAGTCGCGCGGTGTGGGGCGCTCTTCCACGGTGTTGACCGAGATCCCGGTGACCCCGCTACAGAACGTGCTTCGCATCTACCGAGCGAGTTTCCGTCGGCCGATGGTACGGGCGACACGGAACATTCCGAACGTCCGTCACTGCGGTGGTCCACTTGCCGTAGCTGACCTGCACAACGCGGCCATCGTCCTGCAGGCGCGTGAGCATCGCCGAGACTGTGTAGTGTTGGGAGAAGGCCATTCCATCGGCCTCGAGCGCCTTCTGGATTTGCCGTGA
>JAJDXS010000004.1 GCA_022823145.1 Gemmatimonadota bacterium
CCGCCTCCAACAAGGCTTCCGCGACCGCCAAGCTCGGCCTCGACCAGTGGAGTGCCCGGTGCAGCGGCGTGGCCCCGTCGGTCCCTTGCGCGTTCAGCATCGCACCCTCGCCCAGCAGGAATGCGACCATCGCCGGGTCTCCGGCACCGGCCGCCTCGTGCAGAGGGCTGTTCCCCTGCCGGTCCCGTGCGTCGGCGTCGGCGCCCGCATCCAACAGGGACCGTGCCACGGCAAGGTTTCCGGCTCGTGCCGCGAAGTGGAGGGGCGTATCCCCGTCGTCGTTGGAGATCCTGGGATCGGAGCCCGACTCGATCAGCCGGGCCACTGCTTCAAGGTCCGGCGGACGTTCGGGCCGCCGCGCACCAGGCACGTAGGCGGCATCCCGGTCGTGCGGCATCCCCAGGATGGCATGGTGCAGCGGCGTGCTGCCGTTCTCGTCGCGAGCCAGCGGGTCGGCACCTGCCTCGATGCAGCGGACGATGTCGGGGGCGAGCGCCACGCGGCCGAACATCCACCTGTTCCAGTGATCGCAATGGGTGGGGTCGGCCACGCGGCCGAACTTGTCACGGGCGGTAGGATCGGCCCCCAGCCGCAGGAGTTCGCGCGCGACCAGCGGGTTCGAGTTGCCCCATGCGCGATGCAGCGGGGTTGCTCCGTCCCTGTCCCGTGCGTTGAGATCGGCTCCGGACTCGGCCAGCGCGCCGACCACCGTCGGATCCGTCGCGTACAGCGATGCGCGGTGCAATACGGTCGCGCCGAAGTTGACGCGGGCGTTCGGGTCGGCCCCCAGCCGAAGGCAATCCCCTACCCGGATCACCGAGGCCGATTGGAAGAACTCCCAGTTGCCCCAGTCGTCGCAGCCTTGGGCGACGGCGGACGAGAAAGGCACGAACGCGAGAACGGCAAGAGTGCGGACACACACGATCACGCGCCGCCAGACCGGAAAACCGACGGAAGTGGCCGAAGCCACGTGCTGGCTGACTTGGAGTGCCGTCTTCGCTACGCCGGAGGCGTCTAGCGCTCGGACTTGATCACGCATTGGGGGGACAGGCTGCGGGACAGAGTCAACAAGTACATGCCCCCAAGGTGTGTGGGTGCACCGCTTAGCGACAAGTGCCCAGAACCCAAGGCAACCGCTGTTAGTTCGGGAGGCAGGGGCGCGCCAAGCTCCGCCCGCTGCGTCCGGAAGCGGTGCAGAGCTGAAATCCGGGGGTTCAAGGGGAGCCCCCTTCGCCAAACGTCCGCGTTCAACACGGAGTCGGCTTGCTTGCTTGCTTGCTTGCTTGTCTCCCATAGTCATGCAGATCCCTGCTTGATTTGCACGACCGGGTCACGGGGAAGGCCCGGCCTGTTGAGCGCCCGCAGAGGCGAGCGTAGCGAGCCGGAGCGGGCGGTGGGATGGAGGCTAGCGATGCCGGGCCGTCCATGTACCGCGAAGCGAAAGCGACGACTGATCCTGCCGACGCCCCCCGTCGATGGACACAGGCATCAGTTCGGCCTTGGGATGGATCAACCTGACTACGTGCTCCTCCGGCGTTTGGCTTCGTTCGAGTCGTTTTGCCCTTCACGCCTCGGTGACCCGAAAGGCCAGCATCTTACGGATTTCGTCCGCACTGGGTGTCAATCCGGCCTGGGGATGAAGGCCGCCGATGCCCCACGACGCTCGTCTCAGCGGTTCTTGCGCGCGGGGTTGACACGAGGGTTAGCTTCACCGGCCTGCTCACTGCATGGGCGGGTTCCACACTTTCCAAGGAGGCATGCGATGTTGGACCAGAAGACGATCAGGAAGCTGCTGATGACGGCGGTGGTCGTGGCGCTGGCTGCGACGCCCGCCGCCGCCAAGACTGCGGCGAATTGCGAGTCGAAAGATTCGCATTACGGCTTGTTCTGTAACAGCGGGGGGGACATCGAAGTGTGCTCGGACGGCGACGGTGCATGCACGGCCAGCTGTGGCCAGGGAAGCGTCGACGTTCTTTGCTAACGCTATTCAGGGCAAATGGGTAACAAGGAGAAGGACAAGAAGGACACGAGTTGGTCTGGCCATCTCCTCAACCTCGGGCTCTTGGCGGTGCTCCTCTACGCCGTGTTCTTGCCCGAGGGCCCGCTCCGAACGCGCCTAGCCGCTTGGCGGTCGCAGGCCCGCCTGTCAGTGCTCGTCGAGGAGCCCTGGCAGGCGCTGGCGGCAACGAGCGCTCGCATGGATACGGTCGATTTGAGCACCGCGATGATCATCGAGTTCGGGGATTACGAGTGTCCATTCTGCCGAGATTCCCACGCACACTTGGAAGCTGTCATGGAATCCCATCCAGACGCCACGATCGGATTCCGCCACTTCCCGCTGACAGCCATCCACCCGAATGCTGAGGCCGCCGCGCGCGCGGCGATCTGCGCCGAGGAGCAGGGACGTTTCCCACAGTTACATTCGCTGCTGTTCGACTCGACGGAGTGGCGAGACACCGGGGATTGGAAGACGCTCGCCGAGAAAGCTGGCGTGGACGACTTGGTTTTGTACGAACGGTGCCTCAGGGGCGAAGCAGCGGGACGAAGGTTGGAGGAAGACATGAAACTCGGAGACGCACTGGGAGTCACCGCAACCCCGACGTTCTTTTACCGGTTCGGGGAGCATGTCGGATACGCGAACGAGGAACAGCTCCTCGAGCTGATCGAACGGTCGCGCTAGAACGGTCGTGACGGACGCCCTACGTAGATCGCTGACGACACCGATGCTCGCCGTTTCCTGTCTGGTGCTCTGCGCCGCCTGCCTGGGTGACGCATCGGACCCGGGGGCCACGGGTCGGGCGGCGGCCGCGGACCTGTTCTCCCCGTGGCCTGGGGACGAGTCGTTGCGGATCGCCGCGGGACCAAGCCTAGTGGTGGGATTGGACGAGTCTCTCCCGCTGGATGTGGTCTCTGGAGCGGTCTTCTTCGGCGACGGCATCGCTATCGCGAATAGCCTGTCGCGCGAAGTCCTGATCCTGGATGCTGCGGGCCGGCTGCTTTCTCGGCACGGCAGGTTTGGAGATGGTCCCGGCGAGTACAAGAATTTGGCCGGGATCGCTCGCCACGCGGACGGACTGATCACTTGGGACGGAAACCATTTCCGAGTAACCCGACTCGACTCCTCCGGGGCGCATATCGGCGAAACGAGGCTCAGACCCCGTCGTGGAAGGAGCAGGATCGTTGGAGTCTTCGGAAACAGCGTGCTGCTCGAATTCTCGGAGCGGGGATTCCCGGGGTCCACAGCCGTTCGGCCGATGGAGATCCGGTTGCCGGTAGCATATGAGATCGCTCGTCTCTCTGACGGGGAGGTCGTCTTCGAGGGCACCCGTCCAGGTGAAGAGCAGTGGGCGGCGAGGGAGGTAACTGACGGCGGGCGAAGGCACGGGGGGCTACCCGTGATCTTCGGACGGACCGCCGTCTCTGCCGTCACCGACCACTATGCCTGGCTGGCGACGACCGACTCGATCACGATCACGCGCTACGACGAAGCCGGAACCGCCGTGGACGTTGCATTCGAGCAGCCCCGGGAGCGCGCGGAGGCGGGGTGGGAGCGGTTCGTCAGAGATACCGCACGGGAGAGCATCGAGAGTATAGAGCCGGGCAGCATTTTCCTCGGCGGAAAGAACTTCATGATGTCCATCAGGGAGTTTCGCCTTGGGCTGATCGACGACCTGCCGGCGCGCCCCACCCTTCCCAGTTTTTCCGTTATGAAGGGCGGCGTCGACGGCCTTCTGTGGATCCGGGAGTACCCTGACCCGCTTCAGGACGAGGTGGTCTGGGTCGGTTTCAGCGAGGCGTGGGAACGGAAGAAGCGGCTCACGATGCGCGCGAGCCTGGACGTTCTGGATATTTCGGAGGACCGGATACTCGTCCGAGCAAAGGGCGCTTTTGACGAGACTCTGATCAAGGTCTACCCAATCGAGCGCTGATCCCGCAGCGTGACCGAGATGGAGCCGATTCGAAATCGAACCGACGGCCTCGCGAGCACCGCGTTCCGCTGTGCTTCTCGCAACGACCGCAATCGGCGCATTGATCGGTGCCGGAGTTGACGTAGTGATTTCCAGTGGGCGTACAGACTCTCCCTTGATGTCCTGCATACAATCGCTCTGGGGGACGGACAGCACCGGAATAGCGCCACTACGTTCCTGCTTGGTTTCGGGTGGCCGATCGGCCAAGGATGAAGGGTCATCGAGCTTGGCCACCCAATGAGGGTCAGGAGTCTCGCCATTCAGGTCCGGTTTTCCCGCTTTCGCGACACGGTCCAGCAAAGTCCTGTACCACGGCAGGAAACGCAGATCGTGCAGTCCCAGTTCGACTTACGTGATCTCCTGCCGTGATTCGCGCCGCGAGCGATCCGCCGTAACGGCGGGGTCCGGCGCTAGCGCCTGCGCGGGCCCACCAGTTCCAGCGCCGCGAGCGCCAGAACCTGCGTGCACGACACCAGGTCGTCCACGGAGCAGGATTCGTCGGGCTGGTGGGCCTCCTCGAGAGGGCCGGGGCCGTACGCCACGCAGTGCTCGATGCCGGCGATCCGCGCGAAGTGCTTCTGGTCGTAGGTGCCGGGGCTTGCCACGAGTTCCGCATCGCGTCCACGGACCTCGCGCACCGCACGAGACAACGCCCGCACGAGCGGGGACCCCCGAGGCGCGGAGGTGGGGTGGACCACCATGCGGTCCTCTATCGTGAAGCGGCGCCCCGGATCTTCGCGCTCGACCTCGCCGACGAGCGCCGCAATCTCGGCGCGGACCTCCTCGAAGGGCTCTTCGGGAATGAAGCGACGGTCGAAGGTGGCCACGCAACGGTCGGCAACGCAGGGAGACTGGGTATCCGCACCCGCCTGGCCACCGGTGATGGCGTTGACGTTGAGCGACGGCAGCCGCGAGGGCACCGGGACCACCGGAAGCTCGGAACGGCGCGTCGCCAGGGCCGGCCCGAGCCGGGTCCGGAGCGTCTCGAGGAGCGCGCCCATGTCGTCGATCGCACTGCGGCCGAGGTGGCTCATGCTGCCGTGGGCCACATGGCCATGCGCCACGATATCGAACCAGTAGACGCCCCTGTGCCCCAGGCAAACACGGTCCGGTCCGAACGGCTCCGGGATGATCACGTAGTCGACATCGCGGGCCGAGATGATGCCCTCGTGGCACAGGTGCGCCACCCCGGCGAACCCGCCGCTCTCCTCGTCGACGGTCGCGCTGATGTCGACGGCGCCTTCCAGTTCCACTCCGGCCCGCCGGATCGCTTCGACCGCAAAGACCGCCGCGGCGATCCCCGACTTCATGTCGGAGGCGCCGCGCCCCAGAATGCGGCCGTCCCGCACAAGTCCCTCGAACGGGTCCACCGTCCATCCTTCGCCCGGGGGAACCACGTCGAAGTGTCCGTTGAGGTGCAGGGTCCGGCCCCGGCTGCCCCGGTCGCCCGCTCCCGTCGCGTTCGCGCCCCGGCCCACCACATTCACCCTCGGGTGGTCGGCCGTGTGCTCGGGGCGCCCCTCGGCCTCGACGTACTCCAACTCCAGGCCCGCCTCCGCCAGGCGCCGCCCGATCAGCTCCGCGCACTCGCGATAGCAGTCTCCCGGAGGGTTGACCGTCGGGATTTGGATCATCTCGGCGGTGAAGGCCACGATCTCGTCACGGGCCGCCTCCACCTGGGCCATCACGTGGTCGGGGCGGGCCGTCCGGCTGTCATTGCGGGTGCGCCTCAACGGCTTGCCTCGCGGGGTCGCTTGGGGGAACGCCTGGGGGCAACTTTCCCTTACATTCTGCCGCACGAATGCCCCAAAGCAAACTCAGCCGTGAGGGGGACCACCTCCGATGACTACCATGTTCAGCCTTCAGGGCCGCACGGCCGCAATCGTCGGCAGCGGCTCCGGCATTGGCGAAGCCGTCGCGATCGGATGCGCGGAGGCGGGCGCCGGCGTGCACTGCCTCGACATCGACACGGAGGCCGCGGCCCGCACTGCCGCGACCATCCGGGCGGCGGGCGGCGAGGCCGCCTCGGCCCGGCTCGACATCGTCGACGGAGCCGCCGTCACCGCCGCACTCGAGGCCGTCGCGACCGCGCACGGCTCCCTCGACGTCGTGGTCTGCACGCCCGGCGTGAACGTGCGCAAGCCGCTGCTCGACTACACCGACGACGAGATCGACCGCGTCCTCGGGCTCAACCTCAAGGGCGGCGCGCACGTCATCCAGGCCGCGGGCCGGATCATGCGCGCCCAGGGATCCGGCTCGATCATCCTCTTCAGTTCGATCCGCTCGGTCGTGGTCGAGCCGGGCCAGAGCATGTATGCGGCGACGAAGGCGGGGATCGTCCAGATGGTGCGAGCCGCGGCGGCGGAACTCGGGCCGCACGGGGTGAGGGTGAACGCCGTGGCGCCCGGCGTGATCGACACGCCGCTCACCGCGCCGATCAAGGACAGCCCCGACTGGTACGGAGCCTACGCCGCCCGGAACATCTTCAACCGCTGGGGCAGCGCGCGGGAGATGGCGGGGCCGACCGTGTTCCTCGCGTCGGACGCCGCCAGCTACGTGACCGGCACGGTCCTCTTCGCGGACGGCGGCTGGACCGCCGTCGACGGGAGGTTCACGCCGCCAGGCATGTAGCCTACAGGTCCACCTCCAACCCCTTCAGCTCCAGCACCCGCGCCAGGGTCCTGCCGATCTCGTTGTCGGGGGTGGACGCGCCGGCGGTGATCCCCAGCTGGAAGGGACCGGCCGGGAGCCAGTCCCAGTCGACGGCCTCCGGGGTGTGCGGATCCAGTTCGGGCTTGTGGTGGATCGCCCCGGTGCCGAGGTCGATGCACGCCGCGTTGTCGATGTGGAAGGTCCTGGTGTAGCCGCGGCACATGTGGGCGAGGTGGTTGGTGTTGGACGAATTGTACCCGCCGATCACGATCATCACGTCCGGGGGGTCCTGCATCATCTCGAGGACCGCGTCCTGGCGCTCCTGGGTGGCGGAGCAGATGGTCCCGAAGGAGCGGAAGTGCTCCTGCGCGTGTTCCTCGCCGAATGAGTCGGCCATCATCTCGCGCAGGCGGGCGCCGATGGCCAGCGATTCCGTGGCGAGCATGGTGGTCTGGTTGGCGACACCGATCTTCCCGAGGTGCAGGTCTGGATCGAAGCCCTCGGAGCTGCACTTGCCGAAACGACGCATGAAGTCGTCGCGGCTGAGCCGCCCCTCGCGTCCGGTCAGGTAGGCGCCGACCAGTTCGGCCTCGGCCATGTCGCGGACGACTATGTATTTGCCCCCCTTGTAGCGCTCCACCTGGCTGGCCGTGGCGCGCGACTCCTCGTGCCTGTACTTGCCGTGGACCACGGCCGTGAAACCGTCGCGGGCGTAGCCGTCGACGCGCTTCCAGACCAGCAGCACCGAGCCGCAGGTGGTGTCGACGAGAACGCAGCCGATCGCCTGGAGGGTCTTCAGGTCCTGGAGCGTGACGCCGAATGCGGGGATGATCACCACGTCCTCGGGGGTGACGCGGCGGAAGTCGAAACTGCCGGCGTCGTCCGGGTAGATGAACTCGATGCCCATTTCCTGCAGTCGCTTGTTCACATGGGGGTTGTGGATGATCTCCCCCACGAGATAGACGCGCTTGTCGGGGAACTTGTGGCGCGTCTGGTAGGCGTAGTCGACCGCGCGATCGACGCCGTAGCAGAACCCGAAGTCCTTCGCCAGGCGTACGGTGATGTCGCCGAAGCGGTCGGTGTAGGCCCGCGACCGCACCCGCTCCAGAAGCGCCGAGTGATATTCCGACTCGATGATGGGCTTCACCTCGGCCTTCAATCCGAAGCCCTTGCGGAAGTATGTGTCTTTCATGGTTCCTCCCAACCCGGGCGATGAATATACATTGCATTGGCCGTACCCGGATAACACCGCGTTGCGCGCAGGGGCGACATTCCGACAAGGAGCCGTGAATCCGTGCTCAGCAGGCTGATCCTTCTTTTCGTCACCGTTCCGCTGGTGGAGCTGGCGATCCTGCTCCAGGTGGCACAGTGGATCGGACTGCTGCCCACCGTTGCGCTGGTCGTCACCACCGGCATCGCGGGCGCGGCGCTCGCGCGCCACCAGGGGCTTCGGGCCTTCCTCTCCGTGCAGGAGGAACTGGCCGCGGGCCGGCTTCCCGGGCGATCGCTCCTCGACGGCCTGTCCATTCTCGTCGGCGGGGCCTTCCTGCTGACCCCCGGCATCCTCACCGATGTCGCGGGGTTCAGCCTCCTGGTCCCCTTTTCCCGGCGCATGCTGCAGCGCGCCCTGCGGCGCACGCTCGAACGGCGCGTGCGCGAGGGGAGCGTCGAGTTCAGGGTCTTCACTCCGGGGGGCGGTTCCAGCACACGCCGGGGCGATGTCGGCACGCGGGAGGTGGGCACGCATCCGCCACGTTACAGGGATCGCGAATGAACCAGGACATCTCCTTTCTCGAACGTCTTCTCGACGCTCCCGGGCCGTCGGGCTTCGAAACCCGACCGGCTGGCGTATGGCGCGACGAGGCCGCTTCCTTCGCGAAGGTGTGGTCCGACGTGGTCGGCAACAGCTACGCGGCGGTTCGGCGCGAGGCGAGGCCGCTGGCGCTTCTGGCGGGCCACATCGACGAAATCGGACTCCAGGTCACGCACGCCGACAAGTCCGGGCTGCTGTACTTCGCCGGGATCGGCGGCTGGGACGCCCAGGTGCTCGTGGGCCAGCGCGTCCGGATTCTCGGCGCCAGGGGTGATGTTCCCGGCGTGATCGGGCGAAAGGCGATACACCTCATGGAGCCGAAGGAGCGCGATGCGGCCGTGAAGGTGAAGAAGCTGTGGATCGACGTGGGCGCGGGGTCGCGCGAGGAGCTTGGGGAGCTGGGCGTGCGCGTGGGCGATCCCGCGGTGCTGGATGGAGGGATGGTCAGGCTGGCCGGCGACCGGGTGGCGAGCCGGGCGATCGACAATCGGGTCGGGGCGTTCGTGGTGCTGGAAGCGCTTCGCCTGCTGGCCGGGGGCGACGGGAGCGCCGGAGCGGTGGCCGTGGCGACCGCCCAGGAAGAGATCGGCTATTCCGGGGGCGGGGCGCGAACCAGCGCCTTCGATCTGTCGCCGGACGTGGCGCTGGTCGTGGACGTCACCCACGCCACCGATGTTCCCGGTGTCGAGAAGACCGAAGTGGGCGAGCATTCGCTCGGCGGCGGGCCTGTTCTGACCCGCGGCTCGTCGACACACCCCGCCGTCTTCGAACTCCTGGCCGAGACCGCCGACGCAAACGACATCCCGTACTCGATCCAGGCTGCTCCCCTGCGGACCGCCACCGACGCGGACGCGATCCACCTCGCCCGCGGCGGTGTCCCCACCGGCCTCGTTTCGGTCCCGAACCGCTACATGCATTCGCCCTGCGAGATGGTCGCGACATCGGATCTCTTTCATGTGGCGCACCTGCTCGCGGCGTTCGTGGAACGACTGGACGAGGGCGTTGACTTCGGGCGGCGCTGAGGTCCGCGGGCGTTTGGGCGCGGGCAGGCTCTGCGTCGGCCGTCTACCTTGCCTATACTTAAGGGCTGGCCCTCGACCGCCCGCATTCCCTGACCCCCCCTAAAGCCGCCGGAAACAAGATCCCGACATGATCGATGCCCGCTACGTTGTCACCGAACTGCAGGAAATGAGGGAGGACGGACATCTCTCGGACGCCCTCCTTCGCTACGCCGTGCGAACCCTCTACAAGTCCGACGAACGGTACAGCTGGGTGGGTGTCTACCTCCTCAGCGACGACAGGCTGGAGCTCTGGCTTCACAACTACGTCGGCGCACCCACCGAGCACGCCAGAATCCCGGTGGGCGAGGGGGTCTGCGGCACGGCAGTCGCGCACGGCGCCAACCAGAACGTGCCCGACGTGACGGAGTTTCCGGGGTATCTCGCCTGCAGCCCCTCGGTGAAGTCGGAACTGGTGGTACTGATCCGTGCGGGAGGCGAGATCTACGGCCAGTTCGACATCGATTCGAACGTTGCCGACGCGTTCACGGACCTGGACGAAGCGGCCATCCAGATGATAGCCGACAAGCTGGCCGAACAGCTCACCCGCGAGCGCCGCTGACTGGGCGTTCAGTCCTTTCTTGCGCCCAATCCCGGGCCGATCACGCTCACAGGCACCCGTAGCTACGTAATCGGCGGAGAAACCGCGGCCATCATCGACCCGGGCCCGGCCATCGAGTCCCATCTGGCCAGGCTTGCCGATGCCGTGAGCGGCGCGGCCAGGGTCGTCGTCCTCCTGACTCACGCGCACGACGACCACACCGCGGGGGCGGCCGATCTGGCCCGCACCCTCGGCGCCGAAGTGTCGGGTCCGGGCGGACAACGGGCCATCGAAGACGGCGGGACGTTCTCCACCAGCTACGGCGAGCTGGTCGCCGTCTCCACGCCGGGCCACGCGCGCCGCCACTTCTGTTTCCACCTTCCGCGCACCGGCGAGGCCTTCGCAGGCGACCTGATCCTCGGCGAAGGCGACACCACCTGGGTGGGAGAATACGCTGGAGCCGTGGCCCAGTACCTCGCCTCGCTGGACCGGCTGGAAGCCCTCCGGCCCCGGGTCATCCATCCGGCCCACGGCCCGGACATCCTCGATCCGGCGGCCGCCATCGAGCGTTTCCGGCGCCACCGCCTGTCCCGCATCGAGATGGTCCGGAGCGCGGTCGACGCGGGCCACAAGGATCCCGCCGCCATCACGCGGCACGTCTACGGCGCCCTCCCCCGGGAGGTGCGGGCGATGGCCCTCGCCAGCGTCGAGGCCATTCTGGACTACCTCTCCGGCGCCGAATAGCTTGACCCGCATGATACCGGGACGTCTAACGAAGGAACTGGCACGGATATGCGGGCGCGATGCCGTCATCATCGACCGCGACCGGCTCCTCGTCTACGAATCCGACGCGCTGACCGCGTACCGGCACCGGCCGGGCGCCGTGGTCCTCCCGCGCACGACCGAAGAGGTGCGCCGCACCGTGCAGGCCGTGGTGCGGCACGGGCTCCCCATCGTGCCGCGCGGCGCCGGCACCGGGCTCTCGGGCGGCGCGGTCGCGCTCAACGGCGCCGTCGTCATCGGCACCGCGCGCATGAACCGCATCCTGGCCATCGACGCCCCGAACCGCCGCGCGGTGCTTCAACCCGGCGTCATCAACGCCGAGCTGTCGGCCGCGGCTGCCGGCCAAGGCCTCTACTACGCCCCCGATCCCTCCTCCCAGACCGCCTGCACCATCGGCGGCAACGTGGCGGAGAACTCCGGCGGCCCACACTGCCTCAAGTACGGGGTCACCTCGCGCTACGTCACCGGGTTGACCGTCGTCCTGCCAGACGGCTCGGTCGTGAAGGCGGGGGGCCAGGGACGCGAAGCGCCGGGCTACGACCTGGTCGGCCTGTTCGTGGGCTCGGAGGGGTGTTTCGGCATCGCCACCGAGATCGAGGTCGGCCTGTTGCCGGTCCCGGAGGGCGTCCGCACCCTGCTCGGCATCTTCGACCGCATCGAGGACGCGGGACGTGCCGTGTCCGAGATCATCAGCGCGGGCCTGCTCCCGGCCGCGATGGAGATCATCGACGGGCCTACGATCCGCGCCGTCGAGGACAGCGTCTTCGCCGCGGGCTACCCCACCGACGCCGAGGCCGCGCTCGTGATCGAGTTCGACGGCCTCGAGGCGGGCCTCGACGACGAGGCCGAGCGGGCCACCCGCTTCTGCCTCCGTGCCGGCGCGCGGGAGGTGCGCGGCGCCCGCGACGAAGAGGAGCGGGTCGCCCTGTGGAAGGGCCGCAAGAAGGCGTTCGGCGCCATGGGACGGATCGCGCCCGACCTTCTGGTCCAGGACGCCACCGTCCCCCGCACGACGCTCCCCGCGATCCTCAAGGGCATCTCGGAGATCGGAAAACGCTACAACCTGATCGTTGCCAACGTCTTCCACGCCGGCGACGGCAACCTTCACCCCAACATCCTCTTCGACCGTCGCGACCTGGACGAACTGGAACGCGTCGAGCACGCCTCGAAGGAGATCATGCAGCTGTGCGTCGACGCCGGCGGCACGATCACCGGCGAGCACGGGGTCGGTCTCGACAAGAAGCACCACATGCCGCTCATCTACGGCCCCGACGAACTCGACACCATGTGGGGGATCCGCCGCGTCTTCGACCCGGGGGCCGTGATGAACCCCGGCAAGGTCCTGCCCGAAGAGACCGAACCGTCGCACGCGAACCGCGGTCAGGACCCCGCGCGCGGCGAGCTGGTCGGCGCACCGGCGCCGGCATGAACAACCAGGCGCTCACCCCGGAGTCCACCGCCGAGACACGGGAGATCGTGCTGGCCGCCCGCGCGGCCGGATCCCGCCTGCTCCCCGCGGGCCGCCGGACGTGGCCGGGCGCCGGCGGGTGGACGCGGGACGGCGGCACACCCGTCTCGACATCGCAACTGGACACCGTGCACCACTACGAACCCGCCGACCTGATCCTCACCGCGGGCGCCGGCATCGGCCTGGACCGCCTCGCCAGGATCGTCGGACCCAACCGCCAATGGCTGCCCTTCGACGCGCCGGGAAGCAGCGCCGGAACGCTCGGGGCGGCGGTCGCATCGGGCACCTCGGGACCGCTGCGGACCCGCTACGGCGCCACCCGCGACAACGTGCTCGGGCTCGAAGTGGTCACGGGCGACGGCCGCACGCTCCGTATCGGCGGCCGCGTCGTCAAGAACGTCGCCGGATACGACCTCGTGCGCCTCTTCACCGGCAGCCGCGGCAGTCTGGGCATCATCACCCGCGTGTCGGTTCGCCTGTTCCCGATCCCCGGGGCCGACGAGACTCTCCTGTTCGCGGGCGGGCCGTCCGAGGCCGTGTCGATGGCCCGCACCGTGTGCACGAGCGAGGTTCCGGTCGCGGCGGCGGAGTTGGTGGAGGGAGAAGAGGTCGGCGCCGACCGCGCCATGGTGCTGGCCGTGCGTCTTCTCGGCGGTCCTCGCGAGGTGGAAGAGAGCCGCAGGCGCATCCGCGCGGCGCTGGGTACCGAACCCTGGCGCGCTCTTCACGACGGCGAAAGCCGCCGCTTCCACACGGCCCGCATCGGGTGGGAGGAGGGGGCCTCCCTCGTCGCCCGGCTGGCCGCCCTCCCCGATCGGCTCGACGCGGCGCTGGCCGCGGCGCGGGCCTGCGCAACCCGGGCAAACGGCGGCGCCCAGGGGAGTGCGGCGATCACCGCCGACGCGCTCCAGGGCCTCGTACGCGTCAGGGCGTCCCTTCCGGATGTCGACCCACCGACGGGCCTGGCCGAGACCCTGGCCACGGCGCGCCGCGACGTGGAAGCCCTGGGCGGCTCCCTTACCTTGAGCCACGCGCCGCCGCAGGTTGCGACCCGGGTGGGATGGACCGGTTCGAGGCGAGAGACGGCCGCACTCACAGAGCGGATCAAGGCGCTTTTCGACCCCGATTCCGTGCTGGCCCCCCGGTGTCCGTGAGCGGCGCGACCGACTCCCTGGCCCACGCGGTCAAGGAGCAGGAGGAAGGCCTCCTCAACTGCGTGCACTGCGGTTTCTGCCTCCCCGCCTGTCCTACCTACCGGCGCCTGGGCGACGAGGCCGACTCGCCGCGCGGCCGTCTGCACCTGATGCGCGCCGTCGTGGAAGGGCGGCTCGATCCCGGGTCGGAGGCCTTTCAGACGCACATCGGGCGCTGCCTGGGCTGCCGGGCCTGCGAGCCGGTCTGCCCGTCGGGGGTCGAGTACGGCAACCTGCTGGAGCTGGCTCGCCACGTGGGCGGCGAGGCGCGGAAGCCCTCCCTGCTCACGCGGCTTCTGCTGCGCGTGTTCGGCACGGAGTGGCTCGCGCGCCCGGCCATGTTCGCGGGCCGCGCCGTCCGCGCGACCGGCATTCCGGTGCTGGTGACGCGCCTGCTCGCCGGCAGCGTGCCCCCGCGGGGGCCGCGCCTCGGGCTGGCCATGCTCGCCGCCTCGGGTCCCATGCGCGGACTGCGCGCCGCGCCCGCCGGTTCCGGCTCCCCCCGCCCCGCCGCCCGCTTGCGGGCCACAGTCGGCCTCCTGACCGGGTGCGTCCAGGCCGGCCTCTTCTCCCGCGTCAACGAAGCGACCGTGCGGGTTCTGGAGGCCAACGGCTACCAGGTCGTACCCGTCGATGCCCAGGGATGCTGCGGCGCCCTGCACGCCCACGCGGGCGATCTGGAAGCTGCGCGAACAATGGCCCGCCGCAACGTCGAGGCCTTCGAGGGGGCCGGCGTCGACTATCTGGCCATGAACGCGTCGGGGTGCGGCGCGGCGATGGCCGAGTACGGCTCGCTACTGTCCCACGACCCCATAATGCGCGACCGGGCAGCGGCGATCGCCGGGCGGGTCAGGGACGTCTCGGAGCTCCTGGCGGCTTGCGGGCCCGTGCGCGGGAGCGCGGTGCGAATGAAGGCGACCTGGGACGCACCCTGCCACCTGGTACACGCCCAGCGCGTGAGCGGCCCGCCGCAGGCGGTGCTGGACGCGGTGCCGGAGCTCGAGGTTCTGCCTCTGGCGGGAGCCACCGAGTGTTGCGGCGGCGCGGGGATCTACGGCCTTACCCACCCGCATCTGGGCGGATGGATCGGCGGCGACAAGGTGGGCAGCGTGCTGGAGAGCGGCGCCGACATCCTGGTTACCGGCAACCCGGGGTGCATGATGCAGATCGGCGCCGGGCTCCGCCTGGCCGGCAGCGAGGTGCCCGTGTTGCACCTGGTGGAACTGCTGGACGAGAGCTATCGGCGCGCTGGGTTTTACGCCGGCCGGCCGGACCACGGCAACGGGAGGCGTCCGTGAAACCGCTTGCCGTGACGATCGACGTGGCGGAGCGGCGAGCGGCCGAGTTCATGGAATTGCTGCGCGCCCTGGTCACGACGGAGTCTCCGACCGGAGACGAGACCGCGAACCTGAACGTTGCCGGAATCCTCGAGGAAGCCATCGCCCGGGCCGGAGGCGTCGTGGAGCGCGTTCCCGCGCCGGGGCTGGGGGTTCATCTCGTAGGGAAGTTCCGCGGAACCGGCAACAACGGTCGGCCGCCCCTGCTGGTGGTGGGGCACATGGACACCGTGCACCCGATCGGGACGTTGAAGCGGCTCCCGTTCGCCGCGAGGGAAGGGCGCCTCTACGGGCCGGGAATCTATGACATGAAGAGCGGCGTCACGACCGCACTCATCGCGCTCCAGGTGCTGGCGGACACGAACGGCGGTCCCGGCTCGGACGTCTCGTTGCTGATCACCTGCGACGAGGAGTGGGGCTCGCCCGCGTCGCGGGAGCTGATCGAGGCCGAAGCCCGGAAGTCGCGCGCGGCGCTGGTAGTGGAGCCGTCAGTGCCCGGCGGCGGCGTAAAGAGCCGGCGCAAGGGCGTAAGTGCCTACGTTCTTCATGTTGCGGGCAAGGCTGCACACGCCGGGATCGAACCGGAGGCGGGCGCCAGCGCGGTACATGAAATCGCGCGTCAGATCTGCCGGATTTGCGATCTGGCCGATACTGCCGCAGGCACGACCGTAAGCGTGGGCGTCGTCTCGGGAGGCACGGCCGAAAACGTGGTTGCCGATGCCGCAAAGTGTACAATCGATGTCCGTTTCTGGACGACCGACGAGGCCGAAAGGGTCGATACCGCTTTGCGAAGAGCGAGTGCGCTTGACCAGCGTTGCGCCTTGAAACTCGAGGGGGGCATCAACAGGGGTCCACTCGAAAAGACCCCGGAGTCCGCCGGGCTTCTGCGGCGCGCCCGCGAGTTTGCGGCCGAACTGGGATTCGAACTTGGCGAGGGCAGGACCGGCGGCGGCAGCGACGGCAACATCACTTCGGCGGTCGGCTGCCCCACGCTCGATGGCCTTGGCCCGGATGGCGGGGGCGCGCATACTCTCGAAGAGCACATTGTCGAACGCGACATTCCCCGCCGGATCGCCCTGGTGGCGGCCCTGTTGGAAAGATTGTAGGCGTTTGACTTATGCGTGTTGGACATCTGCAGGTTGTGCCGACCGGGTGCGGGGCATATCTTGCGATTCCGACTTGTCCCTTTCCCGCCACCGTGCGGGTCTTCTCAAACCGATCCCGGAGAACCCCCTAGATGGACGGAACAACCAGAAGCAGCTACCAGGCCGCCCTGAGACAGGCCGAGGCCGAACTCGCCAGCCACGAAAAGCGCGGTGAAGCGCTCAAGCAGACGGTCATGGCACTCAGGAATCTGCTGGCCCTGGGAGGCCAGGCGCCTGCTGCTGCACCCCCGGCGCCGAAACCCGCGCGCAAGAGGAAGCCGCGGCGGAAGATCATCAAGGGCAATCATCCGCCCATCCCGGCGGGCCACTTCGGTGGAATGGGGCCCACGGCCGCCTATCGAAAGTTCGTGGCCGAGTTCGGCATGGACCATCCGGTTCCCTCCATCCGCGACGCGCTCCTGGCGGGCGGCGTCAGGACCAAGTCCTCGACATCGCTGCTCACCGGACTGCACTCGGTTCGGCGCCGCGACGAGATGAAGGCAAAGGCTGCAGAGTCCGCAAAGGCTGCGGAAGCGGCTGCCGAGGCGGGCGGCGAGTAGCTTTCTCCGGATTTGCAGAACTCCTAGATCCCGGCATCCCAACGACATGCGAATCCAGCGGGCTGTCATCCGCGAAATACCGCTAGAGCTTCGAGAGTACTTCGAGATCAGCAGCGGGGGCACCCGGGCCCGGCGCGCCGTCCTGCTGACCCTGGAGTGCGAGGGAGTTGAGGCGTGGTCCGAGTGCGTGGCCGGCGAAACGCCGGGGTACACCTACGAGACGACCGACACCGCCTGGTTCGTACTGACCCGATGGCTCCTGCCGGCACTGGTCGGTACGGAATTCGAGGACGGCCGCCGACTGCATCCCGTACCCTGGCTGCGCGGCCATCCCATGGCTCGCGCCGCGATCGAAATGGCAGGGTGGGACCTCGAGGCGAAGCGGCGAAACGTGTCGCTGGCCCGCCTGCTCGGCGCGAACAGGACAGCTGTCCCGGTGGGCGTTTCGATCGGCATTCAAAAGACTGACGATGCGCTGCTGGAACGGGTTGAAGGGTTTATCGCAGAAGGCTATCGCAAGATCAAGATCAAGATCAAACCGGGTCGCGATGTAGAAATGTTGAGCGCGGTCAGAGAGCGCTTCCCCGATGCACCGATCATGGCCGATGCAAACTCCGCGTATACCCTCGACCGGGATCTGTCTCGCCTGCAAGCGATGGATCATCATGATCTGATGATGATGGAACAGCCGCTTTCCCACGAGGACATGCTCGACCATTCACTCCTGCAAGAGCAGATCAGTACACCCGTATGTC
Organism: Gemmatimonadota bacterium; assembly: GCA_022823145.1. Classification (GTDB taxonomy): domain Bacteria; phylum Gemmatimonadota; class Gemmatimonadetes; order Longimicrobiales; family Gaopeijiaceae; genus Bin94. Next base: position 17,274 of record JAJDXS010000004.1, read on the forward strand.
TGGACGAGTCGATTCGCTCACCCGGTGATGCCCGTCTTGCCCTTCACCTCCAGGCGGGAAGGATCATCAACATCAAGCCTGGCAGAGTCGGCGGATTCGGTCCTTCGATTGCCATACACGATGCCTGCGTCGAGGCTGGCTGGCCGGTCTGGTGCGGCGGAATGCTCGAATCCGGAGTTGGCCGCGCGTACAATGTGGCATTGGCGTCGCTGCCGGGGTTCACAATTCCTGGCGACATATCAAACTCGCGGCGCTATTGGGCAAGGGACATTGTATCGCCGGAGTTTGAAATGGTCGGCGGCATGATGCCCGTGCCCGACGGCCCCGGGATTGGCGTGACTCCCGATGTCGAGCGAATAGAAGCCATGACGGTTCGCAAAGAGGTGTTTGAAGCGTAGCCGCTAGTGCGATGGTGAAACTCCGCGCAAGCAGGCAGGACAGAACCGCCAGTGCTTTTCCAGCGGCTCGCCGCACAGGCACACGCTTGCCCGTGGTCGCCCGCACATGGCGCACCCCGCCGCGCCCGGCGGCAGGGGCTCGCTGCAATTCACGCAGCGGGCGGATACGCTTCTCGTGAGAGCGATGATCTGGCCGGCCTCGTGAGGCGTGGTCACGCCCTGGGCGACCTGGCGCCGGGCATCGCGCGCCATCGACCCCATGCCGTTGCGTCGGGCAAGGGTGCGCAGGGCCGTGATCGACGCGCCGGCGCTGACGGCGCTGCGGATCTCGTCGTTGACGACGAGCACTTCGAAGACGCCGCTGCGGCCGCGGTACCCGTCGGTGCAACCCGGGCAATCGGGACTGCCCCGGCCCCAGCACTGCGAACACAGTCTCCGCACCAGCCTTTGGCCCACAACGCCGGCGAGGCCACCGGCGATCAGGAAGCGCGGAACCCCCATTTCGACCAGCCTCACAATGGCGCTGGGCGCATCGACGGTGTGAATCGTCGTCAACACCAGGTGGCCGGTTACGGCTGCCGACATGGCGATCTCGGCGGTCTCGCGGTCGCGTATCTCGCCGACGAGGATGACGTCGGGATCCTGCCTGAGAATGGCCCGGAGACCCGAGGGAAAGTCGACGCCGGCCTTGCGGTCGATCTCGACCTGGGCGACACCCGGGAACCGGTACTCCACGGGGTCTTCCAGCGTCACGATGTTGATGTTCGAGGCGGCGAGTTCGGCGACGGCCCCGGAGAGAGTCGTGGTCTTGCCGCTGCCGGTGGGCCCCGAAGCGATCAGCACCCCCTGCCGCCGATCCAGGATCTGCCGCAGTCTCGCCAGATCGCCGGTCGAAAACCCGAGTGACGCGAGGTTCCGTGGAGCGTCGCCTGGATCGAGGAGGCGCAACACCGCCTTTTCACCCTCGCGCGTGGGGATGGTGGACACCCGTACGGTTAGCTGGGCGTTTCGCCTTCTGATGGCGAATCCTCCGTCCTGCGGCCGCCGCCTTACCGAGATGTCCAGTCCGGCCATGATCTTCACCCGCGAGATGGCCGCGCGGTGAGTCCCCGGAGGAAGTTCCGTGGCGGTCACGAGGACGCCGTCGATGCGCAACCGCACCCGCGAGCCCTCGCGCATGGCCTCGATGTGAATGTCGCTTGCACGACCTTCGATCGCATTGGAAATGATGTGGTCCACGATTCTGACGACCGGCGCCGCGGTCGCTTCCTCTTCCAGGTTCCGCGTCCTGCTGCGCACCGTGGGCGAGTCCGCCGGCCCGAGGCGGTCCAGAAGCTCGGGGAGCTCCTCGCCGTAGGACTTCTGCACCGCCTGCACCAGAGCGGAGGATGGGGCGACCACCGCCTCGACGTGGCATCCGGACTGGAAGGAGAGGTCGTCGATCAGGCCGGCATCGAGAGGGTCGGCCACCGCCACGGTGAGGAGCCGACCGGTGACCGTGAGAGGCAGAACGCCCCTGGAGCGGGCTACCGCGGCATCGATCTTTCGCAGGGCCTGCTCTTCGGGCTCGAACGGCGGATCCGCAAAGCCCAGGTCGAGGTGGGACGCAAGGGCCCTCGCCAGCCGGACCTCTCCCACGATGCCCCTGCGAAGCAGGACATCACGCAGGCCGCGTCCGGAGCGGCCCTGCTCAGCGCGGGCTTCGTCGAGCGCGGCGGCGGTGAGAGCCCCGCTGTCCAGCAGCAATTGGCCGAGAAGGCGGTCGTTGGTGGCCATCGTGCCGGGAAGCTAGGCGGATCGGGGGGCGCCGCCATGGCTGGATGGGACGGCCGGCCGGGCTGCTCCCGGCGACCGCTAAAGACTGGGTGCGTTGGGACGCAGATCGAGGGTGACCTCGGCCGCCACATGGCCGATGTCGGCGCGTTCCTTGATGGCGTCCCGCAGCCGCGGCTCGATCTTGCGGTAGGCGGCGAGGACACCATCGCGCAGCCGCAGCCGGAGGACCTTGATGGCGTTCACGTCGGGCCGGCTGGTTCGCGTGGCCTTTTTCGCTTCCTCGAGGTCGTGGGGAGTCACGCCGAACGGCACCACGCCCACATCGTCGTGGCGGTCCGCATCCAGATAGTGAATCGAGACGCTGACATCGCCGCGGGCAGTCTGGTGCGATATGTCGCCGATGGCTCGGAAGCGCGCGGCCAAAGGGCCGATCTCCGTGTTCTGCGCCGCGCGGCGATAGCCGCTTTCAACCAGCGTGAACAAGCGTCGGAGACGCTCGGGAGTTGTCGAGTCGCCGTCCGGGATATCGGTATCCAGCTCCTTGCCCCTTGCCTGGCGGTCGTTCAGAGACAGCGCCCGCTCCATGTCGCGGCTGCGGGCCCTGTCAATGTTCTCGAGGATCCTGTCCGGGTTGGTCCTGTAGCTCATCTCACCTCACGGAAGTCCGTCCTGCCGTTTTCCTGAAGGGCCGAGAACGATAACGCCATCCGGTTTGCCCGGCCAGAATCGGAAAGGTAGCTTGGTGCGGCTGTCGACGCGCGGACCTCTTCCAGGCTGCCCTTGCCGACACGAGCAAAGGAGTTCTTTGGATGGCGCCAGGAATCACCGTGGCCGCAATGGTCACCCTCATGGCTGCTTTGGGATCGCCGCTGGCGGCGCAAGCGGGGGCTCCGGCGCTGGCCTACCGCATTCCCGCCGCTGCGGCCGTCACCTACCACGCCACGGACACCCTGGCGCAGACGTTCACCGGGCCGGGCGGAACGGCAACCTACACACTGGCCACGGACCTGACGCTCGCAACAACGTTCAAAGACGATCCGGGCGGTGTTCGGGTCACGGCCGATGTCGAGAGCGTCAGCGCGACGATGGCGGCTCCGATGGGAACCGACGCGCTGCCTGTCGAGGTGACCGGCGCCTACGTCTTCGTGCTGCGACCGGATGGAGCGGTGGACGAGGTATCGGGACCCGAGATCCCAGGGCCCGCGGAAGCGGCAACGCCCCTGGCCGGCCTCCACCACCAGTGGTTCCCCCTTCTGCCCGGCGCGGCGGCCGCACCCGGGGACAGTTGGTCCGGCACGGTGACCTGGTCCCACGAAGGGTCCACAAGCAGAACGTCCAGTTCCACCGTATTCGACTACACGCTGGTCGGCGACACGACGGTTGCCGGCAGCACTCTGTGGAAGATCTCGTTTGCCGGCCAGGCGGAGTTGACTTCCCGGACGAACCAGAACGGCACCGACCTGACGACGAATCTGGCAGGCGCCAACTCCGGCTTTGCCCTCTGGGACGATGACCGGGGCCTGCTTCATTCCATTCGAGTCACTTTCGACTACAGCGGGACGATGAACACGCCCATGGGAGATCTTCCGATTTCCGTACAGGGGTCGTCGAGCCGCTGGCTGGAGAACTGAAATGGCGGACGACTACACCCATTCCCAATCGGCGCTCGGAGCCGAGCCTCCACCCCCTCCCCCGCGGCCCCCGTTCTTCCACAGGCTGTGGATGGTGTTCGCGCAGCCCGGCGAACTCTTCAAGGCGCTGGCACTCAATCCGGCGTGGTTTCCGATTGCGGTTCTCGTGGCCCTGATCACCGCGGCGATAATGTGGATCCTGCCCGCGGAGCTGTTCCTGGAGGCGGCGATCGACCGCATCCCGCCCGATCAGGCCGAGGACGCGGCCGCACAGATGGCACAGATGCCCGACATCGTCTTCAAGGGGTTTGCAATGGGAGGCGCGGCCCTCGTCACCTTCCTCTTCCCCGTCATTCTGAGCGTGGTCACCTACGTGATCTTCGTCTTCATCCGCGGTGACAACTCCACATATCGGCAACACGTGTGCGTGGTGGCGCACACCGGTGTGATCACCGCCGCCGGCACCGCCTTGAACGCGTTCGTCCAGCTGCGGAGCGGCGATCTGACCAGAACGCTCTCGATAGGGACGTTTTTCCCCTTCCTGTCCGACGGCTACTTCGCGGAGTTCCTGCTCGCACTCGACCTGTTCTACCTCTGGGCGGCCGTTGTCGCCGGGATCGGGCTCGCCTCGGCCGCCCCCGGGCGGAAGGCCGGCTCGACCGCCGCTGTGCTCATCGGGATCGTGGTCGTCACCGCCCTGATAAGAGCGGCCTTCTAGGCAGGCCGTGGCCTCCGCCTCGAAAGGCCAGGTCTGGCGCCGCCGCGCCATCCTCTTCATCGCCGCGCTGGCCGCGCTGTTCCACCTGTACGGCGCCGGCTTCTCGCCCTTCACGGCCCTGGTGCAGCGCCCGGTCCACCTGGCCCTCATGGGGACGCTGGCCTTTCTCGGGATCGGGGTCCGCGTGCGGCCGAAGTCGCGGCTGGGGTGGGGCGTCAACATCGCCTTCGCCGCGGTGCTCGTCGCCTGCGCGCTCTACCTCGTCTCCGAGAACGAGGCGCTCGTGGCCCGCTCGGCGACCCCGACCGCGCTGGACCTGGCTGCGGGCGCGGTCGTCGTGGGCGCGGTGCTGCTGCTGGCCAGGCGGGCCACGGGGTGGGGTCTGGTCGTGGTCGCCACGGCCGCCCTGCTCTACGCGCTTGCCGGACCCTGGCTGCCCGGCATCCTGGCACACCGCGGCTACGGCCCCTCCCGCCTGATCGAACAACTCTTCCTCTCCACCGAGGGCATCTGGGGCGTCCCGCTCGGCGTCTCGGCGGACTTCGTGTACCTCTTCGTCCTCTTCGGCGCCTTCCTGGACGTCGCGGGCGGGGGCGCGCTGCTCATCGCGCTGGCGGACCGTGTCGCCGGGCGCACCCGCGGCGGCCCCGCCAAGACCGCCGCCGTGGCCAGCGCCTTCATGGGATCGCTTTCTGGAAGCGCCGTCGCCAACGTCGTCACCACCGGCGCCTTCACCATCCCGCTGATGCGTCGCTCCGGCTTCCGCCGGTTCTTCTCCGGCGCCATCGAGGCCGCGGCCAGCACCGGCGGCCAGCTCATGCCGCCCGTAATGGGCGCCGGCGCCTTCATCCTCGCCACATGGACCAACATCCCGTACGCGCGCGTAGCCCTGGCGGCGGCCATCCCCGCACTGCTCTACTACGCCGCCCTCCTCTGGGCCATCCACTTCCGCGCGTGCAGAATGGGCCTCGCGGGGTCCCCCGACGCGCGCGGGGAGCCAGTGGCGGGACGCATCCACCTCCTGCTCCCCGTGCTGATCATCGTCGTCATGCTGGCGATGGGGCGCTCCCCGATGCGCGCCGCCTTCTGGGGGGTGGTGATCTCGGTGCTCGCCGCCTACGCGGTGCCCGCCACGCGCCCCGCCGTCGCCGACCTCGTGAAGGCGCTTCGCAAGGGAGCCTCGGGCGCCGTACAGGTGGCGGCGGCCTGCGCCGCGGCCGGGATCGTGGTCGGGGTGGCGTCGCTGACCGGCATCGGGCTCCGCATGTCCGAGCTGATCGTGGTCATCTCGCAGGGCAATCTGCTCATCGCGCTCATCCTCACCGCGATGGGGTCGATCGTGCTGGGCATGGGCCTCCCCACCACGGCGGCCTACGTGGTTCTCGCCGCCCTGGGCGCGCCGGCCCTGGTGGAGCTGGGCGTACCGCTCCTCGGCGCGCATCTGTTCATCTTCTACTTCGGCTGCATCTCCAACGTCACGCCGCCGGTGTCGCTGGCCGCCTACGCCGCCGCCGGGATCGCCGACTCTCCCCCCCTCAAGACCGCCTGGACGGCGATGAGTCTCGCCTCTGCGGGCTTCCTCGTGCCGTTCATGTTCGTCTACGCGCCTCCGCTGATCCTCTCGGGGACCGCGGCCCAGATCGCGACCACCACGCTGACCGCAATGATCGGCGTCATCGCGCTCGCGGGCGCGGTGATCGGCTACGTGCGCGCGCCGGTCGGCCCCTGGCGCAGGGTGGTGCTGATGGGCGCGGCGCTCGCGCTGATCACCCCGGGCCTCGTATGGGACGGCGTCGGGTTGGCGCTATTATTGTTGGCCGGTTTCACAGGCCCGGGCCGCGCACCGACCGCACCGGCCGCACCCGCCTGAACCCCGATCGCTCCGGCGCACGAACCGGCACCGATCCGCACCGAACAGCCCGACACAAGAGCACGACGAGGGTCACCATAATGACGTCACGCAGCCTCCGCCTCGCCGCATCCGCCGCACTCGCCGCCGGGGCCGCAACGGCTTCCTGCGACCCGCCGCAGGAGTTCCTCAGCCTCGGAACCGCCGGCACGGGCGGCATCTACTACCCGCTCGGCGGCGCCATGGCTGCCCGCATGTCGCTGAACGATCCGCTCCGGCAGTACACCGCCGAGGTCAGCGGCGGCTCGGTCGAAAACGTCAACCGCCTTCGCGCGCGGCAGACCGACCTGGCGTTCGCCACCGGCAACACCGTCTTCGAGGCGGCCACCGGCGGCCAGGACTACCCCGAAGCGGTCGAGGACCTGCGGATTCTGGCCCCCCTCTACCCCAACATGACGCACATCCTGGTGTCGCGCGGCTCGACCGCCACCTCGGTGTCGGACCTTGCCGGCGCGAGGGTGTCGGTGGGCGCGGCGGGCAGCGGCACCGAGCAGATGTCGCGGCAGATCCTCGAGGCGTACGGTTTCAGCTACGACGACGTGCGGCCCCAGTTCCTCACCTTCAACGAGTCGGCCACCGCGCTCAAGGACGGCGCGATCGACGCGGCGATCATCTCCGTAGGCTACCCCGCCGCCGCCGTGCTGGAAGCGACCACGACCGGGGGCGCCCGCCTCCTCGCCATGGAGCCGGACCGCATCCAGTTCCTGCGCGAGCGCTACCCGTACTTCATCACGGGCGAAATCCCCGGAGGGATCTACCCCGGCGCCGACGAGCCCCTCGAGACTGCCGCGATCATGAACTGGGTCGTCGGGATGGCCGACCTCCCGGAGCAGGTCGTGGACGGTGTGCTGCGCCTCCTGACCGACGACCGCGAGGTGCTGGCCCAGGTCCACGAAATGGTCGACCAGATCGACATTGCCCGACTGCGCGAAGCGCCCATCCGCCTGCACCCGATCACGCAGAACTGGGTTGACCTGAACCTCGAGCAGCAATGACCCCCGGGCTCCCCTGCCAGCGCGGCCACTTCTCGATCCCGGACGACTTCCACTACCTCAACTGCGCCTACATGGGACCACTGCCGCTGGCCGCCGAACGCGCCGGAATCGCCGGCCTGCGCGCCAAGCGCTTTCCACAAGCCATTGCCCCACAGGACTTTTTCCGCCCCGTCAACGCAGTCCGCGAGCGTTTTGCCCGCCTGATCGGAGCGCCGGATCCGAACCGCGTCGCCACCGTGCCCTCGGTCTCGTACGCCGTCTCCACGATCACCCGAAACACATACCCCCCCGGGGGATCCAACATCGTCATCGTCCACGAGCAGTTTCCTGGCAACGTCTACCCGTGGAGGCGTCTGGTGGGGGAAAAGGGCGGCCATCTCCGCGTGGTGACGCCCCCACGCGACGGTGGGCGGGGCGCCCGATGGAGCGAGCGGATACTCGACCACATCGACGCGGCCACGGTGGCCGTCGCAATGGGTACCGTGCACTGGACGGACGGCACCCGGTTCGACCTCGCCGCGATCCGCGAGCGCACCCGCGAGGTCGGGGCCGCCCTCGTCCTCGACGGCACGCAGACCGTCGGGGCCGCACCGATCGATGTCGTCGCGCTCGACCCCGACGCCCTCATCGTCGCCGGCTACAAGTGGCTGCTGGGCCCCTACTCGCTCTCGCTCGCGTGGTTCGGCGACCGCTACCTGGACGGCATCCCGCTCGAAGAGACCTGGATTGGCCGGCGCGGCTCCGAGAACTTCGCGGGACTGGTCGACTACGCCGACGACTACCAGCCGGGCGCCCTGCGCTTCGACGTCGGCCAGCGCAGCAACTTCGCCCTCGTCCCCGCGTTGTCGGCCTCGCTGGAACTCATCCTCGAGTGGCGCCCCGAACGCGTCGCGGCCTACTGCACCGCGCTCATGGACGGCGCCTTCGAGCGGCTCCGCGCCCTCGGCCTGCGCGTCGAGGAGACGCCCTGGCGCAGCCCCCACCTCTTCGGCCTCGGCCTCCCGCCCGGCGCCGACCTCGAACGCCTCGAGCGGGCGCTCGCGCGGCACCGGGTCGGCGTGTCCTTTAGGGGAAGCAGCGTGCGCGTGTCCCCCAACGTCTACAACACCCGGGATGACGTCGAGGCGCTGATCGCGGCGTTCGGCGAAGCGCTGGCGGGCTGAGTCAGCGCACCACGAGCCCCGGCCCGAACACCACCTGCGCCTCCGCACCGACCTCGATCCCGTTCTCGGCGAACCATCCCTGCCGCACCTCGAGCACCAGCCTTGTCGCGATCTCCGAGTCGACCAGCGTCTCGTCGAGCGGCTCCATCTGCTTGATCACGCCGATCCGGTTGCTGTCGTCGAAGAAGGCGGCGTCGAGCGGCACGTAGGTGTTCCTCATCCAGAGGTAGCGCTCTTCGCTGCGTCGAAACACGAAGAGCATGCCGGTTCCGTCCGGCACCGCGTCCCGGTCCATGAGCCCCTTCTCCCGCTGCTCGGGCGTCCCGGCCACCTCGGCCACGACGGTGTCGGCGCCGAAGATCACCCAGGCCGTCCCGGGGTTCGGCAGCCGGGCGGCCTGCGCCTGCGCGCCGGCGGGGGCCGCGAGAACGGCCGCGAGCGCTGCCGCCAACACCGGACCCGTCGATGCCGACCTCCTGCCCATTGCGCTCAGCCTTTACCTCGTTCCTGTTGATGGCGGCCTTCCCGCGCGACCGCGCCACACGGTAGTTTACTGCCCCGAACGGCTCCACGACCATTCAGCGCCCGAGGACCCGCCGTGCCCATCGATCCCGAACTCCTCGAAATCCTCGTCTGCCCCGAGACCAGACAGCCGCTCACCGTGGCCGGCACGGAGCTGCTGGAGCGCGTCAACGCTGCGGTCGCGGAAGGCAGCGCAGTGACCCGCGGAGGTGAAGCCGTCCCGGAACCCGTGAGCGAAGGGCTGCTGCGCGAGGACGGCCGCGTCCTCTACCCGATCCGCCAGGGCATCCCGATCATGCTGATCGACGAGTCGATCGAGGTGGGGGCGGCGTAATCGGTCCGGCTTCCGCCCGCCGCCGTCAATGTAATGACAACATGACATTATGTAATGGTGACATTACAATACGCCGCCCACGATATGCCCCCTGGCCACCGTCACCGCCTGGCCGACCAGCTCCACACGGTCGCCCACGTCCCGCACCGTGAGCGCTCCGCCCCGCGCCGACCGCTGCCGCGCCGACATCTCGGCCCTGCCGAGCACCCGTGACCACCAGGGCGTCAGGGTGGTGTGGGCCACGCCCGTGACGGGGTCCTCGTCGACGCCGACCCACGGCGCGAAGAACCGGGACACGAAGTCGACATGGGGGTCGGCGCCCGGGGCGGTGGCTGCGACACCCATGACACCGCCGGGCAGGACCACCCTGGCCAGCGCTCCGAAGTCGGGCCGCAACGCCAGCACCTCCGCCTCCGTGCCGACAACCACGAGCGCAACCTTGCCGGAAGCCGCCTAGGTTGCCCCGCCCGCGCCGACCCCCAGCGCCTCGGCCAACCCCGCTGGCATGGGCGCCTCCACAGCCGGATTCGCGGGAAAATCGAGCCGCAGCCGATCGCCCTCCACGTGCACGGCCAGCGGGCCCGACAGCGAATGAAAGCGCACCGGGCCGGGCACCCCCACTTCGCGCAGCAGCACATGGGCGCTGGCCAGCGTCACGTGACCGCACAGGGGCACCTCGACGGCGGGCGTGAACCACCGCAGCCGCCGTGCTCCCCCGTCACCCGCGCGGTAAACGAAGGCGGTCTCGGACAGATTCATCTCCCGCGCGATGTTCGCCATGGCCCGGTCGGGCAGCGCGTCGATCTCCAGACAGACCGCCGCCGGGTTGCCCGAAAACGGGGTATCGGTGAAGGCGTCTACGGTATAGAATGGAATTCCTTGTCCGGTCATGGTTTCCAGGGGGATCCGAGGGGCCGGCAGCCAGGGCCGGAGGGCCGGTGAAAAAGATGATGGAATCTACAGTCGCGACCGCTTCCACAGTCCCTGCAGGGGTCTGTACCGGATGAGAGAGGGCGAGTCGCTCATCACGGCGGGCGGCTTCGCCCGCTTCTACACGCCCCTGGCGGCAACCAGCCTCCTTCTCACAGCGACCAACCCCATCCTCGCCGCGGCGCTGGCGCGCTCCGTCGACCCCATCACCGCGCTGGCCGGCTACCAGGTCGCCTTCGCGGTCTGCGGCGTCCTCTACGCGCCGCTCCTGGTCGTGCAGCAGGTCGCCGCGGCGCGCCTCCTCGCGGGCGGCTCGTTCTCGCCCGTCTGCCGTTTCGCCTACCTCGTCGGCGCCCTCCTCTCGCTGATCGGTGCGCTCATCGCCTACACGACCGTCGGCGACCTCTTCTTCGCGAACGTCATCGGCGTCGGCCCCGCGGTGCTCGACGAAGCCGTGCGCGCCATGCAGTGGCTCTGGCCGGTCCCGTTCCTGACCGCGCTGCGCGCCGCCCACCAGGGCCGGCTGGTGGCGGGTCATCGCACCGTGCCGATCGCGGGCGCCACCGGGGGCCGCACCGGAATCCTCGCCATCGTCGCATTCGCACTGCTCGCGACCGGCGGCGGCGCCTGGCTCGGGGCGGCCGCCTTCACCGCCGGCATGATCGTCGAGACGCTGGTCGTCATGATCGCACGCACCCCGGGGCTGCAGCTGGAGCAGGAGGACTGCGAGGTCGACAACGAGAACATCGCGCGCTTCTCGGCCCCGCTGATGCTCAACGTGCTGCTCTGGTGGGCCACACCGCTGATCATCAACGCCGTGCTCGCGCGCACCGCCAACCCGGACACGGCGCTCGCCGCCTTCGCGGTCGTCGAAGCCGTGGCGTGGTTCATCGCCGCCCCGGTCGGACAGCTGCAGCACGCGAGCATCGCGCTGGTGAAGTGCTCCGAGACCCACCGCCGCGTCTGCACCTGGGGCGCCGTCGTCGCCTTCGCGATGCTCGGCCTGCTCCTCCTCATCTCGATCCCGTCGCTGCGCGAGCCGCTTCTCGGCTACCTCTTCGCGCTCGAAGCCGACCTGATCGCCGTGGCGGGCCCCGCGCTTCCCATCGCCGCCGCCTACCCGCTGCTGTACGGGATCCGCCAGTATTACCAGGGTCTCTTCGTCCGCTCGGGAAGGCCCGTCATGGTCGGTGCCGGAGCCGTGTTGCGCGTGACGACCATCCTTGTGGCCGCGGTGCTGGTCCAGGATGCGGGGGTGGGCGGCGCCGTTCTTGGGGTCGGCCTGGCCGTCTTCGGCCTCGCCTTCGAAGGACTATTCCTGATCCGCTACTCCCGCCGGGACGTAATGCCGGAGCTGCGCGCAAAACGTGCCGCTGCGATCAACCCGGAGGCGTTCGAGGGCGTTTCGGAGTAGCCGGCGCGCACGCCGCCCCGCTTCAGGCCACGCGCCGCTTCCGCTTCAGGAAGTCGTGCATGATGTACTGCCCCAGCGTCATCGTCGACGTGAAGTACGCCTTGCCGCGGGCGATCTTTGTGATCTGTTTCACAAATCGCACCAGGTACGGATCCCGAGCCAACATGAAGACGTTGATCGGGATCCCCGCGCGCCGGCACGCCGAGGCCTCCCGGTACGTCGCCCGCAGGATATTGCGGTCCAGCCCAGCCGAATTCTTGTAGATCTTGCCCCGCTTCAGCGTGATCGCGCTCGGCTTGCCGTCGGTGATCATGATGATCTGCCGCATGTCCTTCTTCTGTGCGCGCAGGAGCCGCCGCGCGACCTCCAGCCCCTCGGCGGTATTGGTGTGGAAGGGCCCCACCTGCGCCCTCGCCAGCCGCGCGAGCGGGATCTCCTCGGCCCGGTCGCCGAAGGTCACGACCCGTAGCGAATCGCCCGGGAACTCGGTGCGGATCAGGTGGGAAAGCGCCAGCGCGACCTTCTTGGCCGGCGAGAAGCGATCCTCGCCGTAGAGGATCATCGAGTGCGAGATGTCCAGCATCAGCACCGTCGCGCACGACGACCGGTAGTCGGTCTGATGCACCATCAGGTCCTCGTAGTCGAGGTCGATCGGCACCTGCAGCCCGTCGCGCGCGATCGCGTTCTTCAGCGTCTCCGGGATATCCAGGTTGAGCGTGTCGCCGAACTCGTACGGCCTGCTCCCCGCGTCGGCCTCGACACCGGTCGCGTATTCGGTGGTCTCGTGCGAACCGACGCTCGACCGCCCCAGCGAACCCAGCAGGTTGCGCAGCGCGCGGTAGCCGAGAAAGTCGAGCCCGCGCCGGGTAAGGTTGAACTGCACCTGCCCCGCGGCCTCGCGCGCGTCGTCCACATATCCCTCGCCGATGGCTTCGGCGGTCGCACCGCCCGGCGCCGGCTTGCCGTCCAGCGTGATGTATCCCTCCTCCACCATCTTCTCGATCAGCTGATCAAGCAGCTCCGCGATCTCCCGCTGCACCTCCGGGTTGCCGGGCCCTTCGCCGCGCAGTTCGTCGACCATCTCGCGCGTCAGCTGGCCGCTCTCGATGAGCGCGCGCAGGAGCGCCTGTTTGAGCGCGTCGAGCGAGGACGTATCCTCAACGCCGGACCAGCCCCAGTAAGGATGGAAGTGCGGACCGCCGGCGAACCCCCCGTCCAGCAGGAACTCGGAGAGCATCTCCATGAGGCCCTCCAGGTTGAGGGCGTCGAGCAGCCCCTTCCGGTACCTGGTATAGGTGGTGAAGCGCATGGATGAAGAGTACGGACCGGCCACGCGGCCCGCCAAGCGGCGCCCGATCGATGCGGCGGTGTTCCGGTCAGCGCTGCTGGCCCACTTCGATCGTCACCGCCGCCCCCTGCCCTGGCGCGCCGACCGGAACCCGTACCGCGTCACGGTCTCGGAGTTCATGCTGCAGCAGACCCGTGTCGAGACCGTTGGACCGTACTACGCGCGCTGGCTCCAAAGGTTTCCCGACTGGGACGCCCTCGCCGCGGCCCCGCTGGATGACGTGCTCCTCGAGTGGGAAGGCCTCGGCTACTATTCGCGCGCCCGCAACCTGCACCGGACGGCGCGGGCGGTGCGGGAGCGGTACGGCGGCGAGTTGCCGGACGACCCGGTTGCGCTCAGGACCCTTCCGGGCGTCGGCGAATACACCGCGGGCGCGGTGGCCAGCATCGCCTTCGGCCGGCCGGTGCCCGCCGTGGACGGCAATGTGCGGCGGGTCCTGGCGCGGCTCCTGGATATTGCCCGGCCCACCCCCGCCCAGCTCAGCCGCGAAGCGGCCCGCCTCCTCGACCCCGACCGCCCCGGCGACCACAACGAGGCCATGATGGAACTGGGCGCCACGATCTGCACCCCGCGGGCGCCGCGCTGCGAGGAGTGCCCCGTGGCTGCCTGCTGCGCCGCGCTGGCTATGGGAACCGTCGCAGAGCGCCCCGGCCGCCGGCCTCGCCGCCGCCCCGTCCCACGAGTGGACTACGCGACGCTGGTTGCCATCGGCCCCGCGGGTCGAATCCTGCTCGCCAAACGGCCCGACCAGGGGCTGCTCGCGGGCATGTGGGAGTTCCCGTCCGGGGAGGTGTGCGATTCCGAGCCGGATACCGTCGCCAGGTCGGCTCTGCGACAGCTCGCCACCTATGGGGCAAGCGGTCGTCGGGCGGAGTTCCTCGCTTCCGTTCGGCATACCTTCACACACCTCCGGGCAACCTACCACCCCGTCGTGGTTCGCTTCGGTCGAGGAGGATCCCCGATTCCGGAGCGCGAAGCCGCGGGGCACCGGAAACAACCCGAGCACGCCTGGATCCAGCCCGCCGGAATCGCCGGCTACGCGCTCCCCGTCGCCCAGCAGAAGATCGCCCGGCTGGTGGAGGCATGGATGCGGAAGGATGGCGAGCAGTAGCCGCCCGATGGTCCCGCAGAAACGGGCAGGGACACCGAGAGAGGAAAAAGACGATGATTCGACATGAAGAGAGCTGGCTCGCCGACAACCTTCTGTAGTTCGAGACCCTAGACCCCGGCTCGCCGGTACCCGCCCCCGCGCGTCCGGCTGATCTTCTGGTCGGACACGAGCCCTTCGAGGATCAGCTCGCAGGCCGCGGCCCTGAGCCCGTCGGAGGCATCCTCCGGCGCCAGCCCCAGCAGGTCCGCCAGTTCGAGCAGCCCGGGCACCTGGCCGAAGCCGGTCACGCACGCCGAGGCCGCGGCGTCTTCGGACACCTGCATGACGCCGCCGTTGTCGAAGTACTCGACGATCGCGTCGACGTCGGCGCCGCCGGCGTAGTCGTCGTAGGTCATGCCGGCCGCCGCCGAGACCAGTTCGCGGGCAATGCGGCCGGCACCGTGGAGTTCGCCCTCGTACTCCAGTTCCATCTTGCCCGTGACCGCGGGGAGCGACGCGTAGATGTCGCCGATGCGAGGGACCACGTCGCTCTCGTCCTGACGAATCGCACGCTGTTCGGCACTGGAGACGAGCGTTTCGAGGACCGCGATGGGCATCCGCTGGCTCACGCCACTGCGCTGATCCACGCGCGACTCCATGCGCGCCAGGAAGGCCATCCGTTCGACGACCTCGCGCACGAACGTCGGGATCTGCAGGGGACGGCCGTTGCGCGCGAGCCACGCCTCCTGCTCGGTGATCGCCATCCCCGTCTCGACGTCCTTCGGGTAGTGCGTGCGCACTTCCGCGGCGATGCGGTCCTTCAGCGGAGTGATGATCTTGCCGCGCGCCGTGTAGTCCTCGGGGTTGGCGGTGAACGCGATCAGCAGGTCGAGGCGCAGGCGGATCGGATAACCCTTGATCTGGACGTCGCCCTCCTCGAGAATGTTGAACATTCCCACCTGGATGCGCGGCGACAGGTCCGGCAGCTCGTTCATGGCGAAGATGCCGCGGTTCGCGCGGGGCAGCATGCCGTAGTGGATGGTCAGCTCGTCCGAGAGGATGTAGCCGCCCCGAGCTGCCTTGATCGGGTCGAGGTCGCCGATGATGTCGGCGATCGTCACGTCCGGTGTGGCCAGTTTCTCGAGATAGCGCTGCTCGCGGGCCAGCCACTCGATCGGGGTGTCGTCGCCGTGCTCCGCGACCTGCTGGCGCCCGTACTTCGAGATCGGCGCGAGGGGGTCGTCGTTCACTTCGCTGCCGGCGATCACGGGCATTCGAGCATCGAGCAGTCCCGTGAGCTGCCGCAGAATGCGGGATTTCGCCTGCCCGCGCAGGCCGAGCAGAATGAAGTCGTGCCGCGCCAGAATCGCGTTGACGAGCTGGGGAACCACCGAATCCTCGTAGCCGCGGATCCCGGGAAACAGCTCATCGCCGGACTCGAGCCTGGCGATCAGGTTCTCGCGCAACTCGTCCTTGACCGGACGCGAGCGGTATCCGGACGCCTTGAGGGCGCCGAGGGTGGTGGGTGTCGACCGACTCATGGGGGTAAGTTAACCACGGCATGAAGGCGCGCGACCCCGCGCCGCGAAAAACAGGAGCGCACGTGTCCGAACCAACCCGCAATCTCATCCATCCGCACCGGCACCAGCCCCCGCTTCCGGCCGACAAGCTGATCATCCGCGAGCCGCCGGGACCGGAGGCCGAGCCCCTCGACGTGCTGTTCGTGGGAGCGGGACCCGCCGGATTGACGGGTGCGATCGAGCTGTCGCGCCTTGTCACCGAGGGCAACGAGGCCGGCGACGGCGTCGGCGAGATCATGATCGGCGTACTGGAAAAGGCAGAATCCCTAGGCGATCACAACCTCTCCGGCGCAGTCGTCAACCCCCGCGTGTTCGGGGAGTTGTTTTCCGGTATGTCATGGTCTGACTTACCGTTACGGCGACGTGTGGAACGCGAGGCGGTGTACTTCCTCACGGAGCGAGGTCATGTTCGAATCCCCGCGCCGCCGACCATGCGGAATCATGGCAACTACATCGCGTCGATCTGCGAGGTGGTGCGGTGGCTGGGCGAGCGCGCCGAAGAGGCCGGCGTGATGATCCTGCCGGGATTCCCGGCCGACGGCCTCCTCGTGGAGGGCGACGGCGTGATCGGCGTGAGGACGGCGCCCCGCGGACTCGACCGCGACGGGCGGCCGGCCGGGGCTTCCTTCATGCCGCCGATGGACCTCACCGCGCGCGTGACCGTGCTCTCCGAGGGGACGCGGGGCGCCCTCTCCCAGGCCTGGCTCGACTGGCAGGGCGTGGGTTCCACCAATCCGCAGATCTACTCGCTGGGGGTCAAGGAGCTGTGGGAGGTGCCGCGTCCTCTCGACCGGATCATCCACACCATGGGGTGGCCGCTGATGAAGGACGGGTTCGGCGGCTCGTTCGCGTATCCGCTCGCCGACGACCTGGTGGCGCTGGGGCTCGTCGTCAGTCTCGACTATGCAAACGCCCGGCTCGATGTGCACGGGCTGCTGCAGCGCATGAAACATCACCCGCTCTTCCGCGGCATCCTCGATGGCGGCGAGATGGTGGAGTGGGGCGCGAAGACGATTCCCGAAGGGGGGTACCTGTCGCTGCCCGAGCGCCGGCACGGGAGCGGCATCTGCATCGTGGGCGACGCGGCGGGGTACGTCGATGTCGCTTCGCTGAAGGGAATCCACTACGCGATGCACTCGGGCGTCCTCGTGGCACGCGCGATCTACGCCGCGCTCAAGGCGGACGACACCACCGAGGCGGGGTTGGCGTCGTACACGCGCGCGGTCGACGAGTCCTTCATCGCGAGCGACCTCAAACGCAACCGCAACATGCGGCTGGCCTTCAAGAGCGGTTTCCTTTCGGGCGGCGCAAAAGCCGGCCTCGCGACGGTCACCGGAGGGCGGCTGCCCCGGGGCGGCATATCTACCGCGGCCGATGCCGAGGAGGAGAAGGTCCTCGGCACCGCGGCGGACCCCACCGGGCCGCTGGCGGTCTCCAAGGTTGACGCGGTCTTCAAGAGCGGCAATCAGACCCGCGACGATATCCCCTCGCACCTGGCGGTGGGCGACGACATCCCCGCCGAAGTCGCCGAGATGTACGTGCACCTGTGCCCCGCGGGGGTCTACGAACGCGACGGAGACCGGCTGCGCGTCAACGCGCCCAACTGTGTGGACTGCAAGGCGACGGACGTGCTGGGCCCGAGGTGGTCGCCGCGGGAGGGTGGCAGCGGGCCCAGGTATCGGCGAATGTAGAGGCCGCAGATTTCAGCCCCGGGAGACGAATCGATGAGTGAAGCACGCGAAGCGGGATCGCCGGACACCGGCGCTCCGGCCGGAAACGTGGCGGAAGTCCCGCCGGCAGGCCCCCTGTGCCTGACCGGACGGATCCAGGTCGAGGTGGACGGCGAGACCGTGGCCGACACTGACGATGTCGCGCTGTGCCGATGCGGCCATTCCGCCAACAAACCCTTCTGTGACGGATCGCACAACAAGGTCGGGTTTTCGGATCCGGGAGTGATCCTGGGCGGCCGGCTGGTCCCCGGGCGCGACGAGCCTGCGGAGGACGATCCGGTCGTGATCGTGTGCGCGACCGACGGTCCGCTGCTGGTGCGGGGGCCGCTCACCGTGGTCGCGTCGGATGGCGAGACCGTGCAGGGCACGAAGGGCGCGCTCTGCCGGTGCGGCGCATCGTCGACCAAGCCGTTCTGCGATGGGACGCACAAGAGATCGGGGTTCGTGTCATGACCGGGAAGACCCCAACCGCCATCTTCGCGACTACCGTGGCCGCGGCCGCCGCATCGGCCATGGCCGGCGCCGCCGGTCCCGGCCCGGACGGTCCGATCCCCGCGGACACGCTCGCCTACCGCGTGCCGTCCCCGCCGACTGCCGTCTATCGCAGTTCCACTTCGGTGACGATGAGCGTCGGGACGGCCATGGGTCCGATGAACATCACGGGTGAAGGGACGTTCACCCTGGACATGGCCTTCGAGGACCACGCCGACGGCATGCGGGTCACGGGCACGGTGTCGAGCTTCGAGGGTTCGGGGAGCAACCCGATGGGGGGGACCCAGTCCTTCGGCCTCGATGCCGTCACCGGAAGCCTCGACATGGTGATCGACCATCGCGGCGAGGCAGAGATCGCATCGACGCCTGACCTGCAGGGCCTCGAAGGGGGCATGTCCCCCTTCACCGCGATCAACACCGCGATCTTCCCGCTCCTGCCCGAAGGGCCCGTGGAGCCGGGCGCGACCTGGATGGATGCCGACACCCTGTCGACCAACGTAGCCGGAATCGAGACGACCACCACCGCCGTGAGCACCTACACGCTCGTGGGCGACACGGTCGTCGACGGCCGAGGCCTCACGAAGATCGCCATGGCGACCGAGATGACGGTGGAAGGCGAGGGAAACGCGGGCGGGATGTCGATTTCGCAGAACATGTCGGGCACGATCAACGGTGTCATCCTGTGGGATGCCGAGCGGGGTCTCGTGACCCGTACCGAAACCGAGCAGTCCCTCGAGGGCTCCATGAGCATGCCGGGAATGCCGTCCTCGTCGGTGTCCATGACAGGGTCCGGGAGCGTTCTGCTGGAGAACCGATGAACACGACCAGAGCCATTCGCATCCACGAACTCGGCGGCCCCGAGGTGCTCCGCCGGGAAGACGTCGCCCTGCCGATGCCGGGACCGGGCGAAGTGCTCGTCCGGCACGAAGCCGTCGGGCTGAACTTCATCGACACCTACCACCGCAGCGGGCTCTACCCGGTCCGGTCGCTGCCCGCCGTGATCGGGATGGAGGCCGCGGGCGTGGTGGAGGCGGTTGGGGCGGGAGCCGGTGACCGGGCGGCTGCGGGGGACGCGCCGGCCGCCGGCGGGGCCGCGTTCCAGCCGGGCGACCGGGTCGCATACGGCAGCGTGATGGGCGGCTACAGCGAGCGCCGCGTGATCGCCGCGGACCGCCTGGTCCGGGTCCCCGACGGGGTCGCCGCCGAAGCCGCCGCGGCCGCCATGCTCAAGGGCATGACGTCGTGGTACCTATGCCGCCGCACCTACCGGGTGGCCAAGGGCGAGACGGTTCTCGTGCACGCGGCCGCGGGCGGGGTGGGGACGATCCTCTCGCAGTGGTGCAAGGTGTTGGGCGCGAACGTTATCGGTACCGTGGGCAGCGCCGCTAAGGGCGAAGTGGCGCGGGAACACGGATGCGACCACGTCATCCTCTACAAGGAGGAGGACTTCGTGGAGCGCGTGCGCGAGATCACCGGGGGCGCGGGCGTCCCGGTGGTGTTCGACGGCGTCGGTGCCGCCACCTTCGAGGGGTCGCTGCAGTGCCTCGCGAAGTTCGGCATGATGATCACCTTCGGCAATGCGTCCGGGGCCGTCCCGCCGTTCAACCTGCTGCGCCTCAGCGCGAAGTGCCTCACCGTGGCGAGGCCGTCGCTCATGCCTTACGTGGAGCGCCGCCAGGACCTCGAGGAGGCCGCCGGCGAGCTGCTCGGGCACATCCAGGCAGGCGACATTCGCATCACGATCGGCCAGCGCTTTGCGCTCGAGGAAGCCGCCGAGGCCCACGTCGCACTGGAATCCCGGCAAACCCAAGGGTGCACGGTGCTGATTCCGTGACAACTGGACATTACATATTGACAAGCAGGGTTTACAAATGCCCACAATGACCGCCACGCCTCCGGCCTCTGCGCGCGCCGCCCGGCTGCTCGCGGGCCTCGGGATCGACGACCTCAACCCCGGCGGGTTCTGCGGCGAGTGGGTGGGATCGGGCCCTGAGCTCGACGTCCATACGCCGATCGACGGCTCGCGCATCGCGACCGTGCAGCAGGTCACCGAGGACGAGTACGACCGCATCGTCGCGCGTGCCCACGAGGCCTTTCTGCAGTGGCGCACGGTGCCCGCGCCCAAGCGGGGCGAGGTCGTGCGGCAGATCGGCGAGCGGCTGCGCGAGCACAAGGCGGCGCTGGGCCGGCTGGTCACCCTCGAGATGGGCAAGATCCTGACCGAGGGCGAGGGCGAGGTCCAGGAGATGATCGACATCTGCGACTTCGCGACCGGCCTGTCGCGGCAGCTCTACGGCCTGTCCATGCACTCGGAGCGCCCGGACCACCGCATGTTCGAGCAGTGGCATCCGCTGGGCGTGGTCGGGGTCATCACAGCGTTCAACTTTCCGGTGGCGGTGTGGAGCTGGAACACGGCGATCGCGGCGGTGTGCGGCGACGCGGTCGTGTGGAAGCCGTCGAGCCAGACTCCGCTGACGGCGATCGCGTGCACCCGCATTGCGGCGGAGGTGGCGCGCGAGAACGGGCATGACCCCGCAATCTTCTCGCTGGTGGTGGGAAGAGGGTCCACGGTTGGGGACCGGCTCCTCCATGACCGGCGCATACCGCTGGTTTCGGCCACGGGGAGCTGCAGGATGGGGTACCGCGTCGCGCGGGTCGTGGGCGAGCGCCTGGGACGCACCATACTCGAGCTCGGGGGGAACAACGCGATCATCGTGACGCCGCATGCGAACATGGACCTGGTGCTGCCGGCGATCCTGTTCGGTGCGGTCGGCACGGCGGGGCAGCGGTGCACGAGCACGCGGCGGATCATCGTGCACGAGTCGATCCGGGGCGAACTCACCCGGCGCCTGGTGCGGGCCTACCGGGACGTGCGGATCGGCGACCCCCTGGATTCGACCACGCTGATGGGCCCGGTGGTGAACCGTCAGGCGGTCCTCGACCTCGAGGCTGCCGCGCGGCGGGTGGCGGACGAAGGCGGCGAGGTCCTGTGCGGCGGCGAGCGGCTGGACGGCCCCGGTTTCCCCGGCGGCCACTACGTCACGCCCTGCATCGCAAGCGCGCGCAACGAGTTCGACATCGTGCAGGAGGAGACCTTCGCGCCGATCCTCTACATCATCGGCTACGGCAGCGCGGACGCGACCCCGGCCGAGGCGGTCGACGAGGTGCGCGAGGCAATCGCGTTGCACAACGATGTCCCGCAGGGGCTGTCTTCGGCGATCTTCACCGACCACATGCGCGAGGCGGAGCTGTTCCTGTCCCACCGCGGCAGCGACTGCGGGATCGCCAACGTCAACATCGGCACCAGCGGCGCCGAGATCGGCGGGGCGTTTGGTGGCGAGAAGGAGACCGGGGGCGGGCGCGAGTCGGGGTCGGACGCGTGGAAGGCCTACATGCGGCGGCAGACGAATACGGTCAACTGGAGTCCGGAGCTGCCGTTGGCGCAGGGGGTGCGCTTCGGGTAGGACGCTATGGGGCTGGCATCACCGCGCCCGTTCGTACAGCACCGCGTCCACGACCCGGGCGGCCGCGAGCCCGTGCTCGGCGGCGACGCTCTCGAGCTGGTCACCCGCGTCCAGGCGCGCGACCACCGAGGCCGTGGCAATGCGCGACCCGGCGATGGTCGGTCTGCCGAATGCGGTTTCGGGATCGAGGACGATGGTCCGGTTGTCCGGTACCCCGCGGGGCGCGAAGGGGTAGAGTCTCGTGGGAAGTCCGTCGTCGTCCCGCTCGATGCGCTGCAGGGACGCCGAGAGCATCTGTCGAATGGCAAGCCGGTCGGACCCGGAGAGTTCGTACAGTTTGCCCAGCCCGTCGAGCACCATGTCCCGGCCGGACGTGTTCATCTCTTCGCGGAGCAGGAGGCGGTCGGTCCCGAGGGCCTGCTCGGCGTTCTCGATTGCGGTTCCCGTCGCGCCCATCCTGCCGGCGTCCTCCGAACGGAACGCCCGCAGGACGTGCGCCTCGACGAGGTTGTTGAACGTGATCAGGCCGGTCCGGGCCGGTGCCCGGATCAGGGGCTTGCTGGGGGCCGCCCGCGATCTGCGGCTGAAGGACCGGCCGACGATCCAGTAGCGAAGCGTCCGCGGGGGGATGCCCAGATGGCGCGCGGCAGCCGAGAAAGTGTATAGCGGGCTGTCGCGGTGGTCTTCGGCATTGGCTTGCGCGCTGGACATCGGCTCGTGGGACCGCCCGGGTGTCGCTAAGGGTGTGACAATGGGTCTGTAGCGTACGCGCGGGATGCGGAGCACTGCAACCGCCGCCCCTTCAATCGCGGAAGCAAGGGGCGTAACTTCCCTTGTCGGAGACACCGTGGTCGACGGGCACAGCCTGGTGCACATTGCCGTCGAGGGCGAGGTGAGGCTCTCGATCTTCACCGGAGGGCCCGGGAACCTGACGGTGCGCGCGGGCGAACCCCGGCTCAGGGGCTGTAGACGTAGACGACGGGCAGCTGGGCGATGTCGGTGACGCCGGTGTCCGTGTGGTGATAGATGTTCATCCGCCCCGTACCGCAGTCGCCGAACGCGTCGCAGGACACCGACCCGATCAGGCCGCGCATGGACGTCGTCCCCACCTGCCGGCGCAGCGCCGCGCGGTCTATGTGCAGCCTGTCGCCTTCCTCCACTGCAACGGCGTCGATGGCCGAGAGGAGGAGGGTGGTCGCGTCGTAGGAGTGCGCCCAATAGGGCGATCCCGGGAAACCGCCGTACCGGTTGTCGAACGCCTGCAGAACCTGCTCGCCGCTGCGCCCCGTCACCTCGTTGACGTTGGAGCCGAAGCCCGCTTCCGGTCCGGCGAAGTACATTCCCTCCGATTGCGGCGTCTCCAGGAATGCCGAGACCAGCAGCGCGGCGGCCGAGATCAGGGTCGTCCCTTCAAGCCCGTCGAAGGCGCGCGCCTGGGCGGCGAAGGCCGATCCCTCGGTGATGAACAGCGGGAAGAAGATGGCGTCCGGGCCGGCCGCCGCGAACTCCACGAGAACGTCGGTCATGTCGCTCTCGCCCTTCGCGATCGCGGCCTGCACCGGGACTTCGCCCCCGAGTTCGCCGAATGCGTCGGCGAACGCCGCCACAAGGGCGGTCGTGTACGCGTCGCCGTCGTGTACCGTGGCCACACTCCGCAGCCCCAGCTCGCCGTACACGAAGTCCGACAGGGCGCGAGCCTGGTGGAGGTCGTTGGACGACACGCGAAAGTAGCCGGGGTGATAGTCGGGATTGGCGTTGCCGGCCAGATCCGAGGTCAGGCGCGGCGACGTATTGCTCGGCGAAATCATGACCATGCCCGCCTCGCTGACAATGGGCGACGCCGCCACGGCCGCGGCCGAACAGTTCGTTCCGACGATGCCGGCCACCTTCGGGTCCCCGCTGATTCCCAGCGCGCCCGCGCGGCCGCCCTCGGGCGAACAGCTCGTGTCGACGGGATTGCCCAGCTCGATCCGGCGCCCGCCAACGGTTCCCATATCCTCGACGGCGAACTCCGCCCCGCGCCTGGCCACAGCCCCGAGCGTCGGCGCGACCCTGATCGAAAGCAGCGTGCGGATCTGCACCGCCTCGCCCGGCTCCACCGTGACCGCACCCAGCGGCCCTGGCTGGAACGGCGGGGGCGTGGGCGGCGGGGGCGGAGGCGGCGGGACGACCGGGCTTTCCTTGCACGCCGATATCGCGAGAATGGCGACCAGCGCCGCGGTGGACGGCAGGATCTGCTTGCGCATGAGACCAACTCCTTCTCAGTCGTGTATCGTAAGGCAATGACGAATCATTGACGAAACAATGATAACGACCCGGCAAAATGGCATTCCATGACCCATTCCACTCCCTTCTTCACCACCCGCCGGGAGCGGCGCCTGTGGCTCTGGGCGCTGGCCGTGGTGGTCGCGATCTACTCCACGCTGGGGCTGGCGGGATCGCTGGCCGAGATACTGCGGGAGCACAACCTGCTGCCGGCGGCGGTGCTCGTGCTGATGTTGGCCACCGTGGCGGCGATCGTCGGAAGCGGTTTGAAAAAGCGCCCCGGTCGGCGCGAGGTCTGGGTAGGGCTCGCCGTCACGGCAGTCTACGCGATGGCCGTGGTCAGGATGGGCGGCAGCATGGAGGAGCGCACCCACCTGTTCGAGTACGGGATCGTTGCGGTGCTGATCTACCAGGCGCTGAGCGAACGGGCGCGGAACGGGCGGCGGGTGCCGGTGCCCGCGGTGCTTGCGCTGGTGGCAGCTGCGCTGCTGGGCTGGATTGACGAGGGGATCCAGGCGCTCATTCCGAACCGCGTCTACGACAACTTCGATGTCTTCAGGAACAGCGTCGCCGCCATGATCGGGATCGCGGGGAGCGTGGTTATCCGATGGCTGAACGAGCGTTTGGAGCGGCGGCGAGTGGGTAGCGCGTAATCGGAACGCCATATCGTGCCTCTTTTGGGGCCGCACTCGGTGACTGCCGGTGCAACCCGGCTGGCTAGCGTCTCCAGCCCGTGGCGTCCGGAATCCCGCGGCTGTGAAGCACCTTCAATCCCTGGGCAGCCCACGCCGACCGGGCGTCCGCCGTTTCCGCCACCGCGGCGCCATCGGAATACCTCAGTATGCCGCGCACGCGGCCCGTCCCGGTATCGAGCAGAATGGTGACTTGGCGATCGCTGTCACGCAGCAGCGTCGCGGACCCCTCCGGGCCGGACAGTGTGATTCTCTCCAGCGCGCCGGACCACTCCTGTTGTACAGGTAGCGTGTACACGAATGAGGACTGCCCGTCGGCGTCGGCCACGGTCGGCATGTCAAAGTCGAACGCGAACAGCTCGCGCTCGTCCGTTGCCAGACCGACCAGCCGATAGGCACCACCCGAGCTCGGCAGGACGGAGGGGGCATTGACGACCATCGCCGGGTCCAGGAACAGACCGCCCTCTCCGTCCACGCCGCCCCACACCAACAGGGATCTTGCCGGCGGTGCCGTGAACGCCGCCGCGCCGCCGGCCCGCTCGAGGCGGAAGTTGACCATTTTCGCGAAATTGTAGCCGCTGACCCAGCGCGGATCGCAGTAGGTCATCAGGTCCGGGTCGCCGGGTGGCACCAGGACGTTGTTGCGGAAGTCGAACCCCCAGACGCCGATCGAGCCGTCACCCTGCGGGAAGGACGGATCCGGGCCCTCCGCCCCTCCGCACGGCGCGTGAACGAGCCTCAGATTGTGCCCGAACTCGTGTGCAATGACATCGGGCACGGGTATGCTCGCGCTCGAGTACCGGCCCAGGTCGGCCACGCCGCGGGTGGCGGCCGTCCGGCGAGCAAGCCCGAGGTGGTAGCCGCCGCGGCCCTCCATGATTCGGATGGCTTCCGTCTCCCGCAACACGCTGTGCATATCGACTGCCGCCGTCAGCACGGGTTCGTGCACCGTCACGGTAAACCCGCGGATGGGCAGCAGCGCCCGCGTATCGCGGAACAGATCGGACTCGGCATCCAGGTCTCGGGTGAACTCCAGGACCGAGGAATCCGGATCCGACTCGGCCAGAAACGGAATCACCGTGAGATCGAATGACGGCATCGCGCGGACGTCCACCTCGGTCCTTCCGGTTTCCGGGATGCGTCCGGTGACCCCCAGTGCCGGGTCCAGCGTTCCCCGGGGGTCGATTTCCACCACCATCTCCAGTCCGGGCTGCAGCACGGTGCCCGGAATCAGCGCGTTCGCCGAGCGGGCGAGGTCGCCTTCCTCGAGCTCGGTGGGAATCGGCGCGGACTGGGCGGGGATGTCGACCACATGCACCTCGGCGCCCTCCAGAAAGAAACGGGCGCGGACATCCGGAAGACTCTCGCTCGTGCTCTGGCCGGCTCTCACGAACACCCGAAGCAAGCCGTCGTTGCCGGCGACCAGCGGGACCGGAAAATCGACCGACTGGACTGCCTGCGTCACGTACGCGACCGATCCCTCGACGCCGCCGCACCGAGTCACATGCTGGTCGGCCACGCCACCGAGCCAGTCGAGGAAATCCGGCTCGCGCGGCGCGCACAGTTTCGTACCCGCGAGCTGGAACGACTCGAGTTGTCTCAGCGCCGTCAGGGTGGCCGGCAGCACTCCCTCCATGTCGCGATTGTAGGCCAGGTCCAGGCTCTGCAAGGCTGCCAGGCGCCCCAGTTCGGCCGGGATCGATCCCGTCAGCCGGTTCTCTCCGAGGAACAGGCCGCGTAGCCGCCAGAGGCCGCCGATTTCTGCCGGTATGACGCCGGTCAGGTTGTTCGTCCCTAGATTCAGTGTCTCGACGCGGGCCAGGCGAGCCAGTTCACGGGGGATCTTGCCCGTGAGCAGGTTTTCTCGAAGCGCCAGGTACTCGACGTTGGCAAGACGGCCGAGTTCGCGCGGAATCCTGCCCTCCAGCGTGTTCCAGCGCAGGTCCAGGTTCTTGACGTTGCTCAGGTTGCCGAGCGTTCGAGGGATTGTCCCGCCAAGACGATTGAAGTGAAGGTTCAGGTTTTCCAGCTGCGAAAGCTTGCCGAGCGAGGGAGGCACCTCGCCGGTCAACGCGTTCTGGTACAGCAACAGCTCCCTCAGGTTGGAGAGGTTGCCCAATTCCGGCGGGATACGACCTGTCAGAACGTTGGCGCTGAGTCGAAGGCTCTCGAGCTTGCCGAGTGCGCCCAGCTCGGCGGGGATTGATCCGCCCAGACTGTTGGTACTCGCAAGATCGAGTTCCTTCAGGTTGGCGAGGTTGCCCAGTTCGGGCGGGATCTCGCCAGTCAGAGGGTTGAAGTTGAGGTTCAGCCTCTCGAGGCGGGACAGATTGCCGATGGCGGCCGGTATCGGACCGACGATGGAGTTGCCCTCCAGGTACAACACGCGCAGCCGGGACAGATTGCCCAATTCCGCGGGAATACGCCCCGACAGATTGTTGCTGTCCAGCCGCAGTGCAACGACCCTCCCGCCGTCCGTGTCGACTCCGGCCCAGTTGCCGAGTGCCGCGTCGGACAACCAGCCACCGCTACGCACCCAGTTCGGTCCGTCGAGGGATCGGTACAGCGTTTCCAGAACCGCGCGATCGTCGGACGCCGGACACTGCAGACCCGTGCCTTCATGAGACGAAACGGTGCTCAGCCACGCCTCAAGCCGCCCGCCGGGCGGAACGCACAGCTCAGTGTCGGCATAGCGGAATTCCCGGAGTCCAAGTTGGGTGAGCGATAGCGGCAGAGGACCGGAAAGGGTGTTTCCACCGATTCTCAGCACGCTCAGACCGGCGAGTTCGCCAATCCCCAAAGACAACGTGCCGGTCAACCCGTTCCGACTCAGATCGAGTTCCTCGACGTAGCCGAGCGAGTCCGCGACGACTCCGTACCACCCATCGAGCGGTTGGCCGGCCAACCAGCCGTCGGATCTCGTCCACCCGGCGCCACCCGCAGACTCGTGGAGCCGCTCGAGTACTGCGGCATCGCCTGCGTTGCAGTAGCCTTCGCTCGCGTTGCCGATGCGGTCCAGCCACGACACGAAACGCGGCGTGCCGGGCGCGCAAAGACCCGGGTTGTCTTCAAAGTTGAACTCACTCAGATCGAGCCGTAGCAAGCTGGCGGGGATCGGGCCAACCAACAGGTTGCGGTGGAGGCGGAGATATTGCAGGTGGGTCAGGTCACCCAGGGCGGGCGGAAGCTCGCCGCTCAGGGTATTCAGCTGCAGAGAGAGCGCTGCCAACCGTGTGAGCTGCCCCAGTTCCCGCGGGATCGTGCCCGTCAGATGATTGTTGGCGAGCGCCAGAAATTGCAGGCTGGACAGATTCCCGAGTTCCGGCGGAATGCGACCGACAAACCCGTTGTGGGAGAGCTCCAGATCCCGTAGCTGACGCAGTTGGCCCAACTCGGGGGGAATGGGTCCGGTCAACCCTCTGTCCGCGGTCACCAGGTTAAGGGTCTGAAGGTTGGTCAAACCACCGATTTCCGGTGGCAAACCACCGTTCAGTCCGTTGAACGCCAGGTCGAGACGGCGTACGCGTCCGCCGGCATCGGTCGAGACGCCGTACCATTGGTGGAGAGGTGCTTCGGTGAGCCAGTTGGTGCTGTTCTCCCAGTTGGGCCCGTCCGTGGCTTCGTAGAACCGCACGAGAATCTCCCGGTCCGTGAGCAGAGCACACTCCACGCCAGTGCCCGCGTGGGACGCAATACCGGAGAGCCAGCCCTGGAAGGTCTCGTACGGGGGCACGCACAACCCCGTGGCGGCGTAGTGGAACTCATCGAGCGACAAGTCCAGGAGCGACCGCGGCAGCGGGCCGGAAAGCAGGTTGGCGCCGATCCGCAGCGAAGTGAGGCCGGTGGCTCCCGCGAGTTCCGGCGGAACTATGGTGAGATTTATAAACTGCTATACGACAATAAGTTACAGTATATGACATGATTCATGTATCACTCACGATATGCAGATCTGATCGGGATTGCATGCGACGGTATCGGAGGTCAGCGGACGATTCCGAGCCCTCGCCGATGGAGTTTGGTGGCCCGCATGTGGGCTCAGCGAACGTCGGTGGGGAGCCTCCGCACCACCACGCTGGCCACGTCGAAGTCGTCAAGCTCGATGAACGCCGCCCGTCCGTCCGGGCCGAAGGCGTCGGGCATCTCCGTCGCGCCGGTGCGATAGGTGCCGACATACTCACCCTCGGGGGAGAGGATGTCGATGGGTCCGTCACTCAGCGGCTCGTCGCCCCGGCGTTGTACCCAGATGCGACCATCCCAGGTGGCGGCAAGGCTTCGGAGGACGGGGACTTCGTGGTAGTATCTCTCCTCGATCTGGAAGCTGCCCGAGACCGGAGGGATGTTGCCTCTCCGGGGTCCGCGCCCGCGCACCATCATGTTGTAACCCGCCGTTCCGCCTGCTCCACGGGCGGCTGATCGCCGTTCCTCGTACTCTTGCTGGACCGATGGCGTCACGGGCTCGGGTGGGAAGGGCCGCTGGAGGATACGAGCGGCCTCCATTCTTCCCGGCGGGGTGACCTTGAGGGCGTATGCGGACGAGTCGGAGTGAACGATGCCGCCATCGGGGAGTACGCCGACGAGCAACTGGGGCTCGAACACGGTGGGCACGCTCAACTGTGCGAACATCGGTCTGAGGTCGGCGGGGACATCGTTCGACAAGCGGTCATTCAGACCGGTTCGGGGCGGCAGCCACCCATGGACCACCGTGTCCTCCTTTACGGCCTCGCCGTCGAGCCCGACCCGCACGACGGGCCGGGACGTGGGCAGGGCGACGGGGCCACCGCCCGCGCTTGCGACGGTGACGCCCGGATTCCCTCCGAAGGCTCCGGAGAAGACGGCTCCGCCGCGTGGATCGGGCAAGAGTGTTGCGGACCCGACCGCGCCGCCCGGTTCAGCGCCGGTTCGGACCATTCGCTCGAAGGTGCCGGAGGCGTCGAAGATTTGATAGGCGCGGTGCCCGGCGTCGCTCACCACCGTGGTTCCGTCCCTCAACACAGTGAAGCTGACGGGGCGATTGAACTCGCCCGGACCTCCACCCGCCGAACCGAACTCGCGCAGGAAGCCTCCCGCCGCGTCGAAAACCACAACCCGCAGGCTCCCGGAACTCAGCAACCCCATACCCATGTCCCCGTCGGACACATACAGGTTCCCCTGGGCGTCGAAGGCCACGCTGTTGACGTGGGCAAACATCTCCCACGGCTCGCCTTCGAGAACGCCGACCCGGTAGACCTCCTCGAACTCGGGTTCGATGCGGGTGTCCCGGCTTGGAAGATCAATGACCTCTTGGGCTTGGAGCGCCGGTGAGCCGAGGCCGAAGACGATCCCGACGGCCAGTCGGGGAATGCATGGAGTCGTCACGCTGGGGTCTCCTCAGACAAGCAACATCGCAACAGTTTGGATGAATCCCAATCTACGGTTGCCTTCCTCGGAACGCACCCGCTGGCGCCCATACAGGCGTGAAGGGCCGCACTCTCCCGGTCGTCAGTCCGGGCCGACATCAGCGACTCGATCGGATGTCGGTGGATCTGACTCTGGTGATTGTCGCAGGCCAAATGCTACTGCCGGGCTCAGGATCGGCGGTCACCGTCCTCCGACCGGCAGCCTCCGCACCACCACCCTGGAAACGTCGAATTCGTCACGCTCGATGAACGCCGCCTGTCCGTCCGGACCGAAGGCGTCGGGCATTTCGGTCGAGCCAGCAGCGTAGGTCCCGATGTAGCCGCCATCCGGGGTCAGTAGGTCGATCGGACCGTCGCCGCCCGGCTCCTCGCCGCGCCGCTGAACCCAGATCGTGCCTTCCCAGCTGGTTCTCAGCCTGCGGACCACCGGGACTTCGTGGTGGAACTCCATGGACGCGATGCGCCGGCGCGCGAGTTCGGCAAACGCGCCGGCGAACTCATCCCCCCGACCGGACCTCTCCTCGGCTTCGTCCAGCTGGCGCTCGATCTCCTCGTCCCTCATGCGGTCGGTGACGGGTTCGGGCCGAAACGGCCGGGTGAGCACGCGCGTCAGGTCCCCGTCCCGGGTGGCCACCTTGATCGCGTAGGCGGACGAGTCGGTGTAGGCCAATCCGCCGTCCGGCAGGGCTACGGCCGACAGGACGGGCGCGAAGGCGTCGGGGTCTCCCGGGGGCTTCCACGCTCGGATCACCGTGTGCGCCACGGCCTCCTCGCCGGTCAGGTCCACACGGTGGACGGGCCGGAACAGTGGTTCGGGGGCGTCGGGGCCTCCGAAAGAACCCATGCTGGTCGTGATCACGTTCCGGCCATCCCTCGCGGCGGCCAGAGGCCGGATGATCAGGAACATCGAACTGCCCGGCATGCGCACCGAGCGCTCGAACTCGCCGTCCGATCCGAACACCTGGAACGCCCCGTGACCCGGGTCGAACACCACCGCGCGCCCGTCGCGGAGCACGGTGAACCCGACCGCCGTGTTGGTGTTCGGCGCGAACTCGCCCGGACCGTCCCCGAGCCCTCCGAACTCGCGCACGAACTCGCCGTCCGGGCTCACCACCACGATCCGTCCGCCTTGGTCGTCCATCACGTACAGGTCGCCGGACTGACTGAAGCCGACCGCGCTGACCCGGCTGAACACCTCCCACTCCGCACCATCGATGGACCCCACCCGGTAGACTTCCTCAAATTCGGGTTCGATGTGGGTGTCCCGGCTTGGAAGTTCAATGACCTCTTGGGCTTGGAGAGCCGGTGAGCCGAGGCCGAAGACGATCCCGACGGCCAGTCGGGGAATACGTGGAGTCGTCATGCAGGAGGTCTCCTGAACTGGACTGAAACAAGCGACATCGCCAGGAATTGGATGCACTATTTCAATCTACGGTTGCCTTCCTCGGTACGCTCCAGCCCGCGCGCTCAAGTCAAGGGCCGCCGCTCTACCGACCGTCAATCCCGACCGTTGTCAGCGGCTCGGCCCGGCATCGCGGTCTGGTCCGCGCGGCGGCGGTATCACCAGCCGCGGCCGCGCGGTCTCACGGCGGCGGATGTCCCGTAGTACTCGGTCAAGCGCGTCACCTGCTCGTCGAGCCGCTCGATTCGCCGCCTCAAGGTGGCGTTCTCCCCGGTCTGCCGCTCGACTTGCCGCCGCAAGGCTTCGACCTGTTCGGATTGCCGCCGCCGTTCCCTCTCGTACTGCCCGGACAACCTCTTCAAGGCCGCCGTCAACTGCCCCTCCAACTCGGTCATACAGCCTCCTCACTCTCTTGACTGCTTTGCGGCAGGCCGCCCGCGCCAGATCCAGCGCGGTTTGTCCAGCTTCCCCGCCGACAGCGCCACGGCCTGCTCTTCCTCGATCTTCGGCAGCGCGGTCCTCCAAGCGTCCGCCTCCGTCCGTGCGAGCGTTCGCCTGATCTCCCCGATGTCGAAGTCCAGCACCGCCACCGTCTCGGTCTGGCTCTGGATGCCCGTCCACGACCACTGCATCGTCGCCCAGCTTTCGGCGCAGGTGCCGAGCGAGAGGCTCGGGCCGACCGCCAGCGACCGGAGCCAAGCCCTCGGCAGCAGCGCGCGCATCCGCCCGGTCGCTGCCTCCGTATCGCGCTCGATGGTACGCAGTGCGTTCCTCGCGGCGCGCCGCGAGTTCCCGACGGGCCGCGCGGGCTCGCTCGCGGTCAACTCCTCGATCACCCGGCGCTTGCTCTCCCGGTGCCTCCACGTCTGCCCGGTCAAGTCGTTCGGGCTGGAAGTCAAAGGCGTACAGCCGTCCCTTCAGCCGCCAGCGGTCCCCGGTCTCGGGGTCCATCGCGGTCAGGTAGTCCTTGCCTTGGCGCGGCACCTCAAGGCCCGCCTCACGGAGCGCGGCGACGACATCGAAGCGGTCTTTCACCGCGCCGTGCTCGACGCGCTGGAGCAGGTAGTCCCGGATCAGGTCGCGGGGCGAGGATTCGAGCCGGAGCCCGGCCCGCAGCTGGGCGGCCTCGACGTAGGCGCGGTGTCCGGGCTGCTCGACCCTGGCCCGCGCCGGATCGTCCGGACGGCTCCAGCCGCGCTCGTGGTTGAAGGCGTCCCGGAGCGGATCGAACGTCCTCCGCCAGCCCGGAGGGGCAATGTTGAGGCTCCGCCCGCTCTCAAGGTCGCATCGTGCGGCGAGAACGTGGACGTGGGCGCCGCCGCCCTCCTCGCGGTGGAGCACCGCCGCCCAAGCGTAGCGGTCGGGTTCGAGCCCGGCCCATGCCGTCTCCTCGAAGGCGTCCAGAACCTCGCGGATCTGTTCGTCGGTCGGCTCGTCCTCCGGTGCCCACGCGATCACGCCGGAGGTGTACCTGTGCTCGAACCCCAGCGTGTCCGCCACCGACGCCACCCGGTGAGGATCGCCCCGAAGGACCTCGACGCCTTCGCGCGGCTTCCCGGTGGAGTCCCGCTCCCCGAGGAGGTACTTCGCCGCGGCCCGCGCCGATCCGGTTCCGCGAGCGAGGAACTTAATGTGCATCCGCGTCCGGGCTCTGGGCGGGGTCCAAGGTGCTGAGCGTTCGGTCGATGGCGACCAGGTGGGCGATCACCTCGACGGCCTCGATGGCCTCCTTGTGTGTATTGGCCCACCGGGCGATCTGGTTGAGGTTGTTGCCGACGCGCGCCAGTTCACGGGTGCGCTCGCGCTCGACCTCGGCGTGCGCCACGGTCCAGCTGCGGACCCGGCCAATCGACCGGCGCACCAGATCCGACAGCGTCAGGCCCGCCGAGCGCGCCTTGGCGTGCCACGCGGCACGCTCCGCCTCGCTGGCGCGGATCTTCACCCAGACGGCGCGTCCGGCGCTCACGGCGCGCCGTTTCCGCCGCGGGGGTCAGAGGGGGCACGGCCCCCCGCCAGCCCCTGCCGGGGACTCGCGAAGCGTGGCCCCAAAGGGTGGGCTGGCTCTCCCGCATTAGCGGGCAAAACCGTCCGCCGAGGGGCGCAATCGAAGGCCGTCGGAATCACCATGATTCTACACGGAGAGGCCCGATTCCGGCCGTGTCAACCGCCCGAAACGAGGCGGTTTCCCAAGGCGTCCAGCGCCGTCCCGGAGCCGCATCGGCCGCCGCCAGCGGCTCCCCCGTCGCCTCCCGGAGCTACCTACCGCCGCGTGAGGTACTCGCTCCACTCCTGAAGGACTTCGGCGCGACGCTCCAGCAGGTCGGATCGCTGGTACGCCTGCACGACCTGACTCCGGGGCACATGGGCGAGGCAGGCCTCGGCGACCTCGGCGGGGACGCCCGTCTCGGCCATCCACGACCGCGCGCTCGACCGGAACCCGTGCGGCGTCGAGGCCACTCCAGATCTCCGCAGCAAGCTCCCCGGCGCCTTCGTCGGCAGCGGGCCGCCGGTCCTCGATGGGAACACATACGACTTACCGGACAGGGCTCGCGCCCGTTCGAGCACGTCGAGCGCGCCCGTGCTGAGCGGCACGACGAACTCCCGGCCCGCCTTCATCCTCGCCGCCGGGATCGTCCACCTCGCCGCCGCCATGTCGATCTCGTCCCAACGCGCGCCCCTCGCCTCGCCGGGCCGAACGGCGGTGAGTGCGATCAGTTCCACGCACAAGGCGGCAGGACTCTCATCCCCGATCCGGCGGATCGCCCGCAGCGCTCCCGCGACCTCCCGGTGCGGAAGCGCCCGATGGTGCCTCGGCCCGTTGCCGTTCGCCTTCGGCAGCGCGGCCACGGCCCGGTCCACCGGGTTGTCCGGGCGGTAGTTGCGACCGATACACCAGCGGAAGACGGCGGCGATCCGGTGACGGGCCTTCCGGGCGGCTGAGGGCTTCGAGCTCCAGATCGGGGACAGACACCGGAGCACGTCCGCGCTCGTGATCCGGTCCACGGGCTTGTCGAGCAACGGTGCGGCGTGGAGGCGGAACGTGGACTCCCACTGTTCGGGAAGCGGGCTCCCGGCCTTCCAAGACTCCCGGTGGAGCCGGATCGTCCGTTCGGCGGCCTCGGCGAACGTCGGGACGCCGCGCCCGCGCGGGTCCCGTCCGAGCCGGACCATGCGGCTGTTGTCCAGCGCCTTACGGCGCGCCTCGGCGAGGGTGACTTCGGGATACGGTCCGAGCCCGATCGAGGTCAGGCGGCCCTCGATCCTGACGCGCTGCCGCCACGTCTTGGTGATGCGGCCGTCCAGCGTCCGGTGGACCCGGAGGCTCAGGCCGCGCCCGCCGCGACCGTCCCCGTACACGCCCGGACGGCCCACCGTCCGCACGAACGCGGCGGTAAGGGTTCGAGGTCGCTTCGTCATGGGTTCTTCCTTGTGGTGTATCACTTATTGCAACACTACACGGGGAAGAATACACCGGAAGTCACTGGACTGCAAGGGACGGGTGGGGTCGGTCGACCGCCTTGAAATCGTTGTAATACAGTATGTTATGGGACTACTGGCGGACTACCTTGGATGGCATTGGATCATATAGTCCTAGTTCCGGCGGAATCGGGCCGCTCAGCTGGTTGCGGTCGAGGTGCAGGTACCGCAGTCGATCGAAATCGCCGACCTCGGACGGGATCCAGCCCGCGAGGTTGTTATTGGCGAGCGTCAATCCCGTCACGCGGCCCGCGGCATCGACTTCGACACCGTGCCAGTCGGCGACCGGCGCGCTGCTGAGCCAGTTGGTGTTGTTCGCCCAGTCGGCTCCTCCGGTCGTCTCGTACAGCGCCTCGAGGGTGCGCCGGTCGGGCGAAGTGGACGGCACGGCCACGGTGACCTCGGCGGTCCCCGACGCGCTCCCCGCCGACGCCGTGATGGTCGCCGACCCGTTGCCCACGGCCGTCACCAGCCCCGCATCGTCCACCGTCGCCACCGCCGCGTCGCTCGACTCCCATGAGAACTGCGCGTCGGCCACCTCGTTCCCGTTCGCGTCGAGTGCCGTGGCGGCCAGCCTGACTGTGTCGCCCGGAGCAGAAAGCGTCGCTTCCGCCGGCTCTACGACCACCGAGCCGGCCGCCTGCATCACGGTCACGACCGCTGTCCCCGAGGCGGCGCCCGCGCTCGCGGTGATCGTCGCCGACCCGTTGCCGGCGGCCGTCACCAGTCCTGCGCCGTCCACGGTCGCCACCGCCGCGTCGCTCGACGCCCATGTCACCGCCGCCCCCGCAATCGCCTGCCCGTTCTGGTCCAGCACGCGGGCCGTCAACTGCACCGTCGCGCCCAATGCGGTCAACTGGGACGTGGCCGGGCTCACCGTCACCGTCGTGGCCCGGGGGGGATCAGGTGGCGGTGGTTGGGGCAGCGGCTCGGTGGCGCCATCGCCGCAGCCGACTGCCCAGGCCAGGACGGCGAGCGCCACGAACGCGAAGGTCGGAATCCGACCGTGCCTCATCACGACATGCCCCTTCCCATGCGCACAACCTGTCGCGCGGGAGAGTCACGTGCAACACGAAAGCGACAATATGGCCTAGTCGCGCTATCGGGGCCTTACGTCAGGATTTATCGGTCCAGCGGGATCATGACGACGGACTGCACGTCGAATTCGTCCCGGTAGCGCCCGAGCACATAGTCCGAGCCGATCTCGAAGACGTGGAGGCCGGGCGGCGTGGCGACCTCGCCCAGCCATACTCCCTGCTCATCGAACACGAACCACGTGGGGTTTGCCTCCCAGGGCGTCCGGTAGCGCTCCGCCCAAAGATTCCGCTCCGCGTCGAGAAGGAGGCGCCGGTACACGGGTATGCGCTCGGGAAACGGCACCTCTCGCAGGTAGCGGGCCCAGGCGGGCGGATCGACATGCCGGGGGGCGACGGAATTGGCGTCGCGAAACCGCCTTTTGTCTTCGTCCGAAACGCGGCGCTCCGTAATCGTCCAGCGGATCATGTGCGACAGCGTGCCGTCGTTGTTCCAGCGTCCGATGCTCGGCTCGACGCCCCTTCCGGCGTAGATGTGATCGTCGCCCGCCGCGTCCGCGGGGATGCCCACGGAAAAACGGCAGATACATGCCGGGAAACAGCCCCTGAATGCCGTGCTCCCACCTGGAAGACTCGCGCAGACCGGAGATCGCGTTCATGAACCGACCGCTGGAGGAATACCGGGTGAGAGTCCAGACGCCGTGCGAAAGGCTTGCGAGACCCCTTGGAACATGGTGTTGAGGTCACCCGCGTCCTCGCCGATGGTCAGAACCGGCTCGCTGCCAAGTCGCCATTCGGCACCGGGGGACCAGGCGGGGATGCTGCTCTCGACGATGTGGACACCGGCGCTGTCGGCAACGGAGAACTGCTGTTGGGGGGACAGGGGCAGCGCGGTGAGGAAGGTCGCGAGGACTGGGGGGAGGGTGCCAGTGAGGGTTCTGAGGGACAGGCGACTTTGTGCCATGTGTGGGTCCTCTGTCGGTATGGCCGATCGCTCTACCCCCGGCGACACTTCGATGCATCCAAACCGTTGCGTCCTGAGTGGCGCGTGACGATACTCACAACGTAATTCCTCAGGTCGTCCTCTACTGCACGTGGCCTTCGGGCGCAGCAAGACGCTGAGGTTGGAGCCCCGAGGCGGATTCGTCCTTGGGGCTCTTGCGTTTCGGGAGGTCTGA
The DNA here is from genome assembly GCA_022823145.1 of Gemmatimonadota bacterium. Taxonomy (GTDB): domain Bacteria; phylum Gemmatimonadota; class Gemmatimonadetes; order Longimicrobiales; family Gaopeijiaceae; genus Bin94. Next base: position 54,212 of record JAJDXS010000004.1, read on the forward strand.
CCCCGCACGAGAAGACATGGATCGCGGGGCTGTGACCTTCAGGTGATTACGCGATCCGCGTGCAACTTGAGTTCAGGTCGGACAGAGCTCCCAAGAGAATCGAGCACGACTCGGAGCCCTTCTCGTCGCGCGAATTTCATCGCCGGTACGAAGTCGGAGTCCCCAGTTACCAGGACAACCATGCTTGCCAGCCTCTTGAGAGCGAGGGAGGCGATGTCCAACCCGATTCGCATATCTATCCCCACCTGTTTGACCCTGGGAACGACGTCTTGGTCTGCTACCGTCTGCTTCGTCCCGGCAAGCATCGCTTTCTCTGAGGCCCGTCCGAGCGTCCAACCTTGAAGTAGAAGCGTACCGCGACGAACTGCCACGTCGGGGGAGTTCTCTACCTCCCCGATGAGCTTCATTTGCCTGGAATAGGTGCGAGTGGTTGCGAACTTGATCTCTTCCTTTGACAACGGATTCTTGGCCGTACCCTTGAGGGGGTCGGCGGTGTAGTAGAAGATCCGATAGAGGCTGTAGTCGGACACGCATGGCTCCTTCAGAATGCGCTCCACCTCGGCCATTATGTCATCGGCCGTGGGATACCGCTTCAAACGTCGAGCAAGTACGATCCGGACGAACTCGCCGTCCAACAGTATCGCCACACGTTCACTCAAAGATTCCGGTCCCCGTGTCTGGAATAGATTCGGCCCCCAGCCACGTGTGGGCGAGCCCACTTAGATCAGGCGACGTGGCATGGGGGCCTTCTTTAATCTTGCGTACTCTAGTGGTACGTAGACGCGGTGTCAACTGTTCCCAACTCCTACCCACTGTTCCCACCATCCTCCACATCCGAAACCATCTCAGGGTGCCGATCGAGGTCCAGCCCCCTCACCCCGGCGGATCCTCCGTACTCTCCCGCAGCACCGCCAGGTAGCGCTCATACGTGTAGATCCTGCCGCGCTGGCGCCCCGTGATCTCGCGCACGATTCCGAGCGCCTCGAGTGCCCGGATCACCGCGGTCACGGTGGGCGCCGAGAGACCGGTGCGGTCGGCCATGTCGCCGATGTTGCTGATCGGACGTCCGACGAGTGACTGGTGCACGCGCAGCGCCGAGCCCGCGCGCCGTCCCAGGCGGGCGATTCGGGCACGGTCGTCCTGGATCGTATCGCTGGCCAGCCTCGCCGCGGCGAACGCCTCTTCCGCCACCTCGCGCACGCCTTCGAGGAAGAACCGCAGCCAGGCTTCCCAGTCACCCGTGTGCCGGATGTCGTTGAGAAGCCGGTGATACGTGCTCCGGTTCCGCTTGAAGTACAGGCTCAGGTACAGGAGTGGCTCGCGGAGCAGTCCGGCGTCGCTCAGCATGAGGGTGATCAGCATGCGGCCCACGCGACCGTTGCCGTCGAGAAACGGATGAATGGTCTCGAACTGAACGTGCGCGAGCCCGGCCTTGACCAGCGTCGGCAGTCCGTCGTCGGTGTCGTGAATGAACCGCTCCAGGTCGGTCATGCACTGCTGGACGTGGCCCGGCGGCGGGGGAACGAACGCCGTGGTGCCGGGACGCGACCCGCCGATCCGGTTCTGTGACTGCCGGAATTCGCCCGGCGTCACGACCCTCGCGCGACCGCTCGCCAACAGCCGCGTGTGCATCTCGCGCAAAAGGCGATTCGAGATCGGGAAGCCACCCCGCAAGCGGCTGACCCCGTGATTCAGCGTCGCCACGGCGTTCGACACCTCCAGCACGTCGGCGGCAGGAGTTTTCGGCGCACCGCCGGCCTCGTAGAGCACCAGGTCGGCCAGAGAGGACCGGATGCCTTCGATCTGCGAGGACAGCACCGCTTCCTTGCGCACGCACCCGTACACGAAGACGTCGGGTTCGGGCAGCAGTGCGGTGACGGCGTCGAGGCGCCCGAGGGCGGCGGCCGCATCTTCGAGCAGCTTTCCCAGGCTCTGCCGGAAGCGGATTCGCGGGGTCGGTGGGAGGGGCCGGGGTATGAAGGCACGCACGGCCTGGTAAGGGGGCCGTGCGCCGGGACGCTAACAAAGTGAAGGGTTGTTTGTTTTTGTTAGTGAATTATCTGGTTGGTCTACGCCTGGTCGACATCGGTCTTGGCGAAGTCGTTGCCCCGCGAGCTGCTGCCTGGAAGGCCGCGATCGTCATAGAGCAGGTCGCCGTGCTCGGAGGCCGATGGCCCGGGATCGAGCGACGCGGCACAGCGCTGGCCGATTGCAAGCAGCTCGTCTACGCGCCGATTCAGGTCGCGTTGGCGCCGCTCGCGCACGAGGTGACAGGTCTCGTTATTCTCGATGTTGTCCATGGTCATCCGTCTCCTTTGCTTGACCTCGGTCCGCCTGCGTCAGTTCCATGTACAACGCGTCCGGGCAAAGCTCGATGTCCTCGCCCCAGGCAACTGCGCCAGCCGGTCCCAGGCGCACGTTCTTGAAGCACCCGGGATCATTCCAGGCCGCGAACACGCCGCGACCCGCGAGGTCAGCAAGGTCGATTTCCCCGGCCGAACCATCCGAAAACCGAATCCAGATCCGGTAGCCCTCCAGGGCGGCGACCTCGGTAGGACGGATCAATTGCTACTCCATGCTCCACAAGACACTGCTGAACTCAAGTCGCAATATGTGGGAGAGACCTCCGGCATGTCGGCGCGCCGTATCATCATCCGATCAGCGTTCGATCATTGTTCGATCATCGCGCGTCCCCGCCGTGCTTGTCGGCGACTCCGCCCGCCCAATAGCTTGACCCCGCTGACTCACCCTTCCCGTCTTACGCGAAACGACACATGCGCGGCACCTCAATCCCGGTCATCGCCTGTACTGCGGTCCTCCTCAACACCGGCCAACCCGTCGCCGCCTCGGCCAGCCCGCCCGCGGTTCAGCAGGTGGTCGAGAGCGAAAGCCCCCGCGATCCCGATCTGACCCTGGCGGACGAGCCGCTGGTGCGGATCGGCGAGATCGATGGCGACATCGAGTACATCTTCGGCGACGTGACCGGGGCGGTGCGGCTGGACGACGGGAGCGTGATCATCGCGGACGAGCAGAGCTACAACCTCCGCAGGTTCGACGCGGGCGGTCGCCACATGTGGTCTAGCGGACGGGAGGGCGAAGGGCCTGGCGAATACGGGGGCCTGCGGCTGCTGCGCGGCTGTCCGGGCGCGGCGATCACGGTGTTCGACTGGAATCTGGACAGGATCGCCCAGCTGGATCAGGACGGAGAAGTGACGGACACGCGGGCGCTCACCGCCGACGGAGTGAACCCGTACAACGAGCCCGCCTGCACGCCTGACGGCGATCTGGTTTTCACCCCTTGGCCGGAATTCGACCGAACGGTGGACGAGGGTGAGCATCACCGTTGGAGAATGGAGCTGCGTTGGGCGCGGGACGGTGACCAGGTATCGTTGCGTTCCGGGATCGCGGGGACGGAGCGCACCCGCTACGGCAACAGCGACGGCCCCAGAACGTGGGGACGGGTCATGGTGTTCGCGGTGGCGCCGACCGGTGTCTGGTACGGGTCGGCCGACGACTACGAACTCGAGCACGTGGACTGGACCGGACGTGTCACGCGCATCGCCCGCTGGGCGGGACCTGACCTGACCGTGACGCGCGAGCGCCTGGACCGATACCTCGACGCCTGGCTGGCCCGATACGACGACCCCGCGGAACGCCGGCGCTTTGAAAGGGACCAGTGGCCCGACATCCGCGACGGGTTGCCGGACCGGTTTCCGGCGTACGAAGAAGCGCTGCTGACGCCGCCGGACGGCAGCATGTGGGTCACGACCTACGGCTGGCGGTCACCGGACCAGGAACTGCACCTGCTCGACGCGGATGGCGTGTGGCTTCGGCGCCTCACCATGCCCAGCGGGTCGACCGTGCTCGATGCGGGTCGGGACTGGGTGCTGCTTCGTGAGCGCGGTGAGTTGGATGTGCCGATGGTGGCTGTTTATCGGCTGGTGGAGGGTGGCGGGGGGTGATTGGCGGTACTCGGCAACTGGCTTTGGTCACTCAGGTGGAGAGCCCGGCTTTCTTGAGTACCTTGGGCTGAACCCTGCCGGGCCTGCCTTGCGATACCAGTTCGCGAGGGGTTGGCCGATAGACCCTGACGACCACCGGGGGCTCCATTCGGTCCAAGAGCTCGTCGATCTTGTCCATGGTGTTGATGAGATTGCTGGCTAGCTCGTCGGCCGGAGCGTGGTTCCCCACCAGGATCAGCACCCGGGCCTGGGACTCTACCAGCGCCCTGACTTCCTGTGGGCGTCGGAGGATCTTCCTGTCGCCGGAAACGATTACCCAACCCCGGGAGGCTACCTGCGGAATCCACACCTCATCGGGGGTGTCGGGCGCGAAGTGAAGGTCGTGTCGTTCAATCGCAAAGCCTGCGCGCTCAAGGGCCCCCGGCAGGATGTGGCGCCCCAGATCCCTGTCAATGAAGAAGACTCTGCTCAAGCTGCTCTTTCGTAGAGCACGGCATCGTGAATCTGAGCGGGCCGGAGACCATAGTCCTTCGCAAGCGCGGTGACTGTCTCGCCAGCGTCAATCCGGGAGATCAGTGCCTCCGTTGAGATGCCGGAACCCGCGACGGTCGGACGCCCAAAGGAGACCAACGGATCGATGACAATGGTCTTGGTGTTGTAGGACGAACCGGGCCGCAGAGGAAACAGCCTGAGAGGAAGCGCACTTTCATCACGTTCCACGCGCTTCAAATACGCTGCGAGAATGCGACGTATTGCCAGCTGTCCAGACTTGGTCAAGGAAATCAACTCGCCGAGTCGCTCAAGAAGGACTTCCTGGCCGGACGTCCGAAGTTCGTCTCGGAGTAGGAGACGATCAATCCCCAGAGATCGCTCGGCGTATGCCAACGCGTCACGTACCGCTGCCATCTTGACTAGATGAACGGTGCGGAGTGCACGAAGTACGTGGGCTTCCACAAGGTTATTGAAGGAAAGCCGGTTGCTGGCGGGTGCCCGTATGAGGGGCTGAGAACCTGCGGATTCATTGCCGGGGCCGGAGCTTCTCCCAAGTACCCAATACCTAAGAGTTGCGGGGGGGATGCCGAGGTAGCGTGCCGCCTCGAGAAAGGTGTAGGCCGGGAAGTCCCGTATACCTCTTGATCCGGCGTGAGTCTGGTTCATTGAGTACTGGAATGCGCGGGTCTCGTCGAGAGTAGTGCTCCGTGAGTGGGATAATGAGGCTCAATCATGGTCGAAGAGTACGCAAACCGGGGAGAAGGGGGCAAATGGAAGCCTGTGATCGCACCCTTCCGCTTGTCCCACGCTCCGCCCTCCCCATAGCTTGACCCCGCCGATTTGCCGCTCCCGCACATAGGATCCGCTACCGTGAACCGCTCTTTCGTCCCTTCGCTCCTGCTCGCCGCGTCCCTTCTGGCCATTGCGCCGGCCCTTGATGATCAAACGCTGATCACGCGCGGCGCCGGCTGGCCGACCCTCGCCGCCCAGCAGCCCACCCTCGACCCCGCCCTCCTCGACGGCTTCTCATGGCGCAACCTGGGCCCCGACCGCGGCGGCCGCTCCATCGCCACCTCCGGCGTCGTTGGGCGCCCGGACGAGGCCTACTTCGGCGCCACAGGCGGCGGCCTCTGGAAGACCACCAACGGTGGCGACGACTGGTTCCCCGTCACCGACTTCCAGATCTCGTCCGCCTCGATCGGCGCGGTAGCCGTCGCCGAAACCGACCCGGATCTGGTCTTCATCGGCACCGGCGAGACCTGCATCCGAGGCAACATCCTGCCGGGCGACGGGGTGTACCGCAGCCGCGACGCGGGGGCGACCTGGGAGCACGTGGGGTTTTCCGACTCCCACGGCATTTCCAAGATCCGGATCCATCCGACCGATCCAGCCATTGTCTACGTCGCGTCGTTCGGGAAATACGGCGTCCCGAGCGAGGAGCGGGGGGTCTTCCGCAGCACCGACGGGGGCGACACGTGGGAGCGCGTCCTCTTCCGCGACGAGCGCACCGGCGCGATCGATATCGTGCTCGACCGTAACAACCCCGACGTCCTCTACGCGTCGCTGTGGGAGGCGTTCCGCAAGGAGTACACGATGTCCTCCGGCGGGCCGGGCAGCGGCATGTTCAAAAGCGTCGACGGCGGGGACACGTGGACCGAGATCACGCGCAACCCGGGCATGCCGGCCGAAGGCGTCGTGGGGCGCATCGGGCTGGCCGTCTCCAGCGCCAACTCCGACCGCGTCTACGCGCTCTTCGAGCACGACGACGGCGGGCTCTTCCGCAGCGACGACGGCGGCGACACCTGGGAGCTGATCAACGACGAGCGGCGGATCCGGCAGCGCGCCTTCTACTACACGCACGTGTTCGCCGACCATCACGACCAGGACGTCGTCTACGTGCAGAACACGTCGTTCTTCCGCTCGACCGACGGCGGCGCCACGTACGAAGTCATCAACAACGGCACGCACGGCGACTTCCACGACTTCTGGATCGACCCCGACGACCCCGCGCACGTCGTGGTCGCCAACGACGGCGGCGGCGCGGTCAGCTTCACGACCGGCAGCCAGTGGACCGATCAGGAGTTTTCCACCGCGCAGTTCTACCACGGCGTCACCACCGCGCACATCCCGTGGCACATCTGCGGCTCGCAGCAGGACAACAGCACGCTCTGCCTGCCGTCCGACTGGAACGCCGCCCGCTTCGAGCAGGCGCTGGCCGACGCCGGGGCCGCCGACGACGAGGCGGAAGCCGCCGACGCGGACGCCGACGCCCGCGCGCCCGCGATCACCGCGGGCTCGATGGACGTGCACTATCGCGCCGGCGGCGGCGAGCCGGGCTACATCGCGCCCGATCCGACGGACCTCGACGTCTTCTTCTCGGGCACCAACAACGGCCGCTACATCGACAAGTTCAACCGCCGCCTGGGCACCTCGCGCGAGGTCAATCCCTACCCCTGGTTCTACTCCGGCGAGCCCGCGAGCGACATGGTCGAGCGCTGGCAGTGGACCTTTCCGATCATTTTCTCGCCCGTCGATCCGCAAATCCTTTACGCCTCGTCCAACCGGCTCTGGCGCACCACCGACGGCGGCACCAACTGGGACGCGCTGAGCCCCGACCTGACCCGCGCCGACCCCATGACGCTCGGCCACTCCGGCGGCCCCATCACCGGCGACATGAACGGCCCCGAGGTCTACGCGACCATCTTCTCGGTCGGGCCGGGCAAGCGCGACACCGACATCATCTGGACCGGATCCGACGACGGGCTCGTGCACGTGACTCGTGACGGCGGGGCCAACTGGGCCAATGTGACGCCACCCGACATGCCCGACTTCGGACGCGTCAGCCTGATCGACGCCTCGTCCTTCAACGACGCCGCAGCTTACGTGTCGGCTCGCCGCGCGCTGCTCGACGACTTCAGACCACACATATGGAAAACGGACGACTACGGCGCCACCTGGACCCGGATCACTGCCGGGATCCGCGGCGACGCCTACGTCAACTCGATCCGCGAGGACCCGAACCGCGCCGGGCTGCTCTACGCCGGCACCAACCACGGCGTCTACATCTCCTACGACGACGGCGAGTCGTGGCAGGAGCTCAACCCCGACCTTCCCGACATCCCCATCACCGACGTGATCCCCGAGCACGACGAGCTGGCGATGGCGAGCCACGGCCGCGGCTTCTGGGTGCTCGACAACATCGCGCCGCTGCGCCAGGCCCAGCCGGGAATCACCGAGCGCGCGGTGCACCTGTTCGATCCCGCCGCCGCGTACCGGTCGGCGAACGGTGTCGTGCTGTCGTGGTGGTTGGGGGAGGAGGTCCAGAGTGCGTCGGATGCCACGCTGGAAATCATGGACGCGACCGGCGACGTGGTGAGGACGTTCACGCCTGCGGTAGAGGGTGAGGAGCGGGACCGGTGGGCCGGACCGGCGCTGCCGCTGGAATCCGGGCTCAACCGTCTGCGGTGGGATCTGCGCACGGATCCGGCGGCGTCGTTTCCCGGCATGATCCTCTGGGGCGTGCGCACGATGTCGCCCGCGGTGCCGCCGGGCACGTACGCGGTGCGCCTGACCCTGGACGGCCGGGTCCAGGAAAGTCAGGTCGAGGTGCGGCGCAACCCCTGGATCACCGACGTGACCGACGAGGACCTGGTCGCGCAGTACGAGTTCGGGGTGCGGATCCGGGACCAGGTGGACGCGGCGAACTCGGCGGTGATCGCGATCCGCGGGGTGAAGGCGCAGCTGGACGAGCGGCTGGCGGCGGCTGGCGATGATGAAACGCTGATCGCGGCGGCGGAGCGGCTGCGGACGGCGGCTTCGACGGTCGAGGCGGACATCTACCAGGTGCGGAACCGGTCGAACCAGGACCCGTTGAACTTCCCGATCAAGGTGAACAACCGCCTGGCCAACCTGCTGTCGATGTCGGAGCGCGGGGATGGTCGGCCCGGGAGCGGGATGTACGCCGTGTTCGAGATCTTGGTGGAGCGGCTGGTGGGGCTGCTGGGTGTGCTGGTGGGGGTGTGGGGGGAGGAGTTGGAGGAGGTGAATGACGAGCTACGGAGGGTGGGGTTGGAGGAGATCTTGATGGGTGGGGGGATGGTGTCGTGAGGGGGGGGTGGAATGCGTGGCGATGAGCGATCGCGCCCCGACCCTAACGTTACGTTAGGGTTGAGGTGGAGATAGTGCGGGTGAGGCGGTTCGGGTGCGGTGGCCTACGCGCGGGAGGGGATCCGTACTCCCCGCCCCAGTACCTGCTCAGAACCAATCCTCGAAGTCCGGCAGATCCACAGTCGACAGCACAGTAAGTACGCGCCCGTAGCGACCTAGCCCCTTGGATTCTTCGACCAACTCACCGCCGGGATCACATCCAGGAAACCACACTTCCAAACCCGCCTCATCCGAGTCCTCGGCAACCTGGCTAACCTGTTCGGGCGATCTCGAAAGGCGGTAGGCAGCTGTGCCACGGACGAGGTCATCGCCTCGTTGGGGTTTGCTCCGGGCCACGCCGGGATAGTTCCACAACGAGGGCGAGACAGAGCAGAACTCGACTGCGCCTTCATGGGAAACAATGATCGCGACGGGGTCTGGTGCAAGCTCGGCGTACCGAATCGCCGCGCTCGTCAGAGAAGTCTCGCAGCGTTCCGCGATGATCCGAACCGAGGTCAGGCCGATGTCGGTGCCGTCCACGATCGGACGGACCAGGGGCTCGGGCATCAACAGCTCTGATGCGAACACATTGGCTTCGAGCTCAAGCGGATTCGTGGCTGTGTGTGGAGGACCGGAATAGTGAGTCCCGGAAGACAGCAAGGCCGCAAGATGACCGTCTAGATGGTAGTGGCCGAGTTCGTGGCTGGCGCTGAAACGTCGGTTCCCTGCCGTCGGACAACTTGCGGACACGAGGATGACGAACTCACCGTTCTCGCGAACCAGGGCGCCCCAATACCCAGCGGGCAAATCGGTCTCGTCAGAGTAGTGGATTCCCTTCTTTCGACAGATATCCTCAGGATCGACTGGAAGGACAACTAGGCCGCATTCTTGAAGGACGGCGCGAGCCGTACGCCGACACCGCGTGGCATCACTGCCCCTTAGCTTCGGCATCTCGCCTCCTCCGCGCGACCAAGGCTCTAGCCACTGCCTGGAGGGTCTCGATGTCATCGGCGGAGGCCTGATCCATCCCGATTCTCCGCCAGAGCACCTCAATCTCGCCACCTCGTGGACTCATATCAGGTATGCGTCCGAGGAGGTAGTCGCTGGAAACCTGTAGGGCGTCGGTCAGCTTCACGAGTGTATCGGCCGAGGGGAACTGCCGCACGCCAGTCTCAAAGTGCGATATGACGGCGGGTGGCAGCCGCGTCTTCGCAGCTAGCTCTGCTTGGCTCATTCCCCGTTTTACTCGTGCTGCGAGCAGTCGGTTACCGAAGACACTGGGATTTGGCATGGGCACGGTCCTCTCCTCCGGGGTTGCGCCATATATGCGAGCATATTAGTATCCAATATTGTGGCATACAGGCCGTTTTTCGCGTCTCAGGTCAATACGCCATCGCAGCACACGTGAATGCTGCAACATATATCGAACTCTCTCGGGACGCAAACGTCCCAGGAAGGAGAAATCCCATGAGACGCCACGAGAAGGTCTCCCTCGTGATCAGCACGACACGGGGCACAGGTAGCTTCGACTTCAAGCTGACGACCACGGTCGAAGAAGTCATCCAGCAGGTCCGCAAGCACTACGGACTCGGGGGAGACGGGCAGTTTGCGCTCGTCAGGAAGGACTCGGGTGTGCGGCTCGAGCCGGTCGAGGACACGCTCGCGAAGTTCGAGTTGAAGGATGGCGAGGAGCTGGTGCTAACCGGTGGGGGCGTGAACGTTTGATGGCGCCGCCGGAGGTGAGCTTGTACCACGTCCAGACCGAGTTGCAGCGCGCGGAGCCGTTCGTCGAGTTGTTCGGTCTGGACGTGGACACCTCCATGCTCAGCGAGGGGGACCTGCGGATCCGCGTCACGGGCTCGTCCCGCGTCGACGGAGAGATCTACGTGGTGGAGATGCGCTTCGACGGATACCGGGCGATCCCGCCGTTCGTGGAGTTCGTGCATCCGGTTACCGGTGAGATCGGAGTTGTGACTGCCTACCCCTCACCATTCCACAGCCATCCTTGCATCTGCGCGCGCTACAACAGGAAGACGTACGGTGGACACAGCGGGGTCCATTCTGAATGGCAATACGGCGATTGGGCTTCGGACCCCGGGACCACGGAAATCGGCGGAATGCTGAACCACATCTTCGCAACCATCAACGACCACTTCAACACCTACAAGGGACGAAAGGAATGATCCGACCTCTTGCCGGAGACGGCTATGAGCCGATCCGCATACCGATCGAGCTGGCTCGCCGGACGCACGCGCTCCTTCACACCTTTGAATGGACCGAAGGCCTGGTCTACTGGGCAGGAGTGGCGGACGGCCGGGGTGGAACGGTCACCACCCTGATCGTCCCGAGAACCACCGCGACTTATCGGCGCATCGAGACTTCCTGCAGGGCGAACGCTCAGGTGATTGCCACACTCACGAGCAACAGAATCGTACTCCTGGGACAGGCGCACTCCCATCCCCCGGGTTATCCGGCGCGCCATTCGGAAGGCGACGACGTTCTGACTTTCAGTCCGTTCGACGGGGCCGTGTCAATCGTCGTACCCGACTTCGCCACAGGCGGTTTTGCCCCGGAGGCGTGGGGCGTACACCGCTTCTGGGGCGACTCCTATCGCTTCATCCCGACCGAGCAACATGCGGAACATCTTCACATGCTACCAACCGAAGTGGATCATCGCCGGTGACTATCGAAGCGCTCACTGAGCAGGAGTTTCTTGCCCGTCGGGGTGACCGCATGTTGCAATTGGGCTACGGAGGGTCGTGCCCGACGGGTTCCGTAGGGTTAGTCGTTCATCCGGATGCACTTCGATCTGAGACTGCCCTTCCTGCTGTGGCTGCAGCGGCGAATCTGCTTGCACGATGGGCTCCCGCCCTCACCGTCTCCTTGCCCGCGGTTTCGGACATCCGGATCGGCTCTGTCACGACGGCTGTTGAAGCGGCCGTTCGCACCGCGAACCCGTTTCTCAACATTCGATGGGCGGACCCACCGGCCTCGTCACCTTCCCTGACCATAGGACCCGTACCGCCCGCGTGCCCGAACGGGGTAACGGCGTGGGCCGATGGATGGGTGGCAATCTCGAGCCGGGGATCCGCCTGTGCATACCGCTCAAAGCCGATCACATCGGTCCTTCTTTTCGCTGTGGCGCTTGGCGTCGGAAGGGTATTTCGGGACGCGTGGCGTCTGCCCACAGAAGCCCGGACGGAACTCCGATGGGACACTTGGCGACACTGCCTGGAAGCTGAACCTAGTGGCGGAGAGACATCACCACTGCCCGCTGGCCCGCCGAACCTCGGACGCGTATTACAGGTAGGCGCGGGCGCCGTGGGTTCCAACATCATCTATTTCCTCGGCCTGATGGGTGCGGCGGCAGACCTGGTTGTCTTGGATCACGACGTTGTCAAGATCGAGAACCTGGATCGCAGTCTGCTTTTTGGGCTGCAAGACGCGCACCCACAGGAAACGCCGAAGGTCGAGGCGGTATTACGGGCTGTGGAGCACTTTCCGCATCTCCGCGTCCACCCGGTCCCCGCGAAGTGGGCGGAGTACGCTGCTACGAGCTATCGCGTCGGAGCCTTCGACCTAGCGTTGGCGCTCGCCAACGAAGATCATGTCTGGCCGGCAATGGCTGAGGCGGTGCTACCGTTGACGTTGCAGGCTACGACCGACGGGGCCTGGGGGGTGGCATACGGTGCACACACGCCCGGCACCGGTTACTGCCTTCGGTGCCGTTTTCCTCCAGACGTCACGGCCACGCCGACAATCTGTGCGGAGGGAGCCGTCGAGATTGAGCCTCCAGGGAGTGATCGACAGACCGTTCACGCGTCGCTGCCCTTCCAGTCCGCGGCAGCCGCTGGATTGCTCTCTATTGAGATCGACAAACTCGCACTCGGTCCGGTTCCAGGCGCTGCGAACTTCGTAGCCGCCAAGATCGACGTGACTGAGAACGTAGTGACCGCACGGCAAGCGCGGTCTACGGTCTGTCCCGCCTGCAGGAGTTTTCCAGAGGACTATTGGATGGCTAAGTACGGTAAGACGAGATTCGCGTGCCACCGATCGTGAACCTGCGGTGCCACGGACTGTGCCTTTGTCTTACCGGACGGAATAGGCCACACTGATCGTTTTCGTTAACGCCACCTCTCTCGTTCCGGTACGTCAATGAAGTTTGCAGGCCAGGAGAACGGGGACCACAATGCCATGGCGGGAATTGGCAGGATCAATGCGGGTGGCAAAGGGGCGTCGCCCCCACTACCGGACCCACATCCGATGAGCGTCGAGATCACTAAGCCGCGGTAGCGGAAGTTCGAGGGGTGGACGCGCTGGCGAGGGACAAGCGCTCGCCAGAAGAGAAGGTAGCAGGGACTGGTGAGGGTCTGATCGTCCGCGAGGATTTTGAGGAGCGGTACGAAGAGAAGGAGCGCCGGAAGCGATCCCGGGAGCCTTAGGCGTCCGCGCACCCGCGAATGACCGGTCCCGGCGGACGTGGGCAAGTGGAGGCGCTGGCACTCACGACCCCTGAGTGCCAACGTGGAATTGGGGGTGCTAACCGTAAGTGTGCCCCCCTTCAAGTGCTCGAATGGCGTGGAATGGAGGTGTTTCGGGAGCGTTCGGGGGTGTCCGGACTAGTCCATTTCGGTACTTTTTTGGGGTAAGGGTTGACACGGGCGATGGACACCCCACCGAAAGGACACCACTCATATGGCACCGACCGGCAAGGAGAGGAGCCAAGATGATCACGACGACAGGGACCTCCCCCAGTTCCGTAAGCTCGACTCTCCACACGCTCTCAGGAGTGGCCCCCCGATTGACGCAAAAGGGCTCGACCCTGTAGACCCAGATATTCCAAGTCGAAGTGACGTAGAGCGTCTCTTCCGAGCAAGGCACCCGCATATTGCTGAGGGTGATCGTTAGTAGCCGTCACTTTGGCTAAGGAAACAGGCCTGGAGTAGATACGACGGCGAAAATCGGCGATGCGGACGCAGCACGGGCCATATTCCACGCACTCGGCCGTACCAACCGCTAGCGTGATTGTCCTGGGGCCGATGCGAGATAGACGCGTAGCTTCTGCCATACCTGCACTCATCATGGTCCGAGAGGCTCCTGTGTCAATGTGGGCTACCAGCAACTCCCAGTTGTCCTTGTTGTCCTCGTGGTCGGGACGGTACAGGAACAGGTAACAACCGGCCCCAACAACGGCCATGTCATGCTCTGTCGGAATACAGGAGATCTCGCTTAAACGATCTTCCGTCATTTCATGCTTGAGTATTTCCAAGGTGCTAGGATACATGCAATTCTCCTCTGTCGTAGCCAGCCAAATGGGCAGGGGCGGCATAAAGGATAACACTGGTCTACCGACCAATGGTATGTACAAGTATGGTATTCACCTGACACCGGGCCTCTGGGAGGCGGCCAACTTGGTCCTGCCGACCTTCGTGGTGCGGTACTCAACCTCCTCAAGCTGCAGGAAGGACTCGAAGGGGTGCCTTGTCGGGCCGTCCGCAGTACTCATGGCCGTTGTCACTCAGGATCGTCCGGTCCGTCACGCCATGCTCTTCGAAGAAGGGCAGCGCGTTAATATTGTTCGGGATCTGAACCGCGCACCGGCATCTTGCTGGTGTAGAGCCGGGCCCAGACAAAGTGGCGGTAGCAGTCGAGCATGGCCTCGATGTAGACCTTGCCGAAACCCTTCAGCGTGCCCGCGAAGAAGGTGTCCACGGTCACAAGTTCGCTCGTGGCACCCACTGGATCTGTCGCCGGTGGTACTCGGGATCAAAGCACCCCAGCGCCAGGATCCGTTCGGCGGTCAGCTTGGTCTTCGGCGACCGGACCGTCTCCTCCAGCCGTGAAAGCCTGTGGCTCTGGGGCAAGTAGTTCGTTGCGGAGCTAAACGCTCCGCATACATATCACCACGCCAGCTCCCCAAAGCTGCACGGTAGGGAAGAACTCCAAGTCCAGCGTCGCCAGCCGGCCGTCCGACAGGATCGCCAGTCGCTCCAGATCGTTCGGAAACAGGAACGACTCTCGATAGTCGCCGGTTGCAACGGCGTACACTTCGACGATACGGCGAGGTTCAGCTGTCTGACTGGCAGCCAACGTGAGCAGACGCCATTCCATCGGCGGTACGTTCGAACGTCATCTCGACCGCGTCCGGTGCGACTTTCGTCACGCGCAAGGCAGTGAAGCCAAGCTCCGGAGGGGGTATGATGTCTTCGGTATTCACCTCAGGGAAAGCCGGACTCCCGAAGCCTTCGGTCAACAGCCGCACGGAACCATCCGGATTGAGGAACACCATCTTGCTTGACCAGCGAAACGTGATCGTGGCACCCAGACCGCCGGTGACGATTGTCTGGTGCTCGCACGCCAGGTCGGAGCCGCACGCTACCGGCATGTCGGCCGATTCGAGCGCTCTGCCTTCTTCCGATGTCCCCGGTCCTGCCATCGATGATTGTGGCTCGCCCCACCTCCCTGTCGAGAACCAGCACTTCGCCGTCGGGCGACACATCGATGTCCTGCATGAAGATGAACTCGCCGGGACCTTCGCCGTGGCGTCCAACGGTCCATGCGGGGCTGCCGTCGGCGAGAAACGCCCGCACCGCGTTGTCGCCCCTGTCCAGCAGCGCAAAGGCGGCATCGGGCAGCGCACCAATCTCATGAGGGTTCCCGAAGAGGGTTCCATCCCTATCCTCGATCGTGGCCAAGACGACCGGGTCGGGAAGCCAGCGTCGATCTTCTGACTGAGCGCTCAGGCGTAGTGCGCATGCGAGGAGGCAGCGAATGCGATCCCGATTCGTGACGGCCGACTTCTGTGATGACCCCGTGCCCCACCACTGGCGGGCTCCCCTCGGTCGTGACACCTTGGGTAGCCGAACACGACCACACACCGGCGGCTTCCTCCGGCGGGCCGGGACCACGCGGAATGATCCAGACGCTCAGACTAGAGAACTATCGAGGCTTTGACGAGTACCAGCTTCGTGATCTAAGGAGGGTGAACCTGCTGGTTGGTCCCAACAACTGCGGGAAGACCTCGGTTCTCGAAGCCGTGCAGCTTCTTGTGTCGCGCGGTGATCCTCGCGTTCTGATCGAGTCGGCCAGGCGTCGAAGGGAGTCGTCCGCCGGGGAGGATCGCCGAAGGGGTACGGAACACCCTGTGCACCACCATTTCCACGGCCACAGGCTAGAACCCGGAGTTGGCCTTGGGGTTTCGGGGAGTCCTGACTACGGGTGGGTTCGGATTCGCGTCACCGAGGGTGATCCGTTTGAGCCCGGCGATCTCTTCGAGATCATCGCAGGATCCGGTGGGCCCTTGGCACTCGTGATCCAAGCTGGAAACGATAGGGAAGGGACTGTTTTTGCCCTGACCGACGAAGGCTCGCTTGATTGGCGTTCGCCAGCTATGCGACACTTGGCCCACAACCGACCGAATCGGCCACCGATCCAGTTCGTGACCGCCGAGTCGCTGCACCCTCGCGAGATGGCCCGTGCATGGAACCGGGTCATCCAACACGGCCGGGAGTCGGAAGTTGTCGGGGCGATGAGACTCCTTCAGAAGGACTTGGAGACCATCCATTTCCTGGCCGCCGAGCCAACCGGAAGTGGCGGAGGTTCGGTTGGCATCCTACTCGGGTTCCAGCCAGGGACTCGCCGCGTCCCCATCGGCAGCTATGGGGACGGCATGCGCAGGCTCCTCGCGCTCTCCCTTTCGCTGGTGCGCGCGGCGAAGGGATTCCTTCTGATTGACGAGATCGATACCGGCCTTCATTGGACCATCATTGAGGAAATGTGGAGCCTAGTCGTGGACTCGGCCATCGAGTCGTCCATTCAGGTCTTCGCTACGACCCACAGCTTGGACTGTATCGTCGGCCTTGCGGCTCTCCTCAAGAAGCGACCGGACTTGGCGGATGCGGTGTCCGTTCAGAAGGTCGAACGACAACTGGATCACACCGTGAGTTTTGATGGAAAGGACATCATCACCGCCACCGATCTCAGCATCGAAATGCGTTGATGCTCGGACCCGCAAGCACTTCTCGCGAACTGTACGTCGAAGGCACTGATGACGAGCATGCGATCGGCCAGTTGCTGATCAGACGTAGGTTCGACCCACTAGCCCTCCCAGAATTCAAGAAGTCAGGGAGCAAGAAGGAAGTACTAAGGGCGATCCGTGTCGCCGTCAGAGCCGCAACCGGTGGGTCGGTCGGCTTCGTGCTGGACGGCAACGACGATCCCAAGGCAACTTGGGAGTCAGCGGCGTCCCGCCTCAGAGATGTCGGCGTCGAAACTCCTGCTAGGATCCCGGCTGGCGGATTTGCGGGAGAATCTGAGGTGTACGGGACTCGCGTGGGAGTGTGGCTCATGCCGGACAACCGCCAAACCGGAGCTTTGGAAGACTTCTTACAGGATCTTATTGCCGAGGGCGACCCACTACTCCGTCACGCGGAGGACTCGGCAGGCAGAGCAAAGGAACTAGGAGCACGATTTGCCAACGCCGCTGCCCTGAAAGCGGTCCTTCACACTTGGCTGTCATGGCAGAAAGAACCTGGCCGCCCGTACGGAGTGGCGATCCAGGCCCGTTATTTTGGGGCCACCAGCGCCGCTGCGGAGCAGTTCCTCACTTGGTTCGAACAAGTGTTTGGCGTCGGTCCCAGTGAGTGAAGAAGGAACGGGTGCCTCCAGAGGGTCAGAGAACCTTTCCGAAGGGCCCACAATGTAATTTTCTCGTGACGAATTGTAAAGTGAACATTACACAATCATTGCAATCTTCCTGTCCCAACCCCGGCCATGACCGCGTCTTCCCTCCTCAATAACCTGACCGAACAGGGCACTGCCCGCCCTCTCCCCCCTCGACCCGGAACCACACGGATGATCGCCGTTGGCGCAATCGAGGTCGCCGAGTCCCAGCGGCCCAGCGACACCTTCATGCGCGCCAGATGGAAGGATCGGGTCGGCGGCACAGCCACGCCGTACCTGGTGATTGCGGACGATCCTCAATACCCGGAGCGCGTCCGTGTCTTGGGGCCCGTTCACGCGAAGCGACCAATTCAATCGGTCAGCGCCGACCTGTTCTTGGGCGCGCTCACGGAGGTAGCGAAGCTCTCAGCCTTCGATGCGGTCCGCCGCATCGCCGACGACCTCACTCGGATCGGTGGCGATGGCCTGACTGTCAATGGACTGCTAACCCGCCACACCCTCGAATACCGTTTCAGAGGCGACCCAAGGCGATGGGCGTCGGCTGTCGAGGAAGTGCGAACCATCAAACCGGCCGATTCCTGGCGACACGTTCTGCGCAAGCTCGGCTACGTGCTTCAACAGCTTCCCCGACGTGGCTATCTCGCTCGCCACGAAGCTCGGCCAGTTGCAGTGATACACCCCAAGGCGAGGGCCCGCGACCTCGCACGGGTTGACGCGCAGGGCCGACCACCTGAGGGTCTTCTCATCGCGGACTGCGAGGCTCAAGGGGCCGAGTACGGAATTCTCGTCCAAAGGGGTCGCTTCCGTCTGTTCGATGCCCGGTCGGCGTCACCCGCGAGCGAGTGGCTGGAAGTGGACATCCAGCTCCTCGGGAAGGATCGGCTCCCGTTTCTGGCCCTGTTGGCGCCTTCGTTCCTTGCCGATGACGGGTTCGCGACCCTGCGCAACGAAGCTCGGAACTTCGGCGTGGCTCTCCACAAGCGATTGGACCGTACCATTCGCCAAGACGCCCTTCCGGCTCTTGCCGTCGGCATCCAGGGCTGGGCGAGAGAGCGTGGAATCGACCTCGGGAACGACCGGGAGCGGCAGGAGCTTGAACGTGCGGCCCTCACCTTGGTCTTCCGGATCGTCTTCATCCTGTTCTGCGAAAGTGCTGGCCACCTCCCCATGGGGAACCGCACCTATGAGAAAGTGTCGCTCTCTTCCCTGGTCCACGAAGCGCACGACACCATGGATAAGCTCAGCCCGGCGTCCGCCGCGCTCTGGTCGGGGTTCGTACGCCTCGTCAGCGCGATGCGAAACGGGAATCCCGCCTGGGATGTACCGGCGTACAACGGGGCGCTCTTTGCCCCGCGGGACTTCGATGGCGCTGAAACCTTGGAGCGGCTGGAACTCCGGGATCCTGTGTTCGCCAAGGTACTCGTCGCGATTGGCCAGGATCAGGAGACCCGCCGGAGCGCCGACTTCTCGACCCTTGAGATCGCACACATTGGACACACCTATGAGTCCCTCCTGAGTCTGAAGCTGTCATTGGCCAAGAGGTCCCTCCGCTACGACGCAAAGCGGGATCGCTATGTGCAGGCGAGAAAACCGGGTGACGCCGAGGTGAGGGCAGGTGGCCTCCTGTGGCAGACCCACCAGGGCGGAAGAAAGGCGGGAGGCGTTTACTACACCCCCGTCGATATTGTCCGCTACCTCGTCAAGCGTGCTGTGCTCCCGGCGTACGAACGCCACTTGGCTGAGGTCGCGGACATCGCCAGGACGGAGCCCGATAGGGCGGCCCGGCACCTGCTCTCGTTTGCCGTGGTGGACCCGGCGTGCGGAAGCGCGCATTTTCTCGTGCAGGTCGCGGAGACCCTGGCCGAGAGAACCGTGCTCTTTCTCGCCGACCATCCCCTTCCGGGCATCGTTGAGGCGCTGGAACGCTTGCGGAACGGCGCTACGGTGGGAGTCGAGATCGACGACGTGTCCCTGCTCCGGCGGCTCCTCGTCAAGAACTGTGTGTTCGGTGTGGACATCAGTCCGATGGGGGCCGAAGTGGCGACCCTCTCCCTCTGGCTGGCCTCGTTCGTGCCCGGGCTGTCGTTGTCGTACCTCGGACGCAACGTGCGGGTGGGAGACTCGTTGATAGGAGTGGCGGACCCGAAGACCGTCATCGCGGAAGGCAGCTTCTTCACCGAGGTGCTCAAAAAGCAGATGGGTGACGCCACCAGAATTGTCCGCGAGATGGCGGAAATCGACGACCGTACGCCCGACGAAGTGGCAGCCAGCCAACGAGCCGATGTGCGGGCGACCCGGGTGACCGTAGGCCTGAAACGCCTCTTCGACCTCTGGACGGCGGAACAGTTTGGTCTTGAGGATGCCCGCCAGCATGCGGAACTTCATGGCGGGGACGTGATCAAGGGCACCGACAAAGGCCATAAGGCCCTTCTTAAACAAGCTCGGCGGATGGCAGCCAGACACAGATTCATGCACTGGCCCCTCGCGTTCCCGCACGTGTTCTCACGGGACCGGCCCGGGTTCGATGTCGTGGTTGGAAACCCACCGTGGGAGGAGGTTACGATCGAGGAACTGTCGTTCTACGGGATGTATCGGCCCGGGATCAACAGCCTGCGCGAGCCCGAGCGCTCGCGGGTGGTTGAAGAACTGGTTCGAGAGCGACCGGAACTCCCAGGCTTGCTCAGGCAGCGGCAGGAGGACCTGGAGTTCACCCGAGGCGCCTTGGCGTCCGGCGACTACGAGCGGATGGGCGGAGATCCGGATCTCTACAAGTACTTCTGCCAGCGTTACCGAGCCCTGGTTCGAAAGGCGGGCTTCATCGGAGTCGTCCTGCCTCGCACTGCCTTCAATACCCAGGGATCGAAAGGATTCCGAGAGTGGCTATACGTTGGATCGGTAACCCGTCGGGTCGATTTCCTGCTGAACAACAAGAGATGGATATTCGACACGCATCCCCAGTACTCCATCGCGTTGGTGGTGGCGGAGCGCTCGTCACCGACAGCGACCCACCGGATCGAGGTGGCTGGCACAGCCGTTTCGTCGGCTGACTGGGTCCGGCAGGCCAAGGCCGACGGGGTTCGTCTTGCGAAGACGGTGTTCGGACCTCGCTGGGAAACGCCGCTGCTGCGCTCGCAGCAAGAGGCAGATGTGCTGGCCAAGATGCGTATCGGCAACCGATTCCCGCATGGAGCGGGAATTGTGGAAACATTAGTTTCCCAGCCAGCCAGCCAGCCAGCCAGCCAGCCAGCCAGCCAGCCAGCCAGCCAGCCAGCCAGCCAGCCAGCCAGCCAGCCAGCCAGCCAGCCAGCCAGCCAGCCAGCCAGCCAGCCAGCCAGCCGTTGGCGCTGCTTCGCCGTCGCCGAGCTCCATGAGACCGCCGACAAGAAGCTCTGGGGCGTTTCCGGTGCGTGAGCTTGACGAGACCAACGACAAGCGCTTTTGGGAGGGACGGGCGGGCAGAAAGGGTATGGAGATGCGCACGGCGCCGCTTTGGAAGGGCGAGAGCTTCGATCAGTACGATCCGCACGGGGCGGGCGAGCGCACATGCCGTGTCACCCAAGAGTTGCTCGGGAAGGTGCGAAAGCCTAGACCGGGATCTAGATCGCTCATCGCGAAGGACATCTCTCTCATGGTTCGCAAGCATGCCGTCCTGACCGAACTGGACCGCGCCCGAGTTGCCTTCAGAGATGTGACCAACCGCACCAACTCGCGCACCGTCATCGCCTGCCTGATTCCGCCCGGGGTCCACCTGACCAACACAGCACCGTATCTCGCGTTCATCCAAGGCACTGAGCGCGATCAGGCGGCTTGCCTCGGCATCATGAACAGCCTTCCCTTCGACTGGCAGGCCCGTCGCTTTGTCGAGATGCACGTCAGCTTCTTCATCCTCGAAGGACTGCGGCTTCCAGCCCTCTCCGACGACGACTTTCGGGCGATTTCCGATGCTGCGGCCCGTCTCTCCGCTGTGGACGACCGTTTCGCGGACTTTGCTGCCGCCGCTGGCGTGGAGTGGGGTCCGGTATCCCCGGTCGAACGAACACGCCTGCGCATCGAGATAGACGCCCGTGTCGCCCGTGCGTGGAACCTGACGAGAGCGGATCTTGATGTGATCTTCCGAGACTTCACCGAAAGCGCGGTAACCCCAGCCTACCGAGCCGCACTCGTCGATCGCTTCGACCAACTGACCTGATCATGGCCGGACGCCCGTCCCTCCTCGACAACCTCCAGTCTGACTCCGGTCACGGCGATGGCCTCGTTTACCTCGCCAATGACCTCGACGACCGCCACGACCTCTTGGTCGCCACCGGATACGTCAACCTCGGCGGCCTCCGCCACCTTGCCGACTCCGTCAACGAAGATCGGACTACCCGGCTGTTGATCGGGGTATCCCCGAGTGCAGGCCTTGGTGCGGAGTTCCCGTCGACCCTGTTCGAGCGGACTCTCTTGGCCCTCCGGAAGGAACGCGACCTCTCCCGCTTCCCCAAGAGCCGTGCACTGAAAAGCCTTCTTGCCATACAGGACTGGTTGGACCGGCCCAACGTCCAGGTCCGCCGCTATGTCAAGAAGTTCCTGCATGGGAAGGCCTACCTCTTCGGCGACCACGAAGATGCCCGCGCGGCACTGGTCACCTCCGCCAACCTCACTGCGGCCGGAATGTGGCAGAATCTGGAACTCGGCCTCGTTCACTACGATCCGGTTGTCGCGAAACGGGCGGTCGACTGGTTCGATGCGCTGTGGGATGACGCCAGGGACTACAAAGAGGATCTCTACGAACTCCTTTTCCCCGATGTCGGCCTCCTTGATCCCCGAACGGTCTACCTGCGTGCGCTGCTGGAGCTGTTCGAGGACGAGCTGGAGCAAGAGGAGACGCACCCGGAGGCGGTGAATCTGGCGCCCTTCCAAGAGGACGGATTCCGGCGCGCTCTCAGCATCGTAAAGCGGCACCGCGGTGTCGTCTACGCCGACGGGGTCGGCACCGGAAAGACGGAGATCGGTATGGCCTTCGTTGAAGAGTACGCGGTGCGGCGCGGCCAGTACGCTCTTGTCGTCGTCCCGGCTCAGCTTGTGGATCAATGGAAGTCCCGGCTCGACCAGACACGGCTGCCTGCCCAGGTCATCAGCTATCACGCATTCGCGAGCGACGAGCAGCTTGCGAATCCGGAGGTCGTCAATCGGCACAGAGTCCTGTCAAACGACAAGGATGCCTATCGGCTGGTCATCTTTGACGAAGCGCACGCGCTGCGGAATCCCGGAACCAGGTGGTACGGTGCGATGTCGCGGCTGTTGGGTGGCCCGGAAAAACACCTCCTGCTGCTAACGGCGACCCCGATCAACAACGGCCTTTGGGATCTCTACCACATGGTCATGGCCTTTGGGCGTCACGACCAGGCCTTTGCTCCCCACGGCATCTCGTCTCTGCGTCACCTGTTCCTGAGTGCCGGCGCCAACGAGCGCGATCCAGAGAACCTGAACCCCGATGTGCTTTTCCCGCTGGCCGACATGGTCAGCGTCCGGCGCGACCGCCGCTTCATAGAGTCTCGGTATCCGGTTGCGACCTTTCCCGACGGGACGCCGGTCACATTCCCCACACCGCACCTGACGACCGAGCGCTACGACCTCGACGACGCCTATCCGGACCTTGTGAATCAAATCACAAGCAGGATTGGCGCCCTGAAGATGGCTCGATATCGACCGAGTCACTACCACCGCGGCACGCCGGAAGAGGCCCGGGAGGCCACCCTGAGTGCCTTGCTTCAGTCCGGCATCCTGAAGCGATTCGAGTCCTGCTGGTACGCCTGCCTGCTGACCATCAGACGGATACTCGCGGCGCACCACGCGTTCCTCGAGGCTTGGGATACCGGGTATGTGTTGGGCCGAGATGCGCTGAAAGAAGCCGCCAAAGCCGAACTCGACGAGACGGCCGCGGCCCAGTGGCTCGAAGAGCAGTTGGAAGAGGGGACCGGGCAGGAACCCGTGAACAACTACGTTCCCGTATTCCGTGAAGATGTCGAGCACGACCGGATTCTGCTGCAGCAGATCGAGGAACGGCTGGAGAAGCTCGACGCGGAACACGACCCCAAGCTGAAGCTCCTGCGGCGGGTACTGGAGGAGTCGCCGTCCAAGAAGATCGTGGTGTTCAGTACCTTCGCCGACACGGTGGAATACCTCGACGAACAGCTACCGCAGCTGGTCACGGGCCGGGAGCGGGTGACCGTGATCGGTGCGGACACCACAACCGACCAGCGCACCGCACTCCTGTCCCGCTTCTGCCCGGAGACAGTCGTCCAGCCGGGGTATAGGCCCGAGGATGGAGAGGTGGACCTGTTGCTCAGCAACGATGTGCTCTCAGAGGGACAGAACCTTCAGCAAGCGGGTGCCGTGGTCAGCTATGACATGCCCTGGAATCCTCAGCGGATGGTCCAGCGCTATGGCCGGGTCATCCGTCTGAAGAGCCCGCACGATGAAGTACACCTTACCACCATGCTGCCGGAGCCCGGTGACCTGGAGGAGATCCTCAGGCTGGAGATCGCGATTCGGCGTAAGATCGTTGCGGCCGGGCCCTACGGGATGGAGGTCGAGGTCGTCGACGACATGGAACAGGAAGCACGGGCGTACACTCAGCGCGTCGTGGACGAGGACGCGACCATCCTGGACGAAGACGACGCGGCTGGCGGTACCCACGGGTTCTCCGGCGAGGCCCTGCGAGCCGAACTCCGGCGAGAGCTGGAGGAGGGGCGTGGCGATGAGTTGAGAAACTTGCCGTGGGGGATCGGAGCGGCGTTCCGACAGGGACCGGATGCGCCGTCTTCAGGGCCGCCCGGCGTCTTCTTCGCGTGCCGCGCCGGTCGTGAGCGGTATTGGCGGTACGTGGACGCCGACGGTGTGGTTCGCGAACCGGCGACCATACTCCGTCGAATCGATCCTGGGTATGCACCCGGCGTTGACGATCCACCGATCGATCTGGAGGCAGCGTGGGCTAAGGCGGTCGAGTCCATTGTAGAGGAGCATAACGAGGAGGCGCTTTCGCCCAAGTCGCAGTCGCTGGGTCCAAAGCAGAGGTGGGCGCTCGAACTGCTCGCCGATCCAACGATTGCGGTTCCGGTGGGAGGGAGCGAGGCGTACGAGGCGCTGAGTGTGGGGCGGAGTCAGCCGGTACGGAGGGCGCTGGGTGAGGTCAAGCGGCTGCTCGACAATGAGGACATTACGCGCGGCGGGGCTGCGAAGAGGATCGTGGATATCGTGAAGATGTTCGGGCTCCGGAAGGTGGATGCGGCGCCCGATAAAGAGGAGATCACGGCCGAGGACGTGGGAGTGGTGTGCTGGATGGGGGTGTTGGGAGGCTGAGGTACGTCGGCAGCCACGGGAGCCGCTACCGTCGGGTAAGTAGCTTCCCGCGGGCGGCCCGTTGCCGTAGTCAACCCGGTCGGCAATATTCGATGCCCCCAGCTAACGGCTAAACGGCCCCACCAGTTAGTCTCCATCGAACGAATCGAGGCCCTGCGATGCCCACCAACGACTCATCGCCATCATCGTCCGCCGGCGGATCATTCGATGAACAGCGCAGGAGACCAACGTTCCTCTTCCCAAGTGAACTGCGGTTGCCAGACCCGCCCATTCGAGCAATAGGCATTGACCTGGGTACGACGAATTCGGCCGTCGCCGAAGTGTTCTCGCCCAAGACGCACGAATCACCGACTTCGGCCGAGTGCTTACCTATCGTCCAGAACACGGAAAGCGGTCCAATGACGGATGAACTTGTACCTTCGGTGGTTGTTCCTGGTCTCGACATGATTGGCCATGGAGCGAAGATGCTGCGCGGTAGCATCGACCCTCCGCTGAAACGGAATCAGGATATCTTCTACGAGACCAAGAATGACATGGGCTTGCAGCGGACCTACCATCGTGGTCCCGCCGAGTTCCGCAACCCGCCCGAGGTCGCGGCGAAGATTCTGGCTTTCCTCAATCACGCGGCTCAGGAAGACGATCCCCATCGTTCGGCTCGAACGGTAATCACCGTGCCTGCATCCTTTCAGAGTGCGCAGCGAAAAGACACCGTCCATGCGGCTAAGCTGGCTGGCCTGAGGGTTGCAAGCGGTGACCTGCTCGATGAACCCGTCGCTGCCTTTGTCGACTACATGGTTGCCTATCCGATAGAGTGCCGAACAGACACGAATCTTGTCGTATTCGATTTCGGTGGCGGCACGTGCGATGTGGCCGTGTTCACATTCGCCCCAACAGAATCGGGCAGGATCTTGCTTGCGCAGCGCGCCGTATCTCGGTACCATCGCATCGGCGGTGGGGACATAGACCGAGCGATCGTTCACGAGGTGTTGCTTCCCCAGTTGGCAGAGCAAGCCAGCCTACGGCTCAACGACCTCGATTATCGCGACCGCATGCACATCGAGCCCGCACTATTGACGGCGGCCGAGCAACTGAAGATCAGCTTGAGTGTCGAAATCACACGACTTAGGGGCTTTGGCAAATACGACGAGCTCAAGGACACCTTGCATCATACCCTACCAAACGTTTATCCGTGTCAGTGTCCATCCCGAGCCGGATTGGCGTTGCGGTCCCCACGTCTTTCAGCTGACCAATTCGACAAAGTGTTGGCGCCATTCCTTGACACTGACACTCTGTATGCGCAAGACACAGAATACTACACAACACGTTCTGTCTTTAGTCCGATTTCCGACTCCCTCGATAGTGCTGACATAAGACCGGCAGAAGTCGGTATGTGTCTCCTGGTGGGTGGCAGCAGCCTCATTCCTCAAGTCAAAGATGCCGTGGCACGGTTCTTTCCGACCAGTGTTATACTGGCTCATGGTGACCGTCAGTCCACCCAGTTGGCAGTTGCTCGAGGGGCTGCCTACAACGCGCTTTCTCTTGCCCTGACTGGGAAGAGCATCGTGGAGCCGGTCGCGAGCGAAGATCTTTATCTAAGTGCTGAAGGTGGTGCAATCGAGCTCATCAAAAAGGGTGCAGCCGTACCGTATCCGTCTTCCGGCAACAGGTGGGCTGAGAACATGGCGCTCACGGTTCCTGAAACGGCGGACTTCACAGACCTTCGCGTCGAAGTGGTGGCTGGCTCTGAACGGCGTCCCGTGTTCTTTGAGACTTGGACCGGGATACCTGTCGCCAACCGTGGTGACCCCCTCTTGCTGAGGTATCGGTACGATGAACACCAAGTGCTGCACCTGGAAATGTCATTGGCTGATAGACCGGGACTGCCCGCCTTCACCGGCACCATCGAGAATCCGCTGTCGCACGTCGAGAACCCGAATGCAGCCCGGAAGCGCATCGACGAGACGGAAGAGAAGATCAGGACTGGGTCGATTCGCGCGTCTCATTCTGTCCTGTACTCGCTGGCCAGAGATTATGCCGAGTTGAATCAGACGGACAAAGCCATTCACTTTCTGAAGGCGGCACTGTCCCGTTTGGGCCGAGCGAACTCTGGAATGCTGAATACCCTCGGAATCCAGTACGGCCACAAGCGAGATTGGAAGCGGCAAGAGCGGGCCTACCGGGACGCCTTCCAAGCCCGGCCCCAATGGAACGGGCCTCTATTCAATCTGGCTCTCTCGCAGAAGCGCCGCGACTGCACTACGGAAGCCGCGGGGACGATCAAAGAGGCCCTTGAAGTGGAGAGGGACGGTCCAGAGTTGGTTCTCGCTTCCGAGATATACCAGAAGCTGGGCCGTGAGGAGGCCGCGGACGCCGCATTGGAAGAAGCGTTCAGTTGTTTTGGGCCATTACAGTCTCTCAGTTCGTTCGAGTTGGGTTGGTATGCCGCAGGAGCGCGCATGCTTGGTGACCAGGAAAAGTCGGCACAGGCCGACGAGGAGCGTCGGAGACGCGCTCGAGGGGATCTCACCGAACGGCGGGGGGGTGTGTTGCCGAAGCTCTCGGCACCATCAGTTGGCCCTGCCGGTCCGACCGAATCAGCCACGTAAGGCAACGTCAATGCATACGTGGCTTCTGCCTAGAACTGAGCTTACGCCGACTCAGCTGAGGGCGATCGAACTCCGATGGGTGTCGAATCAAGTGATCGTCGGTGCCCCCGGATCTGGCAAGACTCAGATTCTGCTTCACCGGGCAGAGTTTCTACGCGATCGTATGGCGTCCGACAGCTATCGCCTTTTCGTGTACACCAACGTGCTCAAGGACTACATACGCTCGTCCCTTCCTCTCCTCGGCATTCCCGAAGAGCAAGTGACAACCTACGACAGCTGGTGCAAATCGTTCTACAAGGAGCACATCCCTGGGCCTCTTCCGAAGCGCAAGGGTAAGCTCCCGGATTTTAGGAAGATACGAGACAAGGTCACCCAAGTCGTCAAGCAGGGGAAGGTGCGGGTACCCATGTACGATTTCGTGCTTGTGGACGAAGCACAGGATCTCGACGCCCCTTCGTTGGAAACACTCGCGCAGGTAGCGCGTCACGTCACCGTCTGCCTCGACCGAAAACAGCAGATCTACGAACGTGGATCTAGTTTGGAACAGGTGATCGGGGCAATGGGTGCCCGGCCACGCAATCTGTATCTGCTCGATGCATATAGGTGTTCACCATCGGTGGCGAAGCTAGCGTCGCGCTTTATTTTGAGCGACCAAGAGCGCACATACTACGAGCGTCAAGTCCGCACCGTGCAGCTTGAACGACAGGTGCCACTTCTATTCCGATCGAAGAGCGCGAAACAAGAACGGGACAGACTGCAGCACATCTTGCGCGAACGAATCGACCTTGGGCACCGATCAGCACTGCTTCTTCCTCTGAGACGGCAAGTCTTTGGATTCGCCAAGGGACTGCGGGAGGCGGGATTTGATGTGGAGACCATGGAGGACCTAGACTTTGCTACAAACCGGCCGAAAGTCCTTACGTATTCCAGTGCTAAAGGCTTGACGTTCGACTCTGTCCTCCTACCACGGCTCGTTCCACGGTCTTTCGGTCGGTGGTCGGAAGAGAGCATTCGGCAGCTGTTGTTCGTGGCAATCACCCGTGCCAAGGACTGGGTTTACTTGAGCACGGTGGTCAGCCGGGAACTGAAAGCGCTGAAGTCAGTGTATTCATTGGTGGATGAAGGCGAGTTTACTATCCAGTCGGAGTGGGTTGTCGGCGAGCCGACATCGGATCCTGGCGTTGGTCAGGAAGACGATGACTTTCTCGATTTCCTATAGCGGTCACGCAGTTAGCGATCTGATACGATCATCTTTCTCCACCTGCTCATCATGTGATTGCCGCATCCTGTAACACAATCTAGCGTGTGCCCAAACGTCGACGGCGACGGCTCCAGTCTAGTGAAGTAGCCCGAACTCACGGAGCTGTGCGTTCATTGCGATGGCTAGCCGCTCGTGTCGTTCGCGCAAGAAGTCATCGAATCTATTGAATGTATGCCAGGACGGATCACTTGGAATGAATTGCTTGGCCAGTTCATCCGGAGGTGCATGAACGTGTTTAAGCACGAGGTAGTCCTTGGGTTGCCTAGCGTTTATTGTCCGGTTGGCTTTGGCATCAAGAACGACGATGTTGCCGAACCAGTTTACCCGCTCGTCGGTTACCTTCCTGGATTTCATGAACGCCTTCGGAAAGAAGTGGTGCCATTCGGGCTTGAGGTCAGGGTCCAGCACATCACCGCCACCTCGTGTGAAGGACAGCTCCCTGTTCGGCCCGAACCAAGCCATGGGATTCCTCGGGAATATCGTCATGAAGTATAGGAGGCGAAGATACCGTGTACCGGCACTGCTGTACGAAGCCTCCAAGTCCGACGCACGAATCGCCCAGGCTTCATCACCTGCGCCGGCGGAGGCGTTTCCTGCAATTCGGCGCGGCGCGAGCTTGCCGACATATGCGTCTACGGCTTCGCGAAAAGTGCTCGCCGAACGTATCAGGAGAGAGTCCTCCCTGAACTTTGTGCCAGTCGAGGCCGAATACCGTCCTGACGCCGTGGCAGCAAGGAACATACGCGCCACTAGCTCCTTAGTTTGTAGGAGTCCTTTAGCTGCGGCGATCAGGCATGGAAACATGGCGTTCTTTGACGGCACCAATGCGAGGGGGATTCCAACGGCCTGGAATTCCTGTCGGACGACTTCAATCGCATTCTTGACACGGCGCCAACCATCATCAAGTAGGGAGCCATTCTTCCAGATGTGGGAGGGGATGTTACGAAGATCGGGGTTTTGGCCACAGGCTGTGACTAGCACAGGAATCAACAGGGAGGGAGGAAGGTCCCAACCAGCGTCTTCAAGATCTTGACAGAAAGGCAGGAAGCTCTGACGCACCCAACCTGGGTTGTGTGCCTCGACCCATGCAACGGTAACGTCGGTCTCGCGCACGCGGGTGCCTGCCCGATTAACTCTCTCAAATACCTCGGCTACGGACACGGGACTGAGATTGATGGACTGACACGGTAGATCTCTGAGAAGAATCCGGCCCAAACGAGTAAGACGCTTCTTTACCTCGTCACGAGCGGTCACGTACTTCTCGATGTCGTCCTTGACATCGAGTTCCTCCACGATTTCGCTGGCGGTGGTGGAAGCGTGTCTATCAAGGACATTCTCGAAATCCTCGTACTCAACCCGAGCCAATCGTGCCAAGAATGGATCTACCCGGAACCATTCAGGATTCCGGCGGCGCACCGGATTCTCCAGCTGAAACTCGACATCGGCATCCGGACGTAGGCGGATCATAGGCTTGAGCCCATGAACCCGACGATCCCAGTCGTCATTGTCCTTCCACCAATAGGGTTTCTGGCCGGTCAGCATGCAGAGTGCAGTGATTCGCTGCTGTCCGTCGATTACCCATGTGGTTGCACCCGACAAGGTCGAACTTTGGCCCGCAACCTGTCCCTCGGTCTCTGGCACCTTCCAGTTGAGGACGGTGCCGAATGGATAGCCGCGAAACAGGGAGTCGAGGAGAAGCAGGATCTTGGGACGTTGCCATACGAATCCTCGCTGAAACCCAGGGATGTTCCACTCTCCGCTTTTCGCCGAACGGATAACCTCGAGGACCTTCAAGGAAGAGATGCTCATGGCGTGACAGGGCCGGGTGTTGGGTGATCTACTGAATCAGCTTCCATCGTCGAGCCACCAGTATAGTCCGTCCACCCCAGCGCAGTCCACGGGTTGGCCTTACCCCAAAGTACACTTCATTGGCCATCTCCCACCCGAACGGGCGATTCCGCCCCGATGCACGTAGATTGCTGGACCACCTCACGTCAAACCACCTGAGTCGCCCTCGCAGCGCGGGAGCCCTCCGTGAAGGCATACGTCGCGGTCACCGACAAGACATGGTTCGAGCACCTGAGGGCGCTCTCGCGCCGCGGACGCGTGGACGAAGTCAACTTCTGGACCCCGAAGACATGGGGTGGCCGGTTCCGCGTGCTGGAACGGGGTCAGCCTCTGTTGTTCAAGCTCAGGAGTCCGGACAACGCAATCGTGGGCGGGGGGTTCTACGAGCACTACTCGGACCTTCCGATCAGCCTCGCCTGGCAGGCGTTCGGCGAGAAGAACGGCGCCGCCAGTCTGGCGGAGATTCGGCAACGGACGGCTCGGCTTCGAAAGGACCGTCCGCGCCCATGG
The DNA here is from genome assembly GCA_022823145.1 of Gemmatimonadota bacterium. Taxonomy (GTDB): domain Bacteria; phylum Gemmatimonadota; class Gemmatimonadetes; order Longimicrobiales; family Gaopeijiaceae; genus Bin94. The sequence continues at coordinate 85,063 of JAJDXS010000004.1, forward strand.
GAGGACTACACGATCGGGTGCATCCTCCTGGCAGAGCCGTTCTTCTGGGAGGAGAAGGACTGGGTCTCCCAACCCGAAGACTGGGCACCGTCGACGCAGCGCGGGAAGGGATACGACCTCCGGGCCCGGATCGGACGAAGGCTATGGACGCAGGTATCCGATCGCCTGCGCGGAACCATGGTCTCGGAGCCCAAGCCGGCCAGCTGGCTCGATCTTCCGGGCGGCTACGGCGATCCGGTGCCCGTGAGGCCCCGGGTCGGGCAGGGGATCTTCCGGACCGTCGTCGCCGACGTGTACGGCCGGCAGTGCGCCGTAACGCGCGAGAAGGCGTTTCCGGCGCTCGAGGCGGCTCACATCCGGCCCTTCAAGGAAGAGCCACGGCACTATGTCAGGAACGGCCTGCTCCTGCGATCCGATGTCCACAAGCTGTTCGATGCCGGCTACGTGACCGTCACGCCGGACTACCGGTTCGAGGTAAGCGACCACATCCACACGGACTTCGACGACGGTGAGAACTACTACGAGCTCGGTGGGACGAGGCTGTGGGTTCCCAGGAGGGCCGGGCATCGGCCGGGGCGGGAACACCTGGAGTGGCATAATGAGAATCGGTTTCGGGGGTAGAGTGAGATGAATCCCAACGACAGAATTCGCGAGCAGATGCTGCAGTACTTCTACGATCGCAATGCTGCGGCAACGAGCAGGACCGGGAAGAAGGGGTCCGGGGTCAAGATCAGCGACGTGAAGCGGGAGTTGAAGGAGCGCCACGGCTTGAAACAGCAGCACGTCATGTCGAACCTCACGTACCTGATCGACAACGACTGGGTCAAGACGTTAGACGTCCACAAGACGGTCACGGTTCGTCGCGGAACGGTTCCGTCGACGACGACCTTCTACGAGGTGACAGCAAAGGGAATCGATCGTATCGAAGGGGGCTCTCAGTTTGAACCTCGATCCCGATACGCGGGCATATCGATCACGGCTACCGGAAGCAATATCATCACATTGGGAGACGGGAATGTCGTGAACTCCGAGTTTAACGACCTCCATCGAGCACTTGGCGACCTGAAGGAGGCCATCACCGCCAATCAGAACCTCGGCGAGGCCCAGAAACTGAACTTCGCGGTCGACGTGGAGAGCATCAGGGAGCAACTGGCCAAGCCAGAGCCGAGTCGCGGGGTCATCAGCCACCTGTGGAGCGCTGTCGAGAAGCTGGGTGCGATTGAGGGGCTCGCGGCCGCGGTCACGCGTGTTCACGAGCTGCTTTCACCGCTCCTGACGTGACTGCAGTCACAGTCTCTCTGCGGCGGGGCGTTGGTCGGCCGAGAGGGCGACGCGGCTTGATTTCGATAATAATTCGGTATATCTTCGGGCATATTCCTTCCTGACAGAAACGATCCAGAGGTCACAGACATGGGGGAACGCAGCCAGATAGAGTGGACCGACGCCACGTGGAATCCCACCACCGGCTGCACGAAGGTGAGCACCGGGTGCGATCACTGCTACGCTGAGCGGCTAGCCAAGGGACGACTCCGCGGCAGGTACTTGGCCAGGTTGCCCGTTGTCGTGTCGGAGGCGCGGAATCGCGATCCGTTTGCGGTTCGTGTCTGGCCGGGTCGCCTCTCCCAGCCAGCACGATGGCGCGAACCCCGGATGGTCTTCGTGAACTCCATGTCAGATCTGTTCCACAAGCACATCCCGGAAGCTTTCGTGCGGAGCGTCTTCGAGGTAATGCTTGAGGTCGACCACCACGTCTACCAGGTGCTCACGAAGCGACCTGCTCGAGCGGTGCGTTTTTGGAAGAGCAACCGCCACCTCTTTCAACGACGTGCGGTTCCTTCTCATATTTGGATAGGAACTTCGATTGAGAACCAAGATGTCGACTATCGAGTTCGCCACCTCTTGGAACTGCCGGCCGAAGTCCGATTCCTCTCATGTGAACCACTACTCGGTCCCCTCGATTTGAATCTCGAAGGCGTCCATTGGGTCATCGCTGGCGGCGAGAGCGGACCGGAGTACAGGCCCATGCGAGCGGAGTGGGCGGAGTCGATTCGCGATCAATGCCATCGTGCTACTGTCCCCTTCTTCTTCAAGCAGTGGGGCGGGCGTACTCCGAAGGCCGGTGGGAGAGAACTCGACGGACGAACGTGGAATGAGTACCCACTGCGCATTGATGAGAACAGGAGGATTGGAGCTAATGGGTAGGCGTAGTAGCACCGACGAGGCGTACTGGAAGGACTACGATGGCCTACAGGCCGTGAAGCACCGCATTTTGGCCAAGTACCTGAGTGGTTGGTTTCCCATTCTGTCAACTTTCAAGGGCCAACTCCTGTATTTGGATTGCCATGCGGGAAGAGGTCGACATGTAACAGGCGATCCCGGTTCTCCTATACTGGTCTTAGAGCAGCTACGCGATCACCGGTTGCTACCCCAGATTCTTGATCGCGTCGCCATAGCTTGCCATTTCTTCGAGCTGGATCAATCGAACGCTGCCCGGCTGCGCGAGGAGATCGCTAAGGTCGGTGCCCTGCATCCTCGGATTGGCGTCCATGTTCATTCGACCGACTATGAAGCCGCCCTGTCGCAGGCATTGGACGAGCTGGATGAGATTGGCACAGAACTGCCACCGTCATTCGCCTTCATTGATCCCTACGGCTTCAAGCTCTCAATGAACTTCATGAACCGCCTTTTGAGCGCTGGACGGACGGAGACCTTGATCAACGTCATGTACCGCTATGTGGACATGGCTGTGCCCCGGGCACCCATGGCTACCATCTTGGACAAGCTCTTTGGGACGCGCGGCTGGCGCCGCCTTAGGCAGATTGACGACAAGCAAGCGCGATTCACCGCGTTTGTGCGGCTTTTTTCTGCTCAACTAGCGGCAGAGCACGTTTCTTGGATCGTCATGCGCGGCGATTCGGGCGAAGTCAAGTATGTTCTATTCCATGGGACCAACAGCTTGGCCGGGCGCCGAGTGATGAAACAAGCGATATGGGCGGCGCTACCGGACGGAAACGCCACAGCATATGAGCGTGACCGGCCCGAACAGGGTGTCCTGCTTTCGGCGACGCAAAATCACGACCGTGACATCGCAACGTTACTTGGAAAGAGGCTGGGCGGGAAGACCGTTCGATTGTTCGAGGACGTCTATCCCGTGGTTGACGCCTCGCCATATCGGAGGGTGCACGTCCATCCGGTTCTTCGTCTGGGCGTTCAGCAGGGGTCGGTGCGGAACGTGGATCATCCTGGCAAGTTCGTCATTTCGAAGAATCCGCGATTGCAGATTCCGGTTGAGTTCTCACTGGCCAAGGAGCCCAAACAGTCAGACCTCTTTGGAGAATCATAGCGACGGATCCGAACCAGCAGGCCGGGCTCGATGGTTTTCGTCCCAAAGCGTGGGGCCGTGAGGTTCGCCGAGGTTATGAGAGCGTGTTTTTCGTCCGCCACACCAGCGCTCCCACTCGCACTCTCCATGTGATCGGCATGCTCTGGAATCGGTGATCGGCATGGCGGAATCACCGATCAGCTTGCACCGGAATCAGCAGGTGTCCACAGCCACAAGTTCGCCCGTGGCGCCCACCTGGATGTGTCGCTCGCGGTACTCGGGGTCGAAGCGCTCCAGCGCCTGGATCTGCTCCTCGGTCAGCTTGGTCTTCCGCTTCCGGACCGTCTCCTCCAGCCTCAGAAGCCTGTGGTGCTGGGTCAGGAGGTCGTTGCGCATCCACACCCCCCGCACCGCACCCGAACTGACCTGGACCCCTCTCAGGATCAGCTGTCTGCGACTCGCTGAGTCCCGTGGGTCGGGTGCTCCAGCGCGTGGGCCAGGATCGCCTTCTCGACCGGCTCAGGCACGCGGTTCGGGGACGGTCCCTTCGCTCCGAGCAGCCGGTCGATGAGCCCGTCGGCGCCGTGCAACTGAAAGCTCCGCCGGATCTCGTAGAACTGCTGGCGGCTGTAGCCCACGATCCGGGATTGGCACCCGTAGAGCGGCAAGCCCGTGGGGCTCCTGGTGAAGTGCCTTGGCAGGAAGCGCTCGTTGCCCCTTGCTCGAACATGTTGACTGGCGAGGGGATCGTTCCATCAGTCGCCGGTTTGCGCTGATAGAACTCCCCGCAGTACGTCGACTAGTTTTTACATCCGTTCTTGTCGCAGGTGATTCTCTGGTGGGTCGACACCCAATGGGTAGGATTTACCCGCGTATCGAATCCGCATCCAGTAGTGCCTCCCTTGGTTCCACTGTTTACGGCCATGACTCTTCTCCTTTCGCTGGAATCCCCCGTCGTAGCGGGCGCTCACCATAAATGGTGGGTGCGCGGGTCGGAATCAGTCAAGATAGGTCCTGTGTTTGTGTAGCCACGGGGAAGGAGCTTCCGATTCCTCTGCAGTGCGGCTCGTCCAATACCGGATGTGGACAGCCTTCCTTCGACCTACGTTGCACGGTCCAACCTTCTCCGGTACCGATTTCGACAGCTGGAGGCAGGCGCCTCCAGCTCGGCCGGGACGGCGGTGGTGGCCCTTTTCCCCCCTCGACTCGCAGAGTCGTGGCGCTGCACGGGGCGGGAGCCGCGGTATGTAAACTCCAATTCACCAAATGTATGGCACAGTTGACATTGCTACTCCATTCCGGAGCATCCGCCCCAATATCGCCCGTAGCGCCCGTTCAATCGCCGCCATTCCGCGCCCATCACCCTCCTGCCCTCCAACCACCGGCCCCACCGGAATCGCCCCCACTCCCTCGACCTCTCCCGGCAACCCCTCAGGCGAAGAAACCACCTGGCCGCCAGCCAGCCCACCACTCCCCGGCACCCCAAAGAAGCGAAACTCCCCGCCTGGGTACAGGATCCACACCGATCGGGCCTCCGGAATCGCGTCGCGGTAGGCGTGCATCTTGTAGATGTCCGCACGCTTGAACGAACCCGCCCGCTCTTTGGCCTTCTCGTCGTCGGCGTACTTGCCGTCCGCGGCGAGTCCCACGTCGGTGAGCGCCCGGACCCGGAACTTCGCGTCGAACAGGTGGAGGCCGGCGTTCGGCCCGCTCGCGACCCGGAGAGCGATGTCGGGAATCAGCGGCACGGAGTAGGAGTAGGATTCCCTTTGTCCCCTCCGCGACCTGGAGAACCGCTGGTTGTACACCAGGCGCACGCCCGGATCCCATTCGAAGGTCCCGCCGGCTGCGAAATCGGTTTGGAAGAGATCGCTGGCCGGCCGGCCTGATCGAACGGGCGGACTCCCCAACACCGCCGAGATCTCGTGAACCAGGCGGAAGAAGGTCCAGAGCTCGTACAGGAGCGCGATGTTCTTGAGTTCGAGGAGGTCGCGCATGCCGTCCTTGTCGAGCGGGATCATCGGGGCAAGGCGAATCCGGGAGAAGTGCCGGAGCACGCGGCGATACCCCCGCCGTCGCTGAAGCACGGTGGACGAGAAGGGGATCCGCAGCATTCTTCCGACCTCTTCCCACATGCTGTGCCGGGCGATCGGCATCAGCGACGCCTCCATTCGATCGCAGTCCCGCAGCAGGTTCCGTCGGAACGCGTCGGGCCGCCGGGCGCTCACGGCGGACCGCATGCGGCCGATGATGGTCCGTGCCTGGGCAATGTAGGCCTTCACGAAGCGGTTCTCGGGGGTGTCGGTGGTCGGCCTGATCTTCCGCTCCGAGACGGCTTCCGGGAGACGCCAGCGCAGCCGTTCGGCGAGCCTCACGACCGAGGGTGAGAGTGATGGCGCCGTCACGGCCGTACCGGGCCGAGTCAGGAGATCGAGTGGGGTGTGCGCGTCCACTCTCGTCATGGCTTCGATCGGGACGTCCCGGCGGTGACTGTGCCACAAGCGGTGCGGCTCCCTGACGATCATCTCGAGGGCGGGAAGCAGGCGGACGTGCTCCGGGGCTCTGTCGGAGAGGATGTAGCGCAGGTAGACGAAGGCGTGGTAGAGGATCTCGTCGTGGGGTGCGGTGCTGACCGAGTAGTGGCCGGCGGCGGCTTCGTTCGCGGAGAACGGCAGGGTGGTCGCCGAGTCGGTCAGTTCTCGGAGCATGGTGTCGAACTGGTCCGTCTTGAACTTGCCCGTGACCAGTTCGACCTTTCCCAGGTGCGGGAGATTCAGGAAGCCGACCGAGTTGACGAGGTTGAGGATGAGTGTGCTCGTTCCCGCGCGGGTACGGTTCCTGCGCGGGAGCTGGTTCGCTATCTGGGCGAGGGCGTGGTCGGGCCCTTCGACGACCCATCGTCGTTCGGTTTGCAGGCGGTAGCGGTGGTTCTTGCGCGGCGCCGACTCGCCCGAGTCATACGCGTGGACGGTGACTCGCGAAGTCCGTCCCACCCCGGCGGCACTGTTCACAGGCCGGTCACTCGATGAACGATGTGAAGCCGCGGTCCCGAAGTCGGTTGAGCATTCTCAAGACCTTCGCGCCGGTGCGGGGGTACACCGGGGATTGGGTGACGGCGTCGGCGGCTTTCCCGGTGTCGGAATCGGCTTCGTTCGCGTCGGTGTCGGCGTCGTCCGACGGTGTTTGGGAGGGTGCCTGGGAGGGTACCTGGGTCTTGGGCCTGCCCACCAGCCGGCCCTTGACCACGTTCCAGTCGTCCAACTGCACCGTCTGGTCTTTCTTCGGGACGTAACCGCCCCCACGTACCGCGAAATGGAAGATCTGTTCGAGAAGAGACTGCAACTCCTGTTGGGTGCCGTGGAATTTCGGGAGGACCTTCTGCAGGAGCGCCAGGTCGAAGGCTGCGTCGACGGCTGATTCCGTGTCCTTGGCCTGTTCCCGGGCCAGGTTGACGAACCGGGCGATTTCGTTGGCGACGCGGTAGCCGAAGTGCCTGTGCTGCGCTTCGAGCATCTCGTGCAGTCGCAAGAGCGCTTCGTGGTACTCGCCGGTCTCCTCGCTGAACTTCACCCAGTCCTCGCGGCTCGGCTTCCAATCGCCGTCTTTTGACCGGCCAACTGGCAGAAGATCGAGTGAGCCCTGGCCGCCATCTAGACTCAGCCCTGACGCGTCCTCGCCGCTGGCGCCGGCCGTGAACCCCTCCAGGTCGACCTGGTCGAACTCGATGGTGAACGCGCGATCGAGCACCTTCGGACTGAACATGTAGGTCGTCTCGTCCACGTTGACGGTGCCCGTGAACAGGACGTTGCCGGGGACCTTGAGCTTTCTCGGAATCTGCGGACCTGATTCCGACTCGCCGCTCTCGATTGCCTCGTTCTCGTGTAGCGGAATGTCCTCGCCCGATTCCAGCGCCGACAGGAAATCGGAAAAGTAGTGTTCGACCCGAGCCAGGTTCATCTCGTCGAGGATGACGAAGAAGGGGTGGGGCTTCTCGCCGGCGGCCTCGGCCCTCTCTTCCTCGTCGCGCGCTCGGAGGAGGAGATCTAGGAATGGGGTGGTAGAGTACTCGTTGGTCAGGGGGTTGAGGTAGCCGAGGAGGCCGCGGTTGTCGACCCAGTCGGGGCGGACGGGGACGACGACATAGTTGTCGATGACTTGGTCGACGACTTCGGTGCCGGGTAGTCCGATTTCCAGCTCACCATGGTCGTCCGTCTCGCTGGGGTGTACACGAAGCCAGAACTGATCTCCCGTCTCGAAAGTCGACTGAAACCACTTCCGGGAGTCTCCTTTTAAGTGAAGAGCCGGATGCCTCCCAGCCGCAAGGTAGGTCCGCAATCTGGCATGCCCACCCGGATACCGTACGCCAAGCGTCGGTCCGGCCCCGGCGCTTGGCTTTGTCTCGATGTTGAGTTGGTCGCTGATGGCTACAGGTACGATGAATCTTGCGTACTTTACGTGGGCGGGCATCACCTTTCGGATGACAGCATCGCCCGGAGTTTTGGCGACCAGCCTTTTCAATTCGAAGTGCTCCGCTAAGACCTTGGCGATCTTCGTCTTCCCGGTCCCCGAGATGCCCGTCAGAATGGCGAAGCGCTTGGTTTGCAGGGCGAGGATGTAATTGGCGACGAGTTCCTGGGGGAACAGGAGTCCGCGGTCCGTGAGGGACTGGATCAGGGAGGTGAGTGTGAGATTCCGCGGTTCAGGTTCAGGCTCAGTTTCGGGTGGCGGAAGCGCATCACCGAACTGGCGTTCGAAGGCCTGACTGAAACAGAACGCCGCAAGTGCCATCGGGTCCCAGTGCTTCCGGCCATACTTGGAGGGCAGCTCGATCAGGGCGCGCTCGAGGGCGACCAAGCGCTCTCCGAGTGACGCGTCTTCCGCCACCGCAGGGGCAATACCGGCTAGGGCCAGCTTCTTTTCCTTCGCGGCCATGTGCAGGATGCCTGACCATTTCGTCGGGTTCTGGAGGAAGAGAAGAGCGCTCGGGATCGGAAGCGATTCCGTGATGTAGCGTCGCACGCCTGAACCGATCTCCCACATCCTGTCAATCCGCTCGGCGTCAGTGCCAGGACCGTGAAGAAGGGCCCCCAGTGCTGTGCGGAAGGCTGGCAGATCCTCCTCGAGGTCACCGTACGCTTGAGTACTCCGGTTCTTGGGGAAGGCCACATTCGGAGAGAATAGTCCAGGCGTTCTGCCACCGTGCGCGTCGAGTTCATTGAAAAAACCGAAGAAATCGTCCGGCGAGAGCGTCTCGATCTTCGCCGCTGTGCCGAAGAGCTCTTTGAAGTGACCTAGGGCCTGACCAAGGAGTTCTTGCCTCTGGATCAGGTCGCGGGCATCGGCTTGCTCCTCGAACTCTGTCAAGGCCCGTTCGATGCCGGCATCGTACTTATGTCCCGCTTCGCGCCCACGCTTGTACGCCGCGTCCCTCGCGTTCGCTTCCTGTACCGCAACCCAAACGAACCCCTGGACGTCGATCATGTGCCGTGGCCCATACTCCTCAAGAGCTTCACGGACCTCCGAGTAGGCAGTGCGGACGCGGGCGTACTCTTCCCCCGATGGCTCGACGCCGAGGCTACCACCCCGCACGCCGAGGTCGAAGAGCTTGCGAACCGTTGCGGGCTTGATGAGGACCTCGCTATCCGGATAGAGGAAGAATAGGAAATAGGTCGGCAGGGCCCACCGGTTAACATTCGGGTACAGGCCCATGGACCTGATTTGATTGGAGTACCGATCGAGGCGCTGAGGGGCGTCGCCATCGCCGTAGAGTAGATTCAGGAATGCTCCACAGAATCTGCGATGGTCAAGATCGCCGTGGGTGAGTAGCGCCAGATCCCCGTCGCGGAACCGAGTGGTGAGGAGATTGTTATGCTTCGCGATCTTCTTGAGCCGCTCGATCATCTCGCCATAGTCCCCACTGTCGATCAAGCGTCGAAGGGCCTGCTCGGATAGGAGCTCCTTCGCCTTCTCTGCCGTCCGCAGCTTGTACTTGACCTCGTCGTAGCGTCCGCCATCGAACCGTGGGTCTCTGAAGCCGAGCCAACCCGGGAACTTCGATCGGACGAGGGCAAGAAGACGGGCTTTGCCTGGCAAGTCGGTCTGGACGCGACCAATGGCTTGATGGATCGTGATCGGGGTCTTGAACGCCATCTCTCGTGCCCTTTGGGTCTTCGGGTGCTGGAGTTGCGGGCTGAGTCAATCTTACTCCGCGCACCACGACTCGCCATCCCAGCGCGTCCGGTTGTGCCGGGGGCGCGGGTCAGGAGCACGGGATTATACCTAACCTTACAAGAGTGGTGCTGTCCCGTCGTCACGGACATTATGACCCGATTCGTAGCGAGCAGGTGCGTCGGCACGCGTCAGGCCGCCGGGAGTTGGTTGTCTGGCCGACGAAGGACGGTCCAGCGGTGGCGAGCTAGCTGCCGCTGGGTGGGTCTGCTTCAACCGGTCGTGTCAGGTATGCCGTCAGCAGACTGCCGGCAATCTGAAGAACGGTCAAAACGATCACCACTATGATTCCTACTGTCCACTGACGGCGTGTAATGCCTTCCTGTCGAGTTGTCTCTTCTCCGCCGGCCCGGGTCTCTAGCGCGGTCAGGCGATTCGTAATCTCGAGCGCTGGGGGCTCGGTTTCCCGGCTTTCTTTCCACTGTTCAACCCTGCCGAGTCGGTTGGCGACATCGGAGACCTTGTCACCTAACGTTTCAATCCTGACGGCCAAACGGTCCACACGCCCGCCGTTAGGGTTAGGGAACCGTTGGTCAGGTCCGGGAGGGGGGGTTGGGCCAGAGGTATCAGTCATTAACGACAGTCAGTCTGTCACTTTGTCCAACCACTCCCACAGGTCGCCGCGATTGAAGCCGTAGAATGGTCTGGTGACAGGTACAATGAGGCAACGGAAGTCGGAGTCGGTCTTCTCCCGAATCTGACTGTAGACCTTCTTGATGGTGAGGATCCCGTTCGTGCGTCCTGCTGCGATAAGGACAGCCTCAACGGTGTCTCTTGGAATGTCGCTGAACTCTGGGTCGCTGAGGTGGAAGTGTTCGGTCCAGATCTCTTTGACCACTTCGATGGGTTGCGTTTCTCCCATGAAACAGATCAGGTAGACATCGTAGGCCATTAGGCGTCTCCTGAGAATGCGATTCGACCGCGAGGGATAGTATGTGGTGTACTGTACGGGTCCGGCAACCGTTTCGTGTCCTGTTCGTTTTCCCAAGGCGGACTTCGCGCTGGAACACAACCGCAGCTAGACAAGGAGACTGGTAGCTCCCTCGGCTATCGGAATCTGGTCAGCGGTGGGTCATGGGCTATGCGCGAGGGTTTCGGGAGTCGATCGGCAGCGCCTTTCCGGTCGGTCCTTACGAGTCGAAACTGCAGAGGGATCGACAAGACGGACTGGACCAGGATCGATCAAGAACTCTCTTCGCTTGCCTCAAGCCTGACGAAGATTGGCGGAGCCTCATCTCGCTCACGGTCGTCCCGAAATCGGTCAATGAGTGGCGAACCTCCTACCAAGCGCGCAGCAAGGATGGGAGTTGGCTCAGGTACGCTTCGGCACCGGAATCCCCGATATCAGCGAATCGAGCTGGCGTGCCACAATGTGGCAGCGCAGTGAGCGCTCCGGCCTATCGAGAGAGCGACGACCGATTCTGGTTGAAGCTCGGCAACCAGACGATCTTCGCTTGCCCCCCAGGATGAACGAAGAGTGGCGGAGCCTCATGTCGCAGCGAGGGTGTCTCGCGCGTGGGGCCAACGCCGCGTGGCACGGTCAACCTCCCCTCGTGCCGGCTTCCGATCGTTGCAGGTCGGCGCGGGCCAACTCAGCCGGAACTGCCGTGGTCGCCCTCTTCTCCTAAACTCCCTCCACCAGCAGAGTCGTGGCGCTGCCGACGGTTGTCCTGGGATCCCCCTTCACGACTCGCCCCGGTCAAGCGACCAGAGCTGGACCGACTCGATCCCGAGGTCGTCGGCCATCGACCCAAGAATGTAGTCCGCCCCGATCTCGAAGATCTCCAGTCCGGCCGGAGTTTCCACCTGACCGTGCATGCGCCCGCCGGGATCGAACACGGTCCACAACGCAGTCGGTCCATCAGTGTTGCCGGGCAAGGGGTATTCCTCCACCCAGAGATGGTCGAGGCGGTCGGCCAGAATGTGCCTGAAGGCGGGGAACGTCTCTACGCGCGGCATGTCGCGCAGGTCGGCCAGCGCCGACGCCCGCTCGTGTTCGGAGGCGTCCGCGTACAGCCGCGCGAGGTGCTCGTCGACATCGGCCGCGGTCGGACTACGCAAGTCATGGTCGCGTCGCACGATCATCGCCAGCGCGCCATCGGCGTCGTATGCCCGCAGCTCGTAGCGAACGTTCGGGGTGATCACGACCAGGTTCCCCCACACGGCCGTCTGGGATGTCCGGGCGAACGGCTGGGGGTACACGACCAGCCCCCGCTCGTCCGATACGACATACCACTCCTCGCCCGGACTTGTCCCGAGGGCCTTGTGCAGCCCGCCGTCCGGCCGCGCGATGCCGTATGCGATCTCCCGACGGGCCACACCGGTCCCAACAACAGCGGACGCCAGAGTGGAACCGTTCCCCAGAAACATCCTGCCGTCCCGAAGCACCCCGCGCAGACGATAATAGGGGGACTCCAGCACGAAGGTTCGTCCGTCGCCGTTGCTGCCGAACACCGAGACTCGCCTTGCGAACGTATCCGACGCCACGATCGAGTCTCCTTGTCAGGGCTCGACGGTCGATGGCGCCGCGCTGCCAAACTCGCCCGGACCCTCGCCCCGGCCACCCCATGAGTCACGATGGACGCCGGATGCATCGAACACTCGCAGCTCACCGGAACCGGCGTCGGCGACCACGATGGCACCGTCCGCGAGTCTCGTGGCGTCGGTCACGTTGAACAAATCGTGCGCTGGGTCGTCCACAGCGCCGCCAACGGAGAGTGACGGCGCCGCGCCGATCTCCCACCCTAGCTGCATGTCCGGCTGGGGACGTCGGTTCTCAACGACCGTCACGCCCGCGCTGTCGCGCACGACGAAGTCGCGTTCGGGGCGCGTGGAGCGGTCGCAGCTGGCGGTCAGTACGCCTGCTGCGAACAGAATCGGGAAGGCGAGGGTTCTCATGCAGGTCCCGGGCGAGGTTCGAGAATGGTACGGTCGACATGACATTGAACCCGGGCCTCGCGGCAAGGTTGCGTGTGGGGCGGGGGCGGCGTGGCACGGTCGACTTCCCGTCGTGCCGGTTTCCAATAGTCAGCAGGTCGGCGCGGCCAACTCGGTTGGGACTGCCGTGGTCGCCCTCTTCTCCTACTCCCTCAACCGCAGGAACGCGCTTGTCGTCGGCCAAGACAGAGCATTGCGCAGGGCAGCACACCTCTCCAGATTCGCTGCCGGTACTGAATCACCTCCTGTGTGTGAACGATCACGCTGTCTCCGTACCCGCTAATTCCTGATCCTGACTTCCCTTAAAAGCCATCCTGGCTCCTCTGAGCAAACTGTCCCGTAAGGGCGCATCAACACGATGGTCACTCACCTTGCACCGGCGACCGGTGACCAAAGGCGTCGCCTACGTGCTCTCCGGCATCGAGGGGAGCGCATGCACCGGGCCTTGCCATTTCAGGCGATTGCCTTGGCTGTCCTTTTGTTTGCAGCCTGCTCCGAATCAGGGCCACGCAGCCCGACCGCTCCCGATCCGCCGCTCCCGCTCGCCGCCGCCCTGGCAGGTGCCACCGACACGGTCCAGGTCCAGATCACCATCGAGATCCAGACGGGTCAGACCGCCCATTTCACCATTGCGATCACCGGCGGCGACTCGAACGTCGACCCGGTCTGGACGTGTGCCTCGGCCGACACTACGGTGGCGTCTGCCGCCCAAACCGCCTCGGGATGCTCGGCCACGGGCATCGGCGCCGGCAGCACGACCATCACCGCGACCGTCACGCGAGGCACGGCCACTGCCACTGCAACTGTCGGCCTCCGGGTGACCCAGCCACCGCTCGCCGTCGCCTTCGCGCCTGCCGCCGACACCGTCGAGGCAGGCCAGACCGCCCAGTTCACCATCGAAATCACGGGCGGCGATCCCAACACCGAACCGGCCTGGACGTGTGCCTCCGCCGACACCTTGATCGCGTCGGCTACCGCGACCTCCTTCGGTTGCTCCGCCACGGGAACCGGCACAGGCGCGACCACCATCGCCGCGACCGTTACCCGAGGCACGGCCACCCTCAGCACTTCCGCCAGCCTCCGGGTGGCAGGCGAGAGGGACACGTTCGCCTACTGGGATGCCAACGGGAACAGCGACCTGACCTGCACCGAAGCAATGGGCAGGGACGATGGATTGAAGCTTCCCGCCTACAAGGACAACCGGAACGGCACCGGGCTGATCTACACGTGGCTGCAGCGCGGGCGGTCGAGCGACAGCGACAGTGACGGGATCTCATGTGAATCCACTCAGAACCCCAACGGTTACGTTCCGGTCCGCGTGTCGTCCAGCACGCAAACGGGGGACAGGGCGTGTCCGACGGGATCGCCCACGTGGATGGGGCTTCCGGTCTGCGAGGAGGGCGAGCGCACCGGGTATGAAAGGGACGCCTTCGGCACGGCGTACGCTTCGCTGGAAGACGAGATCATCGAGGGGCTGCCCAAGTCCGGTGGACAGGTGTACACGCCGTATTCGTGCAAGCTGTTCGACATCCGGGCCGACGGCACCGCGGCAACGGACATCGACCACATCGTCGCCCTGGCGGAGGCCTACGATTCCGGGCTCCCCGACTCGCGGTTCCGGGATTTCGCCGCGGATCTGGCCAACCTGACCATCGCGGACCCGGTCGTGAACCGGCAACAGAAATCCGACTCGGACGCCGGAGGCTGGAGGCCGCCGCGCAACACCGGCTGGTTTGCCGCCCAGGTCGTGGCCGTCAAGCAGAAGTACGGCCTGTCCGTGAATCCGGCCGAGCGGGATGCACTGGCGTCGATGCTGGCTGGGGACTCGAGTCGGACGGTGACGTGTGGGTGAGGCGCGCCGACCGGTTACCAATCGTTCGCCGGTCTCGTCTCTTGACTTGAATGCGGAGCGGTACGATGACCGTTGAGAAAGTTCCTGAGGAATTGGGGATCGCGGATAGTGCGTTCAAGGCGTCCTGGGCAGCCGAGTATGCCGGCTACTTTGCCGAAGCCGCTGAGCGTCTGCGGGATACTGCCGCACGGGCGGAACAGGAATGCCATGAGTCTCTGAAGAGCCGAGGACTTCGACGCTTGCGTTCGCGAGCCGAGTTGGAGCCCGAGGAGCGTCGGTTAGTCACCAGGTGATGAGACCAAGAAACGGCTCACGGCGCTCTGTCCAGAGGTGGCGGAAACCGTCACGGAGCATCGCAACGGGTTTGTTTCCCTCCGATACCAATTCGAGAAACTGGGGAAATCGAAAGGCGTCAAGATTCCCCAATTGACTGATCCCCTGCATGAGGTGGCGAAGAAGCTCACGGAGGCCCTGCGCGAAGAACCCGCGATTCAGGAGGTCGTGGCGGCCGTCCGGACCGGGAGGGAAAGCTGAGACCGCGAACCCAAGACCAGATCAAACCGATCAACCAGTCGCTTGTTCTCCAGCGTCCGTCAGCAGCGAAAGCGCTCCCTGGCGCATCCCCCTTTAGCGCCGTCCAGGCGTCCGTCGTGGCCTTCTTGAACTCGGCATGCTCGGCGGACATGTCGAACACCTGTTCCGTCAGTTGCTCACGGATCCAGTCGCACATGTGGGCCTCTCCGTTCACGCCATCGGGGGAAGCGGCGTACCCGACGATGATCTGGACCGGTCTGTTACGGTAGGCGTTCTTGATTCTCAGGAAGCGTGAGACGAGAGCGTCCGCCTCCTTGCGGGCCGTCGATACAGCCAGGTTGACGCCATCCACCAACAGGATGCCTCGATCCGTCTCCACACCTCTCCGAACCTGTTCTGTGACGCCACCGAAGGCTGCCACGCGCGGTCGCGACGGAATGTGGTCGGCCAACTCACCGAGGGCTTGGCTGATGGCGGAGTCGATTCGCTGCACGCGAGCTCGTCGAGATTGCGGCGGTTGAACCACGGCCTCGAAGAGAGATTCGATTTCAGCTTCGGGCTCGTCCATCGGGTCCATGGCCTTTGGGGGGTCGAGCCGCACGGCAGTGGACAGGATCTCGGAGACGGCCTTCCAAAAGCGCGCCCTCGTGGGTTCCACCGGCGCAGGCTCATAGGGGACCTTCCGAGCGTCCGCCCATCGCTGGATCTGGTTCCTGGCGATCCGCATCAGCTTCCGGCTCGTGCCGTCGACGCCTCGCACCTTTTCGTCCTTTTCCAGCCACCGCCACCTGTACCACTCGTTCCCCGTGTCCCATGCAACTACGCCGACGGGAACCGTGTGGTCACCATCGTCGTCCAGACTGACGCGAACCACTGAGTAGCCGTGCAGGATCTCCCTATCTGGTGTCGAATACATACTGTCCTCCCGGGATCGAAGCCAAATCCAGCCAGTGGTCCTTACGAGCCAAGGTCAGGCCTCGACCAACGTTGGGCCACCGTCGAAGAGGACGCTTTCCGTACCATCCAGCATCTGACCCCTCCGCTCATCGAAACGAGCACGGAGCCCCTCGGGTCGAATCATGGCCGATGGATGGAGGAAAGCGTCGCTCTGGTCGATGGGGATCACGTCGAACCGGCGGCGATCCGAATTGCTCTTTGCGAGGAGAATATTGCCGTGCGTCCTGCGGTCTGGATTCCCCAGAATGACGTCTGCCAAGTAGAGTCGAAAGAGGTCGGGTGGGTACGCCAGCCTGCCGACGAGGTCGGTACTGAACTCGACCTCTAGAACTCCGCGACGCATTAGTCGCGTACCCCAGTGCCGCCCGGGTCGGACGGGTTTCTCGAATCCGTAATGGGCGGTCAGGTCGCGGGCAAACTCTCTCCCGACAACAACGCAGAATGGCTCAGCCATCCGAAATCCATTGGTCAGGAGCAGCGCGTGCGACACGGCCTCCGCGACGCAGACTGCGGTCGATTCCGCGTCTCGTGCGAGCTTGGTGCGGACGGTTACTTCCTTCTCGCCATGGCGACACACGAGATCCACCGGGTTCCATCGCGTCTTCATGGGCCGCTCGGACACTGCGCGTATGGCGTACACGTCGGGTGGTGCCAACCGTCTTCTCCTGCTGGATGCTCAGTTGCCATGGCGGTGTTTCCATTGTGGTTCCAGGCGCGTTCGCGCGGTCGCCCGAAAACTTCGGGACCTGCTCGAGCTTCCGGCAAGATGGGCCGGCGCGCCGGGCGGGGCCATGACGAGATGGGACTACCGACCAACGGTTGAATGTACCGGTGTCTCCGAGATGTAAACTTGACATTACTTAATGTATGGTACAGTTGACATTCCTACTCCATTCCGGAACGACGCTTCCATCCGGTCGCATTCCCGCAGCAGGTCCGTCGGAAGGCGTCGGGCTCCGGGGAGTTCACCGCAGACCGCATGCGACCGATGACGGTCCGTGCCTGCCCGAAGACCTGACCTTGTCCGCTGGCGTCGGTGAGACTATAGTTCCTGCAACATAACTTTTCTGTATTGGCAGGGAACCGTGCCTCCACATGCAACGCTGAGCACCCTCGAGCACTTGGTGATCGCGGCGGCCCTTCGGCTTCGGGACGCCTACGGCACCTCGATCGTGACCGAGATCAAGTCGCAAACCGGGCGGGTAGTCCCGGCGGGTTCCCTCTACGTCACCCTCGATCGCTTGCAGAGCAGGGGCCTTGTGAACACCTACGCCGGTGATCCCGTGCCCGGTCGGGGCGGAAGGCCGAAGCGGATCGTCGAAGTCACCGCGAAGGGCAGTGCCGCGGTGGCGCACTACCGTGAGGCGTGTCTCCGCATGTGGAGCGGACTCGAAGGCGATCTTGGTGAGGCGGTGGATGCCCGATGAACATTATCGAGCGATTGCTGGAGTCCTTCCTCCCGCCTGGCCTGATCCGAGACGGACTGATCGGCGACCTCACGGAACTCAGGGCCAGGCGAAAGGCACGGACGGGTTCCACGCGTGCTGAGCTTTGGTACGTCAAGGTGCTCGGCTTCCTGAGCTTCGCGGGCGGCCTCTCGCTGTTTGCGAAGGCCGTCAAGCAGGAGATTCTGGACGAGCTGCGGGCTATCGCCGGGGACCGGCCTTGACCGGCACCGAGACTCCGAGCGGAGACAACCGGCCGAACTTCACAGGTCTCGTTCCCTTGTTGATGTGCCAGGACGTGCCCGCCACGACGCGCTTCTACACCGAGGTGCTCGGGTTCGAGGTCGTGGACCGGATGGACGGCGTCGGGGCCTCAGGCTTCGCGTCGCTGCGGAGCGGAGCGGCGATGATCATGCTTGCCAGCCCCACATACGTGCCGAAGGCTCCACTCATCGGGGACCGCTACCCTCAGTCAGCCTATTATCTCTACGTTGACGACGTAAGCGCACTGCGCCGCCGCGTTGTCGACGCGGACTGGCCCGCGACCGAATGCGTCGATCGATTCTACGGACTGCGAGAGTTCGAGGTCATCGACCCTGAGGGTCATGTCCTCCTCTTCGGGCAGGACCTGGAAGACCTGGAAGGCCCGGACTCACCCCAGCCTTGAATCGCCTGCTCAGGAGAAGGCCCGCTGCGTCATGACGAACCCACCTGTCCTCGGGAGCCGACTCGTGCCCTCTCTCCTGGTGAGGGATCTCGAAGCCACGTTGACCTTCTACGGTCGGCTGGGGTTCGCCCTGACGGGTGTGTTCCCGGATGAAGATGCGCCGATCTGGGCGGAGGTCACACGCGACGGCATCGCGTTGCAGTTCTACACCGACCCGCCGAAGGGGACGCCCACCGAGCCGGTGCTCAGCGGCGTACTCTACCTCTATCCGAGCGACGTGCGCGCCCTGGCTGACGAATTCAAGGAGATTGTGCCATTCGCGTGGGGTCCGGAGGTCATGGAGTACGGCATGCGGGAATTCGCGATTCAGGACCCGGACGGGTACTACCTCGCCTTTACGGAGCCGGCTTGATGGAGCGACTGCGCGAACCACCATGGCATCAACATTAACCTGGCTCGACTACTCGACCTGCGGCGGGACTTCTGCCCGGCCGAATCCGGCCAAACATGTAATCTAGAGTTGACCAAATGTATAGTGTAGTTGACATTTCGCTGTTCCTGCCGACTGGAAGGCACCGTGCGGGACGATGGACCGATCTCCCAAGACACTCCCTGCGCACGGGTGACGGCGTGAAATGAAGCGCGTCATCGCTGTCGACTGGTCCGGAGCCCAGACCGGAGCGAAGTCCAAGATATGGCTGGCCGAGGTCTGCAGCGGACGGCTCACGCGGCTGGAGGCCGGGCGCGATCGTGAGGAGCTGATCGCGTACCTGATCGACATCGCCAGCACGGACCCCGACCTGGTCGTCGGTCTGGATTTCGCGTTTTCCTTCCCCAGCTGGTTTGGCAAGGGGAATGGTGCGACCTCGATCAAGGAGGTTTGGGACCTGGTTTCCAAGAAGGGAGAAGGATGGCTGTCCGACTGCAAGCCCCCGTTTTGGGGAAGGCGTGGATGCACCAAGCCGAACGATCTCGAGTTCTTTCGCTGTACGGAGAAGTTTGCGGCTGAACAGAAGGGCGTGAATCCCAAGAGCGTCTTCCAGATCGGTGGCGCGGGTGCGGTCGGCACTGGCTCGATCCGTGGAATGCCCTACTTGGCGAAGCTCGCTAAGGAACGCTTCTCGATCTGGCCATTCCACGAAGCCCGTGCTCCACTTGTGATCGAGATCTATCCGCGGCTGCTCACTGGCCCCGTGAACAGGTCTGATTTTGACGAGCGAGAAAAACACTTGGCCAAGCAATGTCCCGAGATTGATTGCGAATTCGCCTGCAAGGCCGCTTCCTCCGAGGACGCTTTCGACGCGGCGGTCTCCGCCGTGGTCATGAGCCGGCACATGGACGAGATCGTCGCGCTCACCCAATCCCAGGACCCCGGGGAGCTCATGGAGGGCAGAATCTGGTGGCCTCAGGAGATGCGTGAGCCTGGAGTCGGCTTATCGGTCGGTGCTGTCGCGCATGCCGACTGTCCGTTCTGCGACATCAGTAGTGAAGCCGCGGTCACCAAGTCACGCCACGCCGTAGCCATTCGGGACGCGTATCCCGTTGGCGCGGGCCACACGCTCGTGCTCCCCACCGCTCACGTGAAGTCACTTTTCGACTTGGACCCCAAGGCCCAGGCGGATGTCTGGCGTCTCGTCACCAAGGTGAGGTCCGATCTTCAGTCACACCTCAAACCCGATGGCTTCAATATCGGACTCAATGACGGCCGAGCCGCCGGTCAAACCGTGGAACATACGCACGTGCACGTCATCCCCCGCTTCGACGGGGACGTGGCAGATCCCAGGGGCGGCATCCGCTGGGTCCTGCCCGAATGCGCGGCGTATTGGGACCAATGAGCTGCCCACGACCGCCGACAGCCAGCGAGCAACTGGCCTTCCTCCGCTCACTCCAGCGCCTCATGGACGAGGGCAGCTTTGTCGCCAGCTACAAGTTCGCCCTGCTCCATGCGATCGCCGATCTGTGTCTCGTCAAGGGCGACGACAGTGGAGCGGAGCTGGAGCTGTCCACCGCCGAGATCGCGGAACAGTTCATCCGGCTGTATTGGCCCCAGGTCGTACCGTATTCGGCCAGCGCAGAGCAGCCGGTCCTGAGCCAGAACACGGGTCGACAAGCGGCGATCGTCCGCCAAGTGGCTGAACAGCGCGCGCGGTACCAGGGGTCTCTGGCGGACCTTGAGAGAAGTCCATCTGACTGGATCCAACTGTTAGGCAAGGTAGAGCAGACGGTAAGGAAGATGCCGCTCTGGAAGTTGCAGACTGTGAGGTCCGGGCGGTTGGAGTTCCTGTACGAAAACCACGAGAGCGGGCAGGCCGTTCAGCTTCAGCCCGGGATCGCGTATTGCTTCCGGGCGTTCTATCCGATGATCACCGACTATGATCGAGGGCGCGTGGTCCCAGTTCGTCCAGCAACGCAACCGGAAGCACCTGGGCCAGGTCGTCGATCTGCGGTCGTTCCTCTTCGGATCGCGACGCAAGTCGCTCGATGCCTACCGTCCGTTTCTCAGGGATCTGCAGGAAGGCCGCTGCTTCTACTGCGAGCGTGACATCAAGTCGCGGGCGGATGTCGACCACTTCATCCCCTGGCGACAGTATTCGCTGGACCTCGGCCACAACTTCGTCCTGGCCCACCCCGGGTGTAACTCGAGCAAGTCGGACCTGCTCGCGGCGGAAGAGCACCTTGCACGATGGACCAACCGAAACCGTACCCGTCGAGACGAACTGGAGGAGGGTTTTGATCAACTCAGGGTCCTGCACGATTGGCCCAAGAGCCGTCAGATTGCGCACTGGGCGTACGGCCAGGCGGACGAGGCGGACCGGCAGGTCTGGGTCGGAGCCAGGGTGGACCTGATCTCTCTGTCAGGGAGCTGGCGGAAGATACTGGACGCGGCATGCCAGCCGGTGACGTGATCTGACCGGCGCGTCCTGAGAAGAACAGCGCCTCAGTTCTGGCGCAGATCAGGCAACGGACTGCTCGACTTTCGACGACGACCGTCCGCGCTCTGACCGCGAGTACCGCAGAGTCGCGGCGCTGCCGACGGGAAAGGCCGCGGAATGTAAACCCTAGTTCAGCCTCTGTTGTTCAAGCTCAGGAGCCCGGAAAAACGCGATCGTGTGCGGGGGTTCTTCGAGAACTAGTCCGCGCGTCGAGGCGTGAGTCCGGCGGCAATCGCCGCCCCGCTCCTGGCCGTGAACACTCCCAGCGTCAATCCGGCGACTCCCAGGAAGACGGCGAAGCCGACCGGGCTCTGGAGTCCCCCCACGAGCTCCGCGACCAGGCTGCCGGCGGGCAGTCCGGCACCGAATCCGGCGACGCACAAGACGACCCACCGCCGGGCCATCGACGCGGCGGGCCGGAGCGCCAGCCACTGAGCCGCGCCCAGCCCCAGGCCGGCGAACGCCCCAACGAACGTCAACCCGCCGAGTCTGCCGAACATGTCGAGCGTCGCCAGGCGCATCGGCTCGCCGGTCAACGCTTGGCCGAGCGTCTCGACCAGCACGATGCCTGCGGTCATGCCGACAGCGAGGCCGAGACCCGAGGTCCCGACCCATGCGCCGAACCGCGGACTCCTTCCCAGGGCCAGCCACTGGGCGCCGCCGAACATCGAACCGGCCAACGCCAGGATGACGGGCGTCACCAACATCATGCCCACGACCGTCTCGACCGGTGCTGCCAGGCCCAGGCCGACAGCCAGCCCGACCGCCAGGCCGAGCCCGCAGAGAACGGTCCAGCGCACGACGAAACCGCTTGCGGTACCCCTGATGTCTTCGATCATCGCACACCTTCCATTTGGCCACCGTCGGTTGGGTCTACGTTCCGGTCCGTTGCCGGGCTCGTCAGTCGTCCTACGCGGGTGCGGTTCCTCGCTGTTTCAAGCGGGCAGGTTGAAAGTGAGCTTGCCGCAGGCTCTCCTTGCTTGGCCCCCAAGCCTGACGAAGAGTGGCGGACTGAATCGTGATTATCTTACCCGACAAGCGCTAACACAGGCTCCCCCACCCGGAGGCAGAAATGACGAATAGGCTGAACCGACTCGACCGTGTTGCCGACCCCAGAGGCGACCGGACTGATCCGAGGAGGGTTCTCATTGATAACGAGATCCGGAGGCGCGCCGTTGCAGACGCGGATCGGGCGTTCGAGAGGGTCAGAGATGACCTGAGAAGGTTGGCGCGGGACACTCGCAGTTCGGGGCAAGCAGAGGGGAGATGACGATCTTGAGAAGGCCCTAATCCAGGAGTGGTTCCCAGTAGCGCGAACGCCGCATGGTACGGTCAACCGATTCTCGGGGGCTTCGCGGACTCCAATCGAGACATGGCCGTAGGGGGCGACTCGGACCAGCGAACAAACCGAGATAGACTGGCACCCACCTCCCACCAAGCGCGCAGTTGCAGATCGCGCTCGACGTGATGGCCTTGGCCCATGGGCGCGAATACAAGGCCGCGTGGCACGATCAAACCTCCACTCGTGCCGGTCTCCGATAAGTTGCAGGTCCGCGTGGCCAACTCGGCCGGGACTGCCGTGGTCGCCCTCTTCTCCCAACTCCTCAACCAGCAGTGTTATGGCCCTGCCGATTGAAGAAGGGCCACAGAGATTCGGCAACGGAATGCACGACGACAATCAAGATGAGAAGAGGTCGCGCCACGTTGCCCCCGCGTCAGACATCCGTCAGCGTGAGCGGCCGGGGCGACCGCCCATCGATGTCCGCAAAGCCGTAGTGTTCGGCGAGCGCGGCCGCCACGAGCACCTGTCCAGTCCACCGGCAAACGTCCCGATCGCCAGCCAGCGCGGCCACGGCCCGGCCTATGAACTCGGGGCTCTCCGAGTTGCTGAGGTCGAAGACTCCGGCCGCAAGCACTGCTTCCGTCCGCACGAGGCCCGGGTATAGGGATACGACGGCAACATCATGATCGCGCAGCTCGACCGCCATGTCGGCTGGGCCCAGAACGGCGCCGACCAGGTGAACCGGCCGTCCTCGACCATGTTTTCGTAACCGTCGCGCCCGCGCGGTGCAGACCTTGCGCGATGCCGCGCCCCACGCCGCGGCTTGCCCCTGTCACCAGCGCGCAGGCTCCGCTCAGAGTTGGTCTGGCGGGGATCGGGTCGGACAAACTGGCTCCTTATCGCAGCGGCGTCACTCTCTCAGTGGCTGGACGAGATCACGAACTGATTGCCGTCGGGATCGCTGAATGTCGCGAACGTGCCCCACGGTTGCTCCTCTGGCTCGGCGATGAACTTCACACCTCGCTCTGCCAGTTCGCGAAAAGCGGCCCGCACGTCGTCGCTCGCAAAGACCACATTCGACGGCGTTCCGATGCGGTCCTCCTGACCCGGTGGGGTGTAGAGCACTACGCGGGTCTCCGCTCCGGGGATGCGCAGCTCGATCCAGCGCTGCTCGCCGAGTGGCTGATCTGTCGCCCCGCGGAACCCCAGCTTGCTCGTGTAGAAGTCGAGTGCGGCGTCCTGGTCGACCCCCTATGTCATCGATGTTCTTCTGCCCGATCTGGTCGGGCACGATCGGCACCCCAGCGCTTATCTGACCTACCTCTACCTGTACCGGCAGACGGCCGATGAAGCCGCTGAGCTGAGCCTGACGCAGATCGCGGAAGGGACAGGCCTGTCCAGGCGGGCGGTCCAGGCTGCGTTGGCTCGGCTGGAAGGCCGGGGGCTCGTCGACATCGAACGGGACAGCATCACTTCGGTCGGCCGCTACACTGTGAGCCGGCCCTGGCAGCGTTCGCGATGAAAGCGGTCGTGTCTGTTCCGGGATTGCATGCGGTCGACCGCTCCCAGGAACCCTGTTCCCCGGAGCCCCTGTACTGGACGGGACTACGCCCCCCGCGCCCGCGCGGCGAACTCGGCACCCGTGTCGCACTCGATGACGGCGGCGGCAAGCGCCTCGACCCGATCGGGATCCAGCCTATCGAACAGGCTGGAGAGCTTACCGACCACCTCGGGCCCGAACTTCTGCACGGCCAACTGACGCAGGAGCGACCGGCGCCCCTCGCGGCGTCCTTCGTGCAGACCTTCCTCTCGCCCCTCCTGTAGCCCCTCTTGCCGCCCCTCCTGCCGCAACTCCTCGTACAGCTTCCTCAGCCGTGCCGCCATCAGGGTTTCCTCGTGTCTGATCATCGTCCTCCTCCTCCCGGGCGTCGCCGCCGTCAGTTTGGGATCCGGTTCAGGCAGCTCCGGGGCCAGCTGCTGCCGGAGCGCCCCGAATCCGCGAATGATCCCCTCGTCCCCCGACTCCAGTACCGTCCGCCACAACCTGGCCAGTCGGCCCGCGTCCCGTCCCCAGCGGGCGTTCTCCCACTCCGCGAGCACCAGGAACCAGTTGTCGGGGGGCGGTTCGGAGGGGTCTGGCGCCAGGTCCTTCAGTTCGACCAGAATGTACCGCCGCCGCATCTGAAGGCCAAGCAGCCTCTTGAGGACGGGGTCCGGGTCTGGGACGATCCAGTCTGCGAGGTCGGTGGCGGCGCCCCACTTCGCGTGCCCGTTGTAGACGACGAACGGGGCCACGATCGGCGGCCTGCCCGCCGCGCCGGTGTCCTTCTGGGTCTCCGCCTCCTGAAGCACGAGGGCGGCGTACTCCCGGATCCGGAAGGCCATGTTGGCCTCGGGGCGGGACTGGAACTCGAGCGCGATGAAGAGCGGGTGGCGCTCGGGCCGGCGCAGCTGCGTCCTCCATATGGTGTCGCCGTGCCGCTGCTCCAGACCTGCCGCCTTGACGAAGCTGGCGGAGGCCTTGCGGAGCGAGGCGGGCTCGATCACGTCCGGGAGGCCGGGGACCATGGTGGACAGCAGGCCCTCGACCATGGCCGGGTTGGAGAAGAGCAGCCGGTACGCTTCGTCGTGCCTGGCGCGGGGGCGTCTGGTGGGCATCGGCGTTTGGGTCTGAAGAGGATTCGTGGACGGCGAAACGGGGCTTCGAGGCGTGGCATCTCGGCCAAGGGGTAACGGTCGCACCGTTTCAGGGGCGTTCCTATAGCTGGATGGGACTGATTTCCCGGCGAGGGAAAGCCCCTGTAATGGCCGCCCGAGGCTTACGCAGAGTGGCGGAACCTCATCGCGCGGCGAATGTGGCGTGCGCGTGGGACCGAGGCCGTGTGGCGCGGTCAGCTTCTCGTCGTGCCGGCTTCCGATCATTGCCGGTCGGCGTGGCCAACTCGGTCGGGACCGCCGTGGTCGCCCTCTACTCCTAACTCCCTCCAACCAGCAGAGTCGTAATGCTGTCGACGGGAGAAGCCGCGGAGTGGAAACTCCGGTTCACGTTATGTACACCGAAGTTGACAATTGCCACGAGGGGTCGGCCGTGCCGGGACTCCGACGGTTGGAACTGCTCTGCTGAGAGCTGGGCGCCGCGCATCCATCCTGCCCCGCACCGTGTCCAAGTCCGTGAGAAGACCCTGCCGTCGCACGAGAACGTCGCTCAGGAGGAGAATTCAATGGAAGCGGGTCCGAATACCACACAATTGACACGCACCATTCGGTGGCTCCAGCTCTACGCAGCATTGATGACGGTCGCGCTGGTTGTGCTGTTCGTCAGGACCGGGACGGCTCCGGACGGCGTGATCAGAACGCGGGGGCTGATCATCGAGGACGAGGCGGGACGCGAGAGAATCCTCATCGGCGCCCCGGTCCCCGAGGCCGCCAACCGCGTCCGTACTGATGAGGCCCGGGTGCGGGAGGTCTGGGCACCCGGGTATCCGGACCCCGACGCCTACATGGGCTACTACCAGGACTACAACCACAACACCAACGGCATGTTGATCCTCAGCGAGGACGGATTCGATCGCCTCGCCGTCGGGGATCCCACTCCCGATCCGAACATCGGCAAGCGTATCGCGCCGAGCACGGGCATGGTGATCAACGACGACCAGGGGTTCGAGCGGATGGGGTACGGCCTGAAGCCCATGGATGGCCGCTATCGTGTCAGTATGGGCCTCGACACGGATCGTATCGAAGAGGGTCTCGTGTTGATCCTGGACGACGATGGCCCACGCGGCATTCTGGTCGGCACTCTGGCGGACGGGATCTTTCTTGGCAGTGCGCCCGCGGGACACGCGTGGACCGGCCTCGCGGAGGCATTCCAGGGACTGTTGGTCCGTCGAGCCGGCGAGACCGTGTATGAAATGAACCTGGCGGAGGGCAGCTGACACCAGCCGCAGGGATTGCCCCGAGGACGGTCGAGGAGGGCGCCCGAATCCCGCTTAGACGTCCCGCCGGCTGCGAAGGCGATCAGGAAGAGACCGCTGGCCGGTCGCCCCGATCGGAGAACTCTCTTCGCTTGCCCCCCAAGACTGGACGAAGAGTGGGGGAGCCTCATCTCACGGCGAACGTGCGTCGCGCGTGGGGCAGGGCCGCGTGGCACGGTCAACCTCTCCTCGTGCCGGCTTCCGACAAGTTGCAGGTCGGCGTGGCCAAGTCGGCCGGAACTGCCGTGGTCGCCCTTTTCTCCCAACTCCCTCCACCAGCAGATCCGCTGATCACGCGGTGACCGGAACGCGCTACCATGGACCGGCCAGCATTTCTCGTCACCGCGATCCCAGCTTGACGGAGTGTACTATACATGGTACACTTGGCCGAATGAGGTACGATTGCCGAAGCCGAAGAAGCTCCCGGCCGCGTTCTATCAGACCCCGGGCGGAAATGAACCGGTCAGGGACTGGCTCCTCAGCCTGGACGAACGGAGCCGTCGCATCGTCGGACGAGACATTGCGACAGTCGAATACGGTGGCCGCTGGGGATGCCGGTTTGCCGGCAGCTGGGTGGAGGCCTTCTGGAGGTGCGGTCGAGTATTGCCGGAAACCCATCCGGAACCCGACAGCGTCCGCCGGACGACCGGCACTCCGTTATCCCATCCGAGCGCCAAGGATTGTGCCAACCCGCCATCCTCCGCAACGACCTCGATCGCAGTGCCCGACGATCACCGTTCGACGTAGGCGTGT
Source organism: Gemmatimonadota bacterium (assembly GCA_022823145.1). Classification (GTDB taxonomy): domain Bacteria; phylum Gemmatimonadota; class Gemmatimonadetes; order Longimicrobiales; family Gaopeijiaceae; genus Bin94. The sequence continues at coordinate 111,944 of JAJDXS010000004.1, forward strand.
CATGCAGGAACTCCTTGTGGATGAAACGAAGGGAGGATTGTGCCGCCGGCGCCTTGCCGCACGAAACATGCCACCGCGCTCGCGCACATATTTATGGGACACGGACGGGTCTGGCCGCCAGGCACGTCCTCCAAAGAGGGCACCCCCTGCGCAACCGGGAGACAATCAGGATGAGACCAGCAGCCTACCCGATCTTCGCCACCCTGCTCGCCACCACTGCCGTCGCTCAGGACCGGCCGCTGACCGCAGACGTGACCGAGGTGTACCGCGTGGGCGGCGTGAACGCGGAGGAGTGGGCGTTCTTCGGGCCAGCGTTGCAGCCGGGCTTCGATGGTGCGAGCAACCTGGTGGTCCTGGACGCGTTCAACAAGCGGGTCGTCGTGGTCGGACCCGATGGCCGGCTTGTGCGCGTCGTTGGTCGCGGAGGAGAGGGGCCGGGCGAGTTTCAGCAGGTAAGAGCCCTGGCGGTGTGGCGCGACGGCCGCTTCGCGGTGCCCGACACGGAGCATTCCGCCATCCAGGTATTCGCCCCCGACGGCGAACTCGAGCGGTTCGTCAGATGGCCCGGCGAGGCCAGAGCTCTCTCCAGCGCCCTCCGTCACAGGGAGATTCGGGCCGATCCGTTGGGCGACCGGCTAATCACACAAGGAGTCGAGGGTGTGCTGGTCGAGATGGCGAACTTCGCCTATCGGCTCACGGGCAATCCGGAAGAGGACGCGCAGGGGGTCGATGACCGCGCGCTCGAGAGGCTGGACCTGGCCGGGGACGTGATCGCGGCGCGACCGATCCTCCAGGGATGGAGGGCACCTCGTCCCGAACCCCTGTTGTCCGCCACCGAACTGGAGGACTGGCCGAAGGTGGTCGCGTCGCTGCAGGACCGCTACTTCGAGCCGGGGTTCCACTGGGACGTGTTGCCCGACGGCACCATCGCCTACTCCGACTCCTCGGCCTACGACATCAAGCTTGCCCGTCCCGATGGATCTGTGATTGACGTGCTCAGGCGGCCGCTCTCGCCGGAAGCGGTCTCTGAACGGATGCAGCGGGCGACGATCGACTTCCACATCCAACGCCTGGAGGAGCGGTTGGCGAGGGGTCCCTCTTCAGCGGGACCCCTGCCGCCGAGCGATCCCGAGGAGAGCCGGCAGAGGATTCGGGATCGCGCGTTCTACCACGAAGTCCCCGTGGTGCGGGGGATACGGGCCACCTGGGACGGCGGGCTGTGGATCCACCGGCGCAGCGAGGTTCCGTGGGAGGATGAAGGGCCGATCGATGTCTTCAGCGCGGATCGCGAGTACCTGGGGACACTGCCGTCCGGCGAACCGGCGATGCCCATCGCGTTCGGGCCCGATGGTCTGGTCGTGCACCTGGAGCGCGATGAGCTGGATGTGCCGACGCTGGTGGTTAGTCGCGTGGCGGTTGGAGGCGCGTGATGTAGTGTCACCGGCACTTAATGCGCATACTGGGCGACACCCAACTATCCGCCCGCACCACTGGAGTACCCATGGCGCCCTGGAATTCACCACGCTCCCCTCTCGGCCGCCTGTCGGCATACACCGCGCTAGCAGCCGTCCTCACCGCGTGCGGCGGTCCGGCACCTTCGGACGATCCCTTCCTCACCCGCGCGGAACGCACGGACTACCGAGAGACCAGTTCCTACGCCGACGTCGTCGATTTCCTCGAGCGCGCGGCAGCCGCCTCACCCTCCGTCCACTACACCACCTACGGCTTCACGACCGAAGGCCGTGCGCTCCCGCTGGCTGTCGTGGGCGACGTCGCCGACCCGAGCCCCGCGGCCGTAACCGCGTCCGGCAAGACCGTCGTCTACCTCCAGGGCAACATCCACGCGGGCGAGGTTTGCGGGAAGGAAGCGCTCCAGATGCTGCTCCGCGACCTCCTGGCAGGCCGCCACGACGATTGGCGCGAGTCCATGGTCCTGCTGATCGCGCCCATCTACAACGCCGACGGCAACGAGCGCGTGACCCTCACCAACCGCGGGCGGCAGCACGGTCCCATCGGCGGCATGGGCCAGCGCCCGAACGCCCAGGGCTACGACCTCAACCGCGATCACATGAAGCTCGACTCGCCCGAAGCGCGGTCGGTGGCGCGCCTGTTCAACGAGTACAATCCGCATGTAGCAGTTGATTTACATACGACGAACGGGACGCGGCACGCCTATCATCTCACGTACTCCCCGCCGCTTCACCCAAACACGCCTGCGGGAATCGACGCCTTCCTGCGGCAGGGACTCCTGCCCCACGTGACCGAACAGGTCCGGGACAAGCACGGCTGGCACTACTACTACTACGGCAACGCCTTTGCGCCCGGCGGCGGCGAGCGCGGCTGGTACACCTTCGACCACCGCCCCCGCTTCAACAACAACTACATCGGTCTGCGCAACCGGATCGCGATCCTCAGCGAGGCCTACTCCTACGCCACCTTCCAGGAACGCGTCCTCGCAACGCTGTACTTCGTCGAGGAGATCCTGGACTACGTGCATGCGCACGCGGACGAGGTCCGCCGAATCGTCGCCGAAGCCGATGCCGCCACGGTGGTCGGCACCTCCCTGGCGCTGCGCGCCGTGCCCGAGCGCTCGCCCGAACCCGTCGACATCCTGATGGGCGCCACCGTCGAAGAGACGCACCCGCTCACCGGACGCCCGCTCCTCCTGCGCGCCGACACCCAGTACGTCGAGCCCATGTACGAGTACGGGACCTTCGCGCCAGCGCTGCGGGAGCGCGTGCCCCAGGCCTACCTGATCCCCGCCGGCCACGACGAGGTGCTGATCCGGCTCGCGGCGCACGGCATCGCGCTCGAACCGGCACCGGCGACGCCCATGGATGTGGAAGTGTTCCGCATTGACTCGCTCCGGACGGCCGAGCGCCCCTTCCAGGGACGCAACGAGCAGACCCTGTTCGGGGGCTACGCGGCGGCCCGGGTGACCCCGACCCCCGGCGACATGCTGGCGCGTGTAGACCAGCCCCTGGGACGCCTGCTGTTCAGCCTGGTGGAGCCGCAGTCCGACGACGGCTTCGCAAACTGGGGGTTTCTTGCGGACCGGCTGCGCCCCGGTGAGACCTATCCGATTGTACGGGTTCCGGGAGGATGACGAGGGTCCGGCGGTTGCGGTAGACGGCTTTAGCCACGATTATCCATCAACGGATAAATATCTATTCATGGCTAAATCCGGATAATGGCTGCGATGAACAGAGACCCCTGGCATTTCCGCCGTGACGAACTTGCCGAACAGGTACTCAATACAATTGCCCATGGCCCGGCCCAGACCCTGAGCCTCTTCGCTCCACGGCGAGCGGGCAAGACAGAGTTCCTCGTTCAGGACCTGGCGCCGCACGCTGAAGCGCAGGGACACCGCGTGATCTACGCCTCGTTTTGGCAGGCGCCGCTCAGTCCGCTGGCGGTGTTGCTACACGCGCTTGAGAAGTCGCGGGAGCAGAGCCGGCTGGCGGACAGGATTCGAACTACGGCCTGGAGAGTGGCTCCCAAGCTGAAGCTTTCGGCCGCGGTTCCCGGGACGGGAACGGGAGCCGAAACAGAAATCGATCTCACCCGACTCAAGGGCGAACCACCGACCGATCTACTCCTCCATCTTGACGATTTGTTGGGACGGGTCTCCAGGAATGCCCGGCCGACCGTCCTGCTATTGGACGAGGTCCAGGAACTGGCGCGAAGCCGCAGCAACGCTCCGCTGGTGGCTGCGCTGAGGACCAGTCTGGACAAGCGGCGCGAGGGACTGAAGGCGGTGTTCACTGGATCCAGCCGTACAGGCCTGGCAGCGATGTTCTCGAACCGGAAAGCTCCTTTCTTCCACTTCGCCACACCCATTGATCTGCCTCCGCTGGTCAAGCCGTTCGTCGACCACGTCCTGACCGTGTTTCGTAAAACGTCGAAACGAACCCTGGACCCCGACAGGATGCTGGATGCCTTCGACCGCCTCCATCGCAATCCCTACTTCTTTCGTCTTCTGGTCCAGACGATGTTGTACGATCCGGATCATACTGTCAGCTCGGGTCTTGAGCATGTGCGGGAGCGTATCTCCGTCGACCTCGGCTACCCGGAGGCATGGTTGGCCCTCACGCCCATCCAGCGCGAGACCGCACGCGCCTTGGCGATGGGTGCTTCAAAGCCTTTCAGCCGTGTCTTCCGTGAGGCGCTCGGTGCTGCGCTGGGTGACGAGGCTCCAAGCGCAGCGCGTGTACAGGCAGCGCTTCGGAGGCTGGAGCGCCTGGGAATTGTCGACACCGCGAGGGGAGAATGGGAACTCGCGGATCCGGGGTTTGGCGGGTGGCTGACCGCGGGAAAGGAGGGATCAGAGCAGGAGTGGATGTCCAGAAAGTAAGGAAAACATGACACGCTGTAATGTCGTCATGACAGTGCAAAGTGCGTGAGCACCGCGCTCAGCACGGAAGTGCATCGCAGTCCGAATGCAGCGGGACTGCTGCCGCGGATTGCTAGATGCCCTCCCACCCCTCCTCACCCCGCTTCAGCAACAGCTCCCTCTGCGCCCGGTCCGGCTTCGGCACCTTGTGGCACCGCCGACACCGCGCCTCGTAGCTTTCCGCCCCACCCACCTGAATCGTCGGACCCTCCGCGGGTGCCGGCTCGCCGTCGATCAGCCGCTGGTTCCTCGTAGCCGGGTCGCCGCACAGGACGCAGATGGCCGTCAGCTTGTCGATCCGCTCGGCGCGGGCGAGGAGCAGGCCCATCGGACCGAAAGGCTCGCCTCGGAAGTCCATGTCGGTGCCGGCCACGATGACCCGCATCCCGGCATCGGCCAGCGCATCGACTACCTCGCAGATGCCGTCGTCCAGGAACTGAGCCTCGTCGACCGCGACGACCTGCGTCCCCGGATGGACGTTTTCGGCCACCTGCACCGAGTTGGACACGGGCTCGGCGTCGATCTGCCGGCCATCGTGGGACGAGATGCGGAACTGGCCGCCGTAGCGGTCGTCCAGGTGGGACTTGAAGAGCTGAACGCGTCGCCCGGCGATGAGGGCGCGCCGCACGCGTCGGATCAGTTCCTCGGACTTGCCGCTGAACATGACGCCCGCGACGACCTCGATCCACCCGTGTCTTGCTCGTTGCATCACGGCAGGCGTCGCTTCACGGCCATACCGTTGTCGGACTGCTTTCCGCGAACGATCAGGAGTGGCCTCCGGGCGCCAGGCTGAACGGTTCGCGCGCGAAGACGCGCCGCACCATCGGCTCGAAGAACTCGAGCGGCAGCGAATCGTAGTCGGGATCGAATGAGGACTGATCCCAGCGGTGACAGAAGTCCACGGCGTCCTGGTACCAGGGGTGGTCGCGGTATTTGTCGCGCGCGTGGCGGTCGCGGTCCAGGTGGTGGGCGTAGTAGTAGTACTGGAACAGGCCGTGGTGCCGCACGATCCAGCAGGTTCGCTCGGTCACGTATGGGCGCAGGATCAGCGCGGAAAGCTCGCCGTGACTGTGCGGCGCCATGAGGTCGTCGATGTCGTGCAGGAGCGCGGCCACCACCAGCTCCTCTTCAGCGCCGTCGCGGTAGGCACGGGTCGCCGTCTGCACGGAATGTTCCAGCCGGTCGACCTTGTAGCCGCCGACTGAACCGGTCAGCTCGCGGAGGTGTGCCAGCACACGGTCCGCGGTGCCAGCGGCGAACTCGTCCTCGAGGCGATCCAGCAGCTGGTAGTCCTCCCTTGTCCCGTCCGCCATGGCAGTGAAGCTGACCGTAGGAGCGTTCGGCGTTTCCATACCGTGGATCCTCGTTTCTCCGGCGATGAGGGCTGCCCGTCACGCACCGTGCGGAGAAGCCGGGAGACTTGTCAAGGGGGACTCCGGCCACCCATGGTGCAATCTGGTCACTTCGGACTGGGGGTATCGACCATGCAGCGCTCGATCAGCAGCCTCACCAGGAACGCCGACGCCCTCGCCGCGATCTGGAGCGGCGGAGAACGCACCGATCTTCCCTACCTCTGGCTGCGCGACAACTGCGGTTGCAGCGAATGCCGCGTCGTGCAGACCACCGAGAAGCGGTTCCATATCTACCGCGTGCCCCGGGACCTCAAACCCGGGAAGGTCAGCGTCGAACACGCCGGATCCGAGGACGAGGCGCTGTCGATCGCATGGCCTGACGGACACCGCACGCGCTATCGATCGAGCGAAATCCACGGCCTCCTGAGCCTGTCGCACATCGACCTGCGCTATTGGGACGGACGATTCCAGCCAACGCGGTTCGACTACCGGCGGTTCCTCGCGAGCGACCGTGCCGCGGCGGAGCTGATCGAGGAGTTTCTGCGGACAGGGGTCTGCGTTCTGGTCGACGCCCCCACCGAGCCCGATTCGTCGGAGCAGCTCGCCACCCGCCTGGGACCGATCCGCGAGGTGCTGTTCGAGCGCATCCACAACGTCAAGGTCGACCCGAAGGGGTACAACATCGCACACACGGATCTGGCGGTCGCGCCGCACAACGACTTTACCAGCTACACCTGGCTTCCGAACGTGCAGGCCCTGCACATGCTGGTGAACGAGTGCGAAGGCGGCGAATCCATCGTGCTGGACGGGTTCGGCCTGCTCGAAGAGCTGCGCAGCGAGCACCCCGACAAGTTCGAGGTGCTGTGCGCGGTGCCGGTTCCGTTCCGCATCTTCAGCGACGAATACGAGTGCTACGCCGTCAACCCCATGGTCGAACTCGACCGCGACGGCAACGTCCGGCTGTTGCGCTTCAACACCGCCCAGATGCAGGCCGTTCCCCTGTCCGAACCCCGGCTGGTCGAGTTCTACGCCGCCTACCACGAGCTGTCCAGGCGCGTCAACTCCCCCGGCGCCCAGGTCACCTTCCGGCTGGAGGGCGGGCAGATCCTGCTGTGCGCAGGGCACCGGGTGCTGCACGGCCGCAAGGCGCTGCGCTCAACCGGCAGGCGGCACCTGCAGGATGCGTACTTCGAGCACGACAACGTGCGCAACCACCCGAGGCTGCTGCGCAGGACCGGTCGGATCCGAGGTCGTCAGAACCCCAGCAAGCCGTAGTTCCCGTCCAGGATCAACCGCACCGACACGTATAGTCCGAACGCCGGCACGAGCACCCAAACCGCATTCAGGGCAAAGATATACGTGTAGAGCTCGCGCCTGGTGACGTGTCCCTGCCGCTGCGCCACGAAGAAGCTCACCCAGTAGAGCGACGACACGTAAACCCACTGCCAGAACAGCATCGCGCCGATCGTGCCGGCAACGACGGCGGGCAGGAAACCGAGGGTGTACGTGGCATAGAGGATCAGGGTGGGCAGGGGTGTGACAAAACCGTTGCCGATGTCGGCCGTGAACCCGAAGGTGCCGCGATCCGAGTACGACGGGTCGATCATCGAATACGTGGCCCACACGTCCGCCCACACCGTCGGGGACAAAACCCTGGGCAGCGGCACCCTGGTCGAAAGGAACTCGAGCGCTGGCGTCCGGCCGGTTTCCTTGTGCCATTTTCGCCAATACCCGAAGCGAGCCTCGACGTAGTCGCGGCGGACAAACAGACACGCTTCCCAATAGCAGATCAGCAGATTGGTCGAGAAGAACATGCTGAACAGACAGTGGACGGCGTTGAAGTCGCCGTGCACGTAGTAGCGGCCGCCGATACCGGGCAGCGACAGGAGTGCGATGATCAGTCCCGCCAACTGCCCGGCCGGAATGCCGCGACCGCTATTGCGCGCGTTTCGTTCAGTCGCCTCGATAGCCACGTCCCAAACTCGGCAAAGCCCGCCGCAGTTGGAACCCCACCTTCCCCCCGGGTTTGGCCCCGCACTAGATTCGCCCCATGCCAACCCATTGGGCCATCGACCTCGGCACCTCGAACACGACCATCTGCGAAGACCGGTCCGGTCGGCCGCACATCGTGAACCTGCCCGATGTCGCCAAGACCGAGCCCGTGACGCAGACCCCGGTCATGCCTTCGTGCGTCAGCGTCATGGACCGGGACGGCGAAGACGTCCTGATCGGGCAGCAGGCCGTCACCTACAATTGGGACGGACGAGCCACGGGATTCGCGCGCGGTTTCAAGCGCTACCTGGGCATGGAGAGCGGCCGGGCCATGGCGCGCGTCGACGGCCGGACCTTCACCGCCCAGGACGTCGCGTCGTTCTTCCTCCGCGAGACCATCCGCACGCTCGAGGCGCGATTCGGCGAGGATATCGCCGACATCACCATCGCGACACCGAGCGGCTTCTACGAGACCTACAGGGCCGAGTTGCAGGCGATCATCCGCAGCGTGAAGCGCCGTGCCTGGTGGGAGCGCATCTGGGCCCGCCTGCGGGGGAAGCCGGCCGGCATCGCCTTCCGCACACTCGACGAACCCGTCGCGGCCGCGCTCGGCTACGGCGTGGATGTCGGTCGCCCGACCACCCTGGTCGCCTTCGACTTCGGCGGCGGATCCATGGAAGCCGCCGTCGTAAGGACCCACGGCACGCGGACGGTCGAAACCGGCCGGGCCGAAGTGCTGGCGAAGCAGGCCGTCGAACTCGGCGGTGACGACATCGACCGCTGGATTCTGGACCGGTTCGTCCCGAAGGCACTGCACGACTGGCCCGAGTGGGAGGTCGCGCTCAGGTGGGAGGCCGAGCGTGTGAAGCTGCTCGCGAGTGCGGGGAGCGAGAGCGACTTCACCTTCCGCAACGAGTCTTTCGGAAGGCTGGACTACGAAATCCTGCGCGACATTCTCGCCGAGAACGGCCTGTACGCGCAGATGCGCGACCTCCTGGACGCGCTGCTCGCCGAGCTGCGGGCCCGGCACGGCGTGCCGCCCGAGGGCATCGAAGACGTCATCCTCGAGGGCGGGTCCACCCTCCTTCCCGAAGTGCGCAACGTGGTCGGCGACATCCTCGGCCGGGACAAGGTGCGGGAGTGGCTCCCCTTCGAAGCCGTGGCGCGCGGTGCCTGCATCTTTGCCGGGGGTGCGCACGTCGAGGACTTCATTTACCACGACTACGCCCTTCGCCTCCTGCCCGACGACGGCGGAGAGGCCGAATACGAGCTGCTCATTCCCGGCGGGACGTGCTTCCCGACCGTCGACAACTTCGTGACGCGCTACTACGCGCCGGGTTTCGACGGCCAGCAGCACATCAATCTCTTCATCTGCGAGGTCGGCCGTGTGGCGGGGCGTCACGTCGAGTGGAGCGAGCGCCCCAACGGCTCGCGCTACTTCGTCCCCCGAACCGCGGGCGAGCGTGCGTTCTGCCTGTGCCTCAACGAGGCGGACCCCGCGCTGCCGCTCAATCCGGCCGGCAAGGGCGCGTCACCCCGGCTGCGGGTCACGTACGCGGTTGACGAGAATCGCTGGTTGTGCGTAACAGTGCACGACCTGCAAAGAAAGACCGACCTCAAGGTCAGACACCCGGTGGTGCGACTGCGATGAGCTTCCTCAAAGCCCTCTTCGGGCCGAGTCAGAAGGAGATCTGGCGGCAGTTGTCCACGGAGGTGCACGGCAAGTTCCACGAAGGAGGCCTGCTCACCGGATCCGCCGTCCAGGCCCGCACCCGCGACTGGATCATCACGCTGGACACGTACACCACGGGTGACGGCAAGACGAACCAGACGTTCACGAGGCTGCGCGCCCCCTATTTCAATCCGGAGGGATTCCGTTTCGAGATCTACCGGGCGAGCGTCTTCAGCGGATTGGGCAAGTCGCTCGGCATGCAGGACATCGAGGTCGGTCACCCTCGCTTCGACGATGCCTTCGTAATCAAGAGCAATTCGCCCAGGCGCGTGAGGCGGCTCTTCGACAACGAGAAGGTCCGCCATCTGATCGATGCCCAGCCCAGAATCCATCTCTCGGTCAAGGCGCACGACGGGTGGCTGAGCAAGTTCCCGGACGGGGTGGACGAGCTCCGCTTCCAGGCGGCCGGGACGATCAAGGATCTCGCCCGACTCCGGACCCTCTTCGACCTGTTCGCGGAAGTCCTGCACCAGGTCTGTCACGAAGGCAGGGCGTACGAGGACGATGTCGACATCCACATCCGGCGCCTCAGCGCGCGCGGGGGCCGGATCGAGGACAGGCACATCCTCTGGGAAAGCTACGGGAACAGGCGGGACGCGGCCGCAGCGCTCGGGCGGCTGGGCGACGCCGCGGCCGTCCCCGCCCTCACGTCCGTTCTGTGGGACAAGGACGGGGTGCTCAGGGCCCGGGCGATCGAATCACTCGCCGAGATCGGGCATGCCAGCGCGGTTCGGCACCTTGTCCGATTGCTCGGCGACAGCCGGGACGCGGATGGACAGCCCGTTCGTGTACTCGCCACCCGCGCCCTGCGGAGTCTGGGCGAAGGCGAGCTGGTGGACAGCGTGCTCGCGGCGCTCGACGGCGAAGTGGAACGCCTCAAGGCCTACCGTGGCGAATACAGAAGCGAAATCGGCGTGGCCCTCTGCTACGCACTCGAAGGGCCTTGCGGCTCGCAGGCGGCGCACGCGCTCGCCGAGATCAACGCCGTCGAAACGCTGCCCCGACTCCGCAAGGCGCAGAGCATGGCCTTCGCAAAGAGCGCCACGAGAGAGGCGATCGCGGCGGCGATCAAGAGGCTCGAGGCACGGGCTTCGCTCCCCCGCGCCGCCGCGGCTGCCGATGTAGCGGCCGACACGCTGCCCCGCGCCGCACGGGAACCGGGCCCCGGTACCAGGACGCTGCCTCGCGGGTCGCGAGGTCCATCGGGCTGAGGGCCCAATGACCACATCCTGACCGCACCGACATATCTTGGGGCTGACCCCGTCGAACAGCTTGTCCGATCTATGCTAGTGGTACATATTTCCTGTACATTATCTCCTGCCGGATACCACCACCGCACCCAGGACGCTCCGCGCCATGATTCGCGAAACCACATACACTGGAGCGCGGAAGAACCTCGCCGCGCTCATGGACCAGGTAACCGACACTCACGAACCCGTTCTCATCCGTCGGCGGGGAAAGGAACCCGTCGCGTTGATCGCGGCCGAAGACCTTAGCTCATGGATGGAGACCGACTACCTTCTGCGTTCGCCGAAGAACGCCGAACGGCTGAAGGCAGCCATTGCGCGTGCTGACGCCGATGACGGCGAGTCGATGGAGGTCGAGGAATTGCGAGGGCAATTCGGCCTCCCGGCCGAGTGACTGATACCCGGTGTAGAGAAGCGGTCTTCGATCCAGCCTTTCTCGACGACCTGAGGTATTGGACCCAAACCGGCCGGAAACGGGCACTGCGCATACTCAAGCTGGTTGAAGCGGTGCTTCGTGATCCGTTTCAGGGGATTGGCAAACCCGAACGCCTGCGCCGTGAACTCGCTGGCCGTTGGTCGCGGCGCATCGACAGCGAGCATCGCCTCGTCTATCAGGTCGGTAGCGATCGAGTCCATTTCCTGGCGGCTCGCTACCACTACTGATCCGGCGCGCTCCACCCCCCGGACCCCTACCCGTCCAGCGCGATCAGATACTTGCGCCTCGGGTCATTCGGCCCCGTGCCCACTTCGCGCACCAGGCCCCGCTCGACCAGCCTCGCCAGTCTCGTCCGAGTGGAGCGGGTCGAGAGGCCGATTGCCTCGGCGATCTCGCGGGTGCCGCGTCCCTCGCCGGCCTTCAGAAGATCGAGGATCGTCCGGTCCTTGGGGTCGATGGTCGGTGAACGCAGCGAGCCGGTGCGCAGGGTCACCCGCAGGCGGAAGCCGACTTCCTCCCAGACCGGCGGGGCCAGGCCGTTGTCGTGACACGCCGAGATCATCCTCTGGGCACCGCTGCCCCATTGCTCCACCAGACCCAACTCCTGGAAGACCCTGCCGACGACCCGGTTCCGAACCCTGGACACCCCGAGCGGCAGGTCCTCCAGCGTGAGGCCGAACGGCAGGAGGCCCGGGTTCTCGACCTCCAGCCGGTCGTCGAAGATGGAGACCCGGATCGGCGCGCCCGTCTGCGAGTAGTCCGCGTGGACCACCGCGTTGACGATCGCCTCGCGCACCGCCTGGGGAGGGAGGCTCCAGCGATCCCGGCGCCGGACCCGCCCAATGACCGCTCCGCGCGTCGAGTGCTTCTCGACGAACGCCACGGCGGCCTCGATGGCGGCGATCGGGTGCATGTCCAGACGGACGTGGTCGAGGATGGCCGCCTTGTCCCTTCCGGCGAACCGCCCGGCCTGAATCCAGGCGTCCGGGAAGTGCTCGAGACGATCGCGGCCGAACAGGAGCATACCCCCGACCGTGGGCACCAGCCGACCCTGGTGCCGGGTCAACAGCCGAAGCGTCTCGAGGTTCCGGCGCGTCAGCCTGCGCACCGGCGCGAAGAACTCGGAAGCTGCTCGGAAGTCCACCGCTTCCGAGTCATGTGCCGGCATGGGCCACTCGTCGAAGGTCTCCCCGATGGCGAACCGCTGCATCTCGGCAATGAGTTGCGCATCGGCCTGCCGGTTGGTGGAGCCGACGCGGACGTAGGTTCCGCTCCTGAGCCCGGCTTTCCTGACGAAGTGGGGCCGGGAAGCGCTCGGGTAGACCCTGACCGCCAGCAATTGCCTGTCCCGGAAGCTGATTGCTTCGATATCCGGGAGGAGCCTCGGCTGAATCGAGTCGGTGATCAGGTTCGCGGTGCGCTCCTCGAGGTCCAGGGCGTTGGTCACGCCGCGCAAGTCCCTGGTCCGATCGGACACACCGATGACAACGGTGCCGCCCGCCGTGTTCGCGAAGGCGGCCACGGTGCGAACAAACCCCTGCGGCGACGACAGGTCCCGCTTGAACTCCAGTGTCTTGCCCTCCGGTCTCCGGAGTATGTCCGTGAGGTCCATGATCCCCTCTTCACAGGTCGTTTGCCGGTAGCCGAATACTCGGCAATATACTCTGAAGCCCATTGCCCGGTAGAGCTTCCGGGTGGAAAGTGTCACCATGGAATCAGAGGTCGATCAGCCGGGTGGGTCGATCACCGGCAGCAGGGCGACAAGGGAGTTCGTGCCATGAACAACACCGCAATCGAGAAGCGCACCTTCATGCAGGCCAGCCGGTCGACGGCTCGCCTGAAGCCGCGGGCACGCCGGGCCGCCGCGACGGCAATCGCCGCCCTCATCTCCTCCTCACTCAGCCCCGGCACCGAGGTGCTTGCTCAGGAGACGCCCGCTCCGGGACAGCAGGTCGCCCTCGTCACCGGCGCGACTTCCGGGCTGGGCCGCGAACTCGCGATTCGGCTGGGCGCGCGGGGTGACCACGTGATCGTGCACGGCCGGAACGAGGAGCGGGGTGCCGAGGTGGTGGACGCCATCAACGCGGCGGGACCGGGGAGCGCGCGCTTCCAACGCGCCGATTTCGCGTCGCTGGCCCAGGTGCGCGAGTTCGCGGAAACGCTGCTGGCGGACTACGACCGGCTGGACATCCTGATCAACAACGCGGGGTTCGGTTCGGCGCCCGACGAGCGGTGGGTGACCGAGGACGGGCACGAATACCGCTTCCAGGTGAACTACCTGTCGACCTTTCTGCTGACGCACATGCTGATGCCGCGGCTGCTGGCGAGCGTGCCGGCGCGGATCGTGAACGTGTCGTCGGGGGCGCAGACGCCGATCGACTTCGACGACGTGATGATCGAGAACAACTTCAGCGGGCGGCGTGCCTACGCGCAGAGCAAGCTGGCGCAGATCATGTTCACGCACGACCTGGCGGAGCAGCTGGAAGGGACCGGCGTCGTGGTCGGTTCGCTGCATCCGGCGACCTTCATGCCCACCGAGATGGTGCGGCGGGCCGGGGCGACGCCGCGTTCCACGATCGCCGAGGGTGCCGACGCGACGATGCAGGTGGTCGACTCGGACGACTTCGAGAGCGGGCAGTACTTCAGCGGGCTCACGCCGCGTCGCGCCAACGATCAGGCCTACGATCCGGAGGCGCGGGCCCGGCTGAGGGAGCTGAGCGAGGAGCTGACGGGGATCGGGTTCGGAGGACAGGACCGCCGCAACCTTACGGACGAGCAGCGTGCCGAATTGCAAGCGCGCCAGGCGGCGATGAGGACCGCGCCCCGGCCCATCGAGGGCATCAACTCGATCTGGATCGACAAGTTGACCTGGATGGAGGTGCGGGACGAGATCGCCGGGGGCGGGACGACTGCGATCATCGCGACCGGCGGGGTCGAGCAGAACGGCCCGTACATGGCGGGCGGCAAGCACAACTACGTGCTCGAGGCGATGTGCGACGCGATCGCGCGCGAACTGGGCAACACGCTGTGCGCGCCGGTCATGAAGTACGTGCCCGAGGGGGACCCCGAGAACATTCGCTACCCCGGCACGCTGAGCGTGCGCCAGGAGACCTTCCGCATGATGCTGGAGGACGTGGCCAACAGCCTGAAGAGCCAGGGGTTCACCGACGTCGTCTTCATCGGCGACAGCGGGGGCAACCAGAACGGGATGTCGGAGACCGCGGACAGGCTCAACGAGTACTGGGGCGGTGCGGCGCGGGCCCACTATGTCGAGGAGTACTACCGCGAGGACATCTGGAGCTGCGAGTTCCTCAAGAAGGAGCTGGGGATCTTCCAGCAGCCCGACATCTGTTCCGCGACACGGGACATCTACCACGACGACGTGCACTATTCATCGATCGTCGCGACGGTCGACCCGGAACACATCCGGGCGCGGCAGCGGATCGAGGCGGGACTCTATTCGATCAACGGGGTGGAGTTGGGGCCCGTGGAACGCACGGTGGAGATCGGCCGGGCGCTGATCGAGTACCGCACGCGGATCACGGTGCGCGCGATACGCGAGAGCATGGCGCGATAGGGGACGGGCGGACCCGGTCCGGGGCCGGGCCCGCGCTGTCCGTGCAAGCCGCCGCGCGTCAGGCGCCCGGCAAGCGGTATGAGACGGACTTCGCGACCGCTTCGTCGATGTCCTCCGCGGTCAGAAGAACGGTCACCGTTACCGTGAGCGCGCCCGCGGCGGCGATGTTGAGCGAAAGCGCGGTCGCGGCGGCCTCGTCCGGAAGGTCGGCGATCAGGAAGAGATCGCAATCGCCGAAGGCGTAGTAGAAGCCTTCAAGGGTGCCGCCGACGCTCTCGATGGTGCTGCGCAGGGCGGCCTCGCGGCCGGTGCCGCCCTCGGCGAGCAGCCCCTTCAGTCCCGATTGGGTGTAGCTGGTGCGGAACATGTACCTGGCCATGCGTCCTCCTTGTAAACACGGCTTTACATTGTGTCGTGTCCAGTTGTCACTGGCGATTCGCGATCCTTTGCTCGATCAGGCGCGCGGTGCGCTCGGCGCGGGCGTCTGAAATCTTGCGCCCGAGTTCCAGCGACCTGCCCAGATCGGCGATGGAAAACCCGTCGATGACCGCCTGGCCGGCCTTTACCCGTGCCGCCCAGCGCACCGAGGCGGGATCGTCGAGCATCATGTTGAGCGTGATGGTCGGGTTGTCGTGGAGTCCGTCGCTGGTCATGTCGTCGGTGACGACGCCAAGGTCGCGCAGCACGTTCGGGCTGCCCGGCGGGGCGCGGTAGTACTCCGGGATGAAGTGGACGACGGCTTCGCCATCCCAGGCCTCGGTCAGAGCGGTGGCCACGTTGTCCATGCCGCGCTGGTTCCCGCCGCTGTCGCCGATCAGCACGATGTTCTCGAAGCCGTGCATCCTGAGGCTGTGCGCGACATCGGTGAGCACCGCCTCGAAGGTCTCCTGGCGCAGGCTGATGGTGCCCGGGCTGGTCATGTGACCGCTGGGCGGATCGATGTTGCCCTCGGGCACGGTCTCGATCACGGGGGCGCAGAGCGCGTTGCCGAGCTTCTTCGCGATCGCCGGGCAGTTGGCGCGGAGCACGTTGTTGTGCTTGCCCGTGACCAGCCAGGGTCCGTTGGGCTCGACACCGCCGGTGGAGATGATGGCCGTGGTCTTGCCCGCCGCGAGCGCGTCGCGGACGTCCATCCAGGTCATCTCCTCGATCCAGACGGTGTTGACTTCCGGCAGCGGGTTCGGCGTGTCGACGCAGTTGTAGATGTTGGCGCTGCACTGGCCGCCTCCCATCGAGCGCGGATCGGGGGCCGGGCGCTGGCCGCCTCCCGGACGCCCAGCCTGCCCCCCGGCCGCGCGCCGCATGGCCGCGAACTGCGCCGACCGGTCGGGAGCGGGCAGTGTTCCCCGGTTGGCGATGGCCTCGCGGATCGCGTCGGCGGTGTGCTCGGCCCGGAACGCCACGATCTCGCGGGCCCGCTCGAGCGACTCGACGCGGTCCTCGATCGAGACGCCGTTGATCGTCGCCTTGCCCGCCGCGACGCGCTCGTCGTAGCGCACCGAGAACGGGTCGTCGTACAACATGTTGAGGGTGATGATCGGGTCGTCGTGCATGCCTTCGTTCTCGCCGGCCTCGAGCCCGCGGAAAGCCATGTAGCGTGTCACCGCGTTGTAGTCGTAGTACTCCTGCACGTGGGCCACGACGGCCGCGCCCGCGAACTGCTCGTTAAGCCGCTCGGCCACTGCACGCTGGCCGCCCTGATTCCCGCCGCTGTCGCCGATGAAGATGATGTTGCGGAACCCGTGCATCTTGAGGCTGTGTGCGACATCGGTCAGCAGCGCCTCGAAGGTCTCCTGTTGCAGGCTCAGGGTGCCTGGACTGGTCATGTGGCCGCTGGGCGGGTCGATGTTGCCCTCGGGCACCAGCTTGATGATCGGAGCGCACAGCGCGTCGCCCAGTTCGCGCGCGATCGCGTCGCAGTTGGCGCGCAGCACGAAGTTGTGCTTGCCCGTCGCGAGCCAGGGGCCGTTGGGCTCGACGCCGCCGGTGGGGATGATGGCCGTGGTCTTGCCGTCGGCCAGGGCGTCGCGAACATCCATCCACGTCATATCCTCGATCCAGATCGTGTTCGGCGCGGGGAGCGGATTCGGCGTGTCGCGGCAGTTGTAGACGTTGGCCGCACAGTTGCCGCCGCCCATGCTGTTCGGGTCGCGCTCCGGGCGCTGCTGGGCCGTGACTCCGGTCGCGGTGACGAGCAGGGCACCGGTGAACAGGATGGTTCGCATGGCTATTCCTCCGGGGTTTCGATGGGTGGGAGATGAACGCATCGTACGTCATTGGCGGGACGCTCGCCAGCGCTCCAGCGGCCTGGCTCGCCGTGCGCGTTCAGCCCCGGTGAATCTCTTCCGCGGCTCTCAGCCCCGACTCGATGGCGCCGTTGATCCATCCCCGGGCTGCGGAAATATGCTCGCCCGCGAAGTGGACGGGTCCCTCGGGCCGGGCGAGCTCGGCGGTGAGCTGGCTGTCCTGGGTGGGCGTGGGGTCCGCCCATGCGGCGCGGCTCCACGGATCCCGCTGCCACGAATAGGACGCGCCGGACATGGCATGGGCGGCGGCGCCCGGCAGGAAGCTCTCCCAGTGGGCGAGCACCCGGGCGACGCGGGAGTCGTCGTCGAGCGCATCGAGTTCGTCCGCGAGACTGCCCCGCACGTACGTGAGCAGGACGCCCTCGGGGCCCGGTGCGTCCCAGGTCGGATGCCACAGCTCTTCGGGCCAGTCTGTCGTTCCCCAGCCGTTGAGCCCCTCGGCCTCCCAGAACCGCGCCCGAAACCGGACGAACACCCGCGTGGCGCTCTGGTAGCCGAAGCCTCCGTGCATCGCCTCAGTCTTGGCAGGGGAAAGGGCCGGCGAGAAGCGGATGCCGGAAAGAAGCGGCACCGGCACGGTCACCAGCACCCTGTCCGACTCGTAGCCCTGGCCGTTGCCGGTGGTGATGCGAACCGTGCTCCCGGCGACGATTTCGGTCACCGGCGATGCCGTCGCCACCCGGCTGCCCAGTTCCGCGGCGAACGCGGCCGGCAAGCGGTCGCTACCGCCCCGGATCTTCACGAAGTCCGGCCATTCCGACAGGAAGGAACGCGGGGGAATGGTGGCCCGCGCTCCGGCCTGGACGCGGAGGAAGAGGCCGTCTTCCGGGTAGAAGCGGTCCGTCTCCAATCTGAAGTGGCGCGCGTACCCCAGAGTGAGGTCGTGCTCCGGCGGTATCCGCGCTGCGCCTGCCTCGGCGGAGTGCCCGGCGGCAAACGGGGAGCGCCGGGTAAGAACGCGCCCTCCTACCCGGTCACGCGCTTCGAGCACGGTCACCTCATGGCCCGCGCGGGAGAGTTCGTAGGCCGCGGTCAGACCGGAAACGCCGGCGCCGACCACGACGATGCGCAGGGGCCTGCCGGCCGGGGTCAGCGCTCCGGGGGAGTCTTCCGGTTCGACCGGACTTGAGCACGCGATCAGACCCAGTCCCGCCAGTCCGCCGAAGCGACGAACGAATTCGCGTCGGCTTACCGATTCAACTGCACAGCCGCGCACGGCCGGCAGCTCACACGCTATCTGCCGAATGCGTACGAAAAGTTGACGATCGGCAAACAGCACTCACCATCTCCGTCGCTCCAGGCACCGAAGACCGCGACCTCGGTGGAAAAGCGGTCGCCCATGATGCGGACTCCTCCGGACAGGACGTAACCTACCCGGTCGGGAAGAACATAGTTCTCCGAGATGAGCTTGATGCGGCGACTGACGCGGGTCTCGCCCCCCAGCATGAAAGCTGGCTCGTTGACAAGCTCGTCTCCCGAGTAGAAGTAGCCCAGTCCCGCGGACAGAGCCCTGTCCGAGTTACCGAAAGTGCCCACCCCGTAAGCCACTCCGACCATCTCGTCGTCGAAGAGGAAGACGAGCGTTCCGACTGACGCCTGTGCCATGGGCGTGCGGACCACCTGCACCTTTGGAGCAAGGTAGAACGGCTCGAACTCCCCGAAGAGCACGGGTGCTCCGCCGGCTAGCGTGACACGGTCCGTGACACCGACCGCAGCGAACGGCAGGACGACCACGTAGGTGCCGACGTACGATTCACCCCGGGCGAGTGAGCGTCCGGTAGCGGTGAAGAACAGCCGGGTTCCGCCGGGATCCTCACTCCAGAACTCTCCGCCCTGGACGCGCCCACGGGCCGGAGCGATCTCCCGAAGCTGGGATCGATCGACCTCGAGCCGCACGCCGCTCACGGTCACGAGGACCACCTGCTCCTCATCCAGTTCCACGATGCTCGCAAAGAGCACGGATCCGTCGCCGAGCTGAATCTCGTAGACGGTTTCGCCCGGATCGGGGATGTCCACCGCAGCCTGGGCGCGGATCGCATCCGGCAGGAGGGGCGAAGCGACCAGCACCGGAGCGATGAAGACCAGGGCTCGCAAGTAACTGATGGAAGGCATCGGGAGGAATCTTTTTGTCATGATTTTCCTTCGCGTTTTTGCCGAGGCGCCAGTCGGCGCCGAAGGTGGCTCCGAGGACTATCCGTGCAATGCTTCGATCCGCCCGATCATTTCGCGGGATTCGCGCGGACCGAAAAGCCCACCCAGGATCATGGCTGCGGCGCTGGCGGCGAGCGCGACGACCACCGGTGCCACGCCGATGTCGACAATGCCAAGCTGCACTACCATGTACACCGACGCGCCCGAAACGACGGCCCCGACGCCGCCTGCCAGGTTGGCCCGCTTCCACCAGAGGCCGGCCACGGTGGGGACGAACAGGCTGGAGCTGAGCACGCCGACCCCGGCCGTGTAGAACTGGGTGATCAGCTCCGGCGGAGAGAATGCCCACAGAAGGGCCGCGATCCCGATCACCCAGGTCGTGACGATACGCACGATCCCGAGGGTGCGTTCGCTTGCGCGGCCGCGCCCGACTCCGCCCAGGATGTCGTGCGCGATCGCCGAGCTGCAGGCGAGAAGAAGCGCGTCCGTGGTGGACATGACGGCGGCGAGCACGGCCGCGACCGCGATGCCGCGGATCAGCGGCGGGAACTGCGTTTCCATTACGCGCAGGAAGAGCTCGTCCGCGTCGAGAAGGCCCGGAAAGTCCATGCGGCCGACCGGCACGACGACGAGCACCGCGGCGAGGATCATCACGCTGTACACGAGCATCGACAGGTTCAGCGACATGCGCGCGCTGTCGGCGTCGCGGGCCGTGAAGACCCGCATGACGATATGCGGGATCACCGGGATGGCCGTGGCCCAGATCACGAAGTAGCCGAGGTAGCTGGACACGGGCCGGTGCGCGACCTGTCCCAGTTCGGGCGCCACGGCCGTGGCCTGGCTCATGATCTCGAAGGGCGATCCCACCCGCCACAGGAGCACGGCGGCCGTGCCAACCACGACCAGCACCATGAGGAAGCCCTGGATCACGTCGGTCCAGGTGATCGCCACCATCCCCCCGAACGAGACGTAGACGACGAACACCACCGTCGCGATCGCCAGCGCCGTGTTGTACGGGATTCCCAGCAGCGCCTCGGCGGCGATGCCGGCCGCCTTGAGCTGCGCCACGATGTAGATGGTGAAGGCGATGACGATGAGGATCGGGACCAGGTAGCGAACCAGCGCGTGCGGATACCGGAAGCTCAGGAAGTCGGTGATCGTGAACTTGCCGAAGTTGCGGAGCGGCCTGGCGACGAGGATCGAAGCGAGCGAAAAGCCGACCACCGACCCGCCGAAGAGCGCGAGCGTCGCCGGAATGCCCTGCGCGTACGCCAGCCCCATGACACCGATGATCGACCCGCCGCTCGCCAGCGCCGCCATGATCGCCATCGAGTTGACGACCGTGCCGATGCGCCTGCCCGCGACCCAGTACTCGCTGCGCGAGGTCAGCACCTTCTTCGACGCCCAGATCCCGATCCCGATGCAGGCGGCCAGGTAGACGCCGACTAGGATGCGCTCGAGGAGCATCAGTCCGAATCGGCCCGGCGCCGGAGGAAGGCCACCAGCGTGACCGTGGGCGAAATCAGCATCAGGGCCGCGATCAGCCAGCCGAACACGGCCATCCCGCCGACCTCGAGGTCGCGCCACGCCGGGATGAACGCGAACGCGGCGAACACGATGAGGAAGACGAGCGTCGCGCCTTCGCGGCGTACCATAGGGAAGCAGGACTTCATGGGGTGGGAACCTCGGGCGTTGCGGGCGGACGGCGCAACCGGTGTCCGGGCCGCCGGGGGTCGGTCGTCACCGTCAAATGCCAATTGTATTTGTCATTTGGTCGAACCAAATGTATAATACATTTATGATACGGCGTCCACAGTGGCTGGAAAGAATCCGGCGAGGATGGTCTGAAAGGCCCATCGTCTGGCTTTCGGGTGTTCGACGGGTGGGAAAGACCACACTTGCGGGCATGCTGCCCGACATCACCTACTGCAACTGCGATCTGCCATCCACCGTGCGGGCGCTCGACGACCCCGAACTCTTCCTCGGCGGCCAGAGACGTGGCGCGGTGCTCGCGCTCGACGAAGTGCACCGCCTTCCCGATCCCAGCCTGACGCTGAAGATCGCCGCTGACGAGTACCCGCACCTCAGAATCCTGGCCACCGGCTCGTCCACGCTGGCCGCGACCGGCAAGTTTCGCGACTCGCTTACGGGACGCAAGCATGCGGTGCACCTCTGTCCGGTCCTTTGGGAGGAATGTACCGGCGCTTTCGGGATCGCGGATTTCGACCGCCGTCTTCTGCACGGCGGACTGCCGGAGGCGCTGCTGGCGGAGAGCAAGTCTCCCAATGCGTTTGCGGAGTGGATTGACAGCTTTTACGCCCGGGACGTCCTGGAACTGTTCAGCGTCCGCAATCGCCAGGGGTTTCTTGGGCTGTTCCGGCTTCTGATGAGATGGAGCGGCGGGCAGGTCGACTACAGTCGCCTCTCCCGACTGACGGAGATGAGCCGCGTCACCGTCAAGTCCTATGTCGAGGCCCTTCAGATTGCGCACGCCGTCCACCTGGTGCGGCCGTTCCGCGGTGGCGGTGGCGGGGAAATCGTCAGCCGGCCCAAGTGCTATGCCTTCGACACGGGCTTCGTCACGTTCGAGCGGGGCTGGAATCGAATCAGGGAGGACGATCGCGGACTACTGTGGGAACACCTGGTGCTGGACTCCCTCAGGTTCCGTCACCTGGACGACCACATCTTCTACTGGCGTGACAAGTCGGGGCGGGAGGTCGACTTCGTCGTTCGTCGGCCGGAAGGACGCGTGGATACCTTCGAGTGCAAGATCGACCCGGATGAAGCCAGCCCGGCTCCGGTAGCCGCGTTTCGGCGCCGGTATCCACACGGGCGAGACTACGTTGTGGTTCCGGGCGCCAGGGAGCCCTACCGCATCCTCAGGGGCAGGCGGCCATTCACCGTTTGCGGGACCAGCGGGCTCCCGGGCCCTCAGCGTTAGCTTTTCGGGTCCGGAGCCGACAGGCTCACCGCTTCCATGCGACACATCAAGGACCGCGACCCATGAGCCCTACCACCGCCCCGCGCCACCGAGCCCGACCATTCCTCCGCACCGTGGCGATCACCCTGGCGTTCCTTGCGGCCACGGCCGCCGCGACGATGCCATCGCCCTCCTCAGCCCAACAAGACTCTGCCCCGCCCGCGAACCCCGCCGATGTCGGGTCCATCGACGCGATCATCGCCGCCCTCTACGACGTGATCTCGGGCGACGCGGGCGTGGCGCGGGACTGGGACCGCTTCCTGTCGCTTTTCGCGCCCAGTGGCACGCTGAGCCCGGTCGGGCGGCCCCCAGGCGAGTCGACGTACCAGCGCAGGGTGATCACGCCCGACGAGTATGCGGAGGGGGTCGGCGAGTCGCTCGAGGCCAACGGCTTCCATGAGGTCGAGATCCACCGGGTGACCGAGGAGTACGGGCAGATTGCCCACGCCTTCAGCACCTACGAGTCGCGGAGGCTGGCGAGCGATCCGGAGCCATTCGCGCGCGGGATCAACTCGATCCAGCTGATGAACGACGGCTCGCGGTGGTGGGTCGTGTCGATCTTCTGGCTCGGCGAGGGGCCGGCGCATCCGATTCCGGCGAAGTACCTGCCGGGGGGCGGGGCCTGACCGGAGTGGCCTGAAGGCCATCCGCTCTTGTGTATTACGAACGTAGTGCGTTAGGCTGCGTACGCGAGAGGAGGATGGAATGAGCACACGAACGGTAAGAATGGACGACGCCTCCGAGGCGACGCTGGCTGACCTGCAGCGGCGGACGGGGCTGTCGATTTCGGAGGTGATGAGGCGGGGCCTGCGCGCGTATGAGCGGGAGCTGGACTCGGACATCACGAGGCGTCCCTACGAGGTGTACCAGAGCCTCGGGCTGCCGAGGGAAGGGGAGAGAGCGCTCGCACCTGCCGCGAAGGCCAAGGAGGCGGTGGCCGAGATCATCCGAAGGAAACACGGACGATGATTCTGGTCGATACCGGGCCGCTCGTGGGCCTGTTCGATGCGACCGACCACAGCCACGCAGGTTGTCGGCGGATCCTGAGCCGACTGGACGACCGATTGGCGACAACACTGCCGGTCCTCACCGAAGCGTTTCACCTCTTGCGACCCGAGACGCACCGTGTCTCGGGCCTGATCGATTTCATTCGCGACGGTGGCGCTGCCGTTATTCCACTGGAGCGCGATGGCCTGAGCCGCTGCTTCGAGCTGATGCACCGCTACGCGGACATCCCCATGGACTTCGCCGACGCCTCCATCGTCGCCGCTGCGGAACAAGTGGGCACCGACAGAGTTTTCACGCTGGACCGCAAGGACTTCGGCATCTACCGCATTGCGCGCGGCTACCACCAGATGCCGTTCGAGATCGTCGAGGATCCGTCGGGCCCGCAGTTGGTGAGGGAGGGGGCAGCGGAGACGGATCTGGTGGCCGCCGCTGCGACGTTCTCCGAGGAGCCTGCCGGCTAGCCGGGACGCCCTCTACCGCCGCCTCAGAAGGGCCAGAAAGCCGGGACCACGAGCATGACCACCGCGAACACGACAGCGGTCAGGGGCAGTCCCACGCGCAGGTAGTCGGTGAACCGGTAGCCGCCGGGTCCCATGACGAGAACATTCGCCGGATGGGAGACGGGGCTGGCGAAGCTGGCCGACGCGGCCATCGCCGTAGCCATCATCAGGGGGTAGGGGGAGATGCCAAGGCTCTCCGCCGTGCCCAGCACGATGGGGGACATGAGGACCACGAGGGCCGCCGTCGGGATGACCTGAGTCGCCAGGGAGGTCACGAGGAACAGGGCGCCCATGGCGGCGAGGGGTCCGAAGTCCCCGACGGTGCCTACAACCGCCTGCGCGAGGAGCGCCGAGGCGCCCGCGTCCTGCAGCGCCACGCCCAGTGGAAGCATCCCCGCGATGAGGAAGACGGCCTGCCACTCGATGGATCGGTAGGCCTCCTCCATGGTCAGACACCCGGAGAGGACCATGAGAGCGGCGCCTCCCACGGCTGCGATGGAGATCGGCAGCCACCCCAACAGGACGGGACCCAGTGTCACGCCGAGGATCAGGGCCGCAATCGGCGCCTTGCGACGCCGGGGTGGCGTCTGCACACCCTCGGTCAGGACGAGAAAGTTCGGATCGGAGGCGAGGACACGGAGGTTCTCGCGAGGTCCGTGAATGAGCAACGCGTCGCCGGAGCGCAGGGGCAGGTCGCGGAGTCCGGTTCGATGGGGCCGCCCCTCGCGCCAGATCGCGAGCACCATCAGCCCGTACTTCCGGCGGAAGCTGAGCTGGCGGAGGGTTTGCCCTACGAGCCTTGTGTGGGGCGAGAGGACGACCTCGGCGATCCCTATCTGTTCGGATTCGAGCGTGGGGCTCCCATCCGCTGCCTTGTCCTCGACCTCGAGCTCTCGAATTCCCTTCAGCGCGGACAACCCTTCGGGCCGGCCCCTCACAACCAGCAGGTCGCCTGCCTGGAGTCGCTCGCCGGGCTCCGGCATCTCGATCTTTCGGCCTTCGCGCAGGATGCTGACCACCCACAGCCCCAGAGCGGCGCCCAATCCGCATTCAATGAGCGTCTGGCCCGCCAGGAAAGAGTCACGGGGCACCCGAACCGCGAACAGCTCATCCTGGAGGCTGTAGAGGTCGATGTGGTCGGCGGCGGCGACGGTCAATTCCTCGTATGAGCCCAGGTCCTGGACCTTGTCCGGTGGACCCTGGACAAGCAGTGTGTCGGCGGGCTGAAGGGGCAGATCCTGCAAGGGAGCCGGCAGGGTCGTCCCGTCGCGACGGATCGCCATGACACGAACCCCGTAACGGGCGGCGAAGTCCACGTCACGGAGCGTGCGTCCCGTCAGCTCGGAGCCGCCGGGCACTCCGATCTCCGCGATTTCGAATTCGGGAGAGTCCAGCACCCGTACGCCCATCCCCGCTTCCTCGATGTCGAGTGCGGAGCTCTCGCGCAGCTGGTCCAGCCGGTCCACCGGCCCCTGAGCGACGATGCGGTCTCCCGCCTGGAGACGGAAGTCCGGACCCGGCGAGGGTTGGGGCCGCCCGCCACGGATGACGGTGATCGCCTGAAGTCCGGCCACGGACCCGAGCCGGATTTCACCGAGGGTCTTTCCTGCAAGAGGCGAGGCTCCCGGCAGCCTCAGCATGATGAACCGCTCATTCAGCCCGTAGATGTCCGGGAGCACCCGTTCGTCGCCTTCTGCGCGCCCGCCGACTCCGATGCGGCGCTTCGGCAACAGCCTGGGGACGGCCAGGAGGATGAAGACGAAGCCGGTCGCCATCACGATGAGTCCCACCGGCGAATAGTCGAAGAGCCCGAACGGTTCGAGTCCCTCGTTTCGGAGCGCCTCCGCGACGAGAATGTTGGGCGGCGTGCCGATGAGGGTGGTCAGTCCACCCAGGAGGCACGCGTACGCGAGTGGCAGAAGAAGCCGCGAGGGCGGGATTCGGGTCTCTCTCGAGAGGTCCATGATGACGGGCAGGAGGATCGCGGCCACGCCCACGTTGTTCATGAAGGCGGACGCCACGCCGGCGGTTGCCATGATGACCAGGATGATGCGGGTCTCGCTTCCGCCCGCGAAGCGTATGACCTGCCGCCCGACCATGTTGGCAATGCCGGTGTGCGCGAGTCCCCCGCTCAGCACGAACACGGCCCAGACCGTCACGACGGCCGGATTGGAGAACCCGGCGAGCGCCTCGGCCGGTTCGATGAGCCCGGTCACGGCAAGGAACACCAACGTGAGGAGCGCGACCAGGTCCATTCGGAGTCGCCCGTGCATGAAGAGGACGACGTCCACCACCAGAACCGCCAGGACCAGAACGAGTTCGACCGTCAGCAACCGGGCCTCCCGCGCCGCACTAGCTGGGCCAGAAGAGTGGAATGAAGAGAGTGGCCGTGATCAGGAGGATCAGGTTGAGCAGGCCGCCCACCTTGACGAAGTCCATGAACCGGTATCCGCCGGGCCCGTAGATCATGACGTTGGTCTGATAGCCGAAGGGCGTGACGAAGGAGGCCGACGCCCCGAACATGACGGCGATGAGCAGCGCGTACGGATTCACGCCGCCCTGCGTGGCCGCGATGATCGCGACAGGGGTGAGCATCACGGCCGTCGCGGCGTTGGACACCACGGCGGTCATGACGGCCGTCATCAGGTAGAAGGCGGCGATCAGCCCGATCTCTCCCAGCGGCGACGAGAGGGTCACCACCCATCCTGCGAGCAGCTCCGCCGCCCCCGTGGTTTCGAGCGCCAGTCCGAGCGGAATCAGGCCGGCAAGCACGAAGATGACCAGCCATTCCACCTCCCCGTAGATCTCCTCGATATGCACGCAGCGCGTGAACACCATCAGGATCATGCCGGTGAGCGCGGCCGTCATGATGTCGAGGACACCGAAGCTTGCGCTTAGCACGACGCCGGCCATGATCGCCGCGGCGACGCCGGCCCGCGGCCTGTTCCCCGCATCCGCCTTCACTTCCGCCAGCGGGACGAAGCCGGGATCGTCGGCGAGACGCTGGAGCGCGGTCGTTGTCCCTCGTACCAGAAGCAGGTCGCCGACACGGAACGATATCTCCGCGAGCCTTTCCTGGACCGTGACACCGTGTTGCTGTATGGCGATCACCGCCGCATCGAAGTGTTGGGCGAAGTTCAGATCGCGGAGGGTCCGGCCAACGAGACTCGAGCCGGGCGCCACGAGAACCTCGACCAGCCGGCCACGCCCGCCCGTCCGGTCAAGTTCATGCTCCTTCCGTTCCCTGGGGGTCTCCAGTTGCTGCCGGCGCGCGAGCTCGAGGAGGCGCTCGGCGGGCCCCTGCACGTACAGGATGTCGCCCGGCCGTATGTGGCGGTCTCCGTGCGGCGCCGTGATCTCCTGCTCGCCCCGTTCGATGTCCAGCACCGTCACGCCATAGCGTTCACCCCACCTCAACTGGGCCAGTGAGCGGCCGTTAGCGGGCGAATCCTCCGGGACGTGCAGTTCCGTGACGAAGCGGCGGACATCGTACTTGGCGGACAGGTCCGGGGGCTGGAAGCGCCGCGGCAGCAGCACGCGGCCGGCGGTGAAGAGAAAAAGCAGACCCACGGCGAGACTGATCAGCCCCAGCGGGGTGATGGAGAACATGCCGAGGGCGTCGTACCCGCGCCTCATCGCCTCCCCGTGCACGACCAGGTTGGTGGTGGTGCCCATCAGGGTGACCGTCCCCCCGAGAATCGAGACGAAGGAGAGCGGCATCAGATACCTGGAGGCCGGCTCCTCGGCCTGCTCGGCGAGCGCGAGAAACACGGGCATGAAAACCAGCACGACCGCGGTGGTCATGAGAAACGGGGAGAGAAACGCACAGATGAGGCAGAGCGCGAACATGCGCGAGTACTTGCCGCCAAGCGGTGCGGTGCGCGCCCAGGCTCCGATGGCGGCCACGAGGCCGGTCTTGCGGAGCCCCAGGCCAAGCACGAGCATCGAGCCGACCGTCACAGTCGCGCGGCTGGACAGGCCCGATACCGCTTCGGCCGGCGTGAGGATGCCGGACAGCAGGAGGACGACCGGGACCGCGATGGCGACCTGGTCCACCCGGATCCGGTCGAGGGCGAACAGGACGAGCGCCGCCAGCGTCACGCCGAGCACGAGTGCGATATCGAACGTCATGGGGTGTCAAAGATAGGGCCGGGACGTGGGGGGCGCCGGATCAGCCGTCCCTTGCTCGACGCTACCTGCACTCAGCGACCGCGCAACTTCGCGGAGCCTGCTGCCGTGCCCTTCGCGAATGACACGCCCGTCCTCGTCCAGCGCGAACACCCAGGGTGTCCGTTGCAGGATGCGGCGGCCAATCAAACCGTCCTCGGTCGATTGCACGGTACCCACATCGACAGGCCACTGCTTGTCGCGAGCATAGGTGACCGCGACCGCCAGTGGACCGGGCGCCACGGCCAGAACCCGTTCCAGGCCGGGCCGGATGTTCGAGAGTGATTTCGCCCAGGCTCCCGCCACACGCTCCGAATGCGCGCACTCCGGATCAAAGACCAGCAACAGGGTCGGCAGTCCACTGGCGAGCTTTGCGTCGCCGCCGTCAGCGAACCGGAGCGAAACATTCGAAAGGTCGTGGCCCTCTCGTATGAAACCGGCTTCGGCACTGGTGCCTGCCGTCCAGTAGCCCCTCTCTCCCAGCTGAAAAACGGCCAGCACGAGCAGTCCGGCAATAGTGGCCATCGCGGGCCAGTTCCGTGGCCTGCCTGGTGGCAGGTGCGTTCGTTGGTTCATCGATTCATCCCTTGGATGTGGCGTTGCAAGCAGCTCACACCGTCGCGCGACGGTGCTCTTCACCACTAGATGACAGTGGAACAGGCCGGTGGGTGCAATCACCCCCCTGACCCCGCGTTTGCCAACGACCCACCTCGACCGCTTCAACCCACGGGGCCTCCTGAATTGCACACTTTGCGACCCACCGTTGTCTACTATCCTGGAAGGCCCGACTTTCAACCAGGGATCGTGGAGTGGCCCTCATGGTCCCGGCACTCAATGGAGGAGACTTTGCGAGCCACCGTGATCGCCCTCGTTCTCGTGAACATCGTGTTGGCGGCCCTGCCCAGGCCCACCGAGGCCAGATCCCCCGCCCGATGGGGCGTTTGCTGCCAGGGAGAGGGGCCTGAGGCCTATTGCTGCGACGGCTGCTGCTGGTTCGGGCGGGACTGCGTCAGCGACGCGGAATGTCGCGACAGATGACCAGGAGTGAGCGCTTTCGGTGACCGACAGGTTCAAGCGCGGATTCCGGGTTATCCTCACCTGCGCAGGGGCTTCCCTGCGAGCCCTGGTGCCCTGGTGTCTGCTGTGGTTCGGGATCAAGTCTCTCCTGGCGCTTGGCTGGCCTCCCGACACGCGGGGAGCATCCTGGTCCTGGTGGTCATGGGCGATCACCAGTGACCTGGGCCATTTTCTCCCATTCCTGCTTTTCGCGAGTGGCGTGGCGCTGCGTTCGATACCGGGACGACCCTTCATCTCGGGTCGCACGGTTGCCTTGATCGCTGTCGCACTGGCTGGGGTCTGCTATTCGCTGGATGCGTGGGTATCCCCGGAACTGCGAGATAGCTACCTGGGCAGCACGAGTGCGGCATCGGCGGATGTGCGTCGATTCGGTCCAAAGACACCAATCGGCCTGCTCCGGAATCTCCGGTACGTAGAGGCGAACCCACCCGCCGAGTACAGCCTGGGGCTCGCAACCCCGCAGGAAGCCCCGCCGAACGTGCTTCAGTGGCGGCTGCACCGTCCGGTCGCGCACGCCGCCTTCGGCATCATCAACATCCTCCTGGGCATCCTGTCCGCCGAACTCACGGCCAGTCTGCGCCGCGCCACCCGTCGAAACGCCCGTCTCGCGATTGGTGTGATCGGCGGACTGGCTTTTTTCGGATGCATGGAATTGGCCTCTCCGGTTCCGCCTTTCCTGCTGGACGGCACCATGCGGTCCGGCGTTCTTGCTGCGTGGGTACCATTGGCGTTTCCGGTACTCGAGTTGCTCGTGCTATTGCACCTGGCCCGACGATAGCAACGATGTGCTTCTCACCGACGACCATGGTCGCTGTATTGGCGCCACTGTACGGAAGAGGACTGAGCCGCGGTCCACGGGCACTGAACAGCAGATGCGATGACCCGAAAGAGGGCGAAGACCCGAAAGAGGGCGAACGAGCCGATCCCGAGCGAGCCGAGTCCATCGACATCGACGGATTCCGCCGCGGTGACCCGGAGTCATGCCGCCGTGTTCTCGAGGAACACTCGCCTCTGATCTGGAGCGTTGTCGCCTCCTACGTGAAGGATCCCAGGGAAAGGGAAGACGTCTACCAGGAGATCTGCGTGCGGATATGGGAGAAGCGAACGTTGTATGCCGGCCGGGGAACGCTGGCCGGCTGGATCAATCGCGCCGCGCATCGCTGGTGCCAAAACTGGCAGCGCAGGCACCGCAGACGGGAGTCGTCGAAGGAGAGTTACGCATCTGAAGCCATGTCCTCGGCATTCTCACCGTCCGTGATCGACGATCCGGCCCAAATGTTGGACCGAAAGGATTTCATGAAACGACTGAGAGAGAGCCTGGCGAAGCTCCCCCCGAAGCAGGCGGAGACCTTTGTTCTGGTCCACCTGGACGGATACTCCACTGCGGAGGCGGCGGAAACTCTGGATGTCCGGCCCGCCACGGTCCGGTCCAACCTGAGGCACGCGACGAGAAGGCTTGGCGAGTGGCTGAAGGAGTTCGAGTATGGCTTGTCCTGACCAGGACGCAATCGCACGCGTCAAGTCGCTGGATGGCGATCCGGAAGTGATCCGGCACTTGAAAGACTGCCCGTCCTGCTGGCTGGATTGGCAGATCTTGCACGGCACCCGCCATGCGCTGTATCCGCCAGGCGAAGTGCGACCGGAGCTGGTTGACCGTGCCATGGCACGTATCATCCAAAGAGCCGAGCAACTGGGAAAGCCCACATCCCGGTGGGAGTTCGCCGTGTCGGGCATCCTGGTCGCCGTCGCGACAGCGGCCGTACTCCTCACCGGACCCACATTCGTACCACCTGTCGTCACCGCCGTGGTCTCCTCTCTCGCCAGCGCCGTCGCGACGGTGCTTTTCCTTCGGAAGCGGGACGAGAATCGTCGTGCGGTTCAAGGATCGAGGCCGGAATGACGATTGTGGCGCAGGACGTGAGGTGTCGAGCGGACGCTCTCTCCTGCTCCATTCACCGGCATCCCGTAGCCTCATCGATCAACGCCATCAATCCGACGTTTGCGAATCCATCCAGCATCGCGGCGCAGCGGATCGCGGCTTCCCGATCCCGACGGCTTGTCAACTCGCCCGTCGCGAACGCCAAAACGAGGGCGCGGCATATGTTGAGCAATCCGCGGTGGGTGATCCCGGATGCAACCGTCTGAGTCTCCGGGTGCCAGAAGGTTCGAGTCTCGCCGCGGGCCTTGTCGTCTTCGAGGAGGGCAAGAGGGTCGGCCGTCCCACCGTCGGGCTCCACTCCCGTGGCGTCCTCTACCGTGAGGCACTCGACTACCGCATTCAGGTCGATCACTCGATCGCCGCCGTCGAGCACATAGCAGTCCCCCTCGGTTTCGCCCAGCGGAACCGTGCCCCAAAACAGCGCATAGGGGATTCCGAACCGCTTCAGCGGATCACTGATCGTCATGCCACCAACTCCTGTCGTACTTCGCGCGACCGAAATCCGCCAAGCTGGCGGAGTCGTGGTCGCGCTCGCCCTGCTTACTTTGAATGACAGCTGTGGGTTGGTTGGCGTGCAATTGCGGGAAGTGGTGTAGTACCCGGGGCCCGGTTGCGAGCTCCTCGATCCACATCCATGAACCAGCGTCAGTTCCTGCTTTCGGTCTTCTCGAACGGCCTCTCATCTAGCGCGGCATTGTCCAACCCTTCCGGCAACGGCCCGCGCAAATGCCGCCGCGCGTAGTCGCTCACCGTGCTCTTGGGTCGTGCAGTCCTTCCGTTCCCCCCCTCCCCTCGAATCTCGCGAGCGCCCGACACGGAACGCGTGCGGCTCCCTCCAACGTGGATCGTTTTGCACGTTATGTGCTTGGCGACTGTCATTCTAAGTAGGGCGAGACATGCTCCCGGTGTCCGGGCAAAGCCCTTGGGGGCCTCCGGACCACAGCCACCATCCTCCACCCGACGAAGAATCGATGAGGGATCACACTCCAACCGCTCGGAACAGAGATGCATCGTCGAAGCGCCGACCAGTTTCCACGCACTTGGCTGTGGCGGTGGCCGGACTGGCCATTGCACCGGCGATTGCTTGCGACGCCCCTGACGGGACCTCGCACGACGACGGATGGCTCGCGGGTGCCGCGATGGTTGACGGACGCACTGTCGGGGATCTGCTCTCGCCGGAGACGGCTTCCATTGTCTTGGTGTACCCTCCGTCCGAGTGCTTTTCCTGCGGAGGCATATTGCCGCGATGGATTGAATTGGGAAACGAGTGGAGCGTACCCGTTCATTTGGTGCTGACCCGGGAGCCGACCGGAGGGGAAGCTACTAAGCTCAGGCTGCTCCGGGTGACCGCCGCCGGGGTACTGGAATCCCAACCTTCCGACACAGCGACATCGAGTGCATACGTTTTCGATGGCATAATCCAGGTCACCTCTGCCATCGGATTAGCCTACCAAGCCGCCATGCTCAGCGAGTTGACGGCGCCCGCGAGCGCGGTAGACAAGCCCAATCCCTATCTACCCTCTACCTATCCGAGGCAACCATGACCAACACGACACTCGCACTACTCAATTCCGGCTTCGCCGTATTCGTGGCGTCGCTCCACCTTTTCCCGGGGCCACTTGTCTTGGAACCGGTTCATCCTGACCCGTCGTCCACACCCTCGTACTTGGCAATCCTGGGTTCTAGTCCCACTGAATCGGACAGAACAGTTACACGGGCGCGTCTGTCCAGGGAATCCGAGGTCGCCCCTAACACCGGGGCAACAGGACTGATCTCTTCCTCAGGCAGATCGGACTTCGTCGGGGCTGTGACCGATGCGGGCAAGGCGATCACTGCACTCGACGGTGAAGTAGGTAGTGATGCAGGCATGCAGTGGTTTTGCGTAGGGTGGGAGCGCATCATCCTCTATGACTGCTGGTGGTGGTGCCCGCGGCCCAACTACTTCTGCCCCTGTGTCGAGTGCACCTATTATCCCTAGATAGCCCCCGCAACAACCGTTAGCAGCGGCCGTCGTCAACCGCAGCGTGATTTTCGCACCAAAGGGAGAGACTTCACAATGCCTGCCAACTTCAGGAATTGGATGCCGGTCCTTACCGTGTTGTTCTTGAGTTGCCTTGGCAGACCCGTACTGGCGCAACCCACAACGGAGGCTACGGTTAGGGACGGTCCCCGGCTGATTCTCGAGGATAGTTTGGTTCTGCGGGAGAGTGGAGACTTCTATGCTGGGCAGCCTAGTATGCTCTTAGTGGCGGCGGATAGCTCGTATTTCGTCGTTGACACTTACTCGGC
Source organism: Gemmatimonadota bacterium (assembly GCA_022823145.1). Taxonomy (GTDB): domain Bacteria; phylum Gemmatimonadota; class Gemmatimonadetes; order Longimicrobiales; family Gaopeijiaceae; genus Bin94. Next base: position 145,090 of record JAJDXS010000004.1, read on the forward strand.
GCGGGTGCTCCGCTTTGATGCGTCAGGCAGACCGATCCGGGCCTATGGTCGGCGCGGCGAGGGCCCGGGCGAGTTTCTCAACATCATGGGAGTCGCGAGCTTCGTGCACGACGATGTTCTAGCGGTGGCGGACGGCCGGCCGCCGATAAGTATGGAGTTGGAACTCTTCGGAGTCGACTCCGGCGAACACCTGGGACAAGTGAGCCTTGATGGCGTGGTTACGGCGTTAGCCGTCGAAGACGAACGCTTGTGGGCTGGCGGAATGGATATAGACCAGTGGAACGCGCTGGGGTCGGCGCCCTGGGGCAGGCTAAGCGAGCTTGACGATGTCGATGGGCCGATTATCTCACTCGATCAGGTGCCGGTCCCGCGCCCCTATGTGGACAATCGCCAGATCATGATAATGGGAGGTCTGGCCGTCATGGATGTCGGACAAAACGATGTGCTCATCAGCTTCCGGACAAGCCCGTACATCCTACGCGTGAGTCATGATGGCCATGTCGTGGACACTATTCCGCTCCGTCAGCGCGAGCGTCGAGGTGTTCCCGCCGATGACGAGTTCATCTCAATGGCAACACTACCCGCCTCCGCATCCCCAGAGCAAACTCAAGAGTTTCACACTGAGTTGGATCGTTCAGTATCGCTGTTGCTCCAGGTCTCTCGTGACACTGCCGGACGCATCTTTACGGTGCACGCCGATGTCGAGCGTGTTGGACGGCGCGACTTTGCGGGGGTTCTGTACGTAAGTAGCATGACTGGAGACGGCGCGACACAATGTTCGGATACATTCGTGCCGGCATCCGACGCGGCGTTCCCCGTTGCGGTCCTAAGGGGTAGCAACCTCTATGTGCTGGATCAGAGAATCGCGAGCGGTGGGGCGGGCGATGTCAGAACTGTTGTCCGAAAGTTCGCTGTTGATCCTGACAGATGTGACGGGCAGATCGAGTCACGAGGGTCGATGGTAGGGAGATGATCAAAATGGGTTTTGGCGAAACGACGTTTGCGGGTGACGCTCCACGTGTGTAGCCGGATGTTCAGATCTGCCTTGGCGATAGCGTCGGTCGTCCTGCAGGTGCCAGTGGCGTCACCGGGGCAAGGCCAAGTGATACGCGGTAAACTCGTCAACGCTTCGGACGACACCGCCATCACCGGTGCGATGGTGACCCTGATGGACCGGAACGGTCACTCCCTCCGGCAGGTGCTTACGGGTTCAGAAAGTGCCTTTTTTGAACTGCGGGCCCCCGAACCCGGCGAGTATCGGCTTAGGGCTGAACGGATCGGGTACGCAACAACCTTCTCGTCGTTTTTCAGCATCTCCGCCGGGGACACGCTAACGGTTCAGTTGGCCACGCCGGTCGAGGCATTGTCGCTGGAGGGGATCAGCGCCACGGTAGGCCCCAGGTGCCAGGTGCGCCCCGATGAGGGAATGGCTGTCGCCAAGGTCTGGAACGAGGCACGAAAGGCGCTTGCCGCAGCGACCTGGACCCAGGAGCGGGGACTCTACCGATACGAGATGCTGGGAATCAAGCGGTTTCTCGACGAACGGGGACACAAGGTGCAGCTGGAGGACAGAGTATACGCGCAGAATCTCGTCGCCGTACCCTACGTCGCCCGCGCCGCGGATTCGCTCGTGCACGAAGGCTTCGCGCGTTTGTCAGCGGATGCGACCGAGTTTTGGGCACCGGACGCTGCGGTCCTTCTCTCCGATTCGTTTCTCGACAGCCATTGTCTGCGGATCCGATCGGGAGGAAGCAGGCTGGTCGGCTTGGAGTTCGAACCGGTGCCCGGCCGGACGGTGGCGGATATTGAGGGCACAATGTGGTTGGATGCCGCAACCTCAGAGCTTCAGCGGGTGGACTTCCGCTATGTAAATCTCGCTGTGCCCCAATGGCTCATGGACGCTTCTCCGGGTGGCTCGGTGTTGTTCCACGCTTTGCCGGATGGGACCTGGATCGTGACATCGTGGCACATCCGGATGTTCAGCCCGGGCGAGACGGCCCACCCACTGACCGGCCGACTGTCGTCCACCTTGGAAGGCATTACCATGACTCACGGCGAGGTGATTCGGGTTCACGGTGATGAGGGGATGGTTTTTCAGGGTCGTCGCGGGCGCCGCATCGTGGGTACAGTCGTTGACTCGCTGGAAGCTGGACTGCCTGGGGCACGCGTTTATGTGGCGGGATCCGGCACAGAGACAGTGACCGATGCCGAGGGACGATTCGAGTTGAACCGTTTGGGTGTTGGAACCTACGAGCTGCGCTTTACGCATCCGCACCTGGAGCAGTTGTGGTACGAGCCTGAATCCATCGAGGTTGAGCTGGGGCCGGACACTGAGAGCCTCGTGGAGGTCGAGTTCGCGTTACCCTCGATGAGCGATGTGCTTGATGAGATTTGCGGGCGAGATGGACCACCCCGCGTGCCGCTAATCACGACAGATGGCCGGACGGTTTGGCGAACGGGCATCCTCACCGGTAGGGTGACCGACCAAAGCGGGAGTCCGCTCAAAGACGCCACGTTGCACTTTCTGGCGAAGGCACACGAGGCTCGGCTCTTTGCTGAAGTTCGGGATCCCGGCACCTTCAGCTTTGAACAGCAACGCCACCGCCGAGCGGAGAAGACCAGCTCATCGGGCTTCTACCGAGCGTGCTGGCTACCGACCGACTTGCCCATTGAGTTGGTGGTGCTGGGCAAACACGAGCGGGTGGATGCCGACGCAGTGCGAGCTGCGCTGAGTCTCTCCGACCTCTACTCCGACCGCGTCAAGGTCCTTACCATCGACCCTGAGTCACCCCACAGGGTATTGGATCTGCGGATGGAAGTTGGGGGTCGGGACGATCCGCTCCAAGGGAAGTGAGACGGACCCCCCCTTGACCCTGACGTAACGTCAGGGTTTACCATGTCAGCCATGGAAGCTCAGCAACTCCACACGGTTGGCGAGGTCGCCGCGCTGGCCCGCGTCACGGTGCGCACCCTGCACCACTACGACCGGATCGGTCTGCTCGTCCCCTCGGGGCGGTCGCAGAACGGCTATCGGCTCTACGCCTACGGCGATCTCGAGCGGCTGCGCCAGATCCGGCTGCTGCGCGAACTGCGGTTCAGCCTCGATGCGATCGGGCAGATGCTCGACGCCCCTGCGTACGACCGCCGGAGCGCGCTCGAGGCGCAACGGGAGTTGCTGAGGGAGCGGCAGGAGAGGACGGACAGTATCATTCGCGGGGTCGACCGGGCCCTGCGGGCGATGGAACAGGAGACGGAAATGGACAGGACAGAGATGTTCGAGGGGCTGGAGGAGTTCGACCACGCGCAGTACCAGGACGAGGCCGAGCGCCGCTGGGGCCACAGCGACGAATACAGGGAGTCGATGCGCCGCACGCGCCGGTACGGCAAGGGCGACTGGGCGCGGATCAAGGCGGAGGGCGAGGGGGTGGTGGCGCGGCTGGCCGAGCTGATGGCCGAGGGCGCGCAGGCCGCCGGACGCGCCGCCATGGACCTGGCCGAGGAGCACCGCTGCCACATCGACCGCTGGTTCTACCCGTGCAGCCACGGCATGCACAGGAACCTCGCCGAGATGTACACGGCCGATCCGCGCTTCGAAGAGTACTTCGAGAAGCGCGCCAGGGGGCTGGCCGTGTTTGTCCAGGACGCGATCCGGGCAAACGAGGCGCGCTGGAGGAATCGCTCGTGACCACTGACGGCCGGGGCACCCGCACCCGCTTCCGCACGACGCTGGTGCGGGTGCTCCTGGTCCAGGTCGTGACGCTGGTCATCCTGTGGCTGCTGCAGGCCACCTACCACCCCTGAATCCAGGCCCACATGCACCCCATCAACTGGCTGATCGTCGGCGTCTACGTCGCATACGTCCTCGTCGACGGCATCCGCCGCGCGCGCGGCACCAACGAGATCGAAGGCTACTTCCTGGCGAGCCGCACGCTGCCGTGGTGGGCCGTCGGCCTTTCGGTGATGGCGACGCAGCTCTCCGCCGTCACCATGATCGGCACCACCGGCCAGGGCGCCACCGACGGACTCCGCTTCGTGCAGTTCTACTTCGGACTGCCGCTGGCGATGGTCATCCTCGGCGTCACCCTCGTGCCATTCCTGCGGGGCGCCGGAGTCTACACCGCCTACGAGTACCTGGAACGCCGCTTCGGCCCCGAAACGCGCACCCTCACCGCGCTCCTCTTCCTGCTCTCGCGTGGGATGTCGTGCGGCGTCATCATCGCCGCGCCCGCGGTGGTCTTCTCGGCGATCTTCGGCTGGCCGCTCATCTGGTGCGTCGCACTGATCGGCATCCCGACCGTCGCCTACACCATGCTCGGCGGCATCCAGGCGGTCACCTGGGCGGACGTAAAACAGATGATCCTGATCGTCTTCGCGCTGCTGGCGGTCGTGGTCGTCCTGATCGTCCAGATGCCGGTCTCACCGGGCGAGGCGCTGCACATCGCCGGCGCGACGGGCCGCCTCAAGGTCTTCGACTTCTCCTTCAACATCAACGAGACCTACACGTTCTGGTCGGGCCTGATCGGCGGCACCTTCCTCATGCTCTCCTACTTCGGCACCGACCAGTCCCAGGTGCAGCGCTACCTGGCCGCGAAGTCGGTCGACGCCGCGCGCACCTCGCTCCTGATGAGCGCCTACTGGAAGATTCCGCTCCAGGCGCTCGTGCTCCTCGTCGGCGTAATGGTCTTCGTCTACTATCAGTTCCAGCCCGCCCCGCTGCTGTACAACCCGGCCCACGAGGCCGCGGTGGTCGATGCCCGGGGCGCCGAGTACGAGGCTCTCCAGGATCGCTACGGAGAGGCGTTCGAGTTGAGGGAGGGCGCCGCTCGCCGCGCGGCGGGGATGGCCACACCCGAGGCGGCCGCAGGGGTCCCGCCAGGAGCGGCGGCAGCGCCGCAGGCGGCGCCGACGCCGGTGCTGGCCACCGGGCAGACCACGGCCCGCCAGGCCGCCATGGACGAGTTCCTCTCGCGCGAAGCCGCGGTCCAGGAGATCCGCGCCGAAGCGCTGGCCATGGCGGAGGACGTCACCGGTGAACCCTCCCGCGACGTCAACTACATCATCCCCCGCTTCGTCCTCGGTGAGCTGCCGGTCGGCCTGGCGGGCCTGTTCATCGCGGCCATCATCGCCGCGGCAATGTCCAGCATCTCGTCCGAACTGAACTCGCTGTCGACGACGAGCATCATCGACTTCTACCGGCGCTGGTTCCGCCCCGAGGCGAGCGACGCCCACTACCTGACGGTGTCGAAGGTCGCGACCGCGTTCTGGGGCGTGTTCGCGTGCTGCGTCGCGGTCTACGCGGTCAGCCTGGGCTCGCTCATCGAGGTGGTGAACCGGTTCGGCTCGTTCTTCTACGGGTCCATCCTGGGCGTCTTCCTGCTGGCCATGGTGCCGCGCGCACGGGGCCTCGGCGCGTTCCTGGGCCTGCTCACGGGAATGGGCGCGGTCGCGGCGGTGACCTTCGGTGCACCGTCCGTCTCTTTCCTGTGGCACAACGTGATCGGCGCGCTGACGGTGCTGGCGGTGGGAGTGGTGCTGATGAGGCGGACGGCGACTCCACCCGGGCGAGGACCCGCACGATGAGCTGTTGCGCACAGTGCCGCGGCATCGAGGACATGTTCGGCCACAAGATGGCGCAGCGGCAGCTCCGGCAGTACCGGCGCAAGGGGCCGGGGAAGGTCACCCGGCAACTCATCGACGCGGTGGCTGAGGGCGGGGCCGAAGGACGCACCTTTCTCGACGTAGGCGGCGGCGTCGGCGCCATTCAGCACGAGCTCATGCAACGCGGCGCGGCTGGCGGCACGAGCGCCGACGCCTCGCCCGCGTACCTGGCGGCGGCGCGCACCGAGGCCGAGGCACGTGGCTATTCGGACCGCGTCAGGTATCTCGACGGTGACTTCGTGGACCGGGCCGCCGAGATCGAAGCTGCCGACATGGTCACCCTGGACCGCGTCGTCTGCTGCTACCCGGACATGCCCGCGTTGCTGGGGGCGGCCGCCCCGCTCGCCCGCAGAGCGCTGGGTCTCGTCTTGCCCCGCGGAACCAGGTTCATTCGGTCCGGCGTCGCGCTGGTGAACCTGTTGCAGCGGCTGCGAAGGCACCCCTTCCGCGTCTTCGTCCACGACCCGGCCGAGATCGAGGCGGTGCTGCAGCGGCACGGGCTGTCGCGGCGATACCTGCGCGACGGATTCCTGTGGCGGGTAGTGGTGTTTGGACGGTCCCCCTCAACCTGAATGTAAACAATACTATACACAATGTAAGGTCCGGTTTACGTTCACGGCTGGCGATAGTCGCGATCTGGCATCACTACTGCCGCTTTTCGACGCAAACGGAATCTCGACTGCCACTTAGCTCGACTGCAACGACACCAGCCGGATCACGCGGACGCTCGGCACATCCATTTCGTCGGTCTCGATATACGCCATGAGTCCGTCGGGCCCGAAGGCGTCGGGAATCCGTGGTGCGTCGGGAGGCAGCGTCCCGATGTAGTCACCTTCCGCGCTCATGATGTCTATCGGGCCGTCGCCGTCGCCGCCCGGAGCCGTGCGAGCGATCCAGAGCCTGCCCTCGCCGTCCACGGCCATCCCGGCCACGACCGGGATCTCGTCGGGGAAGAGCATGTTCTCGATCATGGGCAACATCTGCTCCCGCAACTGTTCGGCGGCATCTCCGGTGAGCGCCTCCAGCCCTCCCATGAGCGAAATCCTGGAGCTTGCGGATTGGGCGGTCAGGCCTTCGATCCGCCGAGTCCGCTCGGCCTCCCGGATGGCCTCGGTCACCGGTTCGGGCACGATGTCCCGCTGGATCACGCCGGTCACGCTGCCGTCCGCGCCGATCAGCTTGACACGGTATCCCACCGAATCCACGACCGCGACCCGCCCATCCCGCAAGACTCCGATGTGCAGCCGGGGCCGAAATGCCCGCTGTCTCTGCAATCCCATGGTGAACACGTTCTGCCCCTGCGCGTTGGTCGCCGTGAAGTCCTCCACCACCTCGTCGGGTGGCAGGTTCCAGGCCCGGTACAGCACCTCCTTGCCCGATCCGCCCAGCGAGAAGATGTCGATGTCGCGAAGGTGCTCGTCTTCGGGGGGTTCGTCCGGTTCGTCCTGCCCCGCCATCCTGATCGTCATGCCACCAGTGGTCACCATCCGATCACCGCCAAGGGGCAGCAAGAGCTGCCCTGGCATTCCGCTGAGCGGATCCACCGGCGTGCTGCTGACGAAAGTCCCCTCCTGATCGAACACCTCGAGCGCACCCGGGAACCCCATGTCGTACACCACGAGTCGGCCGTCGTCGAGAATCGCGGCGCTCGTCGGCCCCGACAGTTCGCCCGGACCCTCTCCCTGCGACCCGAGCGTCCGCACCAGGGCGCCATCACGGTTCAGCACGACAACCCGGTAGTTGCCCTCGTCCAGGATATGCAGGTTGCCCGATGCGTCGAAGTCCACATCGGCGATTCGGCCGAAGGTCTCCCAGTCTTCCCCGGAGAAGGCCCCGACGGTGTACAGGTCGTCGATCACGGCTTCAAGCTCCAGGTCGGCGCCGTCAGGACCCGGTCTCCGGGGCCCCTCCCCGCACGCAGCTGCGAAGGACAACGACAAAGCACATGCCAAAGAGAGAGCGGAACACGATTGTGCGGTCGATTTCATCTGGCGGATCCTCCGGGCTGGCCACGACGGTCACAGGCGCTGACCACTCGACACAGGGAACGTGACATTGGTTTACTGACGCACTCGGCGTCTGCCTTGTTTCCCCGTGCGCACCAGCACCATACCTTACCCCCGATTCGCCCATCAAGGCCCCGGCGCAGACCCATAACTCGGAGATACCCATGGTCAGACCGCGCACCCTCTTGTCCCTGCTCCTTCCCTTCCTCCTCCTGCCCGCGGCGCTCACAGCCCAGAACGAGCCCGACGGCACGCTCAAGCTCGTCACCTACCTCGACTGGGAAACGGTTTCCAATCCACAGATCTCCCCCGACGGCAGCCAGATCATCTTCACCCGCGGATGGATCGACCCGCAGAACGACCGTCGCGCCTCGTCCATCTACATCATGGATGTCGACGGCGGCCGCCCGCGCGTGCTGGTCGACGACGGCTCCTCGCCCAAATGGTCGCCGAGCGGTGACCGCATCCTCTACACCGCCCCCGGCGATCCCGACGGCAGCCAGATCTTCGTCCGCTGGATGGACGACGAGGGACACGCGACTCAGATCTCACGCCTGGAGAACGGTCCCGGCAACGTGGAGTGGTCCCCCGACGGCACGCAGATAGCGTTCACGATGTCGGTCGATTCGGACCACCCCTGGCCGATCAGCGTGCCGGGGCGTCCGGAGGGCGCCGAGTGGACCGAGGGGCCGAAGGTCGTCGACCGGCTCGTGTATCGTCGCGACCGCCGCGGCTACATCGACGAGGGCTTCTCGCACCTCTTCGTCATTCCCGCCGACGGCGGAACCGAGCGCCGGCTCACGGACGGCGACTGGAACCACAACGGGGTGGCCTGGACGCCGGACGGGGCCGAGATCCTGTTCACGTCGCTGCGCGTGGAGGACGCCGATCACCAATGGCGCCAGTCGGACATCTACTCGGTTTCGGTCGCCAGCGGGACCATCACACGCCTGACGGATCGGTCCGGTCCGGACGGCTCGCCGATACCGTCGCCGGACGGCAGGCTCATCGCCTTTTCGGGCAACGACCTGACCACCGACACGTACATCACGCGCAAGCTGTACGTGATGAACCGGGACGGGTCGAACGTCCGCATGATCAGCGACGGCTTCGACCGCCAGGGCTCGAACTTCGTCTGGGCCGAGGACGGAAGCGGCTTCTACATGAACGTGTCCAGCGAAGGCACCCGCAACCTCCACTTCGCGTCGGTGGAAGGGGGCGTCACCCCGGTTACGAGCGGGAACCACATGCTGAGCGTGTCTTCGATCGGATCCGGCCTCGCCGTGGGCACGCTGACCGACTATCACAGCCCCGGCGACGTGGTCTCGTTCCCGCTGAGCAGTCCCGACCGGATCACCCAGCTGACCGAGGTGAACGCGGATGTGCTGGAGGGCGTCGCTCTCGGCGACGTCGAGGAGGTCTGGTACAAGTCGGTGGAGGACTATGACATCCAGGGATGGATCATCAAGCCCCCGGACTTCGACCCGTCCCGCAAATATCCCCTGATCCTCGCGATCCACGGGGGTCCGCACGGCATGTACAACGTCGGCTTCAACTTCGGATGGCAGAATCACGCGGCCAACGGCTACGTGGTGCTCTACACGAATCCGCGCGGCTCGTCCGGCTACGGCAGCGCTTTCGGGAACTCGATCAAGAACGCGTATCCCGGCAAGGACTTCGACGACCTCATGGCCGGCGTCGACCTCGTGATCGAGCAGGGCTACATCGACGACCAGAACATGTTCGTCTACGGATGCTCGGGCGGCGGCGTCCTGACGTCGTGGGTGGTCGGCCACACCGACCGCTTCGCCGCGGCCTCCGCGAACTGCCCGGTCACCAACTGGTTCTCGTTCGTGGGTACGACCGACGGCGCCAGCTGGTACCGCAACTTCGAACACTTCCCCTGGGACGACCCTTCGGAGCATCTGCGGCGGTCGCCCCTGATGTACGTGGACAACGTCGTCACCCCCACCATGCTGATGACCGGCGAAGGCGACCTGCGCACGCCGATGCCACAGACCGAGGAGTACTACCAGGCGCTGCGGGTGCTGAACAAGGCCCCGACCGCCATGGTGCGCTTCAAGAACGAGTGGCACGGCACCAGCTCGACGCCATCGAACTTCCTGCGCACGCAGATCTATCTGCGCGAGTGGTTCGAGAAGCACCGGCGGGGCGGGCCGGTAACGCAGGACTAGCGGGCGCGCTTTCCGCGCTCGGAATCGCGACCCCCGCTCAGGGTGCGCTGTAGACGGCCACCCTGAGCGGCGGGTCGACCCACCAGTGGAAGTGGAAGCGGTTCTCGCCCTCGACGATGACCGCTTCCCGCCGCTCGCGCGTCTTGGGCCAGTCCTCGCGTTCGTTCAGCACGACGACGACCTGTCCCGGCGCCAGCTGCGCGAGCTGTTGTTGCACGGCGTCCTCGAGATTGGCCAGGAGCGCCTTCTCGGCGTGCCGTTGTACTGCGGCGTTCGCTTCGGCGACCAGTTCGTGCGTCTCCACCAGCTTGTGACCGGAATCGAACTCGGCGGTGCGGATCGAAAAGACGCGGTCGCGCATGAAGCCGATTTCGGTGATCGCCGTCGGGTTGAAGTTCGGCCTGACGCTGTGGTAGAAGGAGCCGTATCGCCTGAGTATCATCGCTTGCGTTCCGGTGTGTCGTGGCTGAGCAACGCGGCCAGTTCGTCGGCGTCGAGCTGCGTTCCCGCCTTGCTGCCCATCCCCCGTCCCGATCGGGAAGAACGGCTGCGCGCGGACTTCCTGTCGCTCACGACGCCCCCGGCGAAGTCGAAGTCGGGGTGGTGGACCTTCTCGAGCTTGCGTTCCAGCTGGTGCTCGAGCGTGCGGAAGGCCCCGAGGTCCGCCGCGGTGACGAAGGTGACCGCCTCTCCGGTCGCTCCCGCCCTGGCCGTGCGGCCGATCCGGTGCACGTAGTCGCCCGGGTCGAGGGGGACGTCGTAGTTGACCACATGCGAAATGCCCTCGATGTCGAGGCCGCGCTGCGCGATGTCGGTCGCGACCAGCACGCGTACCTTGCCCTCCGTGAAGCGGTCCATGGCGCGGGTTCGGTGCCGCATGTGGCGGTCGGAGTGGATGACGTCGCACTCGATCGCGGCCTTGTCGAGGCGTGATCGGAGGGTGTCCGCCCCAATCTTGGTGCGCGTGAAGACGAGGACCTGGTCCCATCCGGGCTGGGCGAGGAGGTGGACGAGGAGGTCCGGCTTCAATTCGGGCCGTACCGAGTACGCGACTTCGGAAATGCCCTGTGCCTTGGTACCCGACGGGCTGACCTCGACCCAGACGGGATCGCGCGTCATGCGCAGCGCCAGGGCGTGCACGGCGTTCGGCATGGTCGCAGAAAAGAGAAGCGTCTGGGGCCGCTTGCCCAGACCCTTGACCACCTCTTCGATCTGGGGCCGGAAACCCATGTCGAGCATCCGGTCCGCCTCGTCGAGAATAAGGAGCCGAATGCCCTTCAGCTTCGCCCTGCCCCGCTTCTGCAGATCGATCAGGCGGCCGGGAGTGGCCACGACGATCTCGTCGCCGCGGGCCAGCGCGTCGAGCTGCGGGCCGTAGGACACGCCCCCGTAGATCGCTGCAGAGCGGACGGCCGACCCGTTGCTCAGCGCGTCGGTGTCGTCGCGCACCTGTTGCGCCAGCTCCCTCGTCGGGCAAAGCACCAGGACCTGGAGTCCGGCTCCCTGTCGGATCGATTCCAGCGCCGGAAGCATGAAGGCTCCGGTCTTGCCGGTGCCGGTACGGGCGATTCCGACCACATCCCTCCCGGCCATGATCCTGGGAATCGCCTGCTGTTGAATCGGGGTCGGCGTCGACCAGTCGAGCGCCTCTACCGCGGCCAATCGGAGGTCGGAAAGTCCGAATGCCGCAAAGTCGGTTGGTTCAGTCAAATGAAGTCGGGCCGTCCATGTCTTTCGGGGTGGGGCCACGGTGGCCCCGCACGAATGTAATGAAGTCGCCATCTTTAGGGATGGCCGCCGACACCGTATCCGTCCTTTTCGTCTGTCTGGGCAACATCTGCCGGTCTCCCCTGGCGGAAGGGATCTTCCTGAGCCTCGCGGAATCCCGGGGCCTGGGGGATCGCTTCCACGTCGACTCCGCCGGCACCGGTTCCTGGCACACCGGCGAGCCTCCGGACACCAGGTCCATCGCCGTGGCGGCCGCCCACGGAGTCCGGCTCGTGGGTGTCGCTCGCCAGGTCACGCGCCGGGACTTCGACGACTTCGACGTCATCGTTGCGATGGACCACAGCAACCGGCGGTCGCTGGAGCGGCTGCGCGGTTACGGTGCCCGGGCGGGGAAGGCCGATGTGGTCATGATGCGCGGCTACGAACCTCAGGCGCGCGATCCCGACGTTCCCGACCCCTATTACGGCGGCTCGCACGGCTTCGAGCGGGTCTTCCGGATCCTCGAGCGCTCCTGCGAAGGGCTGCTGGACGACCTGTCCGCGGGATTGCGCCGGGATCGTCCGCGACCTTGATTCCGGCCTCCGTCCTGGCCGACGTCGGTCTCGCGGCGGGGTTGGGTCAATCGAATCTGCTCGGCACCCGGGGGGTGGGCGGTGGCTGCATCAACTCGGCCGCCGCGCTGAGGACCACGGGCGGCACCTTCTTTCTGAAGTGGAATGCGAGCGCGGGAGAAGGCTTTTTTCGCGCGGAAGCGGAGGGGTTGTCGGCTCTGGCGGCTGCAGGTGGGGTGAGGACGCCCCGGGTTGTGGCGTGTTGCGAACACCAGGCCGAGGTGCCCTGGCTCCTGCTTGAGTGGATCGAGGAGGGCAGCGCCGCGAAGGCCTCCTGGCAGGATCTGGGACAGCGCCTCGCATCGCTGCAACGCAGCTGGAGCGACGAGAGCGGCTTCGGGTGGGCGTGCGACAACGTGATCGGCTCGCTGCCCCAGCCGAACGGGTGGAGGGCGAACTGGGGTCGGTTCTGGGCCGAAAACCGGATCCGGCCCCTTGCGCGGGAACTCCGGGGCGCCGGGGCTGTCACATCGCACCAGGCGAGCATTCTGGACCGGGCCGCCGACCGCGCGGGCGACCTTCTCGATGCGGCCGCGTCAGCGGACGGCCCATCACTCCTGCACGGCGACCTCTGGTCCGGCAACGTCCTCTTCGCGGCCGAAGGCGAACCGGTCCTGATCGATCCGGCCGTCTATGTGGGGCACCGCGAGGTGGACCTCGCCATGTCCCGCCTCTTCGGCGGCTTCCCCCGCGCATTCTACCGTGCCTACGAGGAAGCCTGGCCGCTCCAGCCGGGGCACGAACTCCGCTTGCCCGCGTATCAACTCTACCCGCTCCTGGTGCACGCGCGGCTGTTCGGTGGCGGATACGTCGCCGCGGCGGTCAGGGCGGCCGCCCGGATCAGCGCCGCACAGCGACCATCAGGCCGTCACCCACCGGCAGGATCGTCGCGTCGAAGCGCGGATCCGAGGACACCACCTCGTTGAAGTGGTTGAGCCGGGCGGCGATCTCGTTGGAGTCGGGATCCAGCACGCGCCCCGACCAGAAGGCGTTGTCGGCCAGCAGCAGCCCGCCACGCCGCAACAGGCGCGCCGCCTCCTCCAGATAGACGGTGTACCGTTCCTTGTCGGCGTCGAGGAAGACGACGTCGAAGGAGCCCTCGGGACCCAGGCCGCCGAGAATCGCGGCCGCATCGCCGAGGCGAACATCCACGCGGGCGTCCACCCCTGCGTCCTCGAGCGACCGCTGCGCCACCGCAGCGTGGTCGGGATCGATCTCGATCGTGACGAGTTCGCCGTTCTCGGGCAGCGCGCGGGCAATCCAGATCGCGGAATAGCCCGCCAGCGTGCCGACCTCGACCACGCGTCGCGCGCCGGCTGCCCGCACCAGCAGCTGAAGCGCCCTGGCGGTGGCGGGCGGCAGCTGGATCGTTGGCATCCCGGCCTCGTCCGCGCGAAGCCGAACGCGCCGCAGGTGGTCGTCCTCGCGGGCAAAGAGCCGCTGGACATAGCCGTCCAGGGCGTCGTGGTCGAGTTCGGAGGGAGCGGGGGCCCCGGACGGGACCGGCCCGGGATCGCCGGGGCCGCCTTCAACCACCGAGCACCGCCGCCATGCGCCGCACGCCCGCCTCGATCTCTTCGTCCGACGAAGCGGTGCTCATGCGCGCAAACCGCGCGTCGCCGAACGCCTCGCCCGGCACGATGGCTACCCCGGATTCCTCCAGAATCCTGGCGCACACGTCGTTCGCGCAGGTCAGTTGGTCGTTGAAGGCCCCGTCCACCCGGAAGTACAGGTAGAACGCGCCTCCCGGCATGATGTAGGGACATCCCGGCAGCAGCTCGTCGAAGAGCCGCGCGACCAGACTCCGCCGCCGCCGAAAGGCCTCGAGCATCCGGGCCTTGTCGCGCGCCGCATCGTCGCTCCGGGTCAGCGCTTCCAGCGCGGCCACCTGAGACGGCGTCGCGGCGTTCAGCGAAACGTGGCTCTGGAAGGCCGACATCTTCGAAGCCAGCTCGGGCGTCGTATACGAAAAGCCGACCCGCCATCCGGTCATGGCGTACGCCTTCGACATCCCGTTGGTCACCACCAGGTCGCCCACGGCCTCCGGATCGAGGTCGAGCGCCCCCGGCGCCTTGCCGCCTTCTGCACCGAAGTAGATCTCCTGGTAGATCTCATCGGAAATGAGCGTGACGCCGTGCTCTCTCGCCCACCCGGCGATCGCACCGAGCTGGTCCCTGGAATAGACCGCGCCGGTGGGATTGGAGGGGGTGGAGAGGATGAGCCCCCTGGTCCGGGGCGTAACCACGCCGTCCAGATCCTCGGGGGCAAGGAGAAAGTCGAGGTTCTCGCTCCCGGCCACCGGAACGGGTTCAGCCCTCGCCAGCGTGACCATCTCGGGATAGGACGTCCAGTACGGCGACCCGATCAGCACTTCGTCTCCGGGTCCGAACAGGCAGAAGCACGCGTTGAAGAGCGACTGCTTCGCGCCGGCCGACACCACGATCCGTGTGCCGTCCGCGGGATAGGCCGTACCCGCCGTCATGTACCTGGCCGCGGCCGTCCGCAACTCGGGAAGCCCGGCGGAAGGAGTGTACCTGGTGCGCCCGGCGCGGATGCCGTCGATCGCCGCCGCCGAGACCCACTCCGGGGTGTCGAAATCCGGCTCGCCTGCGCCGAGGTTGATGATGTCGCGCCCTTCGGCGGCCAGCTTCCTTGCCAACGTACTCACCGCCACGGTGGCAGAGGGCCGCAGTCTTGCAATGTTCTCCGAAAAGGTCATCGATTAGCCTTGGGTGTTACCGCTACGCGAGAGAAACGGCAGGGGGTGGATCCATTGGCACCGAGCGGACAATAGGACCGCAAGGGGAAATGCGCGCAACCCCGGGCACCCGGTCGGGCGAGTTCCATTACGACTTCATCGATCCCAGGTCCTACGTCGTCAGCCAGATGATCGACCGGGCCGGTGCCGAAGAGTCGTTCAGCTGGTTCGGGCTGGAGCTTTGTCCTCCCCCGGCACCGATGATCGACTCGCGCGATTCGTCCTGGCGCTCCCGCCACTCGGAGGCACTGCGGTTTGCCCGGCCCCTGGAACTGCCCATGCGGGAGCCGGAGTTCCTGCCGTGGACGCGCAAGGCCCACGAACTGTGCGAGTTTGCGCGCGAACGGGGTCGCTTTCATGCCGTGCGCCGCGCGCTCTTCCGCGCGCACTTCATCGACGGGGTCGACATCGGTCGCATAGATTTGCTGACCGAACTCGCGCGCGACGCCGGCCTGGACCGGACCGAGACCAGGGCAGTGCTCGACGTGGATCGGTACGAAGAGGCGATCCTGCGGAGCCGCGATTCGGCGGTCGATCGAGGGATCGGGACAGTGCCCATGGTGATCACGGCAAGCGGGCGTCTGGATGACACGGGCTCGCTGCGCCAGATTCAGCGGTTGCTGGCCGGCGGTGTGTCGAACGGCGCATAGCTGCGAACGGAGAACAGGAGCGAGCGGAAGAATGGCGGGATACCAGCGAAAGACGGCCCTCGGACCGGGCGAAGTTCTGGCGCATGCGGAAAAGCACCTGCCGAAGTATATCGGACTGATGCGTTCCAAGCGTTCGTCGCACGGGGCCACGTACATCGGCAAGGAGGGGACGGTCGTCCTGCGGGCTCACCGCCACGGTCCCTATACGGACGTGACCGCCCAGACCGACCGGCTCAGAACATCCAGGATGGACTACGAGATCCAGCGCTTCCTCATGACGCTCCCCTACGAGTACGGCGACTCCGCAGGGGCTCGGCCCGGCGACTTCGGCCAGTAGTCACGGAACCACCCTCCCATGTCGACATTCGAAGATCTGCCGCTCGGCCCCGAGACCGTGGCGGCGCTGGCGGCCGAGGGCATGGAGGTGCCCACCCCCTTCCAGGCGGCCGCGATCCCCGTGATCGCGCGCGGCAAGGACCTGATGGGCCGCGCCGGGCCCGGGAGCGGTGCACTCGTCGCGTACGGGGCACCGTTGATCGACCGGCTCGAAGGCGGCGCCGGCGCTCCCGCATGCCTCGTGCTCTGCTCGGGTGCTCGACAGGCTGCCGAACTCGCCCGGTCCTTCGCGCTCCTTTGTGACGGGTCCGGGCTGCGCGCGGCGGCGCTGGCACCGCACTGGAACCTCCCCGAGCGCGCGGACTTTCTGTTCGTCCCCGCCGACCGTTTCAGCGCGCTCTACGATGGGACCGTCCCGGTGGACCGGGTCCGCACCGTGGTCGTCCACGACGGCGACGGTGTGGTGAAGAGCGTGCCGCGGGACCATCTCGAAGCACTCCTCACCGGGCTGCCGAGCGACTGTCAGCGCGTCTTCTGCGGCCTGCCGTTCGGCCCCGACCTCCTCTCCATCGCCCGGCGATTCACCTCCCGCGCAGTGACCGTACCGCCCGGAGACAGCGTGCCCCGCAACCGCTCCGGGAAGGCCGCGCGCAAACGCGATCTCCACTTCACCGTCGTCGAGGGCGACCGTGCGGAATCGGTCCTGGCCCTGACCGCCGACCTGCTGAGCGACACGGTGCGCCACGTGCTGCTCTACGCGACCACGGCCGATCAGGCGGCGGACCTGGGCGACTACCTGGCTGTGCACGGGTATCACGCGGGTCCTCCCGGCGACGAAACCGTACCCGTGTGGCTGTGCCCGGCCGAGGAGGAGGCCGAAGCACGAGCCGCCCTCGATGCGCTGGCGGACCCCGATCAGGTGGCTACGGTATCCTGCACGGTACCTTCCGGCGCCCACGCTGCGACCGCACGTCACGGCGGTAGCGGCGGCCCCGCCTGGGCGTTGCCGGCGGTGCGCGAACTCGGCCACCTCAGACAGATCGCGGCCGAGGCCGGGTTGAAGCTCAAGCGTGTCCGCCCCGACCGGCCAGCGCGGGTGTCAAACGCGCTCGACCAGTTGGCCGACAGGCTGCACGAGGCGGCCCGTGCCCCCGAAGCCACCCCATACTATCTCGTTGTGGAGTCGCTGCTCGATCGATTCGCCGCGGCCGAGGTGGCCGCTGCGGCGCTTCTCCTTCTGGACCGCGGGAGCGACAGATCGGCGGTGGCCCGCACCGCCGGCAAGTCGCCCGAGATCCCGGAGAGTTGGGTGCGCCTGTTCGTTTCGGCGGGGAAGCGCGACGAGATCGGCCCGCGTGAACTGCTGGGTGCCCTGACGAGCGAGTCAGGAGTCGCGGGCAAGAGAGTGGGGCGGATCGATGTGCGCGAAAGCCACTCCCTGATCGAGGTCTACGAGAGCGATGCGGGAAAGGTCATCAAGGCCCTCAACGGCACCACGCTCGGGGGGCGGAGCCTCCGCGTGGACTACGACCGTGCGAAAGACCGCCGGCCCAGGGACCGGCGGCCTCAGGGAAAACCGGGTGGTGGCCCGTCGAGGAGCGGCCTCCCTAGGCCGCCATTTCGTCGCGGCGCCTCCGGAACATCCGGTAGAGGAAAACCCCCACCGCGACGAACAGGCCGATCTTGAGGGCGGTCAGCAGGAAGCCGAACAACATCCCGAGGATCGGGCTGGCCGCCGCAACCAGCAGCTTGAGCAAGAGAACGCTGATGGCGCCCGTCGCCGCCACCGCGCCGAAAGTCTTCACGTAGCTCATTCAATCTCCTCCAGCGATCAGGATACCTTGGGCCACCCTACCCGCGGAAACGGTAGGAAAGTTTCATGAAGACACCCTCGGCCTCCGGGCGGATGTCGCGGAACCGGAAGGCCTGCATGTCTTCCATGCGCCGCGAATAGCCCACGAAGAACACGGTGCCCGGCGTGGGTTCGTAGCTGAGCAGCGTCTCGATCGAGAAGTCGTTCGACTCGGATCCCTGCAGTGCCCGGCATGAGGTGCTCGAACAGTAGGAAACCGCATGGCCGCCCGTCGGGGTCATGAGCACGCCTCGCTCCTGGCTGCCGTATTCCACGATCGCCCGAACGAAGAGCGCGCGACTGAACTGATACTGGCCCCGCACCCTCGGAATCGTGGCGCTCGAGTAGAGCGACCCGTCGCGCTGCCGGAAGAGGTTGGTGTGGGTGACCCCCAACTCCGAGCTGAAGTTGGTGGTCAGGAACAGGTTGAGGCTCGCGTTGCCGGACCAGGAATCGGCGATGTCGACCGGGGTGTCCGTGATGAAGTCGAAGAGCGGTGTTTCCGACCGGGTCACCCGCACGTTGCTTCGTACCTTGTCGAAGGGACTCACCCAGATGAAGAGGGTGCCCGAGTTCAGCCCCTGGAAGAGGGACTGATCGGGAACGAAGGGCACGGAGCCGCCGTTCGGTGCGCTCGCGAAGAGTCCCTCGTAGTCCCGGGGATTGAACTGGTAGGAGGAGCGGGAGTAGTTCCCCCAGATCGTGATGTTGTTGCGGAACGAGAGGCTTCCGCCAAGCCGCACGCGGCGTTCCTCGGCCCAGTTTCGCTGCCAGAACGCGTCGTGATCCCAGAATCCCTCCATTTCGAGACTGGGTCCCCAGCGCTCGAGAAGGTCACCGGGTTGACCACGAAAATTGTAGCTGATCGAGGACCGGAGATTGGTGGTTCCGGTGCGGCGTATGAAACCGCTTTGGGCCAGGAAGTCGTCCGTCACGTCCAGCATGCTGGCGTCGAACTGCAGGTTGCGTCCCGAACGGGCGAACTGGGCAGAGACCAGGGAGCCGGTGGTCCTGTCGGAGGTGCCTTCGGCCGTCCGGCTACCGGCGGCCAGAAGCGTCATCGTGTAGCGCTGCTGGAACTGGAATCGTCCGTCGATTCCGGCCAGACGGTTGAACCGGTCCCCGTTGTAGGTGCGGTCGGTGTACACCATGCCGACGTTGGAAGTGGTGCCGAGATCGCGCCGCAGCCGGAAGATGTTGACCACCGGATGGGCCGATTCCGTCAGACCGTCCGGGCTGGAGACGTCGTCCACGGCGCTCAGAAACCCGGCGTTGAAGCTGCCGATCTTGCCCTGAATCTTGGCTCCCCCGACCGGATTGATGATCGATCGAGTGTAGACGAGCTGCTGGGGAAGCCGAAAGATCTCCGTTCCTTCCAGGAAGAAGGGGCGCTTCTCGCGCAGATACAGGGCAAAGCGCTCATTCACCCGGATCTGACCTGCATCGGCTTCGACCTGCGAGAAGTCCGGGTTGTAGGTGCCGTCGAGGGTCAGATTCGAGGTGATCCCGTACGTCAGGTTCAACCCGAAATCGCCGTCGATACCCCCGCGCTGAAGCGCTCCGGCGTCCGCGTCGTAGACCCCCTGCTGCGAGAACGTCTGCACGGGGTTGACCTCCAGAAAGAGACCGGCATCCAGACCCGTGAGCCCCGTCAGGCGCCCGAACTGCTCCATCCGGTTGGCCACGTTCGCCGAGACCGGCGCCCACGACTCCGAATAGCCGTTCCGCGCGATCCGGCGCTCGACCTGCAGCCCCCAGTCCTGGACTTCAGCTTCCTTGAACTTGATGCTCTTCAAGGGGAGCTTGACCTCGACCGAATAGCCCCAGTCGAACACCTGGCCCTGGGAGTCCCATACGAAGTCGGGATTCCAGTCGATCGGCGGACCCATCTGACGCTCCCGCCGCCCACCGCCGCCCACGACCCACAGACCGTCCTGCTGCACGCCCAGCGGGTTGACCATGATCACATAGCCGCGGCGGCGATCGTTGAAGGTATCGAGGATGAACCGGACGTAATCGTCGGAGAACCCGTAGGAATCGCGGTCACCCAGCGTGGCCCGGACCCCGCCCTCGACATCGTCGTAAGCCTTGACGCTGAAATAGATTGCGTCGTCGGTGAGCAGAACGCGGGCTTCCGTGCGCTGGGTGGCGGGCACGCCCTCGACGGGGTCGAACTGGGTGAATCCGGTCAGCACCGGCGCATTGCCCCAGGCCTCCTCGTCCGCAACTCCGTCGATGCTGATTTCGGCACCGGCCAACCTGGGGCTGGGAACATCGAGTTGCCGCTCGGTGCCGTGGTATTCGACGTCCATGGGGACCGTCTCTCCGTCGGCCGTGGACGCACCGCGATTCGCGTCGAGTTGCGTGTCCTGATCCACTGCCCCAAGGGTGATGGTCATTGCCGCCAGGAGTGATACCATTGGATCTATGTCTTTCGGTTTTCGGGTTTATCTGAATTCAGGCTCCAGGGCATCGGCCCGGGGGGTTCGCGCAGCCCCCGGGTCCGATCTGGACCGAAATGAAGCCAGCCTTAATAGACACGTCGACCGCGCGATTCGTTGAGTGACCATGGACGCCTTTACCGCCCGGCAGAAGCGACACCTCCTGGATCAGGTTGCGGAGGGCATCGCATCTCCCCGCTGCCCCCGCTGTGAAGGACCCTGCGCCGTGATCCACACCGGGCCGAGGGGCGATGTCGCCTACGTGCGTGACAGGGTGCTGGTGCGGTGCTCACGATGTCTGCGCAGCTGCGCGATCGAGGTCCGGGAACTGGGCGGGTAGCGTGGGTTGAACCGGCACCCGGCAGCCCCTGTTGGCCGGGTTTGCCGCCGCGGGCTATCGTTGACACCCGTACGCTTCGACCTCAGCCACGAGGAAACCCGACCCTGAACCACCGATCCCGTCGTGCAGCCGCAACCCTGTCGCGATCGCTGTCGTGGGCGTTCTTCGGGCCGTTGGCGGCGATCTGCGTGTTCGCCGCACCGGTCGCCGCACAGGACGGAAGCCGGGCGGGCCCTCTGGTGCTCGAGCTCCCCTCCAGCACGCGCGGCGTAGCCCTCGGCGGCGCGTTCCCGGTCGGCAGCGACGGGAATCTGGCCCTCTTCCACCATCCCGCGCTGATTGCGGGCGAGGGGTTTGGCGGCGCCCGGCAGCGGCTGGGGGGCAGCACGCATCTCGCCATGAGCGGCAGCGGTGGCTGGATGGGCGGCACGCTCGCGGCGGGGCTGTCGTTGCTGCAATACGGGACTTCGGCCGACTCGCCGCTGGAACTCCCGCGCGAGGCAGCGGCATTGATCGGCGGTGGCGACAGGGCCGCCTCGGAGTACACGGCGGCGGTGGGATTCGCCAACGAGCTTTTCGGGATGGACCTGGGAGTCTCGGCCAAGCTCGTCGGACAGCGGCTGAGCGGGCTGCGTGGCAGCACGTTGGCCGTGGACATCGGGGTCGCGAGGGGCCTCGGGCCGGTCACCGGCGCCGTAACTGTGCAGAATCTCGGCCGCGCGTTGAAGCTGGGGCGCTACGAGACGCCGCTGGCGCGACGCGTGGTCGTGGGCGCTGGAACCGGCGGCCGAAGACCGGTCGGGCCGTTCGACATCGGCGCGGCTGTCCAGGTGGCCCGGGACGGCCGGGGAGAAATCGTCCCGGGCGGCGGACTGGAAATCGCGTGGTGGCCGATCCAGCGCCGCATCTTCATAGCGCGGATCGGTGCGGTGCGGCGGGTGGGGGAGGGCGGCGGCTCGCCGCTCACCTTCGGCGCGGGCTTCGAAGGCGATCGGATCCGGATCGATTACGCCTACGGCGGCGACTACACGCACCATGATCTCGGGGCGGACCGGCACAGCGTGGGGATCGCGATACGGTAGGCAGCAATACCCGGGACGGGCCGTTGGCTACCTCACCGCGGGTGCCATGCTTCCGCGTCGGGCAGTCCGCGGCTGAAATGGACCTCGAGGTGTGGGTGAGTCGACCCGCTTGCCATGTCCGGGTCGGCGAATCCGGCCGATTCGCCGCGCAGGATGCCGCGAATCCGGCCGTATGTCACGTCGCGCAGGATGGTCACCGGCCGATCGGTATCCCTGGTCAGCAATGCGGTCCCTCCGGGTCCCGACAGCGATATGCCGGCAATCGAGCCGTTCCACTCCTCTTCGACCGGGAGGGTGAAGGCGAAGCTGCCGCTCCCGTCACCGTCGGCTAACTCCGACACATCGAACCGGTGGGAAAACACCTCTTCGCCACTCGCGCGGTGTCCCGTGATCGCATACGCTCCGCCCCGTCCCGGCAGCGCCGCAGGGGCCTGGACGAGGAAGGCAGGTTCCAGGTAGGGGATTCCCTGGCTGGATACCCCGCCCCACAGCAGGAGTGATCTGACGGGAGCGGAACCCGTCGCGGCCAGGTCCGTCCCCTCGTCTGCAAGCCGATGGCGGAGGGCATTCGTGAAGTGGTAGTCGCTGACCCAGTCGTATTGGCAATAGGACATCAGATCGCCGGCGTGCGGCGCAACGAGTCGGCCCCCGTAGCGGAAATCGTAGCCCCATGCGCCGATCGTGCCGCCGGAGTGCGGAAATGATGCGTCGACAAACCCCGCTCCGCATCCCGGCGGATGTTGCAGGCTCATGTTGTGCCCCGGTTCGTGGGCGATGACGAGTTCCGACCGCTCCCTGAGATCGACCACCGAGAAGCTTGAACGTCCGGACTGGTAGGCCAGTCCATGGTTGCCCAGAACAGGCCCGGTCATGGTGCCCAGGTAGTAGCCCGCGGCAGCTTCCATGACCCGAATCAGGTCCGTCTCCCGCAGCAAGTCCTCGGCAGTGTGATTCGAGGTTACCACCGGGTCGTGCAACAGCACCTCCATGTCACCGGTGCCACCCACGCGCACGCTCCTGTGGGGAATCGCGCCCTCTGCGACGGGTGCACGGTTGGCGGGCCGGGGCGGCTCGACCGCAGCTTCGCCACACGCAGAGACGAGGGTGCCGGCCGCCAGCAGCAGAATCACCAGGGAGCGGATCCCGACCGGCACACTCACCCCGTCGGAACGCGGGCTGCCCTGAACCCCGGGTGCAGTTGTGCCACCCCCACGTCATCCACCACCACGGTGCCGGCGTCACTCCCGTCGAAGACCAGCGCCACCGCGCGGAGCGTGCCGGGGTCGAATGCGGGATTGTCGGCCGCGAAGTCCCCGAGCGGAATGGAAAAGTGCTGCAGGATCAGCTCCCAGGGATTGGCGAAGCGGTTGTCCTCGATGTCGCGGCGGCGCAGCACCCGGATGGTGAGCGGCCTGCGCAACGCACCGTAGCCGGTCAGGCCGACCCGCGCGGTGTCACCGTCCGCGTCGATGGCCGCGACGGTCAGCTGGAGAGGCGGCTTTTCCTCGTCGTCGTCGCGACCTCCCTGGCGGTCCTCGCGGGAATCCCGGCCTGAGCGGTCACGGTCGCCCTCCTCCCCCCCCTCCCCCCCTTCCTCTTCGGCGTCGGGATCTTCCCGCGGACCCGGCTCGTCGTCGAGGGCGCCCACGTGCATCTCAAGGGTGGTTTCGGGGCCAACCGACCACTCGTCCGCCAGGCCGGCCGGCAGCGAGAAGGTGAATGCGGCAGGCGGTGCGGGATCGTCGGAGCCCCGGTAGCTGTTGTTCCACGCCAGCCAGAGCGCCTGGTTGAGTTGGGAGGACGAAGTGGTGGCGCGGTTGCTGGAGCGGAGATCGAGTCGGCCCTCCCGCCAGGTGCTGAAGTCGGTGCCGTGGAGGGTGACGCCGGGGGCCGAACCGGTGGTGACGTCGATGTCTTCCTCGAAGTCGGCGAGGGGACGGAAGGACGAGTCCATGAACCGGGTGATGTACATGGTCTTCGGGAGCCATGCGCCCGCGACGCGGTGGTCGCGGAAGAGCGGGCGGTAGCGGTCGTCGCCCTTGAGGGTGATGTCGAGGAAGGCGGAGACGAAGACGCGGCCGAACTCGCGCTGGTCCTCGGGCGGCAGCAGGCCGTCGAGCGCGAGTATGCGAGGGCTGCGCGGACCGTTGTCGTGCGCGCCCCAGACGGTGTTCCACTGGCCGTGATTGGCTCGGTAGACGTAGACGGCCGATTTGAACATGTCGCTGCCCGAAGCGAACTGCAGGCGGTTGAAGATGCGAAGGCCGTGGAAGCTGGTGACGTCGCCGTCGTGCGAGCCGTGGAACACGAGGTAGTTGAAGTCGCGGAGCGGGGCGCGCCGGTCGGCGGGAAGGTACTGGCCGTCGACGGGGGCGATCGAGATCACGGACCTGATGTCGAAGCCGAAGTCGAATTCGAGCGAGGCGTCGTCCGGGTAGCGGGTGAGGCGATTGAACGCCGCCGCGAGCGCCACCGCCTCACCGCCGCGTGAGTGCCCGATGAGGGCGATGTTGCCCATGTCCACGCGGTTGTGGAACGGGCCATCCGGGTCGTCGTTGAAGCGCCGCCACTCTTGCAGGTGCTTGAGGAGAAGCCAGCCGCGCCCGTCGTTCTCCTCGCGGATCCCGCCGTTGATGAAGTTCATGTCGACCGAGGCGAGGATGTATCCCCGGCTGCCGAGCAGTTCGCCGAGCCAGTCGTAGCCGGGGTCCGAGAAGTCGCGCATGTTGTGGTTGCCGTGCACGACCAGGACGAGGGGGTGGGGGCCGGGGTCGTCGGGGTACCAGACGCGCGCGTTGATGGGGAAGCTGTCGGGGGAGAACCCCCAGTAGCTGTTCCGGGACTTCGCCGAGGCGCCGAGGCTGACCAGCCCGGAGGCGTCGACGGTCTCGGTGACGATCGCCACCGAGTCGCGGTATTCGGGGCGGTTCCTGTCCGTACCGCTCCCGTAATAGAGGGTGAGGACGTCGTGCGGGCCGGGAAGGGCGGGGTTGGGGTGGTCGAGGTGGTGGCCGGCGAGAACGGTGGCCGCGTCGGAGGGAGTGAGTTCGAGGGAGCCGGCGCAGGCGATGCCCAGAGCGGCGGCCACGGCGATGGGTGCGGCGAGAGTTACCTGGCGAAGTGTCATCGGGGCATAGTCGGGAGTATTCGCGCCCGGAGCAAGCAACCGGCTAACCTTCGGGGCGCCTGTTCCGGCGCGCTCCGGGACCGACCAACCAACGGCAACGGGGACGATGGCCACACTAAAGCGCGAACTCGGGCTCTTCGATGTGTACGCGATCGCGACCGGCGCGACCCTCAGTTCGGGATTCTTCCTGCTGCCCGGCCTCGCCGCTGCGCAGGCCGGGAGCGCGATCCCCTTCGCCTACCTGCTGGCGGGCCTGCTCCTCCTGCCCGGCATCCTCAGCATGGCGGAACTGTCCACCGCCATGCCCCGGGCCGGCGGCATCTACTACTTCCTGGACCGCAGCATGGGCCAGCGGGTCGGCACGATCGGCGGTTTCGGCACCTGGACCACCCTGACCCTCAAGTCGGCCTTTGCCCTCGTCGGCCTCGGCGCCTACCTGCAGGTCTACTTCCCCGAGGCGCCCGCAGGGCCGATCTCCTTCGCATTCGCGATGGGCTTCGCCGCGGTCAACCTCTTCGGCGCCAAGAAGACGAGCGCCATACAGCTGGTCCTCACCGTAATCCTCCTGGCGATGCTGGGCTGGCTGATCGGGACCGGCATCACCGCCGTGGATCCCGGCGTATTCGATGGCGCCTTCGACCTGGGCGCGTCGCCGTTCTTCGCCACGGTCGGCCTGGTGATCGTCTCCTACATGGGGCTCACCCACGTGGCTTCGGTCTCGGAAGAGGTGAAGAACCCGGACCGCAACCTGGCACTGGGCATGCTGCTGGCTTTCGCCACCGTGCTCCTCGTCTACGTGCTCGGCACCTGGGCCATGGTGGGCGCGGTCGGAGTCGGCGCGCTCTCCGCCGATGGCGGCAACCTGGCCCCCGCGGCATCGATGGCCAGGGCCGTCGCGGGCCCGGCGGGCGAGGCGGTCATGACAGTGGCCGCCATCGTGGCCTTCACCTCGGTCGGGAATGCCGGCGTCCTGTCCGCGAGCCGCTACCCGCTGGCCATGAGCCGCGATCACGTGCTGCCGGCCTCGATGCGCCGGATCAGCCGCTGGGGCACACCGTGGGTCGCCGTCCTTGCCACGGTGGCTCTGATCATCCTGTGGCTGGCGCTCTTCGACCCGTCGGGCATGGCCAAGCTCGCGAGCGCCTTCCAGCTGATCATGTTCGCGCTGGCGTGCCTGGCGGTGATCGTCATGCGCGAAAGCGGCCTCGCGCCATACGACCCCGGGTTCCGCGCACCCCTCTATCCCTGGGTCCAGATCGTCGGCCTCGTCATCCCGCTCCCGCTCATCGTGCAGATGGGCTGGATGGCCACTCTCCTCAGCGTCGTCTTCGTCGTCTTCGGCATCCTCTGGTACAGCTTCTACACCCGCGACCACGTACGCCGCGAGGGCGCGATATACCACGTCTTCGAGCGGCTGGGCCAGCAGCGCAACGAGGGGCTGGAGCGCGAGCTGCGCCAGATCCTCAAGGAGAAGGGCGTGCGCGACGCGGACCCCTTCGAGAAGCTCATCGCGTCTTCGGATGTTCTGGACTACGAGGGCGAAGTTCCCTTCTCGGCTTTGGTGACCCGCGCGTCGCAGGCGCTTTCCCGACAGCTTGGAGTGAAGGCCGACCGCCTCGCCCGGGGACTTCTCGACAGCACCGGCAGCGGCCTCACGCCCATGTCCGAGGGCGTCGTCCTCCCGCACCTTCACCTCGACGACATCCCGGGGCCCCGCATGGTGCTCGCCCGGGTGTGCGGCGGGATCGTGATCGACACCGGAGAGCCCGACGTGGCCCCAGCCCAGGACGAGGTCATCCAGGCCGCCTTCTTCCTGGCGAGCCCGGCCGCCGACCACGGCCGGCATCTGCGCATCCTGGCCCAGATCGCGGGGCGGGTGGACGACGAGAGCTTCCTGACCGAGTGGCTCGAGGCCGAGGACGACCTCGAGCTGCGCGAGGTCATGCTGCGCGACGAACGCATGCTCGTCGTCGAGGTGCTGCACGAGGGGGCGAGCAGCACACTGGCGGGGATGACGATCGAGGACATGGCGCTGCCCGAGAGCACCCTGGCGGCCATGATCCGGCGACGCGGACAGCTCGTCGTCCCCCACGAGGACACGGTCGTGGAGACCGGTGACCGCCTCACGATCCTCGGCTCCCCCCGCGACATCATCGACCTCCGGCACCGCTACGACGTCCACGCCACAACCGCGCCGCGCTGGTGGAGACGCAGGAGGCAGGGCCGCGCGTCATGAGGCTGTGGACCGGGACCAGCGGCTTCTCCTACAAGGAGTGGAAGGGCAGCTTCTATCCCGAGAAACTGCCTGCCAACAAGATGCTGGCGTTCTACTCGCGCCAGCTCACCAGCGTCGAGATCAACAACACCTTCTACCGCCTGCCCCGCGCCGAGCTGCTCGAGAAGTGGGCCGCGCAGGTCCCGGACGACTTCGCTTTCGTTCTGAAGGCGAGCAGGAGGATCACCCACATGAA
This sequence comes from Gemmatimonadota bacterium, assembly GCA_022823145.1. Taxonomy (GTDB): domain Bacteria; phylum Gemmatimonadota; class Gemmatimonadetes; order Longimicrobiales; family Gaopeijiaceae; genus Bin94. Next base: position 172,345 of record JAJDXS010000004.1, read on the forward strand.
GCGCCTGAAAGACGCCGGCGATCCGCTGGAATACCTGGTGCGCACCGCGGTGGGAGCGTTGGGACCCCGGCTCGGCCCCATCCTCTTCCAGTTGCCGCCATACCTGCGCGCCGATGTGGAACGCCTGAGCGACTTCCTGGCGCTCCTCTCCGACGGGGTCGGTGCCCCGGACGGCTTCCGCGCCGCGTTCGAGTTCCGGCACGCCAGCTGGTTCACCGACGGGGTCTACCAGGCGCTGGCCGATCACGGCGCGGCACTGGTCACCGCCGACACCGGCGAGGGCGAGGCCCCGGTCGTGGCGACGGCCTCATTCGGCTACGCGCGCCTGCGCCGTCCCGGCTACGACGACGGCGAGCTTGCCCGGTGGGCGGAGGCGCTGCGGGAACCCGGCTGGAGCGACGTCTTCGTCTTCTTCAAGCACGAGGACGAGGGTGCGGGGCCGCGAATGGCGGCGGGTTTCAGAGAGATCTGGGGCGCGGCGAGCTGAGCCTGTGCGTGCCGCGCGAGGGCACGCTCAGCTGCCGGGGGGCACGCCCAACCGGTGGTCAAGCTCCCAGGAGGCCAGTTCACGCAGTATCTCCTCGTCGGTCCGGTCGAAGCGGAGCGGAGCGATCGTGATCATCCCCGCGACGAACGCTTCGGTGTCGCTCCCAGCGGGGTGGGTATCCGCCGGGGTGACCCTGGGCCGAAAGACACGAACTTCGCCCTCGGGCTCGACCTCTTCATAGCCGAATCGGACGTAGCTGCCGCCCATCCGTCCCGCCGCAACCCCGGCAACCGCGTCCTCGCGACCGGCCGGGAAGTTCACTGAAAGCACGACCCCGGGAGGCGGCGCCCGCTCCTGGACCTGTTCGACAAAGCGCGCCGTGAACGCCGCCGGATAGCCGAAGTCCATCTCCTGCCCGCCAAGCGAGACGGCCACTGCGGGCACGCCGTAGTAGGCGCCCATCATGGCCGCGCCCACCGTGCCCGACATGTGTCCGAAATCACCGGTGTTGGCCCCGGCGTTGATCCCGCTCACCACCAGGTCGAATCCGCCCTCCGGAGCCATGCCTTCCAGGGCCACCATGGCGGCATCGGCAGGCGTGGCCTCGACGCAGTGTCCCCAGGTGCCGTTCTCGTCGCTGATCGGCATCAGACGCTTCTCACGCCCAACTGCACCGACATGCTGCTTCCGCTCATCTGCCCGCACGGCGCAACAACGGTGACTTCGCCTACATCGCGCAGCGCTTCCGCCAGCAACCGGATGCCGGGAGACCCGATGCCGTCGTCATTGGTGACGAGGATGTGATACGGGTCCGAATCCGTTTCCTGTGGGGCTTCCCCGGGCTGCGGTGAGCCGGCGGGATCGCAGCCGAGAGATAGCGCGAGCAGCGATACGGCGATTCCCCTTGCTTCCGGTCCAGTCATGAAGTGCTTCTCCTGCAGAAGATCCAAACTGTAATGCGGACATTGCCAAGTGTCTACACGCGAGCCGTCGCCCCGCCGTCTTGACACGGCCCGTGCGGTGGATCGAAGATGCACCTTGAGGTGTACACAACGCCGGCACACCGTGCACACCGAGCGGGCGCGCGCCCCGAGAGCGTCCGCACCGCCCCTCCCGGCAGGCCAGGAAGGAACCCCGATGATCATCAGGATCAGGAAGAACAGCGACATCCCGTCTTCGGAGATCACGCCGGAGTCGGCATACATCGACCGCCGCAAGTTCCTGGGAGCGTCCGCCGGAATCGGCGCTGCGGCGTTCCTCGGGGTCGGCTCCCCCGACATGGGCCCCTTCCACGCGGCGTCCCCGATCCCCGGCTCCGGCCGCCCGCGCGGCCCGCAGGACCTCGAGCCCAACACCTGGGAAGAGATCACCAGCTACAACAACTTCTACGAGTTCGGGACCGGCAAGGAGGACCCGTCGAAGCAAGCCCACGCGCTCGTCACGAAGCCGTGGACGATCAGGGTCGACGGCCTCTGCAACAACCCGGGCGACTACGCGCTCGAGGACTTCATCACGCCGTCCACGATCGAGGACCGCGTCTACCGGTTCCGCTGCGTCGAGGCGTGGTCGATGGTCATCCCGTGGCGGGGCTTTCCCCTGGCCGACGTGATCAACCGCGCCGAGCCCAACACCAGCGCCAGGTACGTCGCCTTCGAGACGCTCTGGGACCCCGAACAGATGCCCGAGCGGCTCTGGCGGCCCCGCATCGGCTGGCCGTATCGCGAGGGCCTGCGCCTGGACGAGGCGCTGCACCCGCTCACCCTCATGGTCAACGGCCTGTACGGCAAGGAGCTTCCCAACCAGAACGGCGCCCCGCTGCGCCTGATTGTGCCCTGGAAGTACGGCTTCAAGAGCATCAAGTCGATCGTGCGCATGACCTTCACCGAGGACGAGCCGCCCACCACCTGGGCAACCCAGACGCCGGGCGAGTACGGGTTCTACTCGAACGTCAACCCGGACGTGCGGCATCCCCGCTGGAGCCAGTCGCGAGAGAAGCTCATCGACAGCAGCAAGCTCTTCGGATACCGCTGGCAGGAGACGCAGTTCCTGAACGGATACGCCGACGAGGTGGCGCATCTCTACGAAGGGATGGACCTGAAAGAGTTCTTCTGAGGTGAAGCCCGACCCGGACGTCCCGGGGGCGCGGCCACGCCGTGCGGCCAACCCCCGGCGCCAGATTCTCCTGCTGAAGACCGCCATCTGGGCGATCGGCCTCGCCCCGATCCTGTGGCTCGCGGTCAACTTCTTCCAGCGCAACCTCGGCATCAATCCGGTCGAGAAGATCATCCACATCCAGGGCCGCTGGACGCTGGTCTTCCTCCTCGCGGCGATGGCGGTCACCCCCATCCGGCGCCTCACCGGCTGGAACCGCATCATCCAGGTGCGGCGCCTGATCGGCCTCTTCGCCTTCGCCTACGCCTGCATCCACTTCCTGGCCTACGCCGGGATGGACCAGCTCTTCGCGCTTTCGTACATCCTCGAGGACGTGCGCGACCGCCGCTACATCACCGCCGGGTTCGCCGGCCTTGTGCTGATGATCCCGCTGGCGGTCACCTCGACACGGGGGTGGATCCGGCGCCTCGGCAAGCGCTGGCAGCGTCTGCACCGGCTTGCCTACGTCGCCGCCGGGCTGGGCGTCCTGCACTACTTCTGGAAGGTCAAGGGCGACACCTTCTGGCCGCTGGTGGCGGCGCTGACGCTCGCCGGGCTGTTCGCGGTAAGGGTGGCGTACCGGAAGAAGAGGCCGCCCAGGAAGAAGTAACATTGAAACATGGACGGCGACCTTCCGTTTTTCAGGGATCGGTCGCGGGCCTGGAGTTCCGCCCGGCGGTATCCGGTGGCGGCGCGTCCCCCGGCCTGCTTACGTTTCGGCGATTGAGGGTGTCGTTGTACCCGGCAGGTCGGGAGGAGCCGACACTCCGCGCAAACGAGTTGGAGGAAGGGTGAGGTTGGCACGTTCGAGGTGGCTGAGGTCGATGCGTGGGCGGGGAAGCGCAGCCGTGCCTGTCGGCTTGCTGGTCCTGGGGGGTGTGCTGGCCGCGGCATGGGCGCAGCCGGGACGCGAAGGCGGTGCCGAACCCGAACTCGCCGGCCCGGGCCCGGCGGCCATCCCCTCGCACCGCGCGACCCGCTTCATCGCTCCGGTACCCGGCACCGCGGCCGCGAACGCCCCGGTCGCCCTTCCCTCCACACCATCCGTCGACCCCGCGCAGATTCCTCCGCCTTCCGAGTGGCACGAGTTCTACTTCACGCGCGCGGCGTATTCGTCCGGCGGCGGGGGCTGGGGACGGCGGCGCAATTCGTGGGCGACGGACTATCCCAAGGCGGACATCCAGTTCCTGACCGTGCTGCAGAGGCTGACCAACCTGGACGCCTTCAGTGACGAGAACGCGGTGCTGCTGACCGACGAGAACATCCGGCGGTATCCGTTCCTGTACGCGCTCGAGGTCGGGTACATGAACCTGTCCGAGGCCGAGGTCGAGGGGCTGCGCGAATACCTGATGGCAGGCGGGTTCCTGGTCATCGACGACTTCTGGGGATCGTACGAGTGGGATGTCTTCGAGTGGAACATCAAGCGGGTTTTCCCGAATCTGCCGATCATCGACCTGGATCTCGAGCACCCCGTCTTCAGCACCTTCTACGACATTGACGAGATCCTGCAGGTGCCGGCGTACGGGCGCTTCTGGGGGGGCGCGACCTGGGAGCGCGACGGATACACGCCCCACGTGAAGGGGATCGAGGACGAGGAGGGGCGGCTGATGGTCATCATCAACTGGAACACCGATCTGGGCGACGCCTGGGAGTGGGCGGAGCAACCCGACTACCCCCTGCAGTACTCCACATTCGCGTTCCAGATGGGCGTCAACATGATCATCTACGCGATGAGCCACTGAGCACATGAGCAGCCTCTTCGAGTTCCTCTTCAAGTACCGGCCGGTCCTGTTCCAGGAAGGCGAACTGTCGTTCCTGTCGCCGTGGCCGGTGACGATGGTTGCGGCGGCGGCGGTGCTGCTGGGCGTGCCGGCGGTGTTGACCTATGCCCTGGCCCGGGGACGGAGCCGGCGGCTCGACCGGTGGGTGCTGGGCGGATTGCGCGCGGCGCTCTTCCTGGTGCTGTTCTTCATCGTCATGCAGCCGGCGCTGGTGCTGACCTCGGTGGTGCCGCAGCGGAACTTCCTCGCGGTGCTGGTCGACGACTCGCGGAGCATGACGATCGACGACCGCGACGGGACCTCGCGCGCGGCCAAGGCGGCCGCGCTGCTCGACCCGGATGGCGATCTGGTCGGCGCGCTCGAGGAGAGGTTCGCGCTGCGCTACTTCCGCTTCTCGGCGTCGGCGGGGCGGGTCGACGCGGTGGGCGGACTCGGCTTCGACGGGAGCCGCACCCGGATCGGCAGCGCGCTCGCCCATGCGCGGGACGAGCTGCAGGGGGTGCCGCTCTCCGGGATCGTGGTCGTGTCGGACGGGGGCGACAACACCGACGAGGCGATCGGAGATGCGCTGCTTCCGTTGCGGGCGGCTTCGGTTCCGGTCTTCACCGTCGGGGTGGGCGACGAGGAGATGGAGGCCGACGTACAGGCGAGCCGGGTCGATGTGCCCGAGACGGCGCTGACCGGCACCTCGATGGTGGTCAACGTGATGGTCGACTCGCGCGGCTACGCCGGGAGGACGGTTCCGATCGTCGTCGAGGACATGGGGCGGATCGTCACGACTGAAATGGTGACGCTCCCGGCTGACGGGCAGCCTCTGGTGGCGCCGGTTGCGATCACGCTTGAGACGCCGGGGGCGCGCGAACTCGCCTTCCGCATCCCGGGACAGTCGGGCGAGAGGGTGCTGGAGAACAACGTGCTGCACTCGGTGGTGCAGGTGCGCGACCGCACCGAGAAGATCCTCTACTTCGAGGGCGAGCCGCGCCACGAGGTCGCCTTCATGCTGCGGGCCGTGCGCGCGGACGAGAACCTGCAGGTGGTGCTGCTGCAGCGCACCGCCGAGAACAAGTTCTTCCGGCGCAACCTCGACGACCCGCTCGAACTGGTCGAGGGCTTTCCCACGACCCGCGAGGACCTCTACCGGTACCGCGCGCTCGTCCTGGGCTCGATCGAGGCCAGCTTCTTCACGCACGACCAGCTCGGCATGATGGCCGACTTCGTGAGCGAGCGCGGGGGCACGCTCCTCATGCTGGGAGGCCGCCGCGCCCTGGCGGAGGGCGGCTACAAGGGCACGCCGCTCGAGGATGTCCTGCCCGTCGTGCTGGACGAACCCGCGGGGTCGACGCCCACCGAGCGGCTCGCCTTCGTGAAGGTGTCGCCGACCCCCGGCGGCGCGAACCATCCGATCACGCGGATCGAGGGCACCGTCGAGGAGTCGGCCGCGCGCTGGGACTCGCTGCCTCCGGTTTCCACCACCAACCTGATCACCGAGCTCAAGCCCGGCGCGACCGAACTGCTGCAGGGCGTCGTGGTGGAGAGCCCCGGGGCCGCTCCGGGCGCGGTGGGCGCGGCGGGCGGGGACGAGGGCGACGCGGTCCTGGAGAGCGCCGGCAGCTCCGATGACCGCGTGGTCATGGCTTTTCAGCGCTACGGCAGGGGCCGCTCGATGGTGCTGGCCGTCCAGGACACCTGGCTCTGGCAGATGGACTCGACGGTGCCGCTCGAAGACCTGAGTCACGAAAACTTCTGGCGGCAGCTGATGCGCTGGCTGGTCGCGGAGACGCCCGACCCGGTGGAGGCCGCTCCCGCGCAGGTCACGGTCGAAGCCGGCGAGCCCGTCACCCTCGAAGCGACGGTGCTGGACGCCGGGTTCGTGGAGGTCAACGGCGCTGCCGTCAACGCCCGTGTCACGTTGCCGACCGGCGAGACCCGCGACGTCCCCATGGAGTGGTCGGTCTCGGAAGACGGCCGCTACACCGCCGACTTCACCCCCGACATGGACGGCATCTTCGAGGTCTCGGTCGATGCGGGCCGCGACACCGTCACCTTCGGCAACGCCGAGACGAGCGTGCGGGTGGCGCCGGGCACCGGGGAGTTCCGGGATCCCCGCCAGCGCGTGAGCCTGATGGAGCGCATCGCCGAGGAGACGGGCGGCCGCTACTATACGCCCGAGACCGCGGCCAACCTGCCCGAGGACCTGCAGTTCACCGGCGGCGGCGTGACCGTGACGGAGGAGCGCGACCTCTGGGACATGCCGATCCTCTTCCTGCTGCTGGCCGGGCTGATGGGGGGCGAGTGGGCGTACCGGCGGAAGAGGGGGCTGGCTTGAAGGGTCGGGTGGCAACGCCGCTGGGCCTGGCCGCGGTGGCCGTCGTCGCCCTTCTTCCGCCCACCGTCTCGGCCCAGAACACGCACATCCTGCTGATCTCGGGGCTTGGGGGCGATCCCGAATACACGGAAGCCTTTCACGGGTGGCTCAGCCGGTTTGCCGATGCGGCGACCGAGAAGTACGGCGTCCCGGCCGAGCGGATCACGTATCTGGGCGAGAGGACCGAGCTGGACCCGACGCGGATTCGCGCGCGGTCGACCGCCGACAACATCCGCGCGGCCTTCGTCGAGATCGGCGCGGCAATGGCACCCGCCGACGAACTGGTCGTGCTGCTGGCAGGGCACGGGACGTTCCGCAACAACGAGGCCAGGTTCAACATTCCGGGCCCGGATCTGTCGCCCGCCGACATCGACGGGCTTCTCGACGGGCTGGGCCAGCGCCGCATCACCTTCGTCAACACCGCGACGGCGTCCGGGCCCTTCGTGTCCGCGCTGTCGGCACCCAACCGGGCGATCATCACCGCCACCCGGAGCGGGCGCGAGCGCAACATGACCCGCTTCGGGCTGTATTTCGTGGACGCGTTCGCCGACGAGGGCGCCGACGTGGACAAGGACGCACGCGTCTCGATGCTGGAGGCCTTCGGCTATGCGGTGCGAGAGGTGGAGCGCGAATACGAGGGCGACAATCTGCTGCTCACCGAGCACGCGGTCCTGGACGACAACGGCGACGGCGAGGGCAGCCGCGAGCTGGACGATCTGGCGGGTGACGGCACGCTGGCGCGGATGGTCTTCCTGGGGTCGGTCGGGGGCGCGGCGGGTGGAGGGGCCGTGTCGCCGGAGCTGCGCGCGCTCCACGAGGAGAAGGCCGAGATCGAGGGTCGGATCGCGGACTTGCGGCGGGTGAAGGCGCAGCTGCCGCTCGAGCGCTACGAGAACGAGCTGGAGGAGCTCCTGATCGAACTGGCGCTCAAGAACAGGGAGATTCGGGCAGCGGGCGGGAGTGGCGGGTCCGCCTAGCCCGGGACGCTCCGATACTCCACCTCCTCCAACCCCTCGAAGTCTGCGTCCTGCGTCCAGAGCGTCGCCTCGTGGGCGCGTGCGGTGGCCAGGATGATGCTGTCCGCCATGGGCAGGCCGGATTCGGTGCTCAACTCCGCCGCGGCGATCGCCAGGTTGGCGTCGAGGTCGATGACCGTTCCACGCTGCATTTGCGCCACGGCGTACAGGGCCGAGTCGAGATCTCGCTGGCCCCGGATCCTCTTGAAGACCTCGGAGAGCGTGACGCTCGGCACGATCAGCTGCTCGGTTTCGAAGATGACTTCGGCGAACTCGCCCGCGTTGGGCCCGTCGGCGAAGTATTCCAGCCAGGCGGACGAGTCGACGACGTTCACACCCGGTCTCCCTCGCGTGGAACCGTGGTGCCGATGCCCCGAACGAACCCGCGTGCGGCCTCAATCGGCTTGAGGGGAATCAGTTCCACACGTCCCTTGAAAGGGAGCGCCTGCACCTTTTGGCCCGGGCGGAGGTCGAGCTGTTCGCGCACGTCGCGCGGAATCACGATCTGGTAACGGGAAGAGATGGTGACGACGGACATGAGGTCTCCGGGCGGGAATCGGTCACGGATGCGGGACGGCAGACTGCCGCAACACCATATGCAGCTGGATTGTCGATTGCAAGACGGGTTGGTTATCGATACAACAACCGCAAGACGACTGTGGCAACGATGGCCATAGTGCAAGACGTGCATCCCCACGGGGTCCTGGACGAGTCAACGGAATGAAGCCTCAAGTGGTAGCCACCAAGCCCCTCCCGTCACACCTTATCCGTATGTGTGGAATCCAGATCGGTCCGTCCCGCGACCGCGAGCCGTCAAGTGGTGGCCGACGTCTCGTCACGGCAGCAATCCCCGCGCTGGCGATCCTGTTCGGTGCCTTGCCTGGCACCGTCGTGCTCGCCCAGGACGCCGACGGCTTTGCCGCCCTCCGCGCGGGGCGCTACGACGAAGCCGTGCGGGCGCTGCGGGGGCCGGCACTCGACGGTGACGGGGCCGCGCTGTCCGGGTGGGTGACCGCGCTGCGCGAGACCGGGGACTACGAGGGCGCGGCAGAGGCAGCCGAGAGGGGAGTGGAGCGCGGGGTGCGGGGGGCGCGGGCGCTGCTGGGAGCCGCGCTCATGGACGTCGGCCGGGTGGACGAGGCGCAGGCCGTGCTCGAGGAAGGGTCGGGGGAGGGCGGCGCGGCCGGCGCGGCGGCGCGGGTCGAGCTGGGCATCCTGCTCTACCGCTACGGCGACCGGGAGAGGGCCCGCGCCCTCTTCGACGGCTTCATCGACTACTACAACACCGCGTCGAACCTCTCGGCGGCGGAACTCACGGCGGTGGGGAGGGCGCTCCTCCAGCTTTCCCGCTGGAATTACGAGTACGCGCACGACGCCCTGCTGGCCCTCGACGAGGCCGTCGAGGCGGGCCCACGGGACCACGCCGCCCGCCTGGCGAGCGGCGAGCTTTTCCTCGAACGCTACGACGCTCGCGAGGCCGCGGCCGCCTTCGGCGAGATTCTTCGGCAGAACCCGTCGCACGCGGCCGCGCGGCTGGGCCTGGCCCGGGTCGCGCGCCTTGAGGGGGGCGGCGACGCGGAAGCCGACCTCGAGGCCGCGCTCGCCACCAACCCCAACCTGGCCGGGGCCCGGACCCTGCTGTCGCGGATCCGCCTGATGCACGGCAACCGCCAAGCGGCGATGGAAGAAGTGGACAAGGTCCTCGAGGTCAACGGCGGCGACCTGGGAGCGCTCGGCACCAAAGCCGCGATCCTCCACCTTTCCGGCGACGCCGCCGGATTCGAAGCCGTCATGCGGCAGGTGCGCTCCCTCACCGCGATGCCCACGACCCCGCTGGTGCTCCTGGCCGAGCTCGCCGCCGATCACCGCAAGTACGGCGAGGCCCTGTCCTTCGCGCGCCAGGCGACCGAGGCCGATCCCGGCAGCTGGACCGGATGGGGGCTCATGGGACTGAACCAGGTGCGGCTGGGCCAGGTCGACGAAGGTCGCGTGAACCTGGAGCGGGCATTCGCCGGCGATCCCTTCAACCTCTGGTTCAAGAACACCCTCGACCTGCTCGACACCTTCGTGGAGTACCGAGTGGTCTCGACGCTGAACTTCGACCTCGTGCTGCACGAGTCCGAGGCCGATCTGCTGGCGCCGTACATGGAGCCGATCGCCGAACGCGCCTTCGCCGAGATGTCGCGGCGGTACGGGGCAGCGCCCCCCGGACCCATCCGGGTCGAGGTCTACCCGCGCCACGCCGACTTCTCGGTCCGCACGGTCGGCCTGGTGGGGATCGGGGCCCTGGGTGTGAGCTTCGGGCCCGCGCTTGCCATCGACTCGCCGGCGGCTCGCGGCCGGGGCGAATTCAACTGGGCGTCGACGCTATGGCACGAAATCGCGCACTCGTTCCACCTGGCGGTGTCCGAAAACGAGGTGCCGCGGTGGTTCTCGGAGGGGCTGGCGGTGCACGAACAGCGCAAGGGCAATCCCGGATGGGGCCATCAGCCGGGCGTGGGGTTCATCCGCTCGCTGGCCCTGGACGAGCTGCGTCCGGTGAGCGAACTCGACCGGGGGTTCTCCAGTCCCCGCCATCCGGGCGAGGTGATCGACAGCTACTACCAGGCGTCGCTCGTCTTCGAAGTCGTCGAGGAGCGGCACGGATTCCCCGCGATCGTCGAGATGCTCCGCGCCTACCGCGACGGGGCCACGAACGAAGAGGCGTTCGAGCGCGCACTCGGGGTCGGATTGGAGGGTTTTGACAGGGAGTTCGAGGCCTTCCTCAAGGACCGCTTCGCCGCTGCGGTGCAATCGGTAGGCGGTGAGCCTGCGGGGATGGTAGCGCCGGCCGAAGTGCTGGGTCCGCCGGACGTGGCCACCCTCGAGGCCGAGGTGGCGCGGAACCCGCGCCGGTTCGGCCCCCGCATGGCGCTGGGCGACGCGCTGTTCGACGAAGGCCGCACGGCCGAGGCGGCGGAGCACTACGAGGTCGCACTCGAGCTCTTCCCGCAATACGGCGGCCCCGACGGCGCGCACTGGTTCCTGGGCCGGATCCGGCAGGAAGAGGGCGACGCGGCGGCGGCCATCCGACACTACCGCGCCCTGCTGCGCCTCAACGAGAGCCACTACGACGCCCGCCGCGCGCTTGCCAGGGTGCTCTACGACTCGGGCGACGAGGCGGGCGCAGCCGAAGCGCTCCGCGACCTCGCGCACGTCCACCCCTACGAGATCGAGGATCACGAGCGCGTGGCGCTGCTGATGGAGGAGGCCGGCGATCTCGAGGCCGCGGCCCTCGAACGGCGCGCCGTGATCGCGCTCGACCCGGTCGACCGCGCCACGGCCCACTACGAGCTGGCCCGCGTGCTGCACCTGAATGGAGACCGCAGGGCGGCGCGCAGTGCGGTGCTCGCGGCGCTGGAGATCGCGCCGAACTACGAGGAAGCCCTCGATCTGCTGCTTGAACTGCGCCGCGAGGGACCGGGCCGGTGAAGGTGGCACTGCCACGCGGATGGAGCGTTTCAGCTGGAACGTTCCCCCGGGCTGGAGCCGCAGCCACGCTCGGGATCGCCGCCGCGACGACCGTGGCGACCCTTTCCCTCGCAGCCGGGAACGGTTCCACCACCGACGCTGAAGCACTCGGTGCCGCGCCGGAGCCGTCGCTCTCCTCCCGACCCCCTCAGGTCTTCCTCAACGTCCCCTACGACGCCACGTACACCTTCGTCCGCGTGCGCTTCAACGGCTTTCGCGGCAGGGGCTTCGGACGGGGATTCGGGCGCGGCGGCGGACCGGGGTGGGCGCACGACTATCCGTACGCCGACCAGAATTTCATCAAGATCCTGGACGAGGTGACGCTGCTGGGGCCCAACACCGAGGGCACCAACATCATCGACGCCGACGATCCCGAGCTGCACCGGTACCCGATCGCGTACGTCTCCGAGCCGGGGGAATGGGCGCCGACGCAGGAGGAAGTCGACAACGTTGCGGACTACCTGCTTAAGGGCGGGTTCCTGATCCTCGACGACTTCCGGAGCGACCGGGAGTGGCGCAACGTGGAGGCGATCTTCAACGCGATCCTGCCGGGCCACCGCTTCCGGTTGCTGGAGCTCGAGGAGCCGGTCTTCAACTCCTTCTTCCAGATCGAGACGCTGGATCTGCCGCCGCCCACCTTCGGGCAGTATCGTCCCCTGTTTCTGGGGCTCCACGAGGGTGACGACCCCGAGGGACGCCTGATGGTGGTCGCCAACTTCAACAACGACATCGGTGACTACTGGGAGTACTCGGACCTGGGGTATTTTCCTATCGACCTGTCTAACGAAGCCTATAAGTTCGGTGTCAACTACGTGATCTACGCGCTGAACCGGTAAGCGCCGGCGAGGACCGGCGAGAAGAGGTGAAAACTTGGCCACGCAAACCCTGACTTCCCCCCAAACCGAACCCGTCGCCGACGTCGCCCTCGCCGAGAGCATCCAGGAGGGGCGCGAGAAGATTCTCTCCGAGGTCCGCAAGATCATCATCGGGCAGGACGAGGCCGTCGAGCACGTCCTGCTGACGCTCCTGGTGGGCGGCAACAGCCTGATCGTGGGGGTGCCCGGCCTCGCCAAGACGCTGCTGATCCACTCGATCGCGCAGGTGCTGGACCTGGATTTCTCGCGCATTCAGTTCACGCCGGACCTGATGCCGTCGGACATCACCGGGACCGACATCATCCAGCAGCGCGAGGACGGGAGCCGCGGCCTGGAGTTCGCGCCCGGGCCGATCTTCGCGAACGTGGTGCTCGCCGACGAGATCAACCGCACGCCGCCGAAGACGCAGGCCGCGCTGCTCGAGGCGATGCAGGAGCACCGGGTCACCGTGCAGGCCAACACCTACGAACTGGATCCGCCCTTCTACGTCTTCGCGACCCAGAACCCGATCGAGCTCGAAGGCACCTACCCGCTGCCCGAGGCCCAGCTGGACCGCTTCATGTTCCACATCCGCATGGAGCACCTCGAGGAGGAAGAGGAGATGGAGGTGGTGCGCGAGACCACCGACGAGGTCGAGCCCGAGCTGAATCCGGTCGTGTCGCGGGCGGACATGATCGCCTTTCAGGACCTGGTGCGCCGGGTGCCGGTGGCCGAGCCGGTCATGCGGTACGCGGTGAACCTGGTGCGGGCGAGCCGGCCGAACCCGAACGGAAGCCTCGGCTTCGTGAAGAAGTGGGTTGCGCACGGGGCGAGCGTACGCGCGGCGCAGTACCTGATCCTGGGAGGCAAGGCGCGCGCGCTCACGCAGGGGCGGCTGACCGTGAGCTTCGATGACATCCGCGAGCTGGCGGCGCCGGTGATGCGGCACCGCATCATCACGAACTTCCACGCCGAGTCGGAGGGACGCACCACCGACGAGCTGGTGGACATGCTGCTGAAATCGGTGGCGGTTCCGAAGTCGGGGATGTAGGGGCGCCGGATGGCGACCTCCTCGCCAGCCGCGCGCGCGTCGTTTCTCGACCCCGTCATCCTGGCGAGGATCGACAACCTGCAGTTGCTTGCGCGCACCGTCGTGGAGGGATTCATGCAGGGGATCCACCGCTCGCCGTTCCTGGGGGTCAGCATGGACTTCGCCGAGCATCGTCCCTACATGCCGGGCGACGACATCCGCAGGATCGACTGGCGGCTCTACGCCCGCACCGACCGCTTCTACATCAAGCAGTTCGAAGCCGAGACCAACGCCGACGTGGCTTTTCTCCTGGACACCTCGGCTTCGATGGGATACGGGTCCGGCGATATCACCAAGCTCGACTACGGCCGCTTTCTGACCGCGAGCCTGGCCTGGTTCTCGGCCGGGCAGAAGGACCGGGTCGGGCTCTATGCGTTCGACAGCGACGTGGTGGAGCACGTGCGACCCTCGGTGGCGCACCTCGAAAAGGTGCTGCACGCGGTGGCGCGGGTCAGGGCGCAGCGGGAAGGCGGCTGGGACCGGCCGCTGGACCGGGTGGGGAGCACCTTCCGCCGCCGCGGGATCCTGGTGGTGGTGTCGGACTTCTACCACGACCCCGACGAAATCTCGGAGAGGCTGGGCTTCTTCCGGGCCCAGGGACACGACGTGGTGGCCTTCCACATCCTGGATCCCGCCGAGATCGACTTCCCGTTCGTGCAGGCCGCCAACTTCCAGGACCTGGAGACGCGGGAACTGCTTCCGGTGAAGCCCGAAAAGCTGGTCGGCGCGTACCGGAAGCAGGTAGGGGCGCATATCGACGCGCTCGGCAAGCTGTTCGGCAAACAGCAGGTCGACTACGTGCTCCTGAACTCGGCCGAGCCGCTGGACGAGGCGCTTTACGCGTACCTCGTGTTCCGGCAGCACCGGCGCGGCGGTTCCGACCCGGCGCGGATGGCGCTGGGCGGGAGCGTGGGCGGATAGGCAGGCCGTGAGCTTCCTGGCCCCGCTGTTTCTGATCGCCCTTGCCGGTCTCGTGGGTCCGATCCTGCTGCACCTGACCCGGCAGGAGCGCGGCCGGCCGATCCGGTTCCCCTCGCTGATGTTCCTGGAGAAGATCCCGTTTCAGGAGAAGTCGCGGCGTCGGATCCGCCACTGGGTGCTGCTGATCATGAGGCTGGCGGCGCTGGCGCTCGTGATCGCGGCCTTTGCACGCCCCTTCGTGCGTGGTGGCCGCCTTGCGTCGGTGGGGGGGCCCGCGGCCGAGGAGGTGGTCGTCATGCTCGACCGCTCCTGGTCGATGGAGATGGGTGAAAACTGGGAAGAGGCGGTGTCCCGTGCACGCTCGGTGGTGAGTGCGCTGAGGCCCCGCGACAGGGCGTCGCTCATCGTCTTCTCCGAGACACCGGCGCTGCTGCACCGCTCGATCGGCGAGCCCGCGCGGATCCTCGCCGCCCTCGATACCCTCACAACCACCTCCCTCGCGACGCGCCTCGCACCGGCGGTGAAGCTGGCCGCGTCCACGCTGGCCGCGTCGAACCTGTCCCGGCAGCGGGTCGTGCTGATCAGCGACTTCCAGCGCACGGGGTGGCGGCCCGACCCCGACGCGACGCTGCCCGAGGGTGTGGTCGTCGAGAGCGTGGTGATCGGTGGCGACGAGGGGGCGAATCTCGCGCTGGCCGACCTGGAACTGGGGCGGCAGGGCGCGGGGGGCCGGGAGCGGGTGACCGTGGGGGCGCGGCTGGTGAACACGGATGAGAACGCGGTGACCGCCGATGTCGTGCTGTCGATCGACGAAACCGAGATCGAGACCGCTACCGTGACGGTGCCGGGCGGCGGCGCGGCGCCGGTGAGCTTCGAGCCGTTCACCCTGACCGCGCAGTTCACGCATGGCGAGTTGCGGGTCGCGGACCCGTTGGACGGCGGGCTGGAGCAGGACAACACGCTCCACTTCGTGGCTTCGCCGGGGGGTGACCTCGACGTGGTCGTCGTCGATCCGCTGGGCACGGGCGACTCGAATCTGCACCTGCGCGGCGCGCTCGGGATCGCGGAAGGGGCGGGCTTTGCGGCGCGCGTGGTGGGAAGCGTCCCGGACGAAGAAGTGCTGGCGGGCACCCAGGTGGTCATCCTCAACGGCGGCGCCTTCCCCGGCGGATCTGCGGGCGACCGGCTGCGCGCGTTCGTCGATGGCGGCGGCGGGCTCCTGTTCGTGCTCGGCGAGCGCTCCTCGGTGCCGTCGGTGCACGCCGAGTTCCTGCCGGCGACCATCGGGAATGTCGTCGAAGGGGACGGCGAGAGGCGTCTCGGCTACGTGGACTACGATCACGCCATCTACGAGGCGTTTCGTGGACCCCGCTCCGGCGACTTCTCGCAGGCCTCCTTCTACCGTACGCGCGCACTGATCGAAACCGACGGCCAGGTCCTGGCCCGCTTTGACGACGGCTCTCCCGCGCTCGTCGAGGGTCGGCGCGGGACCGGCCGCGTGCTGGTTTGGGCCACCGGACTCGATCGCTTCTGGAACAACCTTCCGCTGCAGCCCGTCTATCTACCCTTCGTACACCGGGTCACGCGCTACCTGGGCGGCAGGGGCGAGATCCCCGCGTGGCACCTGGCCGGGTCGACGGTGAATCTCGCGTCTCTGGCCGAGGCCGCGGGCTCGTGGGAGGTTTCCGCAGGCGCGGTGGCGATGGAGCCCGGAGGCGGCTCGGTGCCGCTCGACGAGGAGGGTGGTTTGGCGCTCAGGCTCCACCGCCGCGGCATCTGGGAGATCAGGCCGCCGGGACAGCGACCGGACCATCCACCCGCGCTTGCCGTAAATGTGGATGTAGCCGAGTCCGACCTGACGCGTATGGATGTGGAGGCCTTCCAGGCGGCCGTCGGTGGCGCGGCGGCGCTGGTGGACGGGTCAGGGCGACCCGACGGAACGGGGGAGACAGAGGAAGTGGCAGGCGAGGACTTCGAGAAGAGCCAGGCGTTCTGGCGCTATCTGATGGCAGCGGCCTTTCTCCTGATGGCCTCGGAGACCATGTTGTCGAATCGGCTGTCGCGGGAACGGATCAAGGAGGGGGAACATGCCAAGGACCGGCAACCGGCACTCTGACGGCCAAATCCTGCGGGTAGTGCGGCAGGTCCGGCGCCGCTGGCGGCTGAAGCTGCTGCTGCGGGGTCTGGCACTGACCGCGGCCGCGGTACTGGCCACCTTCCTGATCTCGGCGTCGAGCCTCGAGGTACTGCGCTTCTCGCCTGGCGCCGTCATGGCCATGCGCATCGTGCTCTGGGTGGTGGTGACCTTGTTCCTTGCGCGGTGGATCCTCTGGCCGCTGTTTCGCCCGGTCGCCGACGAGCGCGTCGCGCTGTACCTGGAGGAGAACGAGCCGTCGCTTCAGTCGCGGGTTCTCACCGCCGTGGAGTCGGCCAGCGGAGGCCGTTTCGCGGACACTGAACTGTCGCGCGAGGTGGTGCGGCGCGCCGTGCGGCGGTGCCGGCGCATCGACTACGGCCGACGCATCGAGCAACGGTCCATCCGGCGCTCCACCGGGGTGCTCGGCGGCCTGACCCTCGCCTCGGTCGTCCTCCTCCTCGCCGGCCCCGGCTTTCTGAGGCACGGAATGTCGGCGCTCTTCTTCCCGGTTCGCGCGGCCGAGTCGGTCAACCCCTACAGCGTCTCGGTAGAGCCCGGCGACACGATCATCTCGCGCAACTCCGACCTCATGATTTCAGCCGCGCCGCACGGCTTCGACCCCGACGACGTCGTCCTCTACACCCGCATGGAGGGTGAGGACGGATACTCGGCCCTCCCGATGATCGAGGACGGTGCCGGCGGCCACGAGGGGCTGCTGCTGAACGTCGCGGAAGAGACCACCTACTACGTGGAGGCGAACGGCGTCCGCTCCGGCACCTTCACGCTCGGCGTCGCCGACCTGCCCGCGGTCGACCGGCTCGAGATGGTCTACCACTTCCCGCGCTACACCGGGCTGGCGCCCCGCCGCTTCGAGTACGGCGGCGACGTGGCGGCGCTGGCGGGCACCCGCGTCGAAATCACCGTGACGCCGACCCTCGCCACACCGGCTGCGCAGGTTGTGATGGACACGGGAGACACGATCAGCATGGAGACCGGGCCGGAGGGCACGTTCGGGACCTCCTTCGTCGTGCGCGAAGAGGGATTCTACGGCATCCGCTTCCTCGCGCGCGACGAGGTCTGGGTGGCCGGCGCCCCCGACTACCGGATCGACGTTCTCCACGACCAGGGACCGTCGATCTCGTTCAACAGGCCGGGCCGCGACATCGAAGTAAGCTCGATCGAGGAGGTCTTCATCGAAGCACGGGCCGACGACGACCTTGGCGTGGCCGAGATCCTTCTCGTCTACAGCGTGAATGGAGGCCCCTCCGACACGCTGCCCATCCACTCGTCCGCCGGTGCACCGCTCACCGAAGTCACCGCCGGGCATACCGTCTTCATGGAGGACTACGAGCTGGAGGTCGGCGACCTCATCGCCTACCACGGGGTCGCGCGCGACAACGCGCCGTCGCCCGGCGAGGCCATGACCGACATCTACTTCCTGCAGGTGCGGCCCTTCCGCCGCGACTACCGCGAGGCCGAGGGCGGCGCGCCCCAGGGCGGGGGCGGTGGCGGTGGGGGTGGCGGCGACATGGAGCAGGATCTCTCCGCGCTCCAGCGTCAGATCATCGCGGCCACCTTCAACCTGGTGCGTGACCGCGACAGCTACAGCCCCGAGAGCTGGGAAGAGAACGTCGTCAGCGTGGCGCTCACGCAGGAGCGGCTGCGCGAGCAGGTCGAGACCCTCACCCAGCGGATCCTGAATCGCGGCATCACCCGCGCCGACGAGGCCTTCCAGCGGATCGCCGAGGCGCTGCCCGTCGCCGTCGAGGCCATGAACGAGGCGGTGGACTCGTTGCGCGCCCTCGCGCCGGGGGGTGCCATCAGCCCCGAACAGAGCGCGCTCCGCCAGCTCCAGAAGGCCGAGGAGACCTACGAGCGTTTCGTTTCGCTGGAGCGCCAGCAGCAGGGCGGCGGAGGGGGGCGCCAGGGCCAGCGCGGCCCGAGCGCCGAGGACCTGGCCGATCTCTTCGAGCTCGAGACCGACAAGCTCCGCAATCAGTACGAGACCGTGCAGCGCAGCCAGCAGGAGAGCGCGGACCAGGAAGTCGACGAGCTGATGGAGAGGTTGCGCGAGCTGGCCCGCCGCCAGGAGCAGGAGCTGGAACGCCAGCAGCGCCGTGCCGCCGCCCAGCAGGGAGGACAGGCCGGTGGCGGCAGCGACGCGGCGCGGGAGCTGGCCGAGGAAGCGGAGGAAGCGGCAAGGCAGCTGGAACGGCTCTCCCGTGAGACCGGTGAGCGGCAACTGGAAGAGATATCGCGACAGCTCCAACAGTCTGCCGACGCGATGCGTCGATCAGCAGCCAACCGGGGCACCGCCGGCGTCGCGGAAGCCCGGTCCGCGCTGAGGCGCCTGCGGGACGCGCGGGACCAGCTCGGCGGCGCCCAGGACGAGCGACTCGAGCGCGATCTGCAGGACGCCCGCGAGAGGGTCGACGAACTGGCTCGCCAGCAGGAAGACGTCGAGAACCGCATGGAGGCGATGTCGCGTGTCGGACGCCCCTCGGCGGATCAGGTCGGGCGAATCCGCGAAACCAAGGAATCCATGGCCGAAGAGGTGGGCGACATCCTGGCCCAGCTGGACCAGTTGGCCGCCTCGGCTCGCCGCGAGGGCACCGAAGGCGCCCAGGAACTGGAGGAGGCGACCCGGACCATCCGCGAGACGCAGCTCCGGGAACGGCTCCTGTACTCGCGCGGGCTGGTCGGCCGTCCCGGCCAGGAGGAGTACGCACAGGCATTCGAGAATCAGACCGCACAGGCGATCCAGTCACTCGGCAATCGTCTCGAAGAGGCGGCCGAGGCGATCCAGGGGCGCGCCGAAGGCAATTCGCAGGAGGAGGCGCTCGAGTCAGCTCGGGATCTCGTGCGCAGCCTCGAATCGATGGAGCGGCGCCTGGAGAGCAGCCAGCAGGCAAGCAGCCAGCAGGCAAGCGGCGAGCAGGCAGGTGGAGGGCAAGAGGGTAGCGGGCAGGCCGGTGGCGAACAGGCGGGCGGAGAGCAGAGAGCCGGGAATCCGACAGGCGGCGACCGGACCGCTGGCGGCACGCCCGGAGCCCGCGACTA
The DNA here is from genome assembly GCA_022823145.1 of Gemmatimonadota bacterium. Taxonomy (GTDB): domain Bacteria; phylum Gemmatimonadota; class Gemmatimonadetes; order Longimicrobiales; family Gaopeijiaceae; genus Bin94. Next base: position 191,717 of record JAJDXS010000004.1, read on the forward strand.
CCGTGAGGGCGACCCACGAGGCTACGGCGGCGGGGGTTGGCGCGACTTCGACCCCGAAACGATTCGGCAAATGCGCCGGGAGGTGCGCGAGCGGATCGGCGAGACGCAGGCCCTGGGCCAGCTCCTGGAACGTGTCGGCGCGAGTCCGCAGGAGCTGCAGGAGATGATCGAGGCGATGCGTGCACTCGACCGCGAAGGCACCTACGCCGACCCCGAGGAAGTGGCCCGGCTCCAGAGTGAACTGGTCGAGACGATCAAGCAGCTCGAATTCAGGCTTCGGCGCGAGTTCGCGGTGGACGAAGAGGGCGAGGTCTTCCTCTACCAGTCCGGCGACGTGCCCGAAGAGTACCGCGCCCTGGTCGAGGAGTACTACCGTGCCCTCTCGCGCGGCAGCGGGAGGGAGCCGCGGTGAGCGGTGAGAGGCCCACCGCCTCCACGACGCGCAACATCGAGGTATCGGTCGAAATCGACGCGCCGGCCGAGGCTGTCTGGCGGGCGATCACCGATGGCGCGGGCGTAGCGAACTGGTTCGCCCCGATCGCCTCGGCCGAGCCGGGCGTGGGCGGTCACCTCACGGTATCCTGGGGCGCCGGTTCCGAGTGGACGAGCCGGATCACGGTCTGGGAGCCCGAAGTTCACCTCCGCCTGGCCGACGAACTTCCGGACGAAGCCACCGAAGAGGGTGCCGCCATGGCACTCGACTACCGCCTTGAGTCGCGCAACGGAACCACGCGCCTGAGCATGGTCAACTCGGGGCTGTCGGCCGATCCCTCCTGGGACGACGGCGTCCACATGATGACGAACGGCTGGCGTTTCTTCCTCTGGAACCTCAAGCACTACCTGGAGCGCCACCCGGACTCCCACCGCACGATGATGAGCGAACGCCCCTGGGTGTCGGGCACCCGAGAAGAAGTCTGGGATGCGCTATTCGGGGGCGGCGGCCTCGGCAGGGTGCCTGAACAGCCGGGCGAGACGTTCAGCATTCGGCTCGCCGGTGGCCACACTCTGGCGGGAACGGTCGTTCTTTCCGATCGCCCCTGGGCCTTCGCCGCCATGCTGACGTCCCTCGACGACGCCGTGCTGCACGTGGAAATGGAAGGGACGGGCGAGCGATGGAAGATGGGAGTATGGCTTTCGGCCTATGGATTGGAAGAAGAGCGATGCAAACGGATCGGCGTAGCACTCGGGCAAACGGTGTCAGGGATCTTCCGCGGGGAGGATTGAGGGTCGCGACAATCCAGCGGGGCGTTCAACTCCTCCTGGCGACCGCCTTCGCACTGGCGTCCCACCCCCTCGTCGCCCAGGACGATCCCCACCCCCAGCAGGAGGGCCTTCCCCTGGCGCCCGGGCGCACCATCTCCACCAGCTTCACCGAGGGCTCGTGGATGTCGGTCGACGTCAGTCCCGACGGCCAGACCCTGGTCTTCGACTTCCTCGGCGATCTCTACACGATGCCGATCAACGGCGGGACCGCAACGCCGCTTACCCAGGGCATGGCGTTCGACGGGCAGCCGCGATTCAGCCCCGACGGCATGCGCGTGGTGTTCACCTCGGACCGCAGCGGCGGCGAGGGCATCCACATCATTGCGCTGGACAAGAGCGACACGGTGCAGGTCACGCAGGGCAAGTCGAGCTCCTACCAGTCGCCCGAATGGACGCCCGACGGCGACTACGTGATCGCCACCAGGCAGGGTCCCGGACAGGGCAAGCTGTGGCTCTACCACGTCGATGGCGGCACGGGGATCCAGCTCATCGACGAGCCCGCCAACCGCCGCACCACCGGCGCCGCCTTCGGAGACAACGGGCGCCATATCTGGTACGCCTACCGCACGGGCAGCTGGGAGTACAACTCGGGCATGCGGCAATACCAGCTCGCCGTGTACGACCGCGAGACCGGCGAATCCGCCACGCGGTCGTTCCGGTACGGCGGCGCCTTCCGCCCCACGCTCAGCCCCGACGGGCGCTGGCTCGTCTACGGCTCCCGCCACATCGGCGATACCGGCCTCCGCATCCGCGACCTCGACACGGGCGACGAGCGCTGGCTCGCCTTCCCCGTGCAGCGCGACGACCAGGAATCCCGCGCCACTCGCGACGCCTACCCGGGCATGTCCTTCACGCCCGACTCGGACGCGGTGATCGCCTACTACGGCGGCGGCCTGTGGCGCGTCCCGGTCGATGGCTCCGAAGCCACGCCGATCCCGTTCCGCGTCGACATCGACATGGCGATCGGCCCCGAGGTCGACTTCGACTACCCGATTGAAGACACCGAGACCTTCGTCGCCAAGCAGGTCCGCGACGCGGTGCCTTCGCCCAGCGGCGACCGCATCGCGTTCTCGCTGCTGGCCCGTGTCTACGTCATGGAGTGGCCCGGCGGCACGCCCGAACGCCTCACCGGGTCCGACGCCAACGAGCACATGCCCGCCTGGTCGCCCGACGGCGAGGACATCGCCTACACCACCTGGGACGACGCCACCGGCGGGCACCTCTACCGGGTCGACTCGGACGGCGGCGACCCCACCCGGCTCACCACCGCGTCGGCGCTCTACAACAACCCCGCGTGGTCGCCCGACGGCGAGCGCATCATCGCGGTGCGCGGTCCCGGCCGCGCCTACGACGAGGCCCTGACCCGCGGCGTCCCCGGCGGTGCCGACGACCTCGTCTGGATCCCGGCCACGGGCGGCGACGCGACGGTCATCGCCCCGGCGCGCGACGGCAACCACCACTTCACGGGCGACCCCGATCGCATCTACGCCTACAACCCCGGCGACGGCCTCGTCTCCTTCCGCTGGGACGGCACAGACCGCAGGCAGCACGTGCGCGTCGTCGGCGCCGGTCCGCCCGGTTCGAGCGCGCCGCCCCCCGCCACCCTCGTCACGATGGCGCCCCGCGGCGATCAGGCGCTCGCCCGCATCTACAACCACCTCTATACGGTCACGGTCCCGCTCGTGGGCGGCGATGTTCCCACCATCAACGTCGGCAACCCCGACAACGCGTCCTTTCCCGCCCGCCAGCTGACCGAGATCGGCGGCGAGTTCCCCGCGTGGGGGCACGACGGCCGCAAGATCCACTGGACGATCGGCAACGCGCACGTGGTGTACGACCTCGACACCGCGCGCGCCTTCGAGGACTCGGTAGCCGCGGCCCGGGAGGAGGAGGCTGAAGAGGAGGAGGAAGAGGGCGAAGAGGGCGAAGGCGGCCAGGACGCCGAACAGAACGACGACGATCCCCGCTACACCCCGGAAGAGGTTCGCATCCGCGTCGAATTCCCCCGTGACATCCCAAGGGGCGTGGTCGTCCTGTCGGGAGCGCGGGTCGTGACCATGAACGGCGACGAGGTGCTCGAGAGCGGCGACATCGTCGTGCGCGACAACCGCATCGCCGAGGTGGGAGGGACCGGTGCGGTCGTGCATCCGGCCGATGCGACGGTGATCGACCTCGCCGGCAAGACCATCGTGCCCGGCTTCATCGATACCCACGCCCACCTGCGGGCCCAGATCAACATCCTTCGCACCCAGCCCTGGTCCTACGCGGCCAACCTGGCCTACGGCGTGACCACCACCCGGGACCCCCAGACCGGCACCACCGACGTCATCAGCTACGAGGACCTCGTGCGCGCCGGCCGGATCCTGTCGCCGCGCATCTACTCGACCGGCCCCGGCGTCTTTTCGTCCGAGAACGTGAAGGACCTGGACCACGCCCGCCGCGTCCTTCGCCGCTACAGCGACTATTACGACACCAAGACGATCAAGATGTACGGCGCCGGGAACCGCGAGCAGCGCCAGTGGATCATCGAGGCGGCACGCGAACTGGAGCTGATGCCCACGACCGAGGGCGGCCTGGACACCAAGGACAACATGACCATGGCGATCGACGGCTACTCCGGAGTTGAGCACAACATGCCCGGCTTCCCGATGTACGCCGACATGGTCGAACTGGTGGCGCGGTCCATGATGGCCTACACGCCCACGATCCTCGTCACCTACGGCGGCCCCTGGGCCGAGAACTTCTTCTACGCAACCGAGGACGTGCTCGGCGACGAGAAGCTCGCCCGCTTCACGCCCATGGAGGAGATCCTGCAGAAGGCGCTGCGCAGGCCCGGTCCCGGTCCCGGACCCTCCGGCTGGTTCCACCCCGAGGTGCACACCTTCGACCAGGTGTCGGCGTTCGTTCGCGACGTAATCCGGGCGGGGGGAAGAGCCGGCGTCGGCAGTCACGGCCAGCTCCAGGGGCTCAGTTACCACTGGGAACTGTGGGCGACCCACGCCGGCGGAATGACCGAGCACGAGGCACTGCAGGTAGCCACGATTATCGGCGCACACTCGCTCGGCCTGGACCGCGATCTCGGCTCCATCGAGGTTGGCAAGCTGGCGGATCTGGTCGTCCTCGACGGCAACCCCCTCGACGACATCCGCAACAGCAACACGGTCGACCGCGTCATGATGAACGGCCGCCTCTACGACGGCGACACCCTGGACCAGATCTGGCCCGACCAGGTGGCGGCGGGTCCGTTCTATTGGCTGCGGGAGGCTCCGCCGGGGCGGTGAGCGCACGGGCTGCGGTCACACCCGGTCTCGACGTTCTCGTCCGCGGCGGCGGTGATGCGCCCACGCTCCGCGACGCTCGTCTGGGACTCATCGCCCACCCCGCCTCGATCACCTCCGAGTTGCAGTTCTCCGCCGATGCCGTCCGCGCGGCCGGCTACGACCTGCGCGCCCTGTTCGGTCCCCAGCACGGCGCCCGCGGCGAGAAGCAGGACAACATGATCGAGTCGGGCCACTACACCGATCCCGTGACCGGTCTCCCCGTACACTCCCTGTACGGCGAAGTCCGCAAGCCGACCCCCGAGATGCTCGACGGCCTCGACGCCGTGCTCTTCGACCTGCAGGACGTGGGTGTGCGCGTCTACACCTTCATGTGGACGATGGCGCTGGCCATGGAGGCGTGCGCGGCTGCGGGTGTGCACTTTGTGGTGCTGGACCGCCCCAATCCCATCGGCGGCGTCAGGCGCGAGGGGCCCGTGTTGCGCGAGGACTACCGTTCGTTCGTGGGCCTCCACCCGGTTCCGCTCCGCCACGGCCTGACCTGCGGCGAGATGGCGCGCTGGCTGAACGATGAGCGCGGCATCGGCTGCGACCTCGCCGTGATCCCCTGCGAAGGGTGGCAGCGCGACATGTCCTGGGACGACACCGGCCTGCCCTGGGTGATGCCCAGCCCCAACCTGCCCACACCCGACTCCTGCGTCGTCTACCCTGGCATGGTGCTGATCGAAGGCACCAACCTCTCGGAAGGCCGCGGCACCACCCGGCCCTTTGAGCTTTTCGGCGCCCCGTGGCTGGACCCGGCAGCCCTCGTTGCCCGGCTCGCCCGCGCCAACCTGCCCGGCGTCGCGTTCCGCCCCTGTCATTTCGAGCCGACCTTCCAGAAGCACGCGGGCGCGCTTTGCGGCGGCGCCCAGATGCACGTCACGGATCCGGACGCCTTCGAGCCGGTGTGCACTGCGGTAGAGATCCTCGTTGCTGCGCGCGAGCTCGCCCCGCACAGCATGGCCTGGGGCCAGCCTCCGTACGAGTACGAGGAGACCCTGGCCCCCATCGACATCCTCTGGGGAAGCGCGTCGCTGCGGGAAGGCGTGGATGCGGGCGCCACGGCAACCGAGATCCTGGCAGGTGTCGATGCCGAACTTGAGACCTTCAGTGAGTCGGTAGGGCGTCACCTGCTGTATTGAAACCGACCCGGAATCACCCCGGCTGGTACGGCATTGCCGTACACACCCCAGGTTTGGCTATCCCGGCTCACCTCTGTCTGCTGATACGGACTGCCAAAGCCCGGGCGATTCACCTCACGGCGAAATCCACCACCAACGGCAGGTGGTCCGACTTTTCGGTGTCCGACTCCAGGATGCCGAGTGCGTCCCGTGCATTCGCCGACATGTCCGCCGCGTCGAAGAGGAATGCCCGCTCGACCTGGAGTACCTCCTCGCGGTAGAGCAGGTAGTCCAGCCGTCCGGGCGAGAACGGGTCCTCGCCCCAGGTGCTGCGCCAGGTGGCCAGGGAGCGGTCGCGGAGCCGCTCGATACGCGCCACCTCCAGGTCGCGCCCGCCGATCCCCAGGCCGCGCCGCAGTTCGTCGAGCGGCCGTGCGGACCCGACCACGTTGAGGTCGCCGGCCACTACCAGGCCCGCGCCGGGCCGATCGTCCAGCGCCGCGGCGACCGCCTCGTTCAGAGTGCGGGCTTGCAGCTCGCGCAGCCGATCACGGGGGGAGCCGTCGTATCCGGCGCTCTGCAGGTCCATCGGGACGAAGAGGATGTCGCGGCCGTCCACCGTCACCCAGGCACCGGTCGCCGAGAGGCCACCCTCCGCTTCGGCGCGCGCCAGGACCGCAGGCGGCGCCATGCCGGGGACTTCCGGCTCATCCCCAACCGCGCGCAGCCAGCCGTCGAGTGCGCCGGGACGGTAGCCGATCCTGCCCATTCCGCTCTCTCCCACCACCTCCCGACCCATGGCCCCGACCGCCGTCCGCTGCCGTCCGCCGCCCGAGGCCAGCCACCACGTCCATGCCTCGCCTTCCGCCGCGAGGCCCCGTGTGAAGCGCGCAAGATCCTCCCGGGTTGCGGCGAAGTAGATCTCGTCGAGGAGGAGGATGTCGGGGGTGAGCGCGGCGACCACACGGCGAAAGGCCTCCTGGTTGTTGCGAAAGCTCAGGCTGGAGACATTCCAGGCCACGACCCGGAGGGCGTCCGGAACCCTGGCCACCGCCGTGGAGCCCAGCAGGGGAGGCTCCCCACCGGGCGCAGTCGTGAGCGCATGGCGGAACACCGGCGTCTGATCGACCACGTCGCCAGCGCGCACGTAGCGCAGGCTGCCGGCCACCGCGCCCCCCGGCCGGGCCTCCCGCCACACGCCCGTGGCCTCGGCGACCGCGGTCCGATCCAGCCGCACCTCGAACCGGTCGGACGAGTGCGTGGGTGACACCAGCAAGCCCACGCGGGATGCCGGTTCCACCTCGCCCGGACCGTTCGGCCCGAAGCTGCGGACGCCCACCCCCGCCCCGTGCCGATCCTGCTCCGGTTCGGTCTGGCGCGTCAGAATGACGATCAGATCGGCGCCCTCCACGCCGGCGTACGATCCTCCGGTGGCGGGGGCCGCATAGGCGTCCAGGTCCAGCACCAGTTCGACCGAGCCGCGCAGGCCCTGCACCGTGACGGTATGGCCCAGGTCGATCAGGAAGTGGAGGAAGCGGGGGTCGTCCTGCACCGCGAGCCCACCGAGGTCGACGGGAGAACCAGCAGATACGTCGCCGATGGGATCGACCAGTACTGGTGCGACCCCCTCCCAGTCGCCGAATTCGCCGTCGGTCCAGACGGGGGGCTGCGGCGCCGGCGGGTCGACCGCACACCCGGCGGTCAACGCAACAAGGGCGGTCGCGGCGATCCGGCTAGTGCAGTTGGCCACGAGTCTGTAATCCCGACATGTCACAATGTAAAGTAAACATTACTTTTCCGGTGATTGGACCGCGCGCCTCAGCCGTCCTGCCTGACGATGAGCCAGCTGCCGCGGTAATCCTGCGGAAAGACACCCTCGCGCACCATCGTCACCCTGCGGCCCCCGGCAACGTAGGTCACCCGCACATCGACCCGCTCAACGCCGGCCGGAATCCCGAAGTGAACCGGCGTCGCGCCCTGCGAACAATAGCCGCCGCCGGTGTCCACGAGCCGCGTACCGAGAATCCGCCCCGTGTCGTGTTCCAGCACCTGCACCTCGGCGCCGGGCACCATGGTCTGCCCTGCCGCGTCAGTTGCCGCGACCTGAAGCGAACGCGCCGCGATATCGGCGGGCAACAGGTTCCTGTAGAGGTGATGCGTGCCCCCGGCCTGATCGTTGTTGGCAATCGCCAGATCCAGATCGCCGTCGCGATCGAAGTCGGCCCAGGCGACCCCGTGGCTCGGCCCGTGTTCGAGCAGGTTCGCCGGGAGCTCGTTGGTGAAGGCGCCGCCCGCGTTCATGAAGAGATGGTCTTCGACGGCGGCGATGCCCGACAGGTATGACGTCACCACCAGGTCAGGCAAGCCATTGTGGTCCACATCCGCCCAGGCTGCCGTTGTGGAGTGGTAGTCGACGCCCAGCGTTGCCGGATCGGTGACGTCCGTGAACGTGCCGTCGCCGTTGTTGCTCCAGAGGATATCCGGGCCGTAGGTGGCGATGAACAGGTCGAGATCGCCGTCGTTGTCGTAGTCGGCGACCGCCGGCGCGACGCTGCCGTACTCCTCGCCCCGGTTCGGGTGGTTCATCCCGAGCGCCGGTGCCACGTCGACGAACGTGCCGTCCCCTTCGTTGCGAAGGAAGGCGTCCTCGTCGCCGTTCTGGTTGGACACGTGGACGTCCAGGTCGCCGTCGCGGTCGTAGTCGAACCATGCGACGCCCACCGTGCGCCGCGGATCGCCCACGCCCGACGCCTCGGTCACGTCCGTGAAGCGCCACGCGGGACCAGGGGCGGTGGCCCCGCTCAGGGGTCCGTCGTTGCGAAAGAGCCGGTTGGGCTGATCGCGCATCGCAACGAAGAGGTCCAGGTCGCCATCGCCGTCGTAGTCGATCCAGCTGGGTTGGCGCGTGTTGCCGAGCAGATCCACGCCGAGCCCGGCCGCAACATCCACAAAGACCTGGTCGTCGTTGCGAAAGAGCCGGTTCGGTGTCTCCGCCGTGGCGGAATGGCCGACGTAGAGGTCCAGGTCGCCATCGCCATCGTAGTCCCCCCACGCCGCGGCGCGTGTGTCCTCCAGATCGGACAATCCGAGCGCCGGCGCCACGTCCACGAAGTAGCCGCCCTCGTTGCGGTAGAGGCGATTCTCCGAGTAGCGCATTCCCACGAACAGGTCCAGATCGCCGTCGCGGTCGAAGTCGGCCCAGGCGTTGGGTTGCGCGCCGGGTGTGGCGAAGAGGTCGGGCTGCACGTGGTCGAAGGCGGGCGGGGGCGGGTCCACGCGGGGATCGCCACAGGCCGTCAGGACGGAGACGAGGAGAAATGCGACGGACCCCCCGCCTGGCAGTTTGCACCAGGACCGACCGGCTGCATACTCAATCCGGAACCCCATCTGCACCTCCTTCACAGGCGAATGGCGACGATGCTCGAACCGGGACGGAAGATACTCGCCTCGCAGCCCTTCAGCGTACTTCTCGGCGCCGAATTGACCGGCCTGTCAGCTGGCGCGGCCGAAATAAGGATCCCGATTCGCCCCGAATTCGGACAGCAGCACGGGTTCGTGCACGGCGGTATCGTCAGCTATGCCGCGGACAATGCCCTCACGTTCGCGGGCGGCAGCGTCCTTGGAACCGGTGTGGTGACGTCCGAATTCAAGATCAATTACCTAAGGCCGGCCATGGGTGAAACCCTGGCTGCCCGCGCAACGGTCGTCCACCACGGAAAACGGCAAGCGGTCTGCAGGTGCGATGTCTTCGTGTCCGCGGACGGTATTGAAACGCCATGCGCAACGGCGCAGGGCACGATCGTCAGGCTCTCGTCGCCTACCGTCTCCCCCCGCGCCGGCCCCCGCGGCCACCCATCTGATTCCCCAGCCGGTACATGACCCTGAACATGAAATACTGGCCGAGCGACTCGGTGCGCGATTCCTGAATGTAGTTCGCCGAATTCGTGACGGCGACGCCCTGATTCTGATTCAGCAGATCGTAGGCCTGCAGCTCGATCTCGGCTCGGTCCTCGAGAACGCGCCGGGTGATCGAAGCGTCCCAGCGCGCGATGTTTCGAGACTCCGAGAAAAGCCCCTGGTCGTAGGTGCGGTAGCGGAAGTCCGTCTCCACCTCCCAGGCACCGAGATACCAGGTGCCCTCCGCACGGTACTGGCTGTTGACGTAGTCCCGATTCAGTTCCTGGTTCAGGGAATACTCGACATCGTTGAAACTGAAGTCTGCCGACACCTCGACGTCGAAGCGGTCCTTGACCCGGTTGTCCACGCTTACCTCGAAGGTATTGCGCAGGATCCGGCTCTCGTTGGCCGCGAGGTTGACCAGCTCCGTCCCTTCGGAATAGGTGACCCGGTACTCGAGGTCGAGGTCGATGCCGAGTCTCCTGACCGGCGTCCCGAAGTTCGCTCCCAGGTTGCCCGACCATTCGCCGTCAGTGTTGACCGGCATCCGCGTCTGAAAGCCCCGTTCGTCGAATAGGCGCGAGGTCGAAATGCTGTTGTCGTTGTAGGTGAAGCCGGCGAAGGTGAAGAGGTTGATGAAGCTGAACTGGTCGAAGAAGCGGTAGTCGGCGTTGAACCGGTGCCGGTACTCGGGGCGCAGATCCGGGTTGCCGGAGTAGACGTTGAGCGGGTCGCGGTTGTCCGGGTAGGGCTGGAGCTGTGTCAGCGACGGCTCGCGGCTGGAGCCGTCATAACGGAACTCCAGGTTCTGGCCTTCCCTGATCTCGTGCTTCATTCGGGCGTTGGCCAGCAGGTGGGTGTAGCCGTTTTGGATGGTCTGGTCGCGGTCGAGGATGACGCCTTCGAGCTGCGATCTCTGCACGCGGAGCCCGACGGTGAACCAGGAACGCTCCTCGTTGCGGCTGTAGCGCCCGCCGCCCTGCAGATAGGTGTACGCCCGCTCGAATCCCGAGCTCAGCCTGTCGTTGAACACGGGCACGCCGTCGATTAGGTCGTGGACCGAATTGTCACGGTCCTCACTGGTCGAATTGCGCTGGCCGAAGACCTCCATTGTGTGGCCGTCGGCGAGGGGCTGCGTCAGCGACAGACGAGCCGAGTTGCTCCATGTCCGTCCCACACGCGACTGCTCCTGCAGGATCTCCTCGAATTCGCCATCGCGGCCGCTGCGTCCGCGAACCTCGCCCGTGACCACGGATGACAGGTCGGAGGAGAGATCGCTGTCCCGCAGGCCGCTTCTCAACTCCGCGACCAGACTCCGCCCGTCCTCGTTGAGCCGCCTGCGCCAGGTCAGACGCGCGTCGCCGCCCAGGTCGTCCCCGTCCACGAGATAGTCCGTGGTGGCGGAATTGAGCATGGTGCCGCTCAGCGTGTGAGTCTGCCGGTTCGCGAAGGAGGTCAGCGACGAAGCACGCGTATTCCCGTTCATGCGCAACCGCAGATCGTGACCTTCCGAGAAGGTGACCTGGGCGTTGAGGTTCAACCGGTGGTTCCGGTTTCCGGCCTCCTGATTGCTGGTCTGGTCCACCAGCGATGCGATGTCGGAACCGAAGAGCGCCTGCTGCTGAAGCGTCCGATCCTGGGAATTGTCGAGTTCGCTGACGAAATAGCTCCCCCTCACCCACGTGTCGTCGCCGGCGCCGAAGTCCCGGCCCGCGTTCAGTCCCAGGCTCATGGTCTCCGTGAAGCCGTCGTTGCCCCCGCCCCCGCGCCCGCCCCCGCCGGCGAAGTCCGCGAAATCGCGCCAGTTGAAGCCCGCGCGGTTGACGTTGTTGGCGTTTGCGGTCAGCGCGAGCTGGGTGTTGGGCGAGAAGCGGTTGAGCGTCAGCGAGCCGTCGTAGCGCGCCTCGTTGCCAACCGCCGGCGCGGCGATCCGGCCCTGATTGTCCACATCGCCGCCAACACCGCCGGTGGCGCGGCCGAAGTAACCGGTACGCGCCTCTTCCTTCAGCTTGAGGTCGATCGTGCGCTCTTCTTCACCGTCCGGGATCCCGGTGAACTCGGCCATGTCGGACTGCTTGTCGTAGACGTCGACCTGCGCGACAGCGTCCGCCGGCAGGTTCTGCGTGGCGACGGTCGCATCGCTGCTGAAGAACTCCTTGCCGTCGACGAGGACATTCTGGACCGTCTCGCCCTGGGCCGTGATCGTGCCGTCCGACTCGACCTGGATCCCGGGGAGCCTGCGCAACAGGTCCTCCACGTTCGCGTTGGGCGGTGTAGGAAACGCCTGCACGTTGTAGCTGAGGGTGTCCCGCCGGTTCACGAAGGGCACATGCTCGACGCTGACGACCAGTTCGTCCATCTCCACCGCGGTAACCGACAGCGAGACCTCGCCGGCGTCCACGTCGGCGTTCGTGACGTCGAAGTCGCGTCGCAGCGTCTGATACCCGATGAGTGTGACCTGAAGGATGTACTCGCCCGCGGGCAGGCCGGTGATGGTGAACGTTCCGTCACCGCGGCTCAGCGCGTACCTGGCGAGCGCCGAGTCCGGCCGCGTGAGCGCGACCACCATGGCATTCTGGAGCAGGGTTCCCGCCGAGTCGGCGACGACGCCCTGCACCTCGTACTCCCGAGCTTCCTCCTGCGCGCTCAGCGGCAGGGCCGGGATATGGCAACCAACCACCAACACCAGGAATCTCATCTTGCGGCCCACGGGCCACCTCCCACCCCGGGGCCGTTCCCACGACGCCCATAAAGCTGCTCCAACTCGTCGATCTTGTCCTCGACGACTGCTTCATACTCTTCACGCGACACCTCGTCGCCTTCTTCCGGCGCGCGAATCAGTCCCGCGTCCACTTCACCAAGCGCGATCTCCGTAGCGAAATACTGGGCGCGCCCCCCGTCGAGCGACAGGACCAGGATCATTCCCGGCAGCCCGCCGTACGACGCGGGACCCCCGGAAACCGGTATTTCCGGGGTGAACCACGCTTCGATCGCCGCGCCGTCGTGCTCTGCGGTCGCCTTCATCACCATGTGTCCCAGATGCTCCGCCTGTTCGGCCGTCATGCGCCAGGAATAGATGGGCGGTGGACCCGCGACACGGAAATCCCGCCCGAAGAACTCGCGCGTCTCCACGGCCGTGCCCTCCGAGTAGCTCACCCAGGCGTCGCGAACGACTTCCAGATCGCCGCGCGAGGCCGATCGCGTCTTCAGCCTTTGCAGACGGTCTCGCCAGCGACTGGACAGCTGGCTGCCGGCCTCGCCCGCGCCAGGCGCCAGCGTCATCCGGGATTCCGCAGGACCGAAGTGCAGGACGAGCGTGCTGGTCTCGGAATCCGGGATGTTGTCCCTCCAATCCTCGGGAATCTCGAAACCGTGCCGCTGGGAATAGGTGTAGGTGATTGTCCCCTGCTGTGCCGTCAGCACGGTGGGGATCACCAGCGCGGCCGCGATGGCCATGCCGGCGGGCGCGCCCGTGGCGATACGGATGCCACGCGCCATGCGTGCAACAACTGCGACAACCACACCTTCCTCCATACCGCTAAAGACAGGCGAGCAGTCCCGAGTGTTGCGCTGCCGGGTTAGCGCCCGTCGCCCTCCTCACCCTCATCCTCCTCTTCCGGAGCCTCCCAGAAGTCGGGATTGAACGGAGCCGCGGCCGCGACCTGCGCTCCGTAGAGCGCCGCGTTGAAGACGATGCGGAAGTTGCCGAAGGGCTGGCCGCGCCACTGCGGTCTCATGCCGAGCAGGATTACGCGTCCGTCCCCGTGCGATACGTCCAGCGCCGCCGCGTAGCCCTGAAGGTGTTCCTCGCCCAGCAGGTAGCCGGAGAGCAGCGGCGATCCTTCCGCCGGGTACTTCGCCAGGATCGCGCCCTCGAAGCCGTCCTCGGTGGTGAAGACCGGACTGCGCTCCACGACCACTTTCGCCCGCCCGGGCATGCCCGACATGACGGGGTGAGAGGGGTCGACCTCCATTTCGACGATCGAGCCGCTCATGAAGTACTCGGTCGCGTCCAGATCCGCGATCACGTTCCGCACCGGCAGGTGAAGCTGCCCGATCGCGAACATGCTGGCGTTGTTGAACGTCACGAGCGTCCCGCCACTGCGCACGAAAGCGTCCAGCGCACGCACGCCGACCGCCCCGATCCCGCCCTCGTAGCGCGGCGGCACGGTCCCCCTGGCAAACCCGTTCAGGATCTGGCCCGATCCCATATCGGCCACGATGATCACGTCGTAGCGGTCGCGCAGCCCTCCGGCCAGCACGTCCGCGTTGCGCAGGCTGGTAAACTCGAAGTCGTAGACCTCCAGCAGCCAGCGGGTCCATCCCTCGTCCATCGACGGATTCCAGGGGCGGTAGAGACCCACACGCGGCCTGGCAAACCGGGTTCCCGTGGTGCCCGCGCGCTCGGTCCGCAGCCCCACGTCCGAGACAAGCGCGCTCCTCGCCGACCCCGACAAGCCGGTGATCAGATAGTGTCCGGTCGTACCCGCATCGCCGAATTCTCCCGCTGACCCGGGCACGAAGCTGACCTGGGCGCCGGCGTCCCAGGCCCGGTTCAAGGCCTTGAATGAGTTGTTCTGTGCAGGGTCCACGGCCAGGGCGCTGCCTCCGCCGTCGGTGCCGGCGGGGGGCACGATGGCCGCGGCGACGGGGTGACTGTCGAAGCCGACGCCCGTTGGGGAGTCGAACGTGGCCGCGTCCTCTACGTCGGCGTCCCATTGGAACGTGGCGACGCCCGTTCCCAGCACGGTCATCGCGTCCCTCACGTCCTCCCCCAACGGCGAGGCCGCCTCGACCACGTGCACCCCCATCAGGTACGGCAGCGTCCAGCCCGACACGTCGTACGGCTGGTCGGGCGGTCCCTCCGGATACTGGCGCAGATCCGGGTAGTCCTGCACGGCGAAAAGCTGGCGCACGAAGTGGGCGAAGGGCTGGTCCATGGCGATAACCCACGTCCCGGCCGGATGGGTGAGCCCGTCGTGCGTGACCCCCTCGCTCAGCTGATGCACCTCGATCCCGTTGTAGGCGAGGCGGCGCAGCATCTCGACCGCCGCCACCGGATCGTCCTGCTCCTGCGGAATGAAATATCCGTACGGCGGCCCGTCCGTGTACTGCGCGATCACGTCGCGCCCCGCCTGGTAGCGGTTGTAGAGGAGGTCGCGCCGGTACTTGGCCGCGAAGTCCAGCACCGAGATGGACGCGGTCAGCATGTAGTCCACAGCGTCGCGAAGGCGCCACCACCCGCCCTCCCAGGGGCTGCTGTAAAGCGACTCGGGCCGCAGCTCGCGGTTACGCGGCGGGAAGTCCTGCAGGGTGTAGAAGCCCGGGGTCGCGTAGCGGTAGAGCCCCGTCTCGGTCAGGAACGACGCCACGTTGTGGAAATTGTTGGCGTGGTCCATGAAGCCGGGATACCAGTTGTCGAAGCCGGTCCCCATGTGCGTCGCGCCCCTCTGGCCTCGCTCCTCGAGCGCCTGCGACATCGCCATGCCGATCAGGTTGACCGTGCGCCACATCAGCGGATGCACGTGCGGCGAGATCGGCTCCGCGAACGGCGGAATCCAGATGCGCGTCGGGAAGGGCGAGCTCTGGTGGTGGTTGTACAGGATCTGTGGCTCCCACTCGCGCGCTACCCGCGTGGCCATCCGCGACTCGATCTGGTTGATCATGTAGCCGTCGCGGTTGTTGTCGTGCCCGATGTACTTCTGGTAGAGGAAGGGCGCCGGCGCGACCTCGTACGGCGTGCCCAGGTTGGAACGGTACCACTCCGCGATCATCGTCTGCCCGTCGGGGTTGATCGACGGCCACAGCATCAGGATCACGTTGGCGAGGATCGCGCGGACCTCCGGGTCGTCGTCGCCGGTGACCAGGTCGTACGCGAGCTGGATCGTGTGCTGATGGGTCGCGGCCTCGGTGGCGTGGAGGCCGCCGTCGATGTGAACCAGGGCGCGCCCCTCGTCGGCGAGCGCGCGGGCTGCGTCGTCGGTGAGGCCGCGGGGGTGGGCCAGCCGCAGTGCGATCTCGCGGTGCCGCTCGAGGTTGGTGAGGTTCTCGGCGCTGGAGATAAGCGCGATGTAGACGGGCCGTCCGAACGAGGAGCGCCCGACCTCGCGCAGCTCGAGGCGGTCGCTGGCGGCGTCAAGCTGCTGGAAATACTCGATCGACTCCTCGAAGGTGGCGAGATAGAAGTCGGCGCCCACACGCTGGCCGAGAACGGACTCGGGGGTGGGGATCTGCGCGGCGAGGGGGTTGGTGGGGAGGAGGGCGCTGGCGGCTGCGAGGGCCGCCAGACCACGCGAAATGGCCTGCCCCTGCGCACGGCGGCGGGTGGAACACGGACCGGGTCCGACCGGCTTGGTTCTCATGCAAATCACGCTTTCTCGCGCCGGCCGCCAGTGGGCTCCGCACGCGGACTCGACGGTCGCGCCAGGCGCGTCTGGTTGATGCTGCAATGGAGTTGGACGATACCCGCCGCGATCCCGCGGACGCAACGGCGTTGCCCGATATATGGCTACCATATACCATATATGCCATGAAGACGATCAAGACGACGGTGTACCTGAACGCGGCGGACTACCGCCAGCTCAAGTCCCTGGCAGCCGACGAGGGCCGCTCCGCGGCGGAGTTGGTGCGCGAGGCGGTGGCGGAGTACACGGCGCGCGCGACGGAGCGCGAGTGGCCCAGGTCCTTCGGGATGGGAGACAGTGGCGATCCGCACTTCGCGGAGAATTATGAAGACTACCTCGACGGTTTCGGGGAAGATGGCCTGGAGGACTACTACGGATCCCGGACTTCCGAGCGCCGCGAAGACGATCCCAAGGCAAAACCGAGCGGTTGGTCGGAGTAGCGATTCAGTGATAGTGGCGGACACGAGCGCCTTACTGGCGCTCATGGACGGTGGGAATCCACACCGGGCGGTGCTTCGATCCGCGTTGCGTGCGGATCCCGATGGTTGGGTCGTCCCATGGGCAGTTCTACCCGAATTGGATTACATGGTGGCCAAGCGCCTCGGCCAAGCTACAGTTACGGCATTCCGAGCCGACCTGGCCGAAGGACGTTTTCCGATCGAGTGGGGCGGAGCCCACGACCTGCAGAGAGCACTCAAGCTTGACCGCACTTATCGCGATCTGTCGCTGGGCCTGGTCGATGGCATCGTCATGGCCGTGGCAGAGCGCCTCGAGGCGCGGGCGATACTGACTCTGGATCTCCGCGACTTCGGAGCGGTCACCCTGAAGGGCGAACCCGAGATCTGGCCGCGCGATCTTCCGGCAGGTTCGGACCCCGAACCGACCCGCCCCGTCTGGCCAGGCTAGCGCTAGCGCGGCGGCCCGGGGGCCGGCCGGCCTCGGACGTTACGCCCCCACCACCGGCCAGGGCACCCACTCCCTCCACTGCCCGCGCGTAAAGTCCGGGAACTCCACCGGCGCGCTCCCGTTCGCCACGCTGATCTCGGACAGTTCGCACACGGCGCTCAGCGCCGCCGCATCGTAGACGTTCATGTCGAGCGGCAGACCCTCCCGCAGGCACTTGATGAGCCGATAGTCCTCCATGAAGTCCATGCCGCCATGGCCCGCGCCGATCGAGGCCTCGCGGAGCGCGCGCCACAGAGGATGCTCGAAGTCGTCGTAGTAGGTGTCGGCTTCCTCCCAGCGGTGCGACGGACTGCGGCCTTCGATGTAGACGCGGTCGGGATAGCCCTGGAAGATCCCTCTCGTTCCCTGAACCTTGTTGATTCTGTCATACGGGCGCGGGAGGTTCGTGTCGTGGGCCACGTAGATCGTCCTGCCCAGCGCGGTCTGGATGAGGCTGCCGTTCACGTCGCCCAGCGCGAAGGTCTCGGCGCGCTTGGCGTGGCCTTCCGGGTAGTTGGCGACCGCCCATTCCTGCAGCCCGCGCGAGGGGCTGCTCATGGAGACGAGCGTCGCAAAGCGGT
Organism: Gemmatimonadota bacterium; assembly: GCA_022823145.1. Classification (GTDB taxonomy): domain Bacteria; phylum Gemmatimonadota; class Gemmatimonadetes; order Longimicrobiales; family Gaopeijiaceae; genus Bin94. The sequence continues at coordinate 209,248 of JAJDXS010000004.1, forward strand.
CGCCGCGGTTGATGTCCATGCAGTTGGCGACCGGACCGAGGCCGTGCGTGGGGTAGAGGTTGCCGTTCCGGGTCCAGGAATGGTCGCGGCGCCAGAGTCCCTCGCCGTCGTCGGCAAACTTGATGCCGCGGAGGTCGTGCAGATACCCGCACTCGGCGTGCAGGATCTCGCCGAGCAGTCCCTGCCGCACGAGGTTCAGGCAGAGAAGTTCGGCGCGCCCGTAGTTGACGTTCTCCATCATCGCGCAGTGGCGGGCGTTGCGCTCGGCGGTCTCGACGAGGCGCCAGCAGTCTTCCAGCGTGTACGCGGCAGGGACCTCGGTGGCCGCGTGCTTGCCGTTTTCCATGGCCGCGACGCAGACGGGGACGTGCCAGCGCCAGGGCGTGGCCGTGTAGACGAGGTCGAGGTCGGCCTCGGCGCAGAGGCGCTCGAAGTCGGTCTCGCCGTTCGTGTAGAGGGCCGGACGGGGGTGGCCGGCCTCTTCGATGATCGCGGCCGCGCGCTGCGCGTGGGACTCGCGGATGTCGCAAACGGCCGTGACCGTGCACCCGTCGATGCGCACCAGGTTGCGGACGTGCGCGGTACCCATCCCGCCGACGCCCACGTAGCCGATCCGCACGTGGTCGATCGGCGGGGCGGCGAGCGGGTGGTCGGGAGGGGTGGCGAGGGAGTGGGGAACGGCAGCAATACCGCTCGGCGTGCCCCGACCGAGGCCGGAGTCGCTCCCCGCGCCGCCGCAGCCGGCGAGCGCACCCGTGGCGACACCCAGGGCGCCGGTCTTGAGAAAACCGCGGCGATCGACGCCGCTTCCGATGGCCATTCCCGGTGCGTTGTCCACGCCCTCAGGTCGTCTTTCACTCATGAATCGCGTCCTTGCGCCGAAGCAATGCGCCCGGAGTCTGCGACTACGCCTCAGGCGCCCGGATCATCGTACTTCAACCCCGGATGCAATGCCAACAGCGCTGCGAGCCCGGCCACGGGCAGCGACATGAGCGCCGCGGCCTGGGGCCCGGTGACGTCCGCCACCGCGCCGGTAACCATCACTCCCAGGGCCCCCACGGCCCAGGCCAGCCCCATTACGATGCCCGAACTGGCGCCCGCCGCGCGCGGATACATCTCCTGGGCCATGACGACGATCGGGGGCAGGGTGGCCATCCCGAGAAAGCCTGCGGCCGCGATCGCCAACATTCCGGTCATCGTCCACGGTCCAAGCCACACTGCCAGGAGGTGCGCGGGCAGTGCCCAGGCGCAGAGGTGGAACAGCAGGCGTGGGCGGCTCACGCGATCCGTCAGGAAGCCACCCGTGAGAGTGCCGAACGCCTGAGCGCCCAGGTAGACCGATAGTGCCGCCGCACCCAGCGATTCCGAGCCGCCCATGTCGGCCACGATGATCGGCTCCATGGTCAGGAACACGCGCTGTACGAAGGCCATCGTGGCGCTGATCCCGAAGATGATTCCCAGAGGGCCCGCCAGCCGTCGGAGGACCGCAGCCGGAGTAGGCGGAGGCGTCGCGCCCCGGGTCTCGCGGCGTCCGCTCGGCAACCCGCGGTAGAAGACCGGGGCGAAGAGTACGGCCGGGAGCATGGCCACCCACAGACCCTTCATGCCGCCCCAGGCGACCAGCGCTACGGCGACGAGAGGTCCGGCCGCGTACCCCACGGCGCCTCCGAACGAAAAAACCGAATAGCGCTTGCCTCCGCCCCTTCCCGCGCCCACGCGCACGGCGTAGGAAGCCCCGGGGGGATGAAACGCAGCGCCGCCCAGGCCCCCCATGACCAGCATCAGCAGCAGGGGCCAGAATGAGGGCGCGAATCCGATCAGGGAAACGAAGACCGCACTGGTGACCACCCCGCCCACGGCGAAGATCCTGCGTCCGAATCGGTCCGCCAGATACCCGAAGAACGGCTGTGGAATCGCAGTGGCGATGGCGAAGGACGCCCCCAGGGTCGCGGCGGCCGCGATCGACAGGTCCAGGTCATTCATGATTCGCGGCAACAGCGGCGGGACGACCGAGGCGTAGGCGTCGTTGATCAGGTGCGCCACCGCGACGATGATCGCGATGCGCGTGGCGGGGATGGTCGCCGGGGTGAGATTCGGGGAGGCTGTGCCGGGCACGTGTGGGCTGGGGGTCTGCGAGGTCGCGCTGGTCCCGTCGAATGACCTTCCGCAAAGACGGAATCCCGGTCAAGTCCGTCGGCAGTTGCTCGTCGGCTTCATCCGTTGCGCGGCTGGAAACCCGCCTTCATCCTGCCTAGTATGGTCCGGGTGCTCGATCTCCAACGAACCGAGCCGCCCGCTTGTCGTTTGACTGGACGCAACCCACTTCCGCAGGACGTTACGAATGACCCTGAACGCGACCGTGCAACACCTGTCTTCCCACCGGATCCGAGGTGCAAAGCTGCTCCTCGGTGCCGCTTCGCTCGTCGTGCTGACCGGCTGCGCAACGCAGTCGAGCGGCAGCCCCGACATGGTTGCCGAAATGGCACCCCAGGCAACGGCGACATTCGCCAATCCTCCCGGTCTTCATCCCAACCCGCCCGTTCCCGACCCGCGCGTCGGCCTGGCGCCCGGACTCTTCGACGCGGGCGAGGCGATCTGGAACATGCGCATGCTGTCGACCACGCCGCCCGAGGAGCCGTTCGTCGGACAGACGAACTCCGACCTGGCTTTCACGGGCAACTACGCCATCCAGGGCAACTATGACGGCATACAGGTCTGGGACATCTCCGACCCTGCGAACCCGGTGTCGGTCATCACCTACGTCTGCCCCGCCTCCCAGAGTGACGTATCGGTTTACGACAACCTGCTCTTCGTCTCCGGCGAAGGGTTTGCGGGACGGCTGGACTGCAGCGGCGAAGGCGTGCAGGAGGCTGTCAGCCACCACCGGCTCCGCGGCATCCGCATCTTCGATATCTCCGACATCGCGAACCCGCAGTACGTCGCCAACGTGCAGACCTGCCGGGGCTCGCACACGCACACCGTGCTCAAGCACCCCGACGACGACGACAACGTCTATATCTACGTGTCCGGGTCCGCTCCGGTGCGCCCTTCCGAGGAGCTGGCCGGATGCTCGGGTGGCATGCCCGACGAGAACCCCAACACCGCCCTCTTCCGGATCGAGGTCATAAGGGTGCCGCTGGACAACCCGCAGGCCGCCGCCGTCGTAAGTTCACCCCGGATCTTCCAGGATCTGGTGGCGCCGCCGAGGCATGGACCAGGGCCCGCCGATATAGCGGCTGCGGAGCAGGCGCGTGAGCAGGCCCTTGCAACAGGCGCTTTCGTGATCGAGATCCAGGGAGAGGTGCAGGTCCTTCCCGATCAGTTCGTCACCCCGATGCTCGACAGCATCATCGCCGCACGAGGAGGCGAAGGCCCCCCCACGGCCGCCGACAGCACCGCGCTGCGTGAGTACATCAACGAGATGGTTGCGCAGATGATGGGCGCGGCCGGCGGCGGCGACGGTCCGGCACCGGGCCCGACCCAGTGCCATGACATCACGGTCTACCCTGCGATCGGTCTGGCGGGTGGGGCCTGCGTCGGCTATGGACTCCTTCTCGACATCACGGACCCCGCCAACCCGACGCGTCTCCAGGCGGTGGCCGACTCCAACTTCGCAATATGGCACTCGGCTACCTTCAACAACGACGGTACCGCGATCCTGTTCACCGACGAATGGGGCGGTGGTGGCGCGCCGAAGTGTCGAGCCGACGACCCGGTGGAGTGGGGCGCCAACGCGATCTTCACCATCGAAGACGGCGAGATGGTCTTCCAGAGCTACTACAAGTTGCCTGCGCCTCAGACCTCGCTGGAAAACTGTGTCGCCCACAACGGCTCGCTCATTCCGATCCCTGGCCGCGACATCATGATCCAGGGCTGGTACCAGGGCGGTATCTCGCTGATTGACTGGACCGATCCCGCCAATCCGGTGGAGATCGGGTTCCACGACCGTGGCCCGTCCAACGCCACCAGCCAGGGGCCCGGCGGCAGCTGGTCCGTCTACTGGTACAATGGGGTCATCGTAAACTCCGAAATCGCACGCGGCATGGACATCTTCGAACTCGTGCCCAGCGATGTCCTCACGCAAAACGAAATCGACGCGGCGAACTCGGTGGTGCTTACCCAGCTCAACTCGCAGGGCCAGCCCATCTTCGAATGGCCGGCGACCTTTGCGCTGGCCAGGGCCTACCTTGACCAGCTGGAGCGCTGGCACGGCATGACCGCCCCACAGATCGCTTCGGCCCGCGCGGAGCTGGCTGCCGCCGAAAACGCATCGGGGTCAGCACGGCGTGACGCCCTGCGTTCGCTTGTCGCAACGCTCAACGGGCAGGCTTCGGACGCGAGCGACCCCGCCAGGGTTGCGAAACTGATTGACGCGGTTCAGCGGCTGGCCGACGCCGGATAGGAGTATGGAGCACGTGAACAGCAGACAGGATGCCCAACTGGTCGCCCACCCCGGCCGGCCCTGGTCGCTCCTCATCGCCTTGATCCTGGCGGGTTCCCTGCAGGCGTGTGCCACTGGACCGGGCGCCTCACCCGCATCCCCGACGCCGGCCGGTGAGGCAGCAACGGCCACCATTGCTGCCGAGCCGGACCCTCCCCCGACCCGTCCCGACGCCGCCAGGATCGCGGAACTCGAGGCGATCTATCAGCAGCGTGCCGAAGAGGTGTTGCGGAACTATCACGAAGGCGACGTCCACTTCATGACCGGGATGATCGGGCACCACGCCCAGGCGCTGCTGATGTGCAGTTTCGCGCCCGGAAACGACGCCAGCGGCAACATGCAGACGATGTGCGAGCGTATCATCAGTTCACAGCAGGACGAAATCGACCTGATGCAGCGATGGTTGCGAGATCGCGGCCTCGAGGTCCCCGAAGTCCACATCGCCGATGGCGAACTGATGATCCACGGACCCGAACACGCGCACCACATGCCCGGAATGCTGTCCCCGGAGCAGGTGGACAATCTGCGCAACGCGCGCGGACCCGACTTCGACCGACTCTTCCTCGTGTACATGATCCAGCACCACCAGGGAGCGGTGACCATGGTGGACGACCTGTTCGCCACCGATGGGGCCGCCCAGGGTGACGACCTGGTCTTCAGGCTCGCTTCAGATATTCAGGCCGACCAGACCTCCGAGATAAGACGCATGGAATCGATGCTGGAGGCGATGACCCCGGGTGGGTCCAACGGCTGACAGCAGATATTCCGACGGCATCCCACACTGTTCCAGGAAGAAGTCAAATGACGCCGATCGATGCCACGAACGACCGTTCGCCAACTTTCCTTCGCCTTGCGGCGCTCCTTTCCCTGGCGGCCCTTCCGGCCATGCTCGCGGGGTGCGCTTCCCAACCCATGCCACGCGCAACAGCCGCGCCCTCGCAGGAGGAGGCCGCACAAGCCACCTTCGCGAATCCCGCCGGCCTGATGGTCAACGCGCCCGATCCCGATCCCCGCGTGGGGCTCCGGCCCGGCCTCTTCGACGCGGAAGAGGCTATCTGGAACATGCGCATGCTGTCGACCACGCCCCCGGAGCCCCCATTCGTCGGCTCGACCAACTCGGACCTGGCCTTCACCGGCGACTACGCCATTCAGGGCAACTACGACGGAATCCAGGTCTGGGACATCTCCGACCCGCGCAATCCGGTGTCGGTGATCACCTACCTCTGTCCGGCCTCCCAGAGCGACGTGTCCGTCTACAACCACCTGATGTTCGTTTCCGGTGAGGGGCTCGGGGGAAGGCTGGACTGCGGTGGTGAGGGAATCCCGGAGGCGGTGAGCCATGACCGGCTGCGCGGAATCCGCATCTTCGACATCTCCGACATCGCGAATCCGGAGTACGTGGCCAACGTGCAGACCTGCAGGGGCTCGCACACCCACACGGTTCTCAAGCACCCCGGTGACGACGACAACGTCTACATCTACGTGTCCGGCTCAGCAGGGGTGCGTCCGCCCGAGGAGCTCGCCGGATGCTCGGGCCTTTCGCCCGACGAAGACCCCAATTCGGCCCTCTTCCGGATCGAAGTGATCCGCGTACCACTGGACGACCCGCAGTCTGCCCAAATCGCGAGTTCACCGCGGATCTTCCAGGACCTGGTTGCGCCGCCCAGACACGGCTTGTCGCCGGCGGACTACGAAGAGCTCGACGCCGCGCGGGCAAGAGGCGACATCATCGGTTACCGCCGCGGCCAGCCCCGGGTGCTGCCGGACCGTATGGCCAGACCCATGCTGGACAGTGTCGTCGCCGCCCGCGGAGGCACCGGCGAACCCACCGCTGCCGACCGAGCCGCGCTCCAGGCCGCTCTGGACGAAGAGGGCCGGCTCCAGGCCGAGCAGGCTGCACAACAGGCCGACGAGCCGCGGCCCGGGCCGACCCAGTGCCACGATATCACCGTCTACCCCGCGATCGGTCTCGCGGGCGGCGCCTGCGGCGGGTACGGCCTGCTGCTCGACATCACAGACCCGGTGAATCCGAGGCGCCTGGCGGCCGTCGCCGACTCGAACTTCTCCCTGTGGCATTCCGCCACATTCAACAACGACGGCACCACGGTCATGTTCACCGACGAGTGGGGCGGGGGCGGAGCGCCCAAGTGCCGCGCGTCCGACCCGAAGGAGTGGGGCGCCAACGCGACCTTCAGGATCGTAGACGGCGACATGATCTTCCAGGCCTACTACAAGCTGCCGGCGCCGCAGAGTTCGCTGGAAAACTGTGTCGCCCACAACGGATCGCTGATCCCGATTCCGGGGCGCGACATCATGATCCAGGGCTGGTATCAGGGCGGGATCTCGCTGATCGACTGGACCGACCCGGCCAACCCGGTCGAGATCGGCTTTCACGATCGTGGCCCCTCGGACGGCACAAGACAGGGGCCGGGTGGCAGCTGGTCGGTCTACTGGTACAACGGGGTGATCGTCAATTCCGAGATTTCACGCGGCCTCGACATCTTCGAACTCGTGCCCAACGAGTCGCTCACCCAGAACGAAATCGACGCGGCGAATTCGGTGGTGCTGACCCAGCTCAATTCACAGGGCCAGCCGATCTTCGAGTGGCCCGCCACGTTCGCGCTGGCGCGCGCCTACCTCGACCAGCTGGAGCGCTGGCACGGGATGACGGCGCCGCAGATCGCGTCGGCGCGAGACGCACTGGCCAGGGCCGAGGGCATGTCGGGCAGCGCCCGCACAGAGGCCCTGCGCTCGCTGGCGGCGGAGCTCGGCGGGCAGGCGGGGGGAGCGTCCGATCCGGACAAGGCAGGCAGGCTCGTGGACGCGGTTCAGCGTCTGGCCACGGGCGGCTAGGAGCCGCGAAGGCCAGGTCTGGACGAAGCCGGACAGGCGAGGAGGGGCTGCGCGGGCCCGAGTGCCGGGCTCGCGCAGCCCATTCTTCAGCCCATGCCCACCGATACCCCGATCCGGTAGGTCATGAGGTTGGCGTCGCTGACGATGGGGTCGGCCACCCACTCGCCACGGCCCAATCGGCGAAGGTTGGCCGCGCCGTCAGCGAGGTATTCGGTCAGCCCATTGCGCTGATATGAGGCGGACAGGTCCAGCGAGAGCGGGTTCTCGCCTCCACGGACCCGGATCGACAATCCGCCGCCGCCGGTAAACGCCCATCGAAAGTCGTCGAAGTTGGTGGTGGAGGCGATGGGCTCATCCCCGTGGCTCCCGTTCACGCTTGTGGAAGTCACGAAGTAGGCGAAGCCCGCGGTGCCGTACACATACGGCCTGATCGGCCCGCGCCCCAGATAGATCTGGGGTCCCATTCCCGCGGAGAATATGCTGTTCGTGGTCTGCACATCCACATCCACAAAGGGCACCGTCGGGCTGAGCGGCACGCGCCGGCTCTCGGCTCCGTAGATGATGAAATGCCCTTCCGCCCGCACGCCCACAAGCCCGTCGCCACCCAGGAGCACACCACCGAATCCGGCTCCTCCGCCCAGGTCCACGTAGTCCTGGAAGGCGCCGACGGGAACCGCGAGGTCGAGGTAGCCAAAGAACTCGCCTCCGGGGGCGCTCGATCCACGCTGAGCGGTCCCGCGCTCCGTCGGTGCCAGAGCGGCGAAAGTCACCGACCCCACGATCACGATCCGCCTTGGCAAGGTGATTCTGACTGGCAACATCATTGGCTGACTCCCCTCGCTCGAGCGTCCCTTTCGCGCCGGTCGAGGACCTCCCCGGGCAGCGCGCCGGTAGACTGGCCGGCGTCCACCGTGAATTGGCCGTTCACCAGCACATGCTCGATACCCGTGGGATAGAGGTCGGGTTCCATGATGGTGGCGGGAGAACTGATGTCGTCGTAGTCGAAGACGACGATGTCCGCCTTGTAGCCCTCGCGGAGCAGGCCGCGGTCCTTCAACCCGATGATCTGTGCGGCCAGCCCGGTCGACGAGCGGATCGCGAAGGGCAGCGTGATGACGCCGCGTTCCTTGACGTAGTGCGAGATCTTCCGCGCGAACGCCCCGTATGACCTTGGGTGCTGGCCCGGTCGCGTCCAGAGCAGGACGGAGCCGTCGGTGGACGTAGCCGTGTACTCCTGCCGCATGTAGTTCTCAACGTCGAACCGGTGGCCGCCGACAGGTCGGAAGCGCACGCCGGCGGGCCCGAGTTCGGTCGATTCCAGGGCGAAGTGAACGAGTTGTTCAAAGGGCGACCGCCCCGCTTCGGCCGCGATGTCCGAGAGGTACCGTCCCACCGTCTCGGGAAAGTCGGGGGCGGAGACGACGATGTGCCTGTCCGCGCCGCCCTGCAGGCGCAGAATGTACTCCGCATCGCGCTCCAGCGCCGCCGCGGCGGACGGATCCGCCAGGTTTGCGCGCAGGTTGCCCTTCGGGTCGCTCATCAGCTCCGTGTCGCGCCACAGCGGTGAATCCAGTCCCCCGGAGCGGTCGGTCCCCGGCGGCGCGTAGCCCCAGTCGGGCAGAACGTCGACGGGGCCGCCGCCGAAGGTCTCGTACGGGTACTGGTCGAGGTAGACATCCACCCCGTCGCGCCGTGCGGCTTCGATCATGAGGATGTCGGTCTGCGAGTGCCCCCAGGTGTCGGTGCCCTTCGCCTTGATGTGCGTTCCCACCACGCGGATCCCCGCCGCGCGGCCGATCTCGATCGTCTCGCGCATGCCGTCCGTGCCGGTGAGCGGCTGGCCGTCGACGATCGACGGGATCTGCCAGAGCGGCAGCGGGGACTGGCTGCGCTGGTGGGAGTAGTAGAACCCGTCGTAGGGCGCGACCTCCCTGGCCAGCGCGATCAGCTCTTCCGTCGTGCTGAAGCGGCCCGGCCGGTACTCGGGACCGGCGCCGAGACCCCATGCTCCCGCTTCCATCGCGCCGCGCACCAGTTCTGCCATCCGCGCAATCTCGTCCGCCGTCGCGGGACGTTCGTAGTCATCCCCCATCACCAACCCCCGCACGGTACCGTGACCCACCATCGGCACCACGTTCGTGGCCACGCCCGGCGTCCGGTACGCCTCCATCTCGTCCGGGATCGGCCACACGGGATTGCGACCGTCGGGACCGAATACCGAGGTGGTGATGCCCTGCATGACCAGGTTGTGCGCGCGCCGCCCCTCGATGTTGTCCGACGCGAAGGCGCGGTCGGCGTGCGAGTGCATGTCGATGAAGCCGGGCACGACGTACTTGCCGGCGGCGTCGATGACGCGCGTGGCGGTGGCGTCGGAGAGCCTGCCGATCGAGACGATCCGGTCGTCGACGATGCCGATGTCGGCGTTGAGGGCGGGGCTGCCGGAGCCGTCAAGCACCATGCCGCCACGGATGAGCAGGTCGAAGTGCTGGGCGGAGGCGGTGGCGGGGAGGACAACGGCAAATACCAGGAAAGCCGCTGCGGTGCCGTGCATTCGGTTCATCATGTTACTCTGCCTTTGACCGGATACCAGGAGTTCGGCGGGGGGAGCGCGCGCCGAGGACGGGCCGCGGCCAGCCACAGAAAAGGTGCAGGTACCTGTCGAGCATATTCAAGGCGACTTGTCGTGATCAGGTCGCCCCAGGCGTTCCAGCGCCCAGGCCGCGTGCTCCCTCACCAGCTCCGACCGGTCGTGCGCGGCGCGTTCCAGCACAGGAAGCGCTTCCGGCGACCCCCAGTTGCCCAGGGCCACGCAGACGTTGCGCAGCAGACCGTTGCGGCGCGCGCGCACAACCGGAGAGTCGCGGAACTCGCGCAGGAAGCCCTTGCCGGACATTTCGAGAAGCCGCGTCGCCAGGTCGATCAGCGACACGCCGTCCAGATCGGAGCGGGGGGAGTAGGCGGGTTCGGCCGTCGGCGTGGAAAACCGCTCGTTCCAGGGGCACACCTCCTGGCAGATGTCGCACCCGAAGACCCGGTTGCCGATGGCGGAACGCAGTTCGTGCGGAATCGGCCCCTTCAGCTCGATGGTCAGGTACGAGATGCACCGCGTCGCGTCCATGACCGGGGCGCCGTTGTCGTCGCGGCCCAGCAGCGCACCCGTGGGGCAAGCGTCGAGGCAGCGCCGGCATGTGCCGCAGTGGTCTTCGTCGAAGGGGTTCGAGGGCGTCAACGGGAGATCGGTGAGCAGCACGCCCAGAAAGAAGTACGAGCCCCGGCGCGGGTGGATGAGCATGGTGTTCTTGCCGAACCAGCCCAGCCCCGCACGCATGGCCACCTCCCGTTCGAGAAGCGGTCCCGTGTCGACGTAGGCGCGGCGTCGGAAGGGTCGCCCGGCGAGATCCTCCAGGCGGCGCGCGAGGTCCTCGAGCCGGTCGTGCAGGACGCGGTGGTAGTCGCGGCCGCGGGCGTATCGCGCGACGATGGCGCGGGACGGGTCGCCGGGCGAGGTGGCGGGCTCGTCGTCGGCGTACGACTGCGCGGCGACGAGCGCGCTCCGGAAGCCGGACAGCGTGCGGTCGAGGTCAGCTCGGCGCCGCACGGCGTCGGAGCGGGCCAGATAGGCCATCTCCCCGTGAAGGCCGGCGGCGATCCAGCGCCGGAAGTGGTCCATGTGGCCGCTGCGCCACAGGGTAGCGACGCCCACCCATTCCAGGCCCATCGCGTGGGCCTCCGTGAGTGCGCGTTCGGTGTCGAGGATCATGCTACCATTGTTCGCTGTATGAGCCATGGAACGCCATCTTCAGCGACCCCGAAGGCCGGCCAACTTCAGCCCCAAGGAAAGACTGTGCGCATTCGCTCTTCAGATCGGGCGCCGTTCAGTCTGGTGCTCGCGTCCTGGATTGTCGCCCTGGGGTTCTCGGCCACGTGCGATGCGTTCGAGCGCGACTACGACGTCTGGGTCGACACGCTCTCCACCGGGATGGTTCGCGTCTACAACCGGGATCTGATGAGGACCAGGCAGGAACCGGACTTCGTCCTGGTCGAAGAGCTGCGGTTGGGACAGGCGCCATTCGGTGATCCTCCAGCAGGTGACAAACGGCCCGGTGCGGTGACTGCACCAGGCCCGGGAGTATTCGGTGACATTGTCGGTCTGGCAGTGGACGGATCGGGTCGGACCTACGTCGCGGACCGGGCGAGTCAGGAAATCCGGGTGTTCGATTCGGACGGGACCTTCCTCCGACGTTTGGGGCGCGACGGAGACGGCCCCGGGAAGTTCCAGGAGCTGGGGGGTGTGGTTTGGCATCGTTCCGGGGCGCTCCTCGCCATGGATGTTGGTGCTCGAAGAATCACCGCCTTCAACTCGCTGGGCGAAGTCCTTTCAACTTCCGTGCACAACGGGAGCACGCGGAACATGGCCTCTGTCTGGCGGGCCGAGACGGACACGCTGGGGTTCCTCTACGAGCGGGATTGGGATTCTCCCTCGTGGGCCCGGCGTGTGGTAAGGCACCGGGTCCTCACTGACTTCACCCTGGCACCGGTGGACACGATCGACCTGCCGGAACGAGGGCCGGATTTCGATTCGATCCCCACCAACTGGAGGCCCCTCTGGTCCGTGGACCCGGACGGAAGCGTATGGCACGGCAACACAAACCGGTTCCTGTTCTTCAAGGTCACGCACCGGAGGGACACGACCCTGGCCGTGGAGCTGCGGCGCCCGACGCCTCTGCTGGAGGGCCGGGAACGAGACAGCCTGGCTGCGGCGTGGGATCTGCCCTCAAGCTCGCTTCCGCGGTACAAGGCCGTCCTGAGACTCTTGCGGGTCGCCGGGGACGGAAGGGTGTGGGTATGGAATCCATATGCGCGGCAGAGATGGGGCATGTGGGAGATGTTCGACGAAAGGGGCCACCACCTGGGGCAGGTGGGGATTACCGTGGCGCTGGCGTCAACACCCTCGCCGGTCTTCGGACATGGCACCATTACCGGGGTCACCCATGACGATTCCGGAGATCAATACGTCGTCCGCCTGCGGGTTCGCGAAGTGGACTGAAGGTCCGAGGGCCCGGGATCAGTTGGCCAGCAGCTTTTTCAGGTCGTCGATCCGGCTTGCCGTGACATCCTTGAGGTCATCGATCCGGCCGGCTGTCACGTCTCTGACATCTGCGACGCGCGCCGACATGACTTCCTTCACGTCGTCGAAGCGCTTCCCCATGTCATCGAAGCGTGTTCCCACGTCATCGAAGCGCTTCCCGACGTCATCGAAGCGGTATCCGATCCGCCGTTCGACGTCCCGAATGTTCTGCCCGATGGCGGCGTGTGCTTCCCGGCTCTCATCGCGCACCAGCCCGATTTCGGAGCGCATCTCACCGCGCACCAGTCCGATTTCGGAGCGCATCTCACCGCGCACTTGCCTGATCTCGTCCCGCACTTCACCGAAGCGCCGGTCCATGGAGCGCTGAATGTCGTCGAATCGCTTGCTCATCCATACGCTGATCGCGGTCAAGCCGCCGGTCAGCACCACCATCTCGGCGGCGAATCCGATCCACTCGGTCGTAGGCACGCCCGCTACTCCTCTCTCCAACCGATTGTTATCATTTGTAATCTCCGACACCCCTCGCTGGCAAGGGCGGGAAGGAAGATCGCATCCAGGCCGAACGAAGCCCATGGCTCGATGGGACAGATTGATGTTCGGATGGGCGAGTCCCGCGAAAGCGGGCGCCACGAGGGCGTGAGTGCTATCCTTCCGCTGCCGGCCACGCCCCCACGACACGTCCAATACCACCTCCTGCAATGAACCTCGACCGGATCCGCGACGAGTTCCCGATCCTCGCGCGCCGCAACTATCTCAATTCGTGTTCGCTGGGAGCACTCTCGAAGCGGTCGGAGGACCGACTCGGGGACTTCGTTGCCAAGTGGCATGATTTCGGGGCCTCGGCCTGGTACGAACACTGGTGGAGCGCGCTGGGCGAACTGCGCGGCCGCATGGAGGCGCTGTTCGGTGCGCCATCCGGGACCTTCGCGCTCATGCCCTCGACTTCCGCGTGCCTGGCGGCGGTTTCGTCCAGCCTGGACTGGGGCAAGCGCAACCGCATCGTCACGACCGAGTTGGACTTCCCCACGCTGCTGTACCAGTGGAAGGTACGGCCCGATGCCGAGATGGTCGTGCTGAGGAGCGCCGACGGCATCCACATCGACCCGCAGCAGTTCGCGGAAGCGGTTAACGAACGGACGCTGGCGGTCGCGACCAGCCACGTCTTCTTCACGACCGGGGCGATCCAGGATCTGGAGGCCATCGCCGACATCGCGCGGGGCGCTGGCGCTTACAGCCTGATCGACGGCTACCAGGGAGGCGGTCAGGTGCCGATCGACCTTCCCGCGGCAGGAGTCGACTTCTATACCTCGGGGCCGCTCAAGTGGCTTTGCGGAGGGCCCGGCCTGGCCTATCTCTACGTCCGCGACGCGCTCATTCCACAACTCGAACCCACCATAACCAGCTGGTTCGCCACCGAGGATCAGTTCCAGTTCAATCCCGGTGATTTCCGCTACCACCAGGACGCGCGGCGCTTCGAACTGGGCACTCCCGCGCTCGCCACCGTGCACACCGCGCTGGGCGGACAGGAGATCGTAGAGGAAGTCGGGATGGCGGCGATTCGCGCGCAGAACGTGGCTCTCACGGAGCGGCTGGTGGAGGGGTGTAGCGCCGCGGGGTTTTCGCTTCGTGTGAGCGACCGGCAGGAGACGCGCTCGGCGATCGTGTTGGTGCGGCACCGGAAGCCCGGCGATGCGGTTGCGCATCTCGCCGGGCGCGGGATCATCGTCGACAACCGCCCCGGGGTGGTGCGCGCAAGTCCGCACTTCTACAATACCCTGGATGAGGTCGACGAGTTCGTCGAGGTGCTGAAAGGGACGGTGTAGCGCGGGTGGTCAGCCGGGCAGAATCAGCCCCATTCGGAGAAGCTCGGGCGCCGACCGGCGATACAGTTCGGGATCTCACCGGCCGGGTGCACCCTCGCGTGGATCGTGCAATAGTAAAGCCACCGTTCGTCCCATCCTCCGACCGGAAGAGGTCCCCGTGCTATCTGCGCTCGCACTCGCCACAGTCATCCAGGTGTCCCCCCAGGTGCGGGAACTCGCGCCGGGCACCCGCTACGACCCCGACATTCCCACGCTGGAGGAGGTGGCGGGTCATGACTTCGGGGAGGTCATCACTCCGCCCGACGATGTGATCCGGTACATCGAGGCGCTGGCCGCCGCCGCGCCGGAGCGCACCCGCCTCATCCGGTACGCGGAGAGCTGGGAGGGCCGCCCACTCGTCGTCCTCGTCATCGGTTCGCCGGAGCGCATGGCGAGGCTGGACGACGTCAAGGCGGATCTCGCGCGTCTCGCCGACCCGCGCGGGTTGTCCGACGACGAGGCGGAGGCGCTGCTGAGCGACCTCCCCGTCGTAACCGCGCTCATGCACTCGATCCACGGCAACGAGATCAGTCCAGCCGGCGCGGCCATGGCGGAGGCCTATCATCTGCTCGCGGCGACCGGCGACGCGGACGTCGACCTGATCCTGTCGGAGTCGCTGGTCCTCATCGACCCCCTCGAGAACCCCGACGGACGTAACCGCTTCGTGTACCAGAACCAGGTCGCGCAGGCCCGTTGGCCGAACGAGGAGGCGATGTCGGCGGAACACGACGAACCGTGGCCGGGCGGACGGGGCAACCACTACCTGTTCGACCTGAACCGGGACCTGTTCATTCAGAGCCAGCCCGAGACACGGGGGAAGGTGGACGTGCTCCTCGAGTTCCGGCCGCAGATCGTCGCGGACCTGCACGAGATGGGTGGGGACGCGACCTACTTCTTTCCGCCTACCGCACCGCCCTCCAACCCCTGGTACGGGGAGCGGCAGATCGCGCTGATGGACGTATTCGGGTCGGCGATCGCGGCGCGCTTCGACGAACGCGGCTTCGCGTACTTCAACCGCGAGGTCTACGACCTCTTCTATCCCGGCTACGTCGACATGTGGCCAATGGGGTATGGCGCACTCGGCATGACCTACGAGCAGGCGAGTGCGCGCGCGCTGAGGCTGCAGCAGTCGGACGGCGACCTGCTCACCTACGGCGACGGCGTGCTGCACCATTTCACGGCGGCGATCGAGACAGCGGTGACCGCCGCCCGGAACCGCGAGAGGATCCTCCGCGATTACCTCGCCTTCCAGCGTGACGGCGTGGCCGCGGGGCAAAGCGGCCCGGCGGAGATCGTGCTCCACTCGGCGCACGACCCGGGCATGGCGGAGCGTCTCGCCATGATGCTGGTGGAAAACGGCGTCGAGGTGTACCGCGCCTCGGGTCCTGTGACGGCCGACGGCCGCACCCTGTCCGCCGGCTCGAGCTTCATCGTGCCGCTGGACCAGCCCAGGCACGCGTTCATCCACAATCTGCTCGACGCCAACGTGCCCATGGCGGAGGACTTCGTGCGACGGCAGATCGAGCGCCGTGCGAACCGCCAGTCGGACGAAATCTACGATCTGACGGCCTGGAGCCAGTCGCTGCTCTGGGACGTGGAGGCGATCGAGACCGACGCGACCGGGGCACGCGGTCAACCGGTGACCGGCGTGGCTACTCTGGAGGCGCCGCCGGCGCTGCCCGAGGCCCTCGTCGGCTACCTCATCCCCTGGGGCACGAATGCGGCCGCGGCGGTTGTCGAGGCGCTGCGGGAGGGCATCCGCGTCCGGGCCGCGGGCGCGGAGTTCACGCTGGACGGTCGACGGTACGGGACCGGTACGGCGATCGTGCGCGCAGCCGAGAACGGGCCGGACCTGCGGCAGCGTCTGGCGGAGATCGCGGCTCGGCACAGGGCCGAGGTCGTGGCGATCGATGACGCCTACGTGCGCGAGGGAATGTCGCTGGGTAGCGGACGGGTGAGGGGGCTGCGCGAGCCCCGGGTGATCCTCGTCTACGACGCCCCGGGTCAGAGCTATTCCGTGGGCTGGGCTCGTTACGTCCTCGAGCGGCGCTACGGGCAGCGCACGACGGCTGTGCGTGCATCGAGCCTGGGTCGCGCGCGCCTGGACGACTACGACGTGGTCGTCTTTCCGAGTGGCAACTACGGCAGCGCGGTCGGGGACGGGCTCCTGGATCGTCTGCGGACCTGGATGCGGGACGGTGGCACCGTGATCACGATGGCCGAGTCGTCGCGCTGGGCCTCGCGGGCAGGGCTCCTCGCCACCGAGTCGGAGCGCCGCGGTGGGCGGGCCGAAGGCGATGATCCGCCCGATCCCGGCACCCCGGACCAGCCCATCGAGTACCTGGACGCGATCTCTCCCGAGGATGAGTCGCCGGAGGGTGTGCCGGGTGCCATCCTGCGCACCGTGCTCGACACCGAGCACTGGCTCTCGGCGGGCACCGACGGCGAGATCGGCGTTCTGGTCGAAGGCTCACGCGTATTCCGCCCGATCACCCTCGACGACGGTACCAACGTCGGCCGCTACGCCGACCTCGAGAATCTCGTTCTCGGCGGGATCGTGTGGGAGGAGTCGCGGCCTCAGCTGGCCAACAAGGCCTTTCTGATCCACCAGCCCGTTGGCCGCGGCCAGCTGGTGGCGTTCGCTGAGGACCCCAACTACCGGGCGTACGCCGAGGCGACGCAACTGCTGTTTATGAACGCGGTCCTGCTCGGACCGGGGCGGTAGAAGAAGAGACCGAGCGACCGGGCGGAGAGGGGATCCGTCCGCCACTTCAGGACAAGAGTGGGCGGACGGATTCCGGAACGGGCGGTGCAATGCCCTCAGCTCACAGGCCGGACCCTCTTCTTCAGGATGAACAGTCCCTCCTGCATGCTGGTCACGATCACCGTACCGCTCGGGAAGAACGGGTAGTTGCTCCACGCGCCGCCGAACCCGGGCCCTTCCTTGTAGGGCGCCGTGTCGAAATACCCGACCTCGCGCGGGTTCTCCGGATCGGAGACGTCGAGAACGTGCAGGCCGTAGAGGTAGTTGGCCTGGTACATCAGGTCGTCGCGGATGTAGAGGTTGTGGGCGCTCGCGGGCATCGAGCCCATGAATTCCCTGACCAGCACGGGGTCCTCGAGGTCGCTGACGTCCCAGATCAGGGTGCGGGTGGTCTCGACGTTTCCGGCGATGACATCCGACTCGTCGTCCTGGTAGAAGTAGCGGTGGTCTTCGGTGAGCCAGCCCTGATGGATATACGCCGGGTTGGGCGAGGACGGGGCCGCGACGACGACCGGATTGTCCTTGTCTGTGACGTCCTGGATCTGGAAGGTGCGGCCGTTCGAATTGAAGCACAGTTCCCGCCCCTGGTAGTCCTCGTCGGGGCCCTGGTAGATGACGCACTGGGTGTCGTGGGTGCCGCCGGTGGGGGCGCAGCCGACGAACTCGGGGTTCTTGGGATCGTCGATGTCGATCATGTGGAGGCCGCCGCCGCAGGTGTCGCCTGCGCCTCCGCCCCCGATGGTGTACGCGATCCCGGTCTCCTCGTTGATCGCGATGTTGTGCGAGCTGCCGATGCGGGTGTAATGGAAGTCAGGCTCGAAGAGCGCGGGCATCTCGTCGACGGAGATGTCGCGGAGGCGGGTGAGATCGAAGACCTGCATGCCGTGCTCGCCCGCGCCGTCGGCGACGACAAAGGCGTGGTCCTTGTACGTCTTGATGTCGCGCCAGAGCTGGGACGGCGGCGTGCCCCACGGCTTGGGCAGGTCGCCGACCAGCATGGGGTTGGTGGGATCGGTGATGTCGACGAACGATGTGCCGTCGTTGCGGCCGACCAGCGCGTATTCGCGCCCGGTCATGGGGTCGGTCCAGCCCCAGTTGTCGTTGGCGCGCACGCCGCGGGCACGCTCCTCGGCCCGCAGGAGCGAGGGCGGTACATATGCCAGCAGCTCGACCTCGTCGCAATCGAAGGGGCCTACCTTCCCCTCGAGGCAGCGGCGTTCCTCGCCCACAAGGGCTGCGAGCATGTCGGGTGCGCTCACCAGCATCTCGCCGTCCCCCCAGCCGCCGTTACCGCGTTCGAAGACGTGGACCGAGCCGGCCTGGTGGTGCATCCCTGGCGCGCCGACCGCCACCACACCCGCGCCGGCGACGATCAGGCCGCCGAACCGGTCGCTCTCGACCGTCTCCTCCTCGGGAAGCTGGATGCGGCGCGCCTCGGCGGGCAGCGATCCGTCTGCCGCGGCCTCGAATACGAAGGCCGAGCCGAGTTCGTAGCCGCGCGTGGTGGGGGCGCCCACCCAGACGTCGTCGCCGGCGAAGGCCACGGCCTCGCCGAAGCGGTCACCGCTCTCGCCGCCCGAGAAGGTGAGCCGTCCCTCGCCGGGGACCCACCGGGCGAGGTCGGCGCTCCATGACTGCGTGTAGACGGCGCCGCGGCTGTCGTCCGTTCCCGGCGCCCCGATCAGGACCCCATCCCCCGCAGCCGCCAGGGCCGACCCGAAGTTGGCATTCGATTCGGCGGCCGATTCGAGGACGCCGCCCTGCTCCCAACCCCCGTCGACCATGCGGTAATGATAGACGCGGCCAGCTCGTTCGCCGTCGTCGCCGCCCGCGTTCCACTGGGGAGCGCCGATCAGGGCGCCGTGGGGGGTGAACAGGACCGCGGCGCCGAAACGGTCTCCTTCTTCCCCGTCCGCGGGTTGAAGCTGCCCGCGCCGGGTCCACTGCCCGTCGGCGCTGCGCTGGTAGGTGTAGACGGCCCCCTGTGGCTCGGCCTCTTGATCGCCGCCGCGGCGGCGGGGGGCGGGAGCGGCTCCGGGCGCGCCCACGAACAGCCAATCCTCGTGCGCAGCGATGGTCACGCCGAAGTCGTTGCCGCAGTAGCCGTCGTAGCGGCACGATGGGGATGCGCCGGCGATGTCGTCTCCCTCGATCGTGCCGGTGACCGCCCACGGGCCGCCGTCCGTGCGCTCGAAGACGTGGATCGGACCGCCGCGTTGGCCGACGAAGAGGGTGTTGCCCGTCCTGGCGAGCATGGTGCCGAATCCGTCGGCGCGCTCGGAATCGGGCGCGCGGAGCACAGTGGACTCGCGCCACCCGCCGCCAGCATTCGCGTAGATGTACACGGATCCGGGGCGGAAGCTGGTCGTGGGCTCGGCGATGAGGAGTTCGTTGCCGTCGATGATCACGGAATTGCCGAAGGAGCCGGACTGGGCGGCGAGCGGCGGAGCGGCCCACACGAGGGCGGCGAGGGCGGTGAGGGCGGCGAGAGAGGCGATGGTCGGCTTGCGAATCATGGTGTGTTTCCGGTGTTGCGCATGAGCGGGGTTGCGTGCCTGTCGGTGTGTTGAGGTCGGCGGGAGTATGTCAGCGTGCGAGGATTTCGGCGGCGCGCGGGGCCATGAGCGCATTGCTGTGGCCGGCGCCGGGGACGGTGTCGAGGGCCCAGCCGAAGGGGACGCCGAGTGACTCGGCTGCCGACCGGGCGGTGGCATGGAATGTATGGCCGCGGGTGAAGCGGTGCGGCCCCTGCAGCATCGCCTCGGGAGTCCTGCGCAGGTTGCCGGCGGTGGTCACGGTGTCGGCGTCGCCCAGCAGGACCGTGACGGGGAGCTGCAGGAGCCCGGCGAGCCCGGCGACCTCGAAACCCGAGCCGCCCAGGCCGTAGGGCCATGCCGTGTCGTCGTCGGGCAGGGTGTACCATCCGGCGTTGGCAGCGACGGCCCGTTCCACCGGCGCGTTCGGACGGGTCATCAGGAGGCGGTGCACGAACTGGCTGCCGGCGGAGTGGCCGAAGATGCGGAAGGTCGTGCGGGAGCTGCCGATGGCGGCGCGGACGGCGTCGAAGAGGTGCTCGACGGCAGTGAAGCTCCAGGCGGACTCGGGATTGTGGGTGGCGTTGGCTGCCGCGCCCGAGCCGGCGTTGGCGTCGAGCGCGTCGGAGTCAGAGTCCGAAAACACGTTGCCCAGGTTGTACCACTGGCTGCCTGGGTAGTTGTCGGCGTCGAACTCGGGCACGACGAGCAGGAACCCGTGGGCGATGGCGTGCTCCTCCCAGTCGTCGAAGTACCGCTGGCCGGTCCTGGACGCGCCGTGCATCACGAAGACGATGGGTGTCTCGGGGGTGTAGCCGTCGGGGAGGTGGTACCGCACGGTGATCGGGCGGTCGGCATTGCCGCGGGCGTCGTGGAATGTGAACCGGCCGGACCCGGATTGGAGAGTGGGGACGCCAGGCGCGGCCTCGGTGGGCGGGTTCGCGTCGCGACCATCTCTCTCACCGCACCCGCCGCAGGCCACCGCCAGGATCAGCACTGCCGGCAGTGCACGGTCTCGTCGCTCTTTCATCCACAGCCTCCCAAGGCAGGGCATTCGTTTCAGCGCTCGCGTGGGGTGCTAGCGGTTCACGGGCCGCGGGCCGGACCTCCAGACCTCCTCGTGGATCCACGGGCGCGCGCCGTAGGGCCGCTCGGTGGGCCAGAGTTCGTCGAGGGTCATTCCGTCGTAGACGATGCCGCCTTTCATGACAAGCATGATGTCGGTCGTATTGCGGATGTTGTCGAGGGGATTGGAGTTGAGGATCATCAGGTCGGCGAGCTTGCCGGGCGTGAGCGTGCCCAGGTCCTCCGAGGCGCCGAGGAAGTAGGCCCCTTCGACGCTCGCAAGCTCCAGCGCTCCCATCGGCCCCATCGCGGATTCCGCGATCCACACCTCCCAGTGGGACGCCAGACCATGCTGTTGCCCGTGCGCGCCAATGGCTCCATGGGCACCCTCGGCCATCCAGTCTGCAAGGATCTGCGCCAGCATCGGGTAGCTGTAGTCGGTGAAGGGGCGCTGGAAGACGCGGCGCGAGTGCGGCACGAGCTGTTTCCACGGCATCCACAGGCGGAGCTTCTCGTCGCGCCACACCTCGGTTTCCTGGAAGAACCACTCGTCGTTCCACGGACCCGGCCCGCCGACCACGAACGTCGGCGAATAGACCGTTTCGGCGCGCCCGAAGAAGCGCGCCGCGTCGGAGTACATCGGCACGTAGCTGATCGGGTGCTCCCACGCGGTCTGGCCGTCCATGATCATGCCCATGTTGAAGGCCAGATCACTGCCCTCGGACGTGACCATGAGACCGCGCTTGCGCGCGATGTCCGACACCCACTGGCGCTGGTCGCGGCGCGGCTGCAGGTACTGCTTGAGCGACACGGCGCCCCACGACTGGAGCCGCGCGATGTTGTCCTCGGCGACCTCGTAGCTGGTCAGTTCGTTCTGGCGGACGGCGTCGCCCCGGTAGAGGGGGTCGCCGGTGGTGTAGGTGCGGGGTCCGACAAGCACGCCGGCCTCGATCATCTGGGCCGCCGGGAAGACGTCCTGCGACCACTGCGAGTTGTCGAGGTTGCTGGTGACGCCGTACGCCAGCGCGACCGCCATCTCGAAGGCGTTGGGCGGGATGATGCCCCGGTATTCGCGGAAGAAGTGCGAGTGCATGTCGATGAAGCCGGGGATCACCGTCTTGCCGGTGCCGTCGATGGTGTGATCGGCTCCGGCCGCGTCGCATTCGGCCATTGTCCCGACGCAGGTGATCCTGCCATCCGTGGCGACTAGCGTGCCGTTCTCGATGACCTGCCGGTTCTCGAGGGTGATGACGCGGGCGCCGGTGATGGCGACCGTGCCCATGCCGAGCGAGCCGCGGGGGACTTTGAGCGCGATCGCGAAAGTGTCCGTGGTCTCGGCCGCGACATCGTGCGTGTAGTAGCTCGCCGCGCTCCCGAATTCGACCGTGTTGGCGTCGCGCCAGCCGGGGAAGATGCCGCCCCTGCGGCTCAGCTGCCGCACGGGGAGCTTCCCGCCCTTCTTGGCGACCGCGACCGCGCCGCCGATCCCCGCCGCCCCGCTCGGAACCGGGACCAGGTACGTGTTGTCGCCCTCGTTGAAGGCGGCGTGGCGCCCGTCGGGAGAGATCATGACCTCGTCGGCCCAGGGGAGGACGAGGTGGGTGCGCGGGTCCGTGCCGTCGCGCGCCACCGAACGCAGCCGCGTGGAGTCGCCCATCGTGCGGTAGAAGATGCGCCCGTCCGGGCCGAAAGCGCCCCGCACGAACTGGGTGCGGGTGGGTAATGTGTTGCCCGGGACACGGACGACGCGCTGGCCGGCGGACCCCATGCCTGCCTCGTCGCCGGTCTCGGCCCCGCCGCCCGGTCCGGCAGCCGGGAAGAGCACCAGGTCGTACCACGGGTTGTGCGCCACCGAGCGGTAGCGGACCGTGGCGCCCGACCCCCGCGTCGCCAGGATCTCGGTGCCGTCCGGGCTCCACCGGGTGTGGGCGTACTCGCCGGGCTCGGCGCTGACCTGCCGCGGGCTGCCGCCGTCGGCGCCGATGGTCATCACATGGCCGGTCCCGTTCTCGTCTACGGTCGTGTAGGCGATCGACCGGCTGTCGGGTGACCAGGACGGCGAGTACTCGAAGCGCTTTTCGAGGTCGGAGGTGAGCCGGCGGGGCGTTCCGCCGGGCAGGTCCATGACCCAGACGCGGCCGGCGGCGACAAAGGCGAGCCGCTCACCATCGGGCGAGCCTGTCGTCCAGCGTGTAAAGTTGATGGGGACAGGACCGTCGTCGATGCGGAAGGCCTGGTAGGCCTGCTCCGAGATCACCCTGTGGACGCGCGCGTTGAAGGGAATGGTCGAGACCTCGCCGCTGGCCACATCCAGTCGCCTGAGCTTCCCTCCCTGCGCGATCACGATCGACGCACCGTCGGGCGCCCACGCGTAGCCGGGCAGCATGCGGATCGTCTTCATCCCCTCGGTCATGTCCTGCGCGATCGGGTCCATGACGATCCGCTCGGACCCCGTCTCCAGGTCGCGCACCCAGAGCGCCGTGCTGGGGCCGAACTCGTGCCCCTTCCACTCGATCGTGGCGTCGGGGAGGCGGCGCGCGAAGGCGACGTGGCGACCGTCCGGGGAAATCTCGCCCGCGAAGCCGCCGCCGCCCGACAGCCGATACTGCCGCGAGGGCACGCCGCTCGTGACCTTCACCACTTCGCCCGTCTCCAGGTCCATGCGGCGCAGGTTCATGGTGCCTTGCAGGGCGTCGCGCACGAGCCGGTCGTCCAGCAGGGCGCTTGCGACATCGTCCACCGCCCACGGCACCGTCTGCCCCGGTGTGCGCACGTGGTAGAAGACGTACCGCCCGTCTTCGGACACCGACGGCCACGACGCCGAGCCGTCGTCGTTGGACACGACCTCGACGCCGGTGCCGCCGTCCTGGTGGTACATCCAGATCCCGCCGCTCTGCGCCACCAGGATGTACTCGCCGTCGGCCGTCCATTCGGGCATCGTCACGCGGGTGTCCATGCTGGACTGCACCTGGCGCGGGTTCGAACCGTCCGCGTCCATCACCCACAGGTTCGTCTGGCCGCCCCGGTCCGAGATGAAGGCGATGCGCGTGCCGTCGGGAGAGTACCTGGGATGGTAGTTGACCGCGACGCCGCTCTCCTGCGTGAGGCTCTCGGCCTGGCCGCCCTCCGCGGGGACGCGGTACACGTGCGCGAGGAGATCGAAGACGATCCACCGTCCGTCGGAAGAGATGTCCACCGACATCCAGGTCCCCTCGTCGGTCTCGAAGTCGATCTCGCGGGTGTCGCCCCGGGCGAGGGTGACATCCCATTCGCTGTCGTCGGAACCGGCCTCGTCCTGGGCGAGGGCGGGGTTGGGGAGGGTGGCGGTCGCGAGGAAGGCGGCCCACAGGAACAGGGCGGCAGGGCGGACACGAGACATGGGTGCCTCCGGGGCAGCGGCGAAGCGGTGGGACACCCGTCAGAATAGGGAACGGCGGCGCGGAGGGCCACCGGAAACAACTCCCGCGGCAGGACTCGAACCTGCGACCCGACGGTTAACAGCCGTCTGCTCTACCAGCTGAGCTACGCGGGAATGCGCAGACCGCACACGGAAATCGATGCGGCACAGACCTCAACTTTCGCGGAGTGCGATTTCGAAGTCAATGCGCGCCAGAGCGGAGAATCGTCGCCCTACACGTTGAACCGCACGTACATGATGTCGCCGTCCACCACCACGTATTCCTTACCCTCCACCCGCATCCGCCCGGCGTCCTTCACGGCCTGCTCGGTTCCGAAATCGGCAAAGACGCCATACGGGATGATCTCGGCGCGGATGAATCCGCGCTCCATGTCGCTGTGGATCCGCCCAGCGGCCCTGCGCGCCACCATGCCGCGCCGGATGGTCCAGGCGTGCACGTCCTCGGGTCCTACGGTGAAGAACGAGATCAGATCCATCAGCGAGTACGCTGCCCGGATGAAGCGGGCCAATGTTGGCTCGGCGAGCCCCATGTCCTCCAGGAACTCCGTCTGGTCTTCCGGGTCCAGCGCCGCGATTTCGGCCTCGACGCGGGCGGAGAGGATCATGCCGGCGCCGCCCATCTCCGCGATTCCCGCCGCCAACCCCGAATCGAGCGGCTCGCCCACGCGGTCCTCGTCCACGTTGACGCCTGCCAGCAGCGGCAGATCGGTCAGCAGGCCATAGCCCTTCAGGAAGCCGCGGTACAGCTCGTCACGGGGCACCTGCCGCAACGCACGGCCTGCCTCCAGCGCGGCGACTGCGGTCTCGAACGCGCCGATCTCCCGCACGTCGGCCCGCTCCTTGCGCGCCCGGTCGAGCCGGCGCTCGGCGATGCCCAGGTCGGAGAGGACGCACTCGTCGTGGAAGGCCAGGAGATCCCCGACCGGGTCGGGCGCAGCGTCCAGCGCGGGGTTCACGAAGTCGCGCAGCACCAGACACAGGGCCTCCCGGTCCCGGATCTGGTGCAGCGCCCCCGGCGAGAGGACGTGCGGCTTGCCACCGTACTCGCCCGGTACGTCCTTGAGGTTGATCGTGGCGTGCGTCGTCTTCTTCGGCGAGTATGCCCGTGAGAGGAAGTCGACGCGCGGGTCGGGCACGCGCACGGTGCCGACGCGCACCTGGCCGCCGTATCCGACCGGAACGTCGAGCCCGGTCATGGCGTTGAAGAGGGTCGTCTTGCCCGACCCGGCGAAGCCCGCGAGAACGAACTTCACCGGCAGAGGGCTGCGTCGGGGACCGTTGCATGCCGCGCGGGCCCTGCGAGCGGCGCCGTCAAGGGTGCCGGCACCGCGACCGGACCGAAGCCCGGCCGCGGTGCGACAGGGTTGTCAGCTTCCTCCGAGATTCGGGTTCGATTCCCACTCGTCGATGCCGATCTCGAAGCACACTCCGCGGCCAGCAAGCGAGGGATCGTTCGTTCTCCTGAGGTCGTTGAGACGGTGGCCCTGCAGCCAAAGCTCCGCAGAACGCTCGTACATGATCTGCGCCATCACCGCCGAGTGGCTCACCTCGCCCTCGTAGGGATCGAGAGAGACGAAAGCTCGCACCTCGTTGATGAGCTCCACGGCGCGTTCGGCACTGCCAATATTCAACTCTGCCTCCGCTTCCATCAAGCGGGCTTCCTGCCAGGTTGAAATCGGGATCGGCGAGTCCCGCAGCTTGTACTTCTCCTGCTCCACGTATTTCCGTGTCGGATCGGGGCCCGTTTCGTTGGGTCCCCGGTCGATGAACGATGTGCGCGGATCGGCGATGAAGCGCGGGTCGTCGTAGAAGGTCGGATGCACGCCCGCCTCCCGCCGAGTAAGCGTTCGGGTCAGGCTGGCCACCGAGTTGTTCTCCCGGCCGCTGTTCTGCGAGTAGACGGCTTCGAATCGGTATCCGGCCTGGATCGCCTTCGCATCGGACATGGCGCCCGCATAGTCACCCAGCATCAGACGGGCGCGCGCCCGCCCCGCCTGGGCCCGCATGGCCCATTCGGGCGCACCAGCGGACGACGCGAGGCTCATGGCCTCGGTGAAGTCCTGGTCCGCAAGCCGGTAGAATTCGGCCGGCGGCATGGCCGGTCCGCCATCGAGCGTCCCTTCGCAGAAGTTGTCGCCCATCATGATCTTGGCCAGTCCGCCCCAGGTTCGAACCTGTGCGGGCTCCACCATGCCTCCACCACCGCCGAAGGCCTCGTCGATGCGCCGGGCGGCGTCATCCGCCACCCAGATCGATCTCGACAGGTTGTTGTAGACACCGTTGCCATTCGATGTGCGGTCCATCAGTCCCGTCTCCACCGACCTCCAGCTCGGGAAGGAACCGGTATGGATCAGCTCGAACGAAACGAGCCCGATGATGTTGATGGCACCCGTGTACATCAGCGCCCAGTCACCGGCGACACCGTTGACGACGGGCGGCAGAGCAGCTTCCTGGTCGAGATCCTGCTCCAGGATCTGCTGTTCGTTCTGCACCTCGAGCAAACCGTCGCAACCGGCAAGCGCACATGCCGGAAGCAAGAGCGCGAGCAGGCACTGCAACGGGAAACGTTTCCGTGAATAGGTCCGTGAGTAAGTCATTTTGCCCTCCCCGTCACATCGACGTTCGGAATGTCAACAGGAAGATCCTCGGCGGCGGCAGGGTGTCGAAGTCCTGTGCCTGCCTGAGGTTCGCGGCACCGTCCCAGTTGGTCTCCGGGTGGATTCCGGAGAACTTGCTCCACATCCAGAGATTCCGGGCGGAGAAACGGAGGCTGGAGCGGGTCAGGCCGAACTGGCTCAGCAGGTCGTCGGGCAGGTCGTAGCCGACGCTGAGTTCTCGTATGGTGAAGAAGTCCGCCGGCTCGTAGAAGCCGGTCCAGCCCAGTGTGACGGTGTAGTTGTACAGGGAGTCCGACGCCGGGGTGGGATCGCCGTTCGGCCTCTGCACCAGTGACAGGTATTCATCACCCGTACGCACCCGGTTCGACCAGTAGCGGGAGAAGTTGTTCTTTACCATGCCACCCCGGAACTCCGCCATGCCGTCCAGCGTGAGGTTGCCCCAGCGCAGCTGCGTCGAATACGACCCGAACCACTTGGGGTCCGTCTGCCCCTGGAACAACTGCTCGTCGGTGCGGTTGTGCCTTCGAGCCGTCGGGTCCCACCCGACGAGTTCGTAACCCCACGCCCCGTGCACGGGATACCCCTCGCTGATCCGGAAACCGAACCCAGAGATGTCGGCTACGCCGCCCATGTCGGTGACTTCGTTCTTCGAGGTCGCGAACTGGACGTTCGATGACAGTTCGAGGCTCTCGGAGCTGTAGAGAAGGGCGTTAAGTCCGATCTCGATCCCGCGGTTCTCGATCTGGCCGATGTTCGTCAGTTGGTCGGCCGTGAATCCCTGCGACGACGGGAACGGCTTGAAGAGCAGCGCATCCCTCGTCTTCTGGAAGTAGGCGGTGAACTCGAGGCCTATCCGGTCGTCCAACAGGCCTGCGTCCATCCCGACTTCCACTTCCTGGGAGCGCTCGGGTCCCAGTTCCGGGTTTCCGATGTTGCCCGGAGTCACGGCAGGCAGTCCGCCCTGTGCCGAGACCGGCGCCCAGGTCCGGTCCGCCGCGAACTGCGCCGGTGCCAGGCCGGATTCGCCATACGCCACCCGCAGCTTCATGGTGGGCACCAGACCCGTGGGCCAGAAGCCCTCCTGCGAGATGTTGTACGCCACCGAGGCCTTCGGATAGAGCTGCGTGTTGAACTCGTTGCCGAAGGCGGAGTTGCCGTCCAGCCGCATGCCCGCGGTGACGAAGACCTTATCCCAGAGCCCGAGCGTCTCCTGGACGAAGACACCGGCGTTGATCTCCTCGACGCGCCGCTCGGACCCCTGCGTCGTGGACGTCGCATCGACCGACTTGACCCCGGGCGCAGGGAAGTCGGTACCGCGGGCGTCGACGCGAATGGTGTTCTCGAAGTTGCCCTGGAAGCCCGCGGTGAACTCCGAGGTGAGCGTTTCGCCGAAGGAATTGGACAGGGTCGCGCGGTACTCGGTCGTGATGTCGCGGAAGCTGCGCGTATGGTTGCGCTTGTTGCCCAGCTTGTTGCCCGACCCCTCGTACCCGAACGGGAAGAACTTGGTGAACTCGTCGGCGTACCAGTCGACACCGCTCCGGAAGGTGTGACTGAAGTTGTCGGTGGGCTGGTGGGTCACTTCGAACCCCGATGTGGTGCGCAGCACGCGCTGGAAGTTCTCCAGCGTGCTGTTGGCGGCCACGCTACCGAAGCGCTCGCCGTATGGTCGCTCCGGCGAAGCGGTGTACGGCAGCCCGCTCGCAAACTGGGAATAGAGTCCGTGGAGCGCGTTGTTGTCGTCGGGCACCCGTAATCGGTTGTGCACGATGCCCGTTGTCGCGGTGACGGTCACGGTCGGGCTCAGAACGGTCGTCAGGTTGAGCCTGCCCGTGATCACCTTGTTCCAGTTGGCATCCCCCTTTAGCGATGCCTCCTGGCCCTTGTAGCTGCCGGAGATGAAGTAACGAACCGCCTGGCCGCCGCCGCTGACGGAACCCGCATAGCGATGGTGATGGCCGTTTTCGACGAGTTCGGTCGGGTCGCGCGCCTGGAAGCCGTCGGGGCCCTGGAAGTACTGGTTCATCCTTCCCGGGAAGGTGTCCGTCGGCGTCCGCTCGAACCCCTGTTCGACTTCGAAATTCCACTGGGGGGCGCCGCTGCGGCCCCGCTTGGTGAAAATCTGGATGACTCCGTTCGCGCCCTGCGTTCCATACAGGGTCGAGGCCGCCGATCCCTTCACGATTTCGATCCGGTCGATCTCGGAAGGCGAGATGTCCTGCAGCCTGGAGATGTCCATGCCGCCGAACCAGACGCCCGACTGGTCGTGCGCGGCGTCAACGCGGATTCCGTCGATGTAAACGACGGGGTCTCCGCTGAGCGACACCGAGGTCATTCCGCGGATGCGGATCATGCCACCCAGACCGACCGTCCCGGAGGCGAGGTTCATCGCCACGCCGGCGGAGCGCCCCTGGATGAGCTGGTCCACGCTGGTGATGGGCGCCGAACGCACGACATCGACCGCGTTCACCGTCGAGATGGAGTTGCCCAGCTTGCGCCGGGCGGTTTCGGCCCCGGAGCCGGTCACCACGATTTCATCGAGGCTGATCGCGCGCTCGGTCAGCGCGAAGTCGGCCAGGGCGGTCCCCCCGGCGTCGACGGTGACCTGGACCTCCCCGACCCCGAATCCGATCATGTCCGCCCGGACCGTTACCGGCCCGGCGGGAACATTCGGGATGAGAAAGCGTCCGTTGTTCCCGGTCAGGGTGCCAAGGCCGCTCCCCACGATCGAGACCTGCACTCCGGAGAGCTCTCGACCGCTGGTCGCGTGGGTCACCTGGCCCGTCACGGTGCCGGCTTGCTGTGCCAGTAGCGGGGCAGCGCTCACCAGGAGCGTTGCGCAGACCGCCAGGCCGAGCCGGAAGGGATGACAGATGGAAATCTTCATCCGTACCTCCTCCTGCTGTGGTCCGGAGAACTCCCGCGCTCAACGCGGCCGGAAGTTCCGGAACCGGTGTGTATGGGTAACAATATACGCCATTGTATCCATATCGCTACTCAGAGACGACCGTGCAGGAAGGGGGATGCGTGCGCGGTTGGGGTGGCGGCAGGGCTGCCGTCCGCTGTAGTGTCCCGGTCCCGATATTCCCCTTCATCCGGGACGAATCCGCATGGCATCCCACCGGGCTAACCGACTCTCTCGCCGCGGCTTCCTCCACGCCGGCGCCGCCGGGCTGGCGGGGGCCCCAATGGCTGCCTGCGCTCCGGCATCCGATGCGACCGGCTCCGGCAGGCGCCCCGAGCTGTCCCGCCCCGACGGCGTCGACGACGTTGCGTGGACGGACGTACGGGATCATTTCATCCTCGAACCCGGCACGGCGTACATGAACAACGCCAGTCTCGGAATGCCTCCCGCGTCGGTCGCCGAGGCCGTGGCCGCCGGTTACGAGGCGCTGTCGCGTGAACCGCTGCGGGGGAAGAACGACCTGGGCCGGGTCATTGCCGACCGCGTGGTTCCGGGACTTGCGGCGCTCCTGGGCGCGGAGGCGGACGAGATCGCGCTCACGCGGAATGCGACCGAGGCGCTGCACATGGGGGCCGTCGGGGTGCGGCTGCGGCCGGGTGACGAGGTTCTGGTGACGAGTCAGGAGCATCCGGCCGGGCGGCGGCCATGGGAATTCCGTGCGCAGCGCGACGGGGTGAAGGTGAACACGGTCTTCATCCCCAGTCCGTTCGAGAGCGAGGAACAGGTGGTCGGACTGGTGGAGGAGGCGCTGACCCCGGCGACGCGGGTGCTGGCGTTCTGCCACGTGACGCGCGGCGGGCACCTCTACCCGGTCGCGGATCTCTGTGCGCTGGCGCGCGAGCGCGGGATCGTCAGCCATGTGGACGGAGCGCAGGCGGTCGGGATGTTTCCGGTCGATCTGCACGCCCTGGCTTGCGACACCTACTCGGCCAGCCTGCACAAGTGGCTGCTGGGGCCGATGGGCACGGGTGTCTTCTACGTGCGGCGGGGCGTGCGGGACCGGGTGCTGTCGGCATTCGCGCACGACGCCACCGTGGACGCGCCCGCCTACCAGCCGCCGGGGACGATCGGGTTGCCCGTTCGGGCGGGGCTGGCCGCGACCCTGGACTTCTTCGAGACGCTGGGACTGGAACATGTGGCGGCACGGACGCGCCACCTGTCCGACCACCTGAAGCGGCGGCTTCGTGAAACCCCGGGCGTGACCCTGTTGAGCGGGCCCGACCGCGCCACGTCGTGCCCGGGCTCGACCATCTTCGAGCTGGAGGGGCTGGACGCGGTCGAGGCCGTGGCACTGATCGCCGAGGGCGCCCGGATCCACATTGACGAGCACCAGCGCGACGGGCACAATGCCATCAGGATTTCGACCCACGTCTACAACACGACGGTCGAGATAGACCGTCTCGTGGACGCATTCCGGGGACTGTCCGCGTAGCGAACGACTCACCATCGGGAAGGAGCTTACCATGTCCGCCAAGTCGATCCCCGCCGCCGGATTCGTCGCGTGTTTTCTGGCCCTCGGCGCCTGCGATATCGAGCCCGTTGCCGACCAGGCCGCCACCGCCGCCAGCGAGACCCCGGCGCCACAGTTCACGCTCGGCTCCGAGAACTCGCACAACCGCTGGAGTGCCACCATACCGCCGCAGTTGACGGTTCCCTCCGGAGCAGTGGTCGAGGTGTTCACCAAGGAGGCTTCGGACGGCCAGATCACCGAGTCGACGACAGCCGAAGACCTGCCCAACGTCAACTTCGACCTGATCCACGCCCTCACGGGCCCCATCTACGTCGAAGGCGCGAGTCCGGGCGATCTGCTCGCGGTGACGCTGCACGAGATCGAGGTGCAGGGCTGGGGATGGGCGGGCATCTTCCCCGGCTTCGGCTTCCTGCCCGAGGACTTTCCCGGGCCCTGGCTCAGGGGCTTCCCGATGGAGCCTGGAGCGACGGAAGTCCGCTTCAACGACGACATCACGATTCCTCTGGCCCCGTTCGCGGGGGTCATGGGGGTGGCGCCCGCGACCGATTCCATGCTGGTGACCATCCCGCCCCGGACCAACGGCGGCAACATGGACAACCGCCACATGATCGCGGGAACCACCGTCTATTTCCCCGTGCAGGTGGAGGGCGCGCTCTTCTCGATCGGCGACGCGCACGCGGCCCAGGGTGACGGCGAGGTGTCGGGTTCGGCCATCGAGGCACCGATGCGCGTCGTCTTCGAAGTCGAGGTCATGGAAAACACGCGGGGGATGGTCGAGCCCCAGTACGAAACCGACGAGTACTACGCCGTGACCGGCTTCGCTACCACCATCGACGAGGCGGCCCGCAAGGCGACCCGCTACATGATCGACTACCTGGTGGCGGCGCACGGGCTCACGCGCGAGGAAGCCTACGTGCTCTCCTCGATCGCGGGTGACCTGAAGATCTCGGAGACGGTCGACGTGCCGCACATGCTCGTGAGCATGCACATGCCCAAATCGATCTTCTGAGGTCGACGGCGTTCAATCCGCCAGCGCCCTCCCTACGGTGAGGTGATAGATCGTCTGCTGCCGCTCATAGATGACGAGGACCAACCCCTCGGACTGGGCCTCCAGGAGCACCTGGCTGAAGATGGCTCCCAGTTCGCGGGACTTCCGGGCCGAGACCGATTCCAGCGCCAGATCCACGATCCGCTCGACGTAAGGCAGGAGGTCGTCGGGCACGCGGGCGAGAATCTCCGGCGGTCGCTCCGCAGGTGGTGCGAACGCGGCGTAGGAGAGGTCGACGGTGGTGCCGAACTCGTGTGAGCTCACGCCGGCTGCCGCATTCGGGTTCGAACGCCGCAACCGTGCCTGCCTCTGCGACGTGCGCAGGGCGCTCGTGACCTCGATTCGGTAGGGCGGAAGTCCCATCTCCGCGAGGCGTGCCTGAAACCGCCCGCCCAGTTGCTCGAGCAGGACCGGAACGTGGGGAACGACGTAGGCAGGGGACACTCCGGGACGAACGATCCAGTGAGCGGTGCTGTCTTCGAGCTGAACCAGCCGCCCTGCCGCGAGAAGCGAGTCCCTGGCACCACGGTCCGCTACCCGCACGCCGAGGTCGCGGGCGCGCGCCACGTGCGACGCGTTGCGAAAGCGGCGGAGCGCCTCTTCCCGGGCCGGAGTCATCACCGGAAGGGGAGACAGAATGTCCTCGGCTCTGTCCGCCTCCTGATCAGTCAGGGCGAGCGCCTGCGACAGGGCTTGCTCGATCTCCTTCGCCGTGGCGGCCATGGCCGCCTCCAGGGCCGCCTCGCGCTCCCGCTCCATTCTGCCGCACGAGGTGATGAGCAGCGCCAGGACCACCGTCAGTCCGACCCCGAATCGCGGGGCCTTTGAACCGCCTGTGTTCATCGGATAGTCAAGCAGACATTACACATTGTCATGTTTGCTTTACTTCCTGGTAGAGTTCGGCGCGGTCCGGTGCGGGGTCGTGTCCCGGGCGGACGCCCCGGTTGTGTCCGCTTGCGCCGTATCGGGTTCCGCCGTGTCGGCCTCCACCACGTCGGCTGAATCGCCCGCGGGTGTTGCCTCCGAATCTGGAGCTGCACCTTGCTCGGCGGCTGGTTCCGCAGGATCGGCGGGGTTTGCGAGCCGCACCTCGCCATTCGCCGGATCCACCGTAACCCTGGTCCGAATCATGGCCCGGTCGGAAAGGGTGCGTATGTTCGGGGCCAACTCCGCAGGGCGTCGAAAGCGATCCGCACCCACGAGTTCGCCGGGGCGCAGATGGTGTTCCACGATCGTGAAGGCCAGGATACCGGCGCCGGGGCCGCCGGGGAAATCCAGGAGCACTCCGCCTTCGGGGGAACCCCAGTGCTCGACGCTCGTCACGCCGGCGCCCGCGGGAAGCTCCCGGCCGTTCACCGCCGTCGGTCGTGTGGCGTCACCGTCGAAGCGGAAGAGCATCATCTCGGCGCCGATGGCCGAGGTTACCGAGACCCGCAGCGCGTCGGCTGTGGTGGCCGAATCGGCGACGACCGAGACCGAGGGCAGCGGCGCGTCCACCGCCTCGGCCCGTGCAACCGCGTAGTCGAGCCGCGAGGGAGCAAAACCCCGCAGGGAATCGGCCGCCGATCCCGCGTCGAACGGTCCGGCTACCACGGCTGCCCACGCGACTCCCGGATCGGACCCGTCCCGCGACGGATCCGTGCCCCACCAGGCGGATCCGGTCTCATGATCGAGAGCGTATACCAGCGTGGAGGGCGCAGGGCGATCCGCGGACGGGGTTGCGGTTGTCATGCCCACCGCGAGGAACGCGCCGCCCGCCATCAGAACACCAACCGGCGCCCACCATCCGTTCGGTTCGCGCAGCACTTCCAGCGCGGGCAGGAGCGCAATGAAGGCGATCCCGATCAGCACCGCGAGCCACGCCGCCAGTTCCAGCCCCATCGCCATCCAGACCGATTGGGTCAGCGGGGTGAACACCACGACCGCCGGGATCGCTGCGAGCAGAACGGGAATCCAGCGCACGAGCCCCATCGGACGCGTGCGAGCCAGTCCCACCAAGGCCAGGCCGCCGATGCAACCCGCAATCGAGGGCCACTGCAGGTTCATCGCGGCCATGGGGAACATCACGGTCGCGGCGGCGGCCAATCCCACCGGCACGACCAGCGCGCCCGTGGCCACCTCGGCCGCTGTCAGCCACACCCTGAGCACGCCGGCCACCAGGGCCGCAAGCGAGAGCGCGCCGCAAACGATCGCCAGGACGTACCAGCCTTCCACATGAAACGCGCCCCCGTGCAACGCACCCAGTTCGGGGTGGGCCCCGCTGCGCCACTCGAAGAGATATCGGGCCAGCGCACCCGACATGGCCAGATACGCAAGGGAAGCGAGCAGGGCGATCAGCACCGCCCCGGTCCGTGCCCCGAATCGCCTTCCCGCGACGAACAGGGCCACCCACAACAGCACCGCAACGATCCCCAGCCCCCAGATCCATACCGTGCCGTACG
This sequence comes from Gemmatimonadota bacterium, assembly GCA_022823145.1. Taxonomy (GTDB): domain Bacteria; phylum Gemmatimonadota; class Gemmatimonadetes; order Longimicrobiales; family Gaopeijiaceae; genus Bin94. The sequence goes on from JAJDXS010000004.1 coordinate 243,817, forward strand.
TCACCAGCCCCAGGTACGGGATGGAGATGTAGCTCACGTTGGGGGCGTCAACGCTGGTCAGGTCCACGTTTCCGAAGTGCCGGAGCATGGCGAGGGCGTGCTCGCCGTGATGCTGCACCGTGGCTTCCGACAGGTTGCCGGGAGAGTCGTAGACCTGGTGATACACATGCGGCCGGCCCAGGGCCGCGAAGTTCAGCCCCTGCCGGCCCGCTTCCCTGAACGGCGTGAAGTCGGTGTCGTTGGGCATGCGCCGGTAGATCTCGTAGCTCACCGAGTTCGCGGAGGGGTAGGGATCCGCCTGCCGCAGCTGCTCGACCACCCAGCCGTTGTTCTCTCCGGTTTCGAACATGATCGAGGGGCCGCCGCCGCCCCGCATTTCGATCCCCAGGACGACCGCGACGTCGTCCATCCAGGGGTGCTCGCCGACGAATGCCCGCGCGCCCAGCAAGCCGAGTTCCTCGGCGTCGGTGATCAGCACGATCAGGTCGTTGCGAAGCTGCCCCCGCACCCCCAGCGCCCGCAGCGACTCGAGGATCGCGACCACTCCGGAGCCGGCGTCGCCCGCGCCCAGCGCGATCTCGCGGCTGTCGTAATGCGCGGTGATCAGCACCGCCCGTCCGCCGGGCTGCGATCCAGGGATCCTGACCAGCACGTTCCGGACGGTCGCGGCCCGCGCGGCACTCGACCCCGAAACGAGCGACGTCGATGTCTGGACCTCGGGCTCATGCCCCAGGCGGCGCAACTCGTCCACCAGGTACTCGCGAACCCGCGCGTGGGCGGGCGACCCGGGCGGCCTCGCTTCCGAGGCGATCCGCATCAGGTGTGCCATCGCCCGCCCCGAGGAGAAGAGGGAGTCCGGCGCGCTGGCGGGGACTGGCGCGGGGATCGACCGATGGGTACTGGAAAACCAGGCTGTGAAGAGCAGGACGACGAGAGTCAACGGGCCACGCAGGCCACCCCACGGCGCCGGTGCCGGATGCGGGTCGGATTGAGTTGCCTGCCCGGCCGCAAGGGCGCGGTCCGCCCGCCTGGCTTGCCTGGCCTCCCTGGCTGCCTGGGCCTTTCGCTGTCGCTCGGACTTCCGCGCCTGCCGCGCCTCCACACGGGACTTCCGGGCATCTTTCCGCGCCTTCGTGGCCCGGCGCTTGCGCTCGACCGGATCTGCTTTCTGTTTGCGCTGGGCTGGACCGCTCTCGGGTGTTCGCTCGGGCGCCGCGCCAGAGGCGCGATCCGGGCCGCCGGAGGTGCGATCCGGGCCAGGCGGGGAGGAGCTACCGGGACCGGGTGGCGGCCCTTCCGCAGGCGCACCCTCGCCGGTTTCGCGCCGTTTGCGCGCGGCGACCTCGTCAGCGATCTCGCGCTCGAGCTCTTCTATCTCGTCTTCGCTGATCCCCAGCTCGGCAAAGCTCGGGATGCGCGGCAGCTTGTCCTTGCCCATGTCGGCCCCCTACAGCGGCCCGTCCTCCCAGGGTCCCCACAGCGCGTACGTGGCGCTCGGAACCGAGCCCCCGGCCTGTCGGGAGCCCTGCACGTTGAAGAATAGCACCCGGCCATCGGGACTGAAGCACGAGCCGGCGAACTCGCCCGGCTGACGCCCGCCTTCGGCCTGCGGCGAGCGTACGAGGTTGACCACCTGCCCCTCGCGGTTGAGGCCTCGCACGTACTGGTCTCCGCTGCCGTCCTCGCACATGATCAGTCCGCCGCGAGGGCTCACGACGATGTTGTCGGGGCTGTCGAGCACGTCGTGGGACGGTGACTCGAAGACCATCGTCAGTTCTCCGGTGTCGGCGCCGGTCGGGCGGTAGTGGAAGACCTGCCCGGCGGTCGCGTCGCCGCCGTTGGTGGAGACCATGTAGATGCCGCCGTCGCCATGGAATGCGCCTTCCAGGCGGGCGAAGCGCGCGGCGCCCCTTGCGACGCCCTGTCGGAAGACGGCGAGGTGATCGGATCCGGCGTCGGGCGGATCGGGGTCATCGATGTCCACCCAGTGGGCGGGAAGCGTTTCGCCGGCGGTCTGTCCGCGGGCGGTGAGATAGCCGGGCTGTCCGGTGACGGCCATCATCTGCAGCCTGCCTCCGGCGGCGAGGACTCCGGGCTCGTTGGGGATGAAGCGGTAGAGGCCCGCCCCGGGGCGCCGGTCCGCCGATTGGGGCACGTACCAGGTGTCCTCGGTCTCGTAGACGATGCCCGTGTCGGGATCGACCGCGATCGCCTCGTGAATGAAGCGTCCCATGTCCCGGAGCGGCACGGGATCGACGGGCCCGGTGGCGTCGGCCGGGACCTCGAAGATGTAGCCGTGGGGCTGTTCGAAGCCGTCCTGGCGTCCGGAGGTGATCTCCTCGCACGACAGCCAGCTTCCCCAGGGCGTGGGGCCGCCGGCGCAGTTGACCCGCGTGCCGGCCAGCGAGACGAATTCGTCGACCAGTTCCACGCTCAGGTCGCCGTCCGCTTCCGTGATCCGTACCTCGAGTGATGTGGTACCGCCGGCTCCCTTGCCGTCGTACGCGGGCTGGCCGATGGGCCGGGCCGTGTCGGCCTCGTCGACCATCTCGTGGTTGCGGATGAGTCGCACGTTCCCGTTGGGGAGGGGGAAGGCGGCCATCCCGTCGAAGGCGTTCGGGACGGTGAGTCCGTCGCGCACGGTCGAGGGCAGACCCCCGGAGCTGAGCCGCACGCACCTGAAGCTCTCGGGGATCTCAAGCTCCGGGCAATCGGCGCCGGGCACAAGGTCGCCATACGGCTTGATGAAGAAGCCCCCCGGGCGATGTCGGTGGCGCGGCTGGGCGCTCGCATGGTTGCACGCGATCAGCCCGGCCAGCGACGGCGTGAGCGCAAGGCTGCTTCCCGCGGAGGCGAACTGCATGAGGAAACGGCGGCGGTCGATGGACATGAGGGTGAACTCCTGAATTGTCGCGGTGAGTGAATCGTGGCGGCGAGCGCTGCTGAACGCTGTGGGTGGAAATGCGCCCAAGGCAAGCCCGGTGACAAAGTTGTTTCGTGATCCCGCCGCGTGCCGTACCTTGCCGGACTGACGCACGATGCGTCAATTCCGGGTGTTTGGGCGTTTGCGGGCGAGCCCTGGCCAGCCCGGTGCCAGTAGGTCCGACAACAGCGAGAGGCGAACATGTTCATACAGAACCGGCGTGAGTTTCTGAAGACCACGGCGACGGCGGCCGGGGCTCTCGGTCTGGGTGTGGCCTGCGCCCCATCCGATGATCAGGAGGCTGCCGGCCCCGCACCGATGTCCATTCTGGTGTTGGGGGGCACAGGTTTCATCGGTCCCCACATGGTGCGCTACGCGGCTTCGCGCGGACACACCGTCACCCTGTTCAACCGGGGCCGGACGAACACGCACCTATTCCCCGAGCTGGAGAAGCTGGTAGGGGACCGTGACGGGGACCTGACCGCGCTGGAGGGCCGCAGGTGGGACGCGGTCATCGACAATTCGGGTTTCGTGCCGCGGCACGTGCGGGACTCGGCCGCGCTGCTGTCGGATTCGGGCCAATACATGTTCGTTTCGTCCATCTCCGCCTACAAGGACCTGGTCACCGAGGGCATTACGGAGGACTACGATGTCGGCCGCCTCGAGGATCCGACGGTGGAAGAGGTGAACGGCGAGACGTACGGCCCGCTGAAGGCCCTCTGCGAGGAGGCGGTGCAGGAGGTCTTCGGCGATCGCGCGAACATCGTGCGCCCCGGGTACATCGTGGGGCCGGGAGACAACACCGACCGGTGGACCTACTGGCCGGTACGAGTTGCGGCGGGAGGCGACATGCTAGCGCCGGGCACGCCGGACCAGCCGATCCAGTTCATCGACGCGCGCGACCTCGGGGCGTGGATGGTGCGGATGCTGGAAGACCGGATCGGGGGTGTCTTCAACGGCGTCGGGCCCACGGAATCGGTCACCTGGGACGGATTCTTCCAGGCGTGCCGGGAGGTGAGCGGAAGCGATACCGAAGTGCACTGGGTGGACTCGGGGTTCCTTCAGGAGCAGGGCGTAGCCTTCCCGATCTGGGCGGCCCGGGACAGCAGCTTCGGCGCCGTCCATTCGGTCGATCTGTCGCGCGCAATCGAAGCCGGCTACACGAGCCGCCCGATGCAGGAAACCATCGGCGATACGTTAGAGTGGTGGAGCGGGCTGACCGAGGAGGACCGGCCGGGTGGCGTGATGTTCAGCGGGCTGCGGACGAGAGAAATGGGGTTTGAGCCGGCTACGATGGACCAGATGTTGGAGGCGGAGGCGGAGCTGCTGAGCGCTTGGGCGGCACGCGAATAGCGAACGAACTCAGGGAACGACGAAAAAACCATGGCGATTCAGGTCAACTGGACCCGGGATTCCGGAGTCCTGGTCGCGAAGCCGGTGGGTCGCGTCTACAGCTCCGACTATCTGGATTGGCAAAGCGAGTTGGAATCGGGCATTGCACCCGACGACAAGAAGCTGGTTGTCGACTTCGAACAGGTCCCGTACCTGAGCAGCGCGGGCCTTCGGATACTGTTGATTACCGCGAAGCGCTTCACCGGGCCCGGCCACGCGTTCTGCGTGTGTGCGCTGACTCGTCCGGTGCGTAAGGTCCTCGCCGCCAGTGGGTTTGACGCGCTCGTGTCCGTGTATGAATCCGTAGAGGAGGCGGTCGCGGCAATCGCCTAGTAGTCCGGGAACCCTCCCGCCTGGTTGTTCTCCGCCTTCCAGCGGTCGTACCGCATTCTGAGCGTCCGGACCGGGTTGGCGTTTTCGCCCGCCTCGATGTTTTCGTCGGTCACGTCGATGTAGAGCGAGTATTCGCCGTCGTTGAAGGACTCGCCCTCCGGGTCGTCGGGGTTCGCGACCAGGATGTAGGCGACGTGCGAGGTTTTCCCGTCGCAGGGCACATGGTCTAGTACCGGATCCGACTCGCAGGTGCAGCGAACGTCGCCCCCGTCGGCGTCCGCAGCCTCCATCGCCGCCATGACGCGGTCGGCCAGCGTGCCGCCCTCGGCCTTGAAGGCCGCGACGCCGCTGTGCACCACGTCGTCGGAGGCCAGGATGTTGCCCTGCACCGAGAAGTAGATGCCCTCGGCCGGAATACTGTCGGCCACGGCCAGCGAAGCCTCCCCGTTCCCGCTGCCGGAGTGGCCCGCACAGCGCCCCTGCAGGTCGACGATCCCGAACTGGCGCCGCTCGAACTGTGGGTCTTCGCTCAGCATCTCGATGATCCGGTCCGGCGCCGTCCCGTTCTTCAACTCGGCGTAGATCAACTCCTGGTTGGCGCGGGTCCGGTCCACCCCGGCCTGGGCCGCGGCCACGCCCACCCCCGGCACCACGATCGCCTGGATGTCCATTAGATCCCTGGCGGGGAACCCGGGGAACGCCCTCTGCGGCACGCAGGTCGCCGACGCGATCACCACCTGTCCCGTGCGGGTGTCGATCGCGATCACGGACCAGGTCGCCGAGAGCAGAGCGGGGAACAGGGTCAGGAGCAGAAGCGAGCCAAGCAGGCGGCGGGCTTGCCGCGCCATCGAGATGCGGGTCATCGTTACCTCCGTTGCGGTTGTGAACCGACAACGTCCGGCCACACCGGCCCATCGCGCAAGAAGAACGGAGTATCGACAAGTGTCTGAACAAATGACCCGCAGGGACTTCGTGGACCGCAGCGCAACCCTCGCCGCAGGCGCCATGATCGTTCCGCGCCACGTGCTCGGCGGCCCCGGCTACCAGGCACCGTCCGACAGGCTCAACCTCGCGATCATCGGGGTGGGCGGGCAGGGAACCGAGAACGCCCAGGAGTTCGGCACCGAGCACATCGCCGCGATCTGCGACGTGCACTGGGGAATCGTGCACCGGCGCGTCCAGGAGCGGCTCGTGGACGGCGACGGCAACCCCCGCGAGAAGGGTCACCGCTGGCGCGAACAGTTCCTGCAGGCGCGGCAGTACACCGACTTCCGCGAACTCCTGGACAGCGAAGCGGACCTGGATGCGGTGCTCATCGCAACCCCGGACCACCTGCACGCAACGATGGCCAAGGCGGCGATGGAGGCGGGGAAGCACGTCTATGTCGAGAAGCCGCTTACCTACACCGTCCACGAAGCCCGCGCGCTCGCCGAAATCGCACGTCGCACCGGCGTCGTCACCCAGATGGGCAACCAGGGCCACTCCGGCGACGACGCGCGGCTCGTCAACGAGTGGGTCCAGGCCGGCGTCATTGGCGATGTCACCGAAGTCCACATCTGGACCAACCGGCCGATCTGGCCGCAGGGGATCCGGCGCCCCGCGCCCTGGGAGGAAGGCCTCAACCCGGGTTGGTACCAGCAGTGGCACCAGGGCGCGATCCAGTCACTCGCGGCGGACGTCATGGACGCGGGCTATCCCTTGCCGACCGGCATGGACTGGGACCTCTACCTCGGCCCCACCACAAAGGACATCCCCTTCCACCCGGTCTACCACCCCTTCAACTGGCGCGGCTGGGTCGACTTCGGCGTAAGCGCGCTGGGCGACATGGGCGCGCACCTCGTGGATCATCCCTACTGGGCTCTCGGACTCACCTACCCCACGACCGTCGAGGCCACCTCGACCCCCTGGGGCGGCCCGCAGGACGATCCCGCTTCGTTCCCGCTGGCCATGCGCGCCCACTACGAGTTCCCGGCCCGCGACTCCATGCCGGCAGTCGACCTCCACTGGTACGACGGGGGCCTCATGCCCCCCCGCCCGTCCGCACTCCCCGACGACGTCGATCTCAATCGCACGGGCGGCGTCATGTTCGTCGGCGACCGCGGCATCCTCATGCACGGTACCTACGGCCGCAATCCCCGGCTCTTCCCCGAGTCGCTGGCCGCCGAGGCCGCAGAGGTCTCCCAGACCCAACCGCGTATCGAGGAGACCCATCAGATGAACTGGGTGAAGGCCTGCAAGGAGGGCGGCGAGGCGTCGTGCCCCTTCGACTACGCGTCCCGCCTGACCGAGGTCATGCTGCTGGGCATCGTCGCGCTACGCACCGGCCAGGGGAAGAAGATCCATTACGATGCCGACGCGATGCGAATCACGAACGTCGAGGAAGCCAACCGGTATCTGACGCGCGGGTACCGGGAGGGCTGGGAGGTGTGAGGCTCGGGGGTTCCGGGTGGCTCGCGTAGCGCGGGCGGCTCTCCAAAGTGGTCTTCTGACAGGCACTCGATGGTGCGCCCAAACCGACTGGCGTTGACACGCGCAGGATTCTATTTATCGTATATAGCCGATAAACGATAATCACCCAAACAGAAGGATGGGCAGGAAGCCATGGGAGTCACCAGGACACGCAAGACCGGCTTCGCTACCGAGGTCGCGCGAACCGCACGGTGGGGGAGGGCGCTCGCGCACCCCGCCCGCGTGGCGATTCTGACATTGCTTGCCGAACGGCGAACGTGCGTGTGCGGTGAGATCGTGGACGACCTCCCCCTCGCGCAGTCGACCGTCTCCCAGCATCTGCGGGTGCTTGGGGAGGAAGGCCTGATCAGGGGCCAGGTGGAAGGAACGCGCTCCTGCTATTGCATCGACGCGGATCGGGTCCGCGCGATGATGACGGACCTCAACCGGCTCGGCGCCAGCCTTGAGCGGAAGGCCGCCCGTGGCTGCTGACCGGATCGATGCAGGACAATCAACACGTCAACCCGAATCATGGAGGACACGATGACAAACGTCTGCGGATGTTGCTGTGGCGGCGGTTGTTGCGGCGGCCCATGCTGCTGAGCGACTTCGGCGAGCCCGAAGGGGGTCGGTCAGGCGGACCGGCCGACCCCCGCGGGCTTGCGACAGCCCATCTGCGCCCCGATATCTGATACAACAGTTCCAAACCCGGAAACGTGCAATCAGGAAACCGACATGACCCACACGCGCCGCCGCTTCCTCGCCACCTCTGCCGCCGCCGCAGGTGCCGCCGCGCTCACGCCCGGCCAGGCACTTTCCACTGACGCTTCGCGCCCTGGCTCCCCGCTCGGCAGCGGCACCCCCCACCCGGGGCCCTCCCCCGCCCCCGACCCCTCCCCGCGCCCCCTCAACATCCTCATCCTGGGCGGCACCGGGTTCATCGGCCCCCACCAGGTGCGGTACGCCATGTACCGCGGCCACCAGGTCACCATCTTCAACCGCGGCCGCACCGCCCCCGACCTCTTCCCCGGCGTGGAATCGCTCATCGGCGACCGTGACGGCCAGATCGACGCGCTGCGCGGCCGCACCTGGGACGCCGTCATCGACAACAGCGGCTACGTGCCCCGGCACGTGCGCGACACGGCCGAGCTCCTCCAGGACTCGGTCGGCCGGTACCTCTTCACCTCGACCGGGTCGGTCTACAGCTTCGACCAGGACGAGATCACCGAGGACGGCGAGCTTCTCCCCATCGAAGACCCCGAGAGCGAGGACGTGGACCGATACTACGGCCCCCTCAAGATCCTCTGCGAGAACGCCGTCACCGACGCCTTCAGGGAACGCGGCACCGTCTTCCGCCTGCACGTCGTGGCAGGCCCCGGCGACACGACCGACCGCTTCACCTACTGGCCCGTCCGCATCGACCGCGGCGGCGAGATCGTCGCGCCCGGCAGCCCCGACACCCCGGTCCAGTACATCGACGTGCGCGACCTTGCCGAGTTCATGATCCTGGCCCTCGAGCGCGACATCGGCGGCACCTTCAACACCGCTGGCCCCGCGCTCGACCCCACCTCGATGGCCGAGTTCCTCTACGGCGTCCGCGCCATCACCAGCGCCCAGCTCGGCTTCACCTGGGTCGACGAGCAGTTCCTGATCGACAGGGAGGCCCGCTTCCAGCTGTGGTATCCCCCGGACAACGGTCCGCTGCGCGGCATTTCACGAGTGCGGTCCCACAAGGCTGTCGCCGCCGGCCTCAAGTTCCGACCGCTGGCGGTTACCGCGCTGGACACGCTGGATTGGTTCAACACCCAATCCGAAGAGCGGTGCAACCAGTTGCAGCTCAACCTGGACCGTGACCGGCAGATCCTGGAGGAGTGGAAGGCGCGTTAGGATCGAGTTGTATGTAAGCTGTAATTGACATTATGTAATCTATTCCTTACATACTCTCGCCCGATTTGGCCTACATCGGGTCCCCATAGAACCGCCAGTTCGCCCCGAAGTCCCTGGGCGGCGCCTCGCCGAGCAGACGCGCCCGCACCATTTCGATCGGCATGCGGCCACCCTGCAGGATCGTGTCGTGGAACTCGCGCTCGGTCATCTCGCCGCCGCCGACCAGCTGCTCGTGCAGCGTGCGGATCTGCAGGCCGCCCAGCATGTACGCGGCCTGGTACAGCGGCGAGTAGTTCCCGTTGAAGGAGCGGCGCACCTCGGCCGTCGCGTTCGCGGGCTCGTGGCCGACCCGGTCCACCAGGAAGGCGATCGCCTCGTCGGGCGTCATCTCGCCCAGGTGAAAGCTCAGCGAGAAGATGATCCGCGCGGCCCGGTGCATGCGCCAGAAGAGCATCCCGATGCGGTCTTCGGGCGTCGACGGGAAGCCCATGTCCCACAGCCGCATTTCCCAGTAGAGCGCCCATCCCTCGCCCCAGAACGGCGTCCGGAAGAGGTTGCGGTGCGAATTGTAGCGCTCGGTCATGAAGCCCTGCAGGTGATGCCCGGGGATCAGTTCGTGGTGGACCGTCGCGCGCGCGAAATGGATGTTGTTCCCGCGCATGCTCATGCGCTTCTCGTCGTGCGTCATCCCGTCGGTCGGGAAGGACACGCGGATGACCTCGCCGCCCAGGAAGAACGGCGCCACGCGCTGACGCTCCGGTGACATCATCTCCAGCCGCCACACCTCGTTCGCCAGCGGCGGAAGGGTCACCAGGTCCCGCTCCTCGAGGAAGTCGACCGCCTCCTGCGCCAGGTCGACGATCAGTTCGGGCTGGCGGCCCGGTTCCACGTGCAGCGTTTTCACATGCTCCAGCGCCGCCCTCCAGTCATCCCCGTACCCCAGGTCCCGCGACGCCTCCAGCATGCGCGCGTCGCACCACGCGAACTCGCGCTCTGCGATCGCGATCAGCTCCTCGGGCTTGTACGGGATCATCTCGTAGATCAGGTCCGCCTCCATGCCGTCCCGCCCGATCGGGTCGCCCACGATCGGCTCCTCGGTACCCTCGGGCCACCCCACGATTCGCTCGCGCAACGTGACGAGAAACCGGCCCAGCGCCTCGTCGGCCTCCCCGTACGGCTGCTGGGCCCACCACGTGAAGAGGGGGTCGTAGCCCTCGTAGTGGCGGTACCAGGTCCCAAGGGCGCTTTGGTAGGATTGAAGGAGCCGCACGGCCCGCAGTCCGGTGATCGGCGTCGGCGTCGGCTGCCCATCCCCGTCATCCCCAGCCCCCCCGGCGGTTGCGCGGGACTTCAGCGCGCGGTCGGCCACGTCCACCGCTTCGGCCAGCGCCGCCAGACTCCCCGCGATCGCCTGGCCGTCGACCTCCTTGCGCGAGTGGCGGATGTCCAGCAGGGCGACGATGTCGTCGGCGAAAGGAAGCAGCGGAAGCACCTCGGCCACCATGCGCTCCTCGCGCTCGAGCAGTTCGCGGCGGTACCGCACCTCGTTGCCCAGCAGAACGAGATCGATGCTGCCCTCCACGTCGTCATGAGCGACCCGGAGCGCGTCCAGTTCCTTCGCCCACCCGGCCAGGAAGTCGCGCATGCGTTTCTGCCGGGCCCCCGAGTACGGGATGTCGCCCCACCTGCGCTCCAGTACACCCAGGTCGGAGCTGAACCGCTCGACGACCTGCGCCAGGCTCGATTCCTCGAAGGCGGCGATGCGGTCGAGGCCCGGGGTGGGCGCGCTGGCCTGTCCCGATGCTGTTCCCGGTGTGGTCACCACCGCTGCGAGTGTCCACAGAAGCCGTCCAAGACGATGAGTTTTCACGGATCCCTCCTCTGAGCGTACATTGGACGGCCCCCGAGGCCGCGCTCCTGCGACCCTCGCGACGACCGTCCACTTGGACTCTGGACCCATGCAGGTATTCGGGCAACACGAAGCGCAGACGCTGGGTCAATTGGCGCGCGTCGCCCAGAGGGCGGAACATGCCGCCCTGATGGCGGACGGGCACCTCGGGTACGTCATGCCGATCGGCGGCGTGGCGGCCTACCGCAACCAGGTGAGCGTGGCCGGCGTGGGCTTCGACATCGCGTGCGGGAACGCCGCGATCCGCACCGATCTCCGCCTGGGCGACCTGGGCGACCGTCCCGGCTGGCTCCGGCGCAGCCTGGAGCGCATCGGCGACGACATCCAGGATGGGCTCGCCTTCGGGATCGGCGGCACGAACAAGTCACCCAATGCCCCCATAGACCACCCCCTCTTCGAAGACCCGGCCTGGAAAGCCGTCCCGTCCCGGCACCGTCCCGCTCTGCGCGACAAGGCGCGCAAGCAGCTGGGCACGGTGGGGTCCGGCAACCACTACGTGGACGTCTTCGCCGACGAACAGGAGCACATCTGGGTCGGCGTGCATTTCGGTTCACGTGGCTTCGGCCACACCGTCGCCTCGTCGTTTCTCGCGATCGGCCAGGGGGCCGAATGGGGCACGCGCGTCCGCGAGGCGGAAGTCATCCTCGACCTCGACGCGCCCGTCGGGCACGACTACTGGCAGCTCATGAACCTGGCCGGGCGGTACGCGTACGCGGGCCGCGAGTGGGCGGTGCGCAAGGCCGTCGAGATCATTGGAGGGCGGGAGGTCGAGCTGGTTCACAACCACCACAACTTCGCCTGGAAAGAGGAGCACTTCGGACGGAACTTCATCGTGGTGCGGAAGGGAGCGACGCCGGCGTTCCCGGGTCAGAAAGGCTTCGTGGGGGGCTCCATGGGCGACGACGCGGTCATCCTCGAAGGAACGCGCGCTGCCAAACCGGACTCACCGACCGCCGAGCTTCAGGCGACGGCCCTCTACTCGACCGTCCACGGCGCGGGCCGGGTAATGAGCCGCACCGCCGCACGGGGAAAGCGTCACCGCCGCACGGGCAAGGTGCTCAAACGCGGGAAGGTGTCCCGCGAGATGATGCGGGACTGGGTCGACAGCAAAGGGGTGGTGCTGCGTGGCGGCGGCACGGACGAGAGCCCCCACGTGTATCGGAGGCTACCCGATGTCCTGGCCGCCCAGGGGAACACGATCAACGTGCTGCACACACTCCGACCCCTGGTGGTGGTCATGGCGGGCGGGGGGCGATAGGCCGTGGACATGGCCGCCCCTCCCCTCCACACTCCACCCAGCGAAAGCACGTAACAAGGTGATCGTTCACCATTCCCGCCGCTTGCATGAAGGCGTAGCAGATCGTCGGACCTGCAAAGCGAAATCCGCGCCGTTTCAGCTCCCTGCTCATCGCCTGTGACGCCGGTGTGGACGCAGGCACATCTTCCAGCCGGCGCCACTCGTTGATGATCGGCTTCCCTCCGGTGAAGCTCCAGAGGAAGTCGGCGAAGCCCTCGCCGGATTCGCGCAGTTCCAGCCACGCCCGGGCGTTGCCGACGGCGGCATGGACCTTGAGCCGGTTCCGCACGATCCCTTCGTCCGCAAGGAGCGCGGCGATCTTCCGGTCGCCATAGCGAGCCATGCGCTCCGGATCGAACCCATCGAACGCGCGCCGGTAGCCCTCGCGCTTCTTCAGGATCGTGTACCAGCTCAGGCCCGCTTGCGCCCCTTCGAGCAGGAGTTGCTCGAAGAGCTGGCGATCGTCCCGAACCGGGACACCCCACTCTTCGTCGTGATAGGCGATGTAGAGTGGATCGTCGTTCACCCAATCACAGCGAATTCGATCCATCGAATGCCTCCGGGCGGGTTGGGATTGCGGCCCCTCGGAGCAGTCAGCTCCGCGAGAACTGCCGCCGATAGCGGCGGGTCCAGACCGCGATCGCCGGAAGACCGATTATCGTCGGGAGCATCCAGGGCAACATGATCAGCGGGCCGGCCAGGTCGTAGGAGAAGAAGCGCTGGGCGCCGAAGACCGCGAAGGCGGTGTGGAACGCGATGCCGCCACCTATCATCGATCCCAGGTGAGAGTACAGCCAGCCCATCGGCTCCGCGCCCGGATTGCGCATGCGCCGCAGCATGTTGGAGCCAGCAACGATACCTACCGGACTCAGCCCGAGCAGCACGGGCGAGACGGCGGACCAGACCGCGACGGCCAGCACCACGACCAGGGTGCTGCTCCCGATGCACGTCCACGCAAGCGCCTCGTGGAACGGAGTGCGAAGCGACTCCGGGGCTCTGCGCGTGGCCAGAACCCGGATGCCCTGCCGGACATTGGCGAACGTGACCACGCCGAGGTAGCCGAGGAAGACCGCAATGCCGTAGAGCTCCGGGTCCTCCGCGAGACCCAGGCCCTGACCCATGTACGACACGATTCTGCCGGCCGCCGCGGTCACCGCCGACAGGGTCACGACGTAGGCCGAGTACGCGTAGACCCGACCTGCCTGCACGTGCAGGCGGCCACCCTTGCGGGCGAACACCGGCACCCAGAACGCGGCGAGTCCCACGAATCCCGTTGTGACGTGGACCAGGACGACTGCGTCGAACAGGTGGGTGCTGGTGTTCATCGTGTCTCCTCCAGAGTGCGGCATTCGCCGGTGTCGTCGGCGGAAGGCGCCATCGTCAGCCGACGATCGATCGCCGCAAGCGTCTCGTCGCACCACTCCACCTTCGATCCGATGGAGCGAATGCCCATGCGCAGGGTCGCGAACTGATGGAATCCCGCGTCGGGGTAGTGTTCCGGCGCGTTTCCATATGTACCGTTGATATCGGCCTCGATAGCTCGCAGCCGGGCGAGCCATTCGTTCAGCCGTTGCCTCAGAGCGGCCATGAACGCGCGGGTTTCGTGCAGGTCTCCGACGGTGTCCATGAAGAAGACCTGGGCCAGGTACGCGAAGCGCTCCACGCCGACCACCGGACCGCCGCGCAGCCACTCCAACAGTTCCTCGCGACCTTCGTCGGTGAGGGAATAGACCCTGCGATTCGGTCCCTTCTCAGACGGCTCGACGCGGCTGTGCAACAGGCCCGCGTCTTCCAGCCGTCTGAGCGTCGGGTAGATCTGCCCCAGTTCGGCACTCCAGAAGTGCGAGATACTCTCGTTGAAGGCGGCCTTCAGGTCGTACCCGGTGGCCGGTTCCCTCAGGAGTCCGAGAAGGATGTGCTTGAGGCTCACGGTTCCCTCCCAAATGGGTCACTATATCAAATGTGATATAGCGACCCTAACGGGGATTCCGCCGAGCGTCAAATACGGCTGACTCGAGGCCGGGGTCCTGCCGGGGCCGAAGGCGGCCCCCTACCCCCGTATCTCCGCGTCGATCCCCTCCTCGCCTTCCCATTTCCCGACCACCGCCGCCGCGCACGAGTCGCTGTAGACGTTGACGGCCGTCCGGGCCATGTCCAGCGGCCGGTCGATGGAGAGCATCGCGGCGACGATCAGCATCGCCTGGGGATTGTCGCCGATTCCGATCGCGCCGAGGATGATGAAGATCACCACCAACCCGGCGGATGGAACCGCCGCGGCACCGATCGACGCCAGCAGCGCCGTGAGCACGACGACGACCTGGGTCGCAAAGCCGATGTCGGCTCCCAGCGCCTGCGCGATGAAGAGCGCGCCCACGCACTCCATCACCGCCGTGCCGTCCATGTTGACGGTGGCGCCCATGGGCAACGTGAACGACGACACGCGATCGGACACCCCGACCTTTTCCTGCACCGTCTTCAGGGTGACCGGCAGGGTAGCCGCCGAGGAACTCGTCGAGAAAGCCACCAGGAGAGGCTCCCGCATGTTCATTGCGTGCTTCCAGGGCGACACGCGCGCCCAGAAGTACAGCAGGAGAGGCAGCGTGACGAGGAAGTGGATGGCGAGACCCGACGTCAGCGCCACGACGTATTGGGCCAGGTTGCCGAAGGCCATCAGGCCCGTCTCGGTGACCATGGTCACCATCAGCCCGAAGACACCGATCGGGAGCAGCTTGATGATACCTGTCGTCAGGGCCATCATCGCCTGGAAGAGCGCGCCGACCAGGCTTGTGATCTTCGTGCGGGGACCCTCGGGCAACGTCGTGACGGCCGCTCCGAAGACGATGCAGAAGAAGATGACCATCAGCATGTCGCCGGCCGAGGCCGCCTCGAAAAAGTTCGAGGGCACGATGGTATACAGCAGATCAACGAACGACTCGGGAGTCGCGAGGTCCGGCGGCGCGGCTCCCGTGTCCGTAACCGGATACCCCCGGCCCGGATTGATGATGTTGAAGAGGAGCAGGCCGGTCAGCGCGGCCAGGAGGCTCGATACCAGGTAGTACCCCAGCGTCTTGCCGAACATCCGGCCCACCGTGCGCCCGCTGCCGGCCGATGCCACTCCCGAGACGATGGAGGTGATGACCAGCGGCACGATGATCATTCGCAGGAGCCGCATGAACAGGCCGCCCACCCAGCCGACGCTGTCCGCGACAGTTGCTCCTCCCGGAGACAGGCCAATGCCGATGCCCAGCAGCATCGCGATCAATACCTGCCAGTGAAGACGCTTGTACCAGGGTTGGTCGGGGTTGTAGTCCATGGGTCTCTCTCTGGGAGCAGGAGGCTGGGAAAGGTGGGCTCCGAGCCCGGCGCGGATGTCCGCAAACTCTTGGTCAACGCGGGAAGGTGGTGGCCGCGATTCCCATCCGTCAAGTTGAGGGGGCGCTTCGAGGCACTGCACGCCTGGGACTGGGGGAGATGATCAAGACTCGGCCTGCCGCGATTTCGTTCTGGGGAGCCGTGCTGTCGGCGTCCGTGCCGGGCGCATCGGGCCAGGAGCCCACGACCGCGCGGAGCTACGATTCCCCCCGAACCCTCACGCCTCCTGTCATCGACGGCGAGCTCACCGATCCCGCCTGGCAGCGATCGCCCTGGACCGAACCGTTCGTTGACATCCGCGGCAACGATTGGCCGGCGCCCGCCTGGACGACACGCGCGAAGATCGCCTGGGACGACGCCCACCTCTACATCGCGGCAGAACTCGAGGAGCCGCACCTCTGGGCCACCCTCGCGGACCGGGACGCGATCCTCTACCGCGAGCACGACTTCGAGGTCTTCCTCGACCCCGACGGAGACGCGCTCGCCTACTACGAACTCGAGATCAACGCGCTGGGCACCGAGTTCGACCTCTTCCTCGACCGCCCCTACCAGCGCAGCGGGAAGGCCGACATCGGCTGGGACATGCCCGGTCTCCGCACCGCGGTCCAACTCGACGGCACCCTGAACGACCCTTCGAACCGTGATTTGGGATGGAGTGTCGAGATCGCGATCCCGTGGGCGGCGTTGGTACCCCCGGCCAGCTACCGGTCCCAGCCGCGGGGGGAAGCTGGCGTCACCGACACTGCCGGCCTATCGGAACGCCTTTCCCGCTCGTTCCGGCACGGAGCGCCACCCCGCCCCGGCGACACCTGGCGAATCAACTTCTCGCGCGTCCAGTGGCCCCTCGAAGTCGTCGACGGCGAGTACCGCCGGGCCCGCCTACCCACCCCCGAGGACCGGCACCCCGAACACAACTGGGTCTGGTCGCCACAGGGGGAGATCAACATGCACATCCCCGAACGGTGGGGTGCCGTGCGCTTCATCGCGGAACCCGGGCAATGAAGCCGGTGCCCCCAATGAACCGGCGCGAGTTTCTCCGTACGGCAGGGGCCGCAACCGCCGCGACCGCGCTCACGGGCTGTGCCCCACGCGACGAACGCGACGGTGACCCGGGGCCACCCGTGGCCGAGGTGCCGCAGACCTTCACCGCCTGGACCTGGGTGCACGGCAGCCGCGACTACGACGTGTCGGAATGGCGGCGCCGCTTCGCACGCCTGCGGGAGGCCGGGATCGACGCCGTGCTGGTCGGCGGCGGCGACATCGCGCTGGTCTCCGGAGCCGCCCGGGCCGAGGGGCTCCGCTTCCACCGCTGGTTCTGGACGCTGAACCGCAACGGCGACGAATGGGCGCAGAACAACCACCCCGAGTGGTTCACCGTCAGCCGCAACCTCGAGTCGTCGCTCGAACGCCCACCCTATGTGGACTACTACAGGTGGGTCTGCCCTTCCCGCGGGCCCGTGCGCGAGTATCTCCGCGGCCTGGTGGGCGAATTGGCAGCGAACCCGGCGGTGGACGGCGTGCACCTCGACTACGTGCGGCACTGTGACGTGATCCTGCCGCGCGGGCTGTGGGAGACGTACGACCTCGTGCAGGACTCCGAGCTGCCCGAGTTCGACTTCTGCTACTGCGACGTCTGTCGCGAGCGCTTCGCCGCGCTCGACGGACGTGATCCGCTCGACATCGCCGACCCGCCGGCCGACGAGGCGTGGCGCCGCTTCCGCTGGGACAGCGGCTGCCGCTCGGCGTGATTCACGGCAAGGAATCGTCTAAAGTCAACTGGGACTGCACGATCTGCTGCCCTTGCCCCATGGTCGCATCAGACTCTGGCGCACCACGTTTCGCGGCAAATCGGCAAAGA
>JAJDXS010000067.1 GCA_022823145.1 Gemmatimonadota bacterium
GGGCAACGCGACTTCATGCCGGTCAGGAGATCGGTCGGCCAAATCCTGGATCCACAGCGCCGACCCAAGGGCCAGGGCCGCGGGGAGATCTTCGTGGGAGGCCGAGAGGAGCGCTTTGAGGGGGAGGAGTGGGTCGCCGTCCGGGATCGCACCGGCGCGCTCGGCCGGAGCGAACTCCCAAGTACCCCGCACCGGGGTGGGAAGCAGCCATCCGAGCCGAGCGAGGCGGTGCGCGATAATCCTCCCAGGGGTCTTGAGCCCCTGTTCCTCGGCAATGCGGGAGATCTCCTCGAGGGTGACGGTGGGTTTCCGCTCCAGTTCGAGGTATTCGACGAGCGCGGCAAGCGAAGGCGGAATGGATCTGGCCATGACGTTGACCCGGCGGAGCGTCCTGTTGGATTGGGGAGAACAAGGAAGCTTAGGCCCTTATAGCTTCGGTGTCAATGCAGACATGATTGTTACTGAATCAGTAACATAGAATCATTGCGTGACACCCTGCGACTGAGATTCCCCCGCTAGGCGGGCCAAGAAGTCGCGAAGTCGATCTCATCGGCCCATTCGGGCACGTGATCGCGGATCAGGATTTCGACGATGCGGCGATCGGCGAAGAACGACTTGACGGCTCACCTCCGCACACGCTCGTGGATGAGGTACAGCGCCTTCCAGTACTTTCCGCCGGAATCGGCGAACGCGCAGCCGAGCAGTCCGTCGATTCGGTCTCCGCCCGTCACCTTGCCGCTGAACGTGCACTGCGTCGTGTACGCACGGTACCGGAGCTCGAACTGCCAATCGACTTCATCCCAGCGAACGCAGTGATTCCCAAAAAACGTCCCTCGTATCGTGTCCCCGTGGGGACCCTTGTGGAGAGCGTGATCGGTCACGAAGGTGCCGCTGCTTCCATCATGCTCCACTTCGAACCGCCACCACGGGTAGGTGTCCTTCGTGGTGAACGGCGCTTCCCGTCCCTCCCATATGCCACCCAGCGAGAGCGCCGGTGGCGTCGTGGACTCGCCGGACAGGCCCGAGTCGTAGGCACAGTCGTCTCCACACGCGGCCGCGAGGACGGCCAGCACCAGGATCGCGCACCTTCCGGGAATCAGGTTCATGAACGCCGCCTGAAGAGAAGTCCGGCTTCCTCGCGCCCCAGCCGTCCATGGTGTACTCCGCAGCCACCGCGCTCGGGGTCTCCCCATGAAAGACGGTACACGGGGAACGACCAGGAGTTTCGCGGAGCAGGTGGCCGCGCGGATCCAACGTCGTCGTCGAAGCAAACGGTGGTTTTGGGAGGGAGGGCGGCGTTTGTCGTCGCGACCAGGCCCCGGGCGAAGGGTCGGCGGGCATGAGGGGTGCGTTCGGGAGGAGAGGGGTCAGGGCTTCGGCCCATCGTGGTGAGCTGAAAGGTGATGAGGACAATTTCACGGCAGGGTGACGGCCGCTTCGATGTGACGTGGTCCCGTGCCGCCGGCGAGAATCCGGTGGACCTGGCCATCGCGGATCTCGACGGGGACGGGCTTGCCGACGAGGCGTTGCGCGCCGCTAGCCCTCTCGGGCCAGCCGGGCGCTCACCACGCGATTCATGCTGACGCCCTGCTCGGCCGCCCGAATTGCCAGGGAGCGGTGCACGTCCGGCGGCACCCGGACCATGAACTTCCCGCTGTAGGACCGGTCTCCAAACGGCACCGGAATCGGCTCGCCACTGGTCCGCATGTCCGACACGCTGTCGGACACGAGGCTCTGGATGCCCGCCAGTGCGTCCACCGGAGTAGGCGCCAGCCAGCTCAGCGACGGGAACTCGGCACAGAGGCCCACGTGCTCCCCGTCTTCAGCCGACCACGTGATCCGGTAGGTATAGTGGTCGCTCACTGTACGCCCTCCAGTTTTTCGATCGCCCGGATGACCTGGCGCTTTATAATAGCACTATTGATACCATTCGCCAACGAAAAGACGATGACGGTACGACGGCCTCCCACGCCCCGAAAAACCGGTTATGTGGTTGTGAACTGCGGCGCACTGTAAACTATACATGACATCTGGTATACCATAGTTGACATTTTCCGTGCCTGGCTATCACCTGCCAGGGTCGGCGGGCATGAGGGGTGCGTTTGAGAGGAGAGGGCTCAGGGCTTCGGCCCATCGTGGCGGAGCGGCAGTGCGGTTGTCTCCAGTGAGGAGAGATCAAGCCGGTTCGCGGCGCGATCGATGTCGAAGCCGACCAGGTTCCCGCGAGCATCGATATCCACGTTCACGCCATCGGACACTTCCCTGGTCTCGACGCCGGGCTTCTCGCTGAGTTCGATATAGAGACTATCGGTCTCGGGATAGTAGTGAAGCTTCATGGGGATCCTCTCCGGAAGCGGCCGTCGAACGCGCTGTCGGATGCATCGCCGTCGCGCTTTGGCGACCGCGGTCGATGACGGTCGACAGCCAAGGGGCGCTCCACGGCAGGCTCACCAACCGTTCTGCACGGGAGCGACGTTGCTCCTCGCACATGGGCAAGCACTTCGCCCAGAGCCGCTTCCACCTCACGTCCCAGATCTGTTCGCCCGGCTGTCAAGCGGTCCGCACCCGCTCGATGAACTCGTCGCCGGTGCCGCACTCGAACAGCGCGTCTGTCACCTTGTCGATGCCCTCATTGCCAGTCAGCTCCTCAACCGCGTCGGACACCTGCCCCGCCGTGGCCTCGCCGAACCTCCGCGCGATCAGGCGACGCAGGACCGTTGCCTGACCCTGCCGGGCACCCCTCTGGACCAACTCTTCCAGACCCCGCTGAAACCTCTCCGTCAACTCGTCCATCGTCTTCGCTCCTCCCAGCTCCAATGCCTCCGTGTAGTCTCTCAATTCTAATAGCGTCTCCAGTCGCTCGACCACGAACGCGTCCAGGCTGGCGTCGCCGAGTTCCGCGACCCTGAGTCGCAGAGCCGCCACCTGCGCAGCCATGTCCTCCGGCCCGTGGCTCCGGGCCACCTCGAGCGCCAGCGCCGTGATGTCGTCGAGGGGCCGACCGGCTCCCTCCACTTCTCGCCACGACACCAAGCGGAACCGGCCCGGATCGGAGCGCTGGAACAGGTCGGCCACGCGATCCGGACTACTCCAGGCGCTGTCGCCGTGGTAGAGGACGAGATAGACGAACTCCGGCAGGGCGTCGCCGGGGCCGAAGTCGGGTCCGGTTGCGATTCCCTCGAGCGCCAACGCGGTGTATGTGGTCGTTCGCAGCGCCATGAGCCGCTCGGCCTTCCGCTGAAACTCGATCAGGAACAGGACTCTTCCTCCACCCATTGCCTCGGCGGACCAGATCATGTCTGGATGACGGGTTTGCAGCGTCTTCCTGGCGACGAGTTCGGTGGGCTCCTGGCGCAGGGTCGCGAAGTCAATCTCATCGGCCCATTCGGGCACGTGATCGCGGATCAGGATTTCGACGATGCGGCGGTCGGCGAAGAACGACTTGAGGAAGGGATCGTGCACGGCGTCTCTGGAAGGGGGGGACGCCAAGTTCGCGGAGGTGAGTGGGCGGATCGATGGCTGGATGGGCCGAGTTGACCGATGAGGGAAGAGTGCCCGGGTCGAATGGCTGCAGGCCAACTCCTTCGATCGGTTCGACACCGCCGTGGACCTGGCCATCGCGGATCTCGACGCGGACGGGCTGGCCGGCCTCGCGGTGCCAAACCACGAGACGGACCATGTCACGCTGCTCTTAGGATCGCCGGAGCTTGCCCGCGACGGCCGGGCGACCGCCCTTCTCGGGCGGCACGCTGGAGCGTTCCGCGGCAGACCGATCACGCCGACTTGCAAGCGCTTGTAAGGTCGCTCGCTGGCGCGATCATCATAGGGGCCCCACACCGAACCAGACGTTTACCCGAGGAAGCCGCTCGCAGCTATCCGCACGGGAACGCGATGAAGCGCGCACTTGGGTGTCAATCCGGGCAGGCACGCTCCATGGCGGCGGAATGCTCGGCGAATTCGGCGAGATTGGTCTTGACGAGAAAGTAGCGGTAGAACGGCCCTTCTGATCTAATCTTGACAACCAGCTCGCTTCCGACGCGAAGGTCGTCACGATAGCCGGTTACGTCAGCTTGTAGCCAGAAAGACTCGTCGCCGCTGGCCGCCCGTACCAAAGCGTTCGAGGTTATGTCGCCGACGAACGTGGCTGTGCCCACGAGCGATCCGTCAACCCGAACCTCTACTGCTTCCTGCGCCGGCACAAATACATGTAGGGGGGTCGAAAGCCAAATGGATGGCCTGACACGATCGGAGTTACGACTTGCACACACAATCACCAGCGCTGCAGGTTGATCTCCACTGATACCGGACGTAATCCGACCCACGTCACCTTCTGCTGGCAGGCGTTCAGGCGCTGGGGAATAACCCTGACTTACAAGCACCTCACCCGGCACTCCGACGATCAGACTTTCCTTCCAGAGGAAGGGCTCCAAAGCGTTGTCCTCCACGTGCCAGGGTCCGCTAGGAGGTGCGAGATCGGCGGAGTCCGGCCCCTGATCCGCACAGCCTACGACGACTGGGATGATCACCCCGGACGCCATTACAAAGCGTGTTAGACGTTTCGAGACCATCGCAAAAGACCTCTCCGGATGGGCGAAGGGGAAAGGAAGCCGGTGCGCGCGCCGCTGCTCGGAGACATCTGGCGAACGCTCAATGTGGTTGATCGTTTCGTGCGTGCCATCGTTCGATTCCTCTCGATTGATGGACTGCACGATCTGCGTACACAAAAGCTCGCGGAGGACAATTCCGCGATGTCAACCGGAGATGACATCGCGACTCTACGAGGGGTCGCCATCGGCGGATCTGGCCATCGCGAACCTCGTCCCGGCCACCGCGACCAAGGGTCAAGGATCCCCTACTCGAACAACCCGCGCAGACTCTGCGGCACCTGGGCGGGGTGTCCGACGTTCTCGGTTGCGGTCTCGAAGGCGTAGCCGGGCCCGGTCACGATCCAGCGCCGGTGGTACAGCATCTCATACCTGAAGTTGCCCCGCTTTGGCGGACACCTTTTGTTGGGGCCAACCAAGGAGGTGAGCCATGGCGGGAAAGAGAGGGCGATACCGGCCCGGTCTCAAGCGGCGGATCGTCGATCTTGTGAGAGCTGGGCGTAGTGTGGCATCGCTTGCGGGCGAGTTCGAGGTCTCGGAGCAGTCGATCCGGAACTGGGTGAAGCAGGCGGACGTGGACGAGGGGCGCCGGGACGGGCTGACGACCGAGGCGCTTGCGGAGCTTCGGCGGCTGAAGCGCGAGAACAAGCGGTTGCGGATGGAACGGGACATCCTAAAAAAAGCCGAGGCCTGGTTCGCGAAGGAGAGCGACTCGAACCCCAGCGGGGATACGAGTTCATGAAGGCGCACCGGGCCGAGTTTCCGATTGCAGTCATGTGCCGGGTACTGCGTCTCTCCCGCAGCGGGTACTATGACTGGCTGAAGCGTCCCTCGTCGGCGCGGGTGCAGCGGGACCTTGAGCTTCAGGCCGTCATTCTGCGGATCTGGAGCGCGAGCAGGGAGATCTACGGCAGCCCGCGGATCCACGCGGCGCTGCAGGCGGAGGGGGAGTGGGTCAGCCGGAAGCGGGTGGCCCGTCTGATGCGGGCCTTGGGCATTCAGGGCGTGACACGCAGACGTCGCAGGACGGCGCCGTGGCTGCGGGAGTCGCGGGCGGCCCGTCGTGCGCCCGACCTGGTGGATCGGGACTTCACGGCCGACGGCCCCAACCAGCTGTGGGTCGCGGACTTCACGCACATAAGCACGTGGGATGGCTGGGTGTACCTTGCGGTCGTCCTGGACGTCTGGAGCAGACGCATCGTGGGCTGGACGACGGGAAGGCACCCGCGCACCGAACTGGTGCAGGAAGCGCTGGCGAAGGCGATCGAGAACCGAAAGCCCAAGGGACGGGTGGTCCATCACTCCGACCAGGGCGTGCAGTACATGTCGTTGGCCTTCGGGAAGCGTTGCCGTGAGGCAGGCATCGTGCAGTCGATGGGGTCGGCTGGCGATCCCCTCGACAACGCGATGTGCGAGAGCTTCTTCGCCACGCTCGAGTGCGAGTTGCTCGCGCGGACCCGCCGTTACTCGCCGTTCCAGGCGAACTGGCAGATCCAGAGCTACATCGAGGACTTCTACAACAGGCGCCGCATCCACTCCGGGATCGGCTACGAGTCGCCGGCGAACTTCGAGAAACTCAACCATGCAGCCTGAAGACAACGTGCTGCCGATGCGCAACCGCCGCTCCACGGGCCTCTCTTGCTTGCCCGTCGCGTCGGCGTCGCTCGTTGCCTCTCTCCACTGGCGAAGGCGACAAAGAATCAACTCGATCAGACACGTTCAACCCCAAAACCAACTGTCCGTGAAAACGGGGCAGCACCAACCCCTTCAGGGAAGATGCGCCGGAGGTTGTCCACATCCGCTCGCGTCGCGTGGTACAGCGGCGATTCGGTCCTCCACGGCCGGTCGAGCCCGCCGCGCGACATCTCTACTCCGATACGGTCCGACTGATCAAAGGAGTGCTTGAACCCCAGGAGATGAAACAACTCGTGGACGATGACCTCCCCGTCACGTCCGTTGGCGTTGCCCTGACAACAAGGATCGTCGTTGGTCCACCAAGGCCCCATTGCGCGCTTGTTGTAGCTGATCGTCCCGCAGCAAGGGTGCGCGTTCATAACCGAGCCCCCGCGGCCGTCCCAGTCTTCCGGGTTATCGTCGTTCATGTAGAACACAAGGATCTGCCCCCGCGCGCGAAGTCGATAGGACTGCGAGAAGCGACCGAATTCCTGATCCCAGCCCGGCGGTGCGCCAGCCGGGACCTCGATGATCTCGCCCATTTCCACGATCTGGTACCCGAGTTGCATCTCGATCTGATCTGCGAGCCGACCAATCGGATCAAGCAACTGCTGTAGATCGTCGGCGGTGACGAACTCGGGAAAGTTGCGTACCATGTCCACCCGAAATGGGGTGCCATCCCATTCCCGGACTACTCCGTGGTCTCCGAAATGCTCATCATGGCTTAACGCTAGGCGTCTCTCGTCTGCGCACTCTTCCATATCCACCGTTGGCTCCACCAAACCGACCTTAATCGCCGTCACCTGCTGCCAGAGGGCAACGGGAACATTGTCGCGACGTGCATAGCGTAGCAACGGAAGCCTGTAGCCCCGTCCAAATGGCGTCCTGCAGACAGACCCAAGTCTAACCCGCATCCCACGCGTACCGGGCATCTCGCCGCCCAGGTCGATAGATTCGGCTACGCGCTCGCCGCGTTGGCGGGCATGGCACCACCGACGAATCCCTTCTGGAGTGTCTGATGAGACCCAAGGTCCTCCGCAGTGACGACCTGCTTACCCGGTTTTCGGCCCTTCTGCGCCAAGCGTGTTCTGTCGATATCGCCACGGCGTGGGCCACTCCAGGCGAGCACTTGCGAGCGTTGGCCGACGCCGCCGCGAGTCGCGACGTGAAGATCCGCGCCATCGTCGGAATATCGGGCAACGGGACGCATCCCGATGCCTTGGAGAAATTGAGCGGGATTGCCGCTGGCCGACTCAGGATCGTCCCTGACCGAGACCGTCTCTTCCACGCCAAGCTGTACCTGTTCAAATGGCACGAGGGCGGCGTCGTGAAGCGTCAAGCGTGGATCGGAAGCGCCAACTTTACGAGGGCCGGGTTCGGCGGCTACTCCAACGCCAACGAAGAGATCGTGCTGGAGGTGGGCCCCGGCGAGCGGGTCGATGCACTCGCCGATTGGTTCCAAGAGCGCTGGGATCGCTGCCCCGATTCCCCCATCTCGGAAATCCGCCGGTACGCGAAAGACTGGAAGCGGAGTCCGCCCAATAGGCAAGTTCGGCAGATCACGTCGGGGGCGGTGTCCGCACGGAGAGATCTGCTCGACGATGTCCATCGACCGCTGTCTCTAAAGGGATACCACCGAGCCCTGGAAGAGTGTGAGGAGCTGTTGAGAGGCGAGGGACGGGGATGGAAGATCCTCGACCCGCAAGGTGGGAGTTACATGAGAGCGATCTCTGACCGTCATGGGCTGCTGCTGGGCGAGACGAGTTGGTCGCAACTGGATTCCGACTCCCAGCGACGGCTGAAGGGTAGCTACCGCCACGAGGATCTGGAGTGGTGGGGGCTGACTGGACGCATAGTTCGCAAAAGCTGGCCGGCCGTGCGCCAGAACGAGAGAAAGGTCAGGGCCAGCCTGGACGCTGTTCGTCGAGCTCACGACCGGGAGTTCCCGGACATCGCCGTTGATACGATGCGGACACTGATGGACATCGACGACGTGGGCTACGGAACCGCGACGCTGTTGCTCACGCTGGCG
The DNA here is from genome assembly GCA_022823145.1 of Gemmatimonadota bacterium. Taxonomy (GTDB): domain Bacteria; phylum Gemmatimonadota; class Gemmatimonadetes; order Longimicrobiales; family Gaopeijiaceae; genus Bin94. The sequence goes on from JAJDXS010000067.1 coordinate 8,311, forward strand.
CGACCGGACCGGTTGCTGTCGCTCAACACGCGATCCCAGAAAGGGTATGGAGCGCTATCGGGGCTGAGTCCTTCGACGCTCGGGGAGCCCGAAAATTATCGCAAACTGCTTCGGTGGCTCTATCGCCAGCGTTGGTACAATGACGGGCCGCCGACGGACGAAGGCCTGGTTCGCATCTGGGAATCGCGCGCCGCTCTGGTTGACTCGTTCGTATACGAGCCGACGTAGAGGTCGCCCCCTCCTGCGTGGGCGGGCTGGTCAGAGGCTGCTCCACATTGGTTGGCTATCGAGCGTCGCTGGGCCTGTCCGCCCCAGCCTAGGAAACCCAGGCTGTCCTTGACCCCATCGGGTATTGGCCAGTAATCGTGATTCAGCCGAACGGAGCATTCACGTCCCCTCCCTCCATCAAAACGAGAGACTAGATGAACGGCACACTACTGTCTTTGAACCAGTTACTCCACAACGACTGGCTCTTCGAGATCCCCATCTACCAACGCGGCTATGCCTGGGAAGAGGAGAACCTCCGGGACCTGTGGGACGATCTCTACTACCTCGGCGACCGCGAACACTATTTCGGCACCATCCTGCTGAAGAAGGCGGACAAGCCGCCGACGAAGGCCGGTCTGAAGGCCTTCGAGCACTTCGAGGTGATCGATGGCCAGCAACGATTGACGACGACTCTCATCCTGCTCCGTGAGTTGATCTCACAGATGAAGGAGGCTGGTGACGACGATATCCGCGCCCAAGTGTCCAAGCTCGAAGAAGACTACATCGTCTACCTGGGCCATTCCAAGTTGACCATCGGCGGCGAAGACGCGTCGTTCTTCCGCGATTCCATCCTGGCCGGGACGCCCGCCCCACCCGAGACCCGGGCTCAGGAGCGGCTACGCAGCGCCCAGACCTTCTTTCGTGACCAGTTCAATTGGCAACAGAAGCAAGCACGGGATGAGTACCTCGACTTCCTGATCGAGTTCAAGACTCGGATCGATCGACTGCAAGTCATGCTATACGTCGTGCCGTCGAACGCTGAGGCGGTCCGCATGTTCGAGACGGTGAACGATCGCGGGCGCCCGCTGACCGATCTGGAGAAGACGAAGAGTATCTTGATGTACGCCTCGTACCTCGTGGTTGACGATCCTGGGACTCTGGAGACGCGACTCTCCGAGCTGAACGACTACTTCTCGAAGATCTACAGGTGCTTCAAGGCAATCGAGGATGGGCTTGGCCTTCGCGATCCCGGCGAGATCCAACGCTATCACCACGTATTCTTCACTGGTCCGAGGGAATCGCACAAGCACATGCGGGTGCTCAAGGATCACCTTATGGAGAAGAGCCGCGAGGATCCAGAATCCTGTCAAACCTACATTCCAGCCTACACCCGTAGCCTTTGGAATGCCTTCGCCACGATGAATGACATCTCAAAATGCAGGCAAAGACCGGATGCGCTCGGGCAAACAATCGACAGGCTCTTTCGAGTCGGAAGCATGGCGAACCTCTTTCCGCTCCTCATCGTCGCGTGGCAGACGTATGGGGAGGATTCACAGCGCCAAGAGATCCTCCGTCTATTCGAAGCTCTCGTGTTCAGGGTCTACCGCGTTGTCAGATACCGCAGCCATACCGGCAAAAGCCGGTTGGACTGGTTGGCCCATAGGATCCATAGGGACAATCTCACCATCGACGACCTCTTGCAAAGCTTGAGACAACTGAACCTGGACTACGTCAGCAACGATACGTTCCGCCGACACTTGGCCGCGCCGCACCGCTACACGCATCTCGGTACGCGGACAATAAAGTACCTACTCGCACAGTACGAAATGAAGCGCCGGACCGAAGAGGGCGAGGCGTTGTTGCTGAACCTCGCGCAGATCCTCTCACCCGAGTACGAGACGGAGCACATCCTGCCGCAGCACCCAAAAGGGGGCCTGAATCAAGAAGAGGCTGCCGTGCACGAAGAGATCGTCCATCGTCTTGGCAACCTGACTATCGCATCGAAGGAATGGAACCGGACGATGGGCAACCGCCCATTCCACGAGAAGCGAGACGGCCGGCCGGACAGCGAACCTGACCGCGAGAAGATCTGTTACGGCAATTCGATTCTGCGGGTCCAACGCGACCTGGCGACGCGGAAGGAGTGGAACGAAGCGTCAATACAAGAACGTGGTGAAGAGATCATCACCTTCGCTTTGAAGCGTTGGCAAATTGACCGCCGCTAGAGCGGTCTGCTACCACCTCACAGTCGGTCCATCAGTCGAATGGTACAGCGTCGTCAGTACATCCCGACCCGGGTTGCACACCGTGACGGGCATGCTGAGCGAGGCGGACAGTCCCCCCAGGATCGGTCGCGTGGCAAGGAGTAGGCTCTCGTGCAGCTCGTCGAGGGCGAAGACCATGTGGCTGCGTAGCGACGCATTGGTCCAGCGCTCCTACGGACCTCCGTCCTCCAAGGTGATCGGCATCGGCTGGAATCCGCGATCGGCTCTGCGGAATCGGTAGTCAGCATCGCCGGAATGCGGAAGCGCTGGTGTAATCCGGGCCGAATTGGAACCTAAGGGTTGTAGGGTACCGGGCGTTGGGGTAGGATGGGGCATCGCACCACCACCCGTCCACAGGAGAACCAGAATGGCTGAACTCCCGAGTCGAGATGAGGTAATGGGAGCGATCGCCCGCGCCTACGGGCAACACGATAGCATAAGCAGGCTGGCGACCGAACTGGGACTCAACGACTTACGAATGAGGTTCTGTCTTGATGAGCTCCAAGACGACAACCTAGTTTTGGTTCTTGACCTTATGGGCACCTACGAACTCACCCGGGACGGTCGTGCCTACATCGTGAAGCACAATCTCGACAGGGAGTAGCCCCATCACGATCCGCCTATATGCGTGGTCTCCTTCGGGTGCTGAACGAACACTTTCTTTCGATCTGCCAACTAAGAACTAGGGCCTGACCGAACTGGCGCCCCTGTTGGGCTCCCAGTAAGGAAGCGATCTTGTGGCTTGCCCCAGACCAGACGCTTGAGGAACTCACCGCGTGACGCGGTCGCCGGGTCAGTCCGTGGACAGTCCCTCAGGCTCAAAGACCAGCCGGGGGACAACCACCTCCCAGCTCTCGCATCGTGCTCGGTCTCGGTACTCCGGATCCGACAGCTCACGGCTCCACCCTACTATCGCCCGCACCTCCGCTGACCGAAGGCGCATTCCCGCAGGAAACCGATGTGCCTTCGCCAAACGCGCCACCGACGTTCCCGATTGATCCAGTAGCTCCCGGTGGCCCGCAGCCGTCTCTCGCAAGCGGAGAGGATCTCCCGGCGCGAGCGCCGCGATCGAACGGTGGACCGGATGTCCGCGGTGCTTCCACCCGGCAAAGCTCAGGAACACGTGTTGCAGGCCAAGCGTTTGATACAGGTAGCGGTGCGCCGGGATCGCTGAGGGAAGGGATACCGGTGCACGCCGGAACACCGAAGCAACTCCGTGCAACGCTTCCCGCAAACGGGTCGGAGAATCACGGAACCGCGCCAGTGTCAGCGTCTTGCGGGCCCGGGTCATGGCGACGTAGTACAGGCGGCGTTGCGCGTCCGCGTCTTCGTCGCGGCCCACCGTGTCCCACCCTCCGTCCAGCACCGCGACATGGTCAAACTCCAGTCCCTTGGCCCGGTGCGCAGTCAGGAGTAGGAGCCCGCGCTGTTGCCGCCGGCAATCCCGGCCCCATTCTGCCAGCCACTCCAGGAACGATTCCGTGGCGACCTCGCTTCCGCCCGCTTCCGACTTGTGGTCCTCAATCGCCTGGCGCAGAAGATCATTCCACGGTCCGGGCGGCTGTCCCCCCATCCACTCCCGCAGGGAGGACGCATCCACGATTCGCGGATCCCGTTCACGGAGCCACCCGACCAGAGCCTGCGTCTCCCGCAGGTGCCAGAAAGCGGGAATCTCTTCGTCCCCCCTTTGCGCCTGGATCCCTTCGGCCTCGCAGAACGCGCGCACGGGATCCAGGTATTTCCACTCGCGGGCCATGACCGCGCAGCGCGACCAATCCCACTCAGGATCAAGCGTCGCCAGACGCTGCAACTCAACCATCACCGCTATGGCCTGCTCAATCGGATCACTGCCCGCCGGTAGGATCTGCACCCGTCCCCGTGTGACCGGATCCCGCTCTTCCCACTCCCCACCCGCGGGATCCTTCTTCCGCGCCCGATCAACCTCAATGGGACGGCCGGCCTTCATCCGCTCCCGCGCCGGTGCGATCAACGCGTTAGCCGCCGCGATGATGTGACCGGTGGAGCGGTAATTGCCGGTCAGATGGAACGAACGGGCGCTGTAGTCCTCTTCGAAGCGTCGTATGAACTCGACCGACGCTCCCTTGAAGGCGTAGATGTTCTGGTCATCGTCGCCGACAGCGAAGAGATTGAGTTTTGCCGCGCCCTCGCCCAGCGTCCGGCCCACCAGAGCTGCGATGAGCTCGTATTCGTCTGGCCCGATGTCCTGGTATTCGTCCACGAGAATCCAGCGGAAACCGGCCAGCAGCCGCTCGCGACGTTCGTCGGCCTCCTCCGGGGGAAGTCCCTCGCCTCGCAGCAGATCGATCGCACGGCGGAGGACCTGCCGGAAGTCAATATCGTCTGGTCGTTCCGAGCGTCCGGTGAAGCTGAACCCCGCCAGCCGCATCGCCAGTGCGTGACAGGTCAATACGGTCACGTGGCGGGCGTCATCTCCAATCAAGTCCTTGAGTCGCTGGCGAATCTGGACCGCCGCATGCCGATTGTAGACCAGAGCGAGGATCCCCCGGGCGTTTTGCCGGCGGGCACGCACCAGATAGGCGATCCGATGTACCAGCACCCTCGTCTTTCCCGAACCCGGACCGGCAAGCACCAGAACATTGGTCCGCTTGCGCTCGTCGGCCACGATACTCTGCTGGGCTGGGTTGTTCAGGCTCGTGACGATCTTCCGCCACGACTCGGGCGTGGTCTCGCGGGCGGTCTCGGCCTCCTGGCCGGGGAGCCAACGGGCAAAAACTCCTGCTCGGAAAGTGCAAAGTAGTCCATCGCCAACTGCACCGCCTCACTCACCGCGGCAAGCCCACGCTCTGCAAAGTGCACCATCACGTGGATCTGGCGTACCTGCCCCTTGTAGTGAAGAGCGAGTGGCTCGAAGTGGGCTTTCGTGAAGACTCGGCGGGCGCCCGGCTCGAGGCGGATCTTCATCGCGGACCTGAAGACTACCAGACCCTTGTGGACCCGAATCACCTCCTGTTCGTGGAGCCAGAGCAGGGAGCGCTCCATGAGCTTTTCGGGTGAGCGTACACTTTGTCTAAGGATCTGGTCGGACTCTATGGCGTGATTGAGCTTGCCCAGGGTGGTCTCGGCCAACAGGTCGGTGCCCTTGGCATCCGGCGGCAGGCACTGCAGCAGGTGCGCCAGCAACAGGCCCGCGCCCTGGCGGCGCACTTTGGCCCACTTTTCCAGCTCGTCCCATTCGCGGTGCAGCGTGATCTTTGTCTGGTCTCTGCCGCGTTTCCGCACGCTCAAACTTCCCGGAGCCTCGTCATCCTCCTCGCGCCCGTCGTTGCCGATACTCCGGACGATGCGCATTAGCCGCTGCGGCTGGGTATCCGCCACCTCGTCGTCCCGCAGGCGCTGAGCCGCGACGCGCAGATTCAGCACGGAGGAGTCGTTCTTGCCGAGGCCGGGGGCCTGTTCTCGCAAGTGCGAGATCAATGCAGTCTCGAGGTCGCATGCTTCCGCCAACCGCTTCTTCGACGCTTCCTTGACACCGGTGTGTACATACGCCGTCAGGGCGGTGTCGTTGGTGGCTATACCCAGTCTTTCCAGTTGGTTCAGCGCAGCGCGAACGCCCTTGGCCGACAGCCCCGCCAGGCTCATCAAGTCGTCGGTGGTGACGCCCTTGTCGGGCGGCGCCTGGATCAATGCGCGCACGATGCTCAGTAACCCACGTCGGCGTTCCGCCGGTACATCGTTGCGCCGCAGCCGCTCCTCCGCCTCCTTTACCGAGTTCACCCGGAGCGACGACGGGAAGACCCGCACGTAGTTCTCCTCGCGGCGGAGGTGATCCGCCTCTTCCAGCCAGGCCACCGCGGTCCGCACACGATTGTCGTCGGTGGTCGAATCGCGCCCGAACGCCCTGTCCTGGTCCTCCGTCAGGATTTCTCCCACGGTGGCCACCACCCGAGGCTCCCCATCTCCCTTGACCCGGTGCTTGCGGTTCTTCCTGTCGAGTCGACTCAGTGCCCGCAGGATGGACCTGCCCCGCTTTCACGGACGATTAGTTGTTGGGGTTGATGGTGTGTGATTTGGTTAGTGCTTACGCCCTTCCAACGGTGGAGAGGGGCAACGAGCGACTCTGGAGAAGCGAGCGAGGACGAGAAGCCCGGAGAGC
>JAJDXS010000075.1 GCA_022823145.1 Gemmatimonadota bacterium
GTGCGTGCGGGGGCGAGCGTCAAGGCGGTCATGGGTCCTCCAAAGGCGGCGTGGGGCGACGCAGCATGTCACGCGCCCCACGAGATTCGGCGTATCTTCGGTTATCCTATACCCTACACCGAAAACAAACCGAAAGTTTCATCGCCGCGCTCAAGGCCCGCGCCAAGGCGAATCACCGCTCGCTGGAGGGCGAACTTCGCCACCTGCTGAGCCGCTATGCGGTCCCGGACTCCAACCTCGGCCTGGTGCGTGAGCGGGCCCGCGCCGCCTACGGCCCGGCGGCGCCAGCACAGAACGTCACGCCCGATCCCACCGATCCACCCCCGGACGCCAAGGCCGAGCGGGTCGAATGGCTGGGCGCGATGCGAGATGTCACCGCGATCAAGGGTGACATCATCTCGCCCGTGTCGGAGCTGTCCGACTGGGACGTGTACCGTTCGGACGCGACATCCGGGGAGGAATCCGACGAGGAGGGCGGCGAAGGGCCGTGATCCTGTTGCTGGACACCCACATCTGGATCCGGAGCGTAGGGAGCCCGGATCGAGTCTCGACCAGAGTCCGTGACGCTTTGTCGAACCCGGAAAACACCCTCGCGCTGTCCACCGTGAACGTCTGGGAGGCGCTTCTCCTCGCCGAAAAGGGCCGGGTGGACCTCGCTCCCGACCCCTGGAGCTGGATCCGCATGGCCCTCGCCACCCGGCCCATGCGCGAGTTCCCCTAACCAACCAGATCGCGCTCAGCAGCCGCAGCGTCCGCCTTCCCCATGACGACCCCGCCGACCGCTTCATCGCGGCGACGGCCATGGTTCACGGCCTCACACTGGTGACGGCGGACCGGACGCTGATCGAGTGTCCCGATATCAGGGTGCTGCCGGCCGCCTGATCAGGGCGGGTGGCGGAACTTTCCCGCGTCCGCCCGGCTACCAGATCGGAGGCCACGACGATTGGTCTTACCGCGCCCTGCAAATCGGGAGTCATCATGATACGGTTCGCATCTTCCCTCATTGTTCTCGTCGCGACGGCCTGCAACTCGCTTGACACGGTTGCGGTGGACAACGACGACGTCTCGCCCGACACGCCGCAGACAGGCAGGGTGGTGGTCGCCGATTCCCGCACCTGGGGCAACGACACCTACGTCGTGAACTCCGCCGCCATCGAGGGAGACAGCTTGAAGATCGGCGTCTCGTACGCCGGCGGCTGCCAGCCGCACGCGTTCACCCTGGTCATCGCGCCGTCCTTCGCCGAATCGGATCCGGTGCAGCTCACGGCGGAGCTTGCGCACGAGGCGAACAACGACGCGTGCGAGGCATGGCTGACGGTGGATTACGTCTTCGACCTGGTTCTGGTCAGAACCCGGTACCGCGAGGCCTACGGGTCTGGTGCGGCGAAGGTCGTGCTGCAGATCGCCGGTGTGACCGCGGCCGGACTCGTCTACGAGTTCACTTCGTAGCCGGGACGGGAAAGGCGCGGCCCTCGGAGCCCCCCGGGGATTCGAGCTGGACCCGGCCGGGGCTCACCCCCCCGGGTCCAGCACCGCGTCGATGCGGGCTATCGCGTCCTCGAAGTGCAGCCGCGTGGCCCTGTGGGACGTGCCGGCGGAGGCAGCCGCAAGCTCACCGCGCAACGCCCCAAGCTGCCCCCGCGCGAACGGGACCACGTCGGACTGCATCGCCTCTTCATCCTCCATCAACTCGGCCATCCGCACCAGCCAGGCACGCTGCAGGTTGCGCCGGTAGGCATCCGTGGCACGGCCCGAGCCGACCTCGGACCAGACACCCGTGCGCAGATCGTCGAGCATTTCGCCGAGTGAGTACGCGTCGTTGCCGTTGAAGGCCTCCTGCTCCACCAGCCGCTTCATGCGGTCGACGTTGAGCACCTGACCCAGCGCCTGCGTCTGGCGGGTCCGCACGAGTTCAACCGCCCCGGTCCCCTGGAAACGGTCCAGGATGTCGGCCTCGAGCAGCCACTCGGGGGTGGCGAAGACCTGCCGATTCAGGTATTCCAGCGCGCGCTCCTGCCGGTCGCGATCGACCATTTCCCAGGGAACCCCATCCTGCCCCTGCCGCTTTCGGGTCTGCACCACGCCGCCCACGTTGGCCACCACGTGGCCGGTGTAGCGTCCCCACTGGCCCACGACGTTGTTGTAGAGCTCCTGCAGCTGCGAGTAGTCCTCGCCCTCTTCGTAGCTCCAGTCGGTCAGGTTGTCGACGACGCGCTTCAGGTTCGCAACGCCCAGGTCCGAGGCGCGCATGGCGTCGTCGCCGATCGCCTCGGTGAGCGCCGTGGGATCCGATCCGGTCGGGCTCGAGAAGCGAAGGATCGGGTTCTCCTGTCTCTCCGCCACCATGGCGCGCAAGTCCTCAAGCTCGCTCAGGCGGTCCTTGCCGGGATAGTAGGTGTAGCCCCACTCGACGGAGAACTTGTCGTACGGCCCCACAACGGGCATGAAGCAGGTGTCGTCGCCGGGCTGGGCGACGTAGTTGAAGCGCGCGTAGTCCATGATCGACGGCGCCACGCCCATCTCGCACACGAAGCGGGTGCGCAATTGGTCCACGGTGTAGTACGCCGAGCTCTGCATGTTGTGCGGAAGCCCGATCGTGTGGCCGACCTCGTGCGCCGACACGAAGCGGATGAGCTCGCCCATCACCTCGTCGTCGAAGCGGATCCCGCGCGCCTCCTCGTTGGCGGCCGCGGTCTGAATGAAGTACCAGTTGCGCAGCAGGTTCATCACGTTGTGGTACCACTGTATGTCGCTCTCCAGGATCTCGCCGGTGCGCGGATCGTGCACGTGCGGTCCCGACGCGTTCTGAACGGGCGACGCGAGGTAGCGGATCACCGAGTAGCGGGCGTCCTCGGGGTTCCAGTCGGGGTCGTCGGCAGGCGGGTCGGCGGCGATGATGGCGTTGCTGAACCCGGCCTGCTCGAATGCGACCTGCCAGTCCTCCACGCCCTGCTTCAGGTAGGGCACCCACTTGGGCGGCGTGGCCGGGTCGATGTAGTAGACGATCGGCTTGACGGGATCGACCAGCTCGCCACGCGCGTAGGCCTCCGGGTCGCTCGGCTCCAGGCGCCAGCGCGCGATGAAGCAGCGGGTGACCGCGCGCTGCTCGTCCAGTCCGTAGTCGATCTTGCTGGTGCTGAAGTACTGGACGCGCTCGTCGCAGAGGCGGGGCTCCATGAGGTCGTCGGGGAGGAGCAGCATCGAGTGATGCATCTCCATTGTCAGCGTGTTGCTCTGGCCGTTCGAGGGAGCCTGAGTGGCGTCGTAGGTCAGCACGCGCCGCACCTCGACGTTCGTGGGGAAGGCGGTCGCGCGCACCACGTAGGTCCGGTCGCCATCGACCCGCCGCACGCCGTACGCCTGGCGGCGGTTGTTCTGCAGGCCAAGCAGGGTGATGTCGTCGGTGAACAGGCCGGTCACTTCCACGACCAGTGCGGTCGAATCCTCGTTCATCACCTCCACATCGAACGCCATGATGATCGGCTCGAAGTTCGAGTTCCGGACCGCTCCCGCGATCGCGGTGGTGTCGTCGGCCACGTTGTCGTAGCTGACCAGCCGCAGCAGCACGCGGTCGCCGTCACGCTCCCAGCGCACCGTCGAAGTGTTGACCTTCGAGCCACCGTAGCCCACGCCGTCGGGTGTGCGCGCGATGCGGGTGAGCAGCAGCATCTCGCGGCCGATCATGTCGAGCGGGATCTCGTAGAAGAGGTCGCCGTCGATCATGTGCGTGTCGAAAAGGCCCTCGCTCGTGACGGCGTCTTCGGTGATGACGTCGGAATAGGCTGTTGTGGTGTCCTCGGCTTCTTCGTCGCCGGCGGCCTCCTGCTCCTGGGGCGGCAGCGGGGCGGCGCTCAGCGCATGGGGCGTGACGAGGAGGGCGAGGCCTGTGAGGAGGAGAACGAGTGTCGAGGCGGTCGCGTGGCGCATGGTGGTCCTTCCGGTCGGTGGGGTGTGGTGCGCTGCGGCGGGCGGATGGTCGCGATTGTGGCGCGGCTTCGAGCCCAAGATTAGGGGACTTGGCGGGCGCGGGCCAGCGGCGCGGCAACGGACGGGTGGAGTTGGATGCCCCCGCGGGCAGACCTGGGGATGGGGGGCGTCCAGACGCGTGCGGACGTTAGTACAGGTTGCATAATAAGCTGAACCAAAAGCAGCACGGCGCACGAAGGGTTGGTGGACCTGTTGCTGGGGGAAATCCGGTTCGGGATCAGGCTGCTGTCACCGGGACGGCGACGAGACCGTCGGCGGGTGTGGAGATTGTGAATCCGTTCACAACCTGGCCGCATCTCCAAGATACTTAATAACTATGTTTAGTTTCGGGTGTCCCCCCGCCCGAACTCCGCACGGAAGAGCGCGCGCGTGCCGGGATCGAGCCGGACATCCGCCGGCTCGACCGCGACCGGTATCGTGAAGCGGTTCGCGTTCGCGTCGGCGCCCAGGTCGACCGTGACGACCTGCGCGGGCAGCAGGTCGCCGTCCAGGTAGACGCCGATCTCGAGGGAAAGGTCGAACCGGCCCACCTCCTGCACCTGCCGCAGCTCGATCTCGACTGCGCCGGCCGCCGCGTCGTATCGCCATGAGCCCGCCAGCCGCGGGTTGCCGCCCTGCCGCAGCCACTGGTCAAAGAACTGTTGCAGGTCGTCTCCCGAGGCTTCCTCCATGGCCCGCATGAAGTCGTCGGTGGTCGCGGTTCCGTTGAAGTGGCGGGCGTAGTAGAGGCGGATGCCGCTCCAGAACGCCTCGTCGCCGAGCCGGTTGCGGAGCATGTGGAGGACCCAGGCCCCCTTCTGGTAGGTCGCGACGCTGGTGACGCGCGACATGTCGGTGAGGTTGTCGTGAACGATGCGGTAGTCGGGGTTCTCGTCGTACCAGCGCCAGACGCGGTCGGCCGCTTCGCGGAGCCCCGTCACGAAGTCGTCGCGCCCGTAGGCGTGCTCGCGGAAGAGCAGCGTGAAGTAGGTCGCGAACCCCTCGCTGAGCCACACGTCGTCCCACGTGGACTCGGTGACCGAATTGCCGAACCACTGGTGCGCGATCTCGTGGATGATCACGTTGCGCCAGCGCACCGAGCGCTCGCCCGTGACCGAGTTCTCGCCGTACATGAGCGCGGTCGCCGCCTCCATGCCTCCGCCGGTCGCCGGCGAGGTGATGTTGGCCAGCTTCTCATAGGCGAACGGGCCCACGTATGTGTCGTAGAAGTGCAGTACTTCCATGGTGGGCACCGCGAAGTCGTAGAACCCCGCGTCCCGGTCGCGCGCATACACCCAGGTCTGCACCGGCACGCCCTTGAAATCGCCCAGGTGCTGCACGGCGAACCGCGCCACGCCCACCACGTAGAGCCACGGCGGGATCGGCACCGATTGCCGCCAGTGGGTCAGGCGCATGCCGCCGTCGACGTCGGTCTCCTCGACCAGCCGCCCGTTCGACACCACCTGGTAGTGTGCGGGGGCGCTGATGATGAACTCGTTCGTGGCCTTGTCGCCGATGTGGTCCACGGTGGGGAGCCAGTTGCGCGCGCGATTGGGCCAGTTGTCGCTGAAGAAGGTGCGCTCGCCGTACTTGTTGGGCCCGATGCGGAGGCCGGAGGCCGGGATGCCGTGGTAGCCGACGGTGAAGGTGGCTCGCGCGCCCGCCGCGCCCGGCTCGGCCAGGGTCACGGTGAGCAGATCGTTCTCGTGGCGGAAGGCCAGGGAGCCGCCGCCGGGGGCGCTGACCGCGAGTACTTCCATGCCGCGCCCGTCCGCGCCGCGCCCGATCAGGTCGAGCGGCACTTCCGTCACGCCGTCGGCCGTGAAGCGCAGGGTGACGGTGGCGCGCCCCGCGACCTCGTCCGTGTCGTCGCGCAGCGCGAGTTCGAACCGGTACGCCTCGATGTCGATGCCGGGCCGGCTGGGGCCGTTCTGTGCGGTGAGCGGATGCGTGCCGGCGGGGAGCGTGGCGAGCAGGAGTGCAAGGAAGGGGTGGATGAGAGACGGCGTCAGCTGCGCAGTGCGACCGGGGTGCATGGGGGGCCTCCGTACGGTGGATGGGAGCGGCGAAGATGCTCCGGTTGGCGGAGCCCGGCAATGTGCCTACGTCTCGCGCTGCGCCGGCATGCGGTACTGGCGCTGCCTACGGCGTCGCGGGCGCGGGAGTCACCCTGACCCGGATCGCGGGCGCGAGGTCGGGCACGGTGCTCGGCCTGACTTGCGCATGGTGACGCACCCCTTTAGGAATCCACCATGGCTTCCCGATCGCGGACGCGGTCCGCTCTCCTCCGTGTCGGCGTCCCATTCGCCATCTTCGCCGCTTTCGCGGCCCTTGTCTTGACGTCGTGCGGCGGCGACCAGACCGGCCCCGATCCCGACTCCCCCGCCGCGCTGGTCATCCATTCGGGCGACGGGCAGACGGCCCGCACGGGAACGGAGGCGGGCGAGCCCGTGCGCGTGCGCGTGACCGCCCGGTCCGGCACCGGCGTGAGCGGCGTCACGGTGGGGTTCGATGTCACGGCCGGCGGCGGCTCGGTGCCGTCGTCCACAGCCGTGACCGACGCCAACGGCATCGCGTCGCCGGGCAGATGGACGATGGGCGCGGCCGGCCCACAGGAGTTGCGCGCGAGCGTCGCCGGGCTCGAACCGGTGGTCTTCCGCGCCACCGCGCTGGGCACACCGGCCGAGATCGCCGTGGTCGCCGGGGCCGACCAGGAAGCGCTGGTGGCGACGGCGGTCCCGGTGGCGCCGGAAGTGCTCGTCACCGACCGGAGCGGCGTCCCGCTGTCCGACATTCCGGTGATCTTCACGACCGAGCTGGGCGCCACCGTCGCCAGCGCCGAGGTGCGCACCAACGCGCAGGGCCGCGCCAGCCCGGGCGCCTGGACGCTGGGTGCCGCGACCGGGGTCTACCAGCTGTTCGCGCGCGTGGAGGGCGACGGGATCAAGGGCAACCCGGTTCGCTTCGAGGCCGTCGCGCTGCCCGGGCCCGCCGCGCGGCTCGTGGCCGTGGCAGGGGACGGGCAGGAGTCGGAGACCACGCTGCCCGTGGCCGTTGCGCCCCGGGTGAGGGTCGAGGATGCGCACGGCAATCCCGCCGCCGGGGTCACCGTCGCCTTCTCCGCAAGCGCCGACAGTGAGGTCATCCCGACGGTAGTGACGACCGACGCCGCCGGGATCGCGGCGGTCGACACCTGGGTCCTCGGCACAACGGCAGGAACGACCTACAGGCTCACCGCCAGCGTGACCGACGCGGGCAGCACCGCGGATCCGGTGGTGTTCAGCGCGACGGCGACGGAGGCGGTCTACGACATCGAGATCGTGCACGTGACCACGTCGCTCCTGACCGAGTCGCAGCGCCAGGCGTTCGAGAGGGCCGAACGGTTCTGGGAGCGCGCGATTACGGGGAATCTCGACTGGAGCACGGTGCGCAAGCCGGCCCTGGAGGACTGCCTGGAGAAGAACGACATCGCCGAGGAGATCGCTGGCGACCGCGTGGTCGACGACCTGCTGATCTACGTCCAGATCAAGGAGATCGACGGGCCCGCGGGCGTGTTCGGAGGCGCCGGTCCCTGCCAGATCCGCGCCGACAACTCCTTGCCCGTGGTTGGGGTGATGTTCTTCGATGCGGGCGACATGGACGGCCTCGAAACCAACGGCCACCTCAAGGGCACCATCCTCCACGAGATGGCGCACGTGATCGGGTTCGGGACCCTCTGGGATCACCTTGGCCTCCTCGAGAATCCGGCTTCGGGATTCGGCGGCCAGGACACCCGGTTCACCGGCGACTCGGCGGTCGCGGCCTGGGGTCGGATCCGGGGCGACGCCTACCCCGACGACGACCTCGTGCCGGTGCAGCACCAGGGCGGCGAGGGCGTGTGGAACGGGCACTGGCGGGAGCCGGTCTTCCGTTCCGAACTGATGACGCCGTTCCCCGACCGGGGGTTGAATCCGCTGAGCGTGCTGAGCCTCGCGTCGATGGTGGATGTCGGGTACGAGGGCGTGGACTTCGCTGCGGCGGACGAGTATGTGCTGCCGCCGCCGCTCTACGCGGACGCCGACGTTCCTCGAGCGGCCGCTCGCGACGGCGCGGTCGACGTCGGTGACCACATCTTGCGCATGCCGCTGGTGGTCATCGACCGGGACGGCAACGTGGTGAGGGTCATTCCACCGCGCTGAAACCGGTTCCGTTGCGGGTGTCGGACTCGGTCAGTCAGGGGCGCTCGGTCGGTGCTCAATCGAGATTGTGAATCCGTTCACATGACAGCGGTCATCCCGTTGCGCGGCCCCTGGCCGGCGGTTCAGCCGCGCGCGTCCACCAGTGCCCGTGCGTCTTCCGGAATCGTGCCGGCCACCACCCCCTCCACCCCCGCCCGCACCTTCACGGCTTCCCGGATCCGCCCGCTCAGCCTGTCCATCTGCGCGGCGTCGAGGGTGCACCCGGGCGCGGCCTCGATCCGCACGGTGAGCACGTCCTGCCCGTCGGCGCCCTCGGTCACCACGGCCTGGTAGCGTCCCACTGACGGCTCCGGGCCCAGCGCCGCGGCCAGCTCGCGCGGATGCACGAACATGCCCTTGACCTTGACTCCCTCGCCCACGCGGCCCAGGAACCCGACGAGCCGCGGGCTGGTGCGGCCGCATCGGCACGGCTCCCGGTTCCACGCGGACAGGTCTCCCGTCCCCAGCCGCACTAGCGGGTAGACCTCGTTCGGGCTGGTCACCACGACCTGCCCGGCCTCTCCCTCGGCCGCCGGACGGTCGTCACCCGGCACCAGCACCTCGACCACGATCTCGATCGAGACGTGCCACCCGTCCTTTGCCTCGCACTCGTAGCCGAGCGTGCCGCAGTCGGCGGTCCCGTACGCCTGGTAGACGTCGACGCCGAACTCGTCCTGGAGCTTTGTGCGCAGCGGGGGCGGGAGCGGCGCACCGGTGACGAGGGCGCGCTGGAACGGCAGCCGGCGTCCCGTTTCCCGCGCCCGCTCCAGCAGCGTGAGCAGGAACTGCGGCGTGCCGGTGTAGCCTGTGGCCGCGGCCGCGCACGCCGTGTCGATCTGCGCGGCCGAGTTGCCGACGCCGCCGGGGATGACCGCGCAGCCGACCGCGCGCAGCCCGCTGTCCAGCATCATCCCCCCGGGGGTGAGGTGGTAGGCGAAGGTGTTGAGCACCACGTCGTCCGGCCGGAATCCGGCGGCCCAGACTGCCGGTGCCATCCGCCAGAAGTCGTCGCGGTTGCCCTCCGGGTCGTTGATCGGCCCCGGCGAACGGTAGATCCGGCGCAGCGAGCCCGGCGGCACCGAGAGCATCCCGCCGAATGGGGGCTCGGCGGCCTGGAGGCCCGGCAGATCGTCCTTGGACAGCACCGGGATCGCGGCCAGATCGGCGACGTTCTCGACATCGCCCGGCGAGATCCCCGCCGCGTCCAGGCGCCGCTGGATCTCGCGGCTGCGCATGGTGCCGTAACGGACCGCCAGCACGGCCAGCCGGTCCTGCACGGCGTCCCAGTCGGCGGGGGCCTCGCAGTCGGGATCGTAGAGCGGCGCGCGGGGTGTGCCGGGTCCGCCAGGCCCGCGATTCGCACCCGTCACGACAGCCACCGCTTTCTGCGCCGGTAGTGCTTCACGTCGCGGTACGACCGGCGCCCGGCGTCGCCCAGCCCGAGGTAGAACTCCTTCACATCCTCGTTGGTGCGCAGTTCGTCGGCCGTGCCCTCCATGACGACACGTCCACCCTCCATCACGTACCCGTAGTCGGCGACGGAGAGCGCGATGCGCGCGTTCTGCTCGACCAGGAGGATCGTGGTGCCCTCGTCGCGGTTGATCCGCCGGATGATCTCGAAGATGCTCTCGACCAGGATAGGTGCGAGGCCCAGCGACGGTTCGTCGAGGAGCATCATGCGCGGGCGGGCCATCAGCGCGCGGCCCAGCGCCAGCATCTGCTGTTCGCCGCCGGACAGGTGGCCGGCGGTCTGGCGGTGCCGTTCGGCGAGCGCCGGGAAGTAGTGGAAGACCTTCTCCAGATCGGCCTCGGTGCCGCGCCGGTCGTGGCGGGTGTAGGCGCCCGCGGCCAGGTTCTCGCGCACGGTGAGATGCTCGAACACGCGCCGCCCTTCGAGCACCTGGAAGATGCCCTTCTCGACGATCCGGTGCGCGTCCGTCCCCTGGATCTCCTCGCCGTCGAAGACGATCGTGCCGTCGGTGACCTCGCCGTCCTCGACGTACAGCAGCCCCGAGATCGCCTTCAGCGTCGTGGTCTTCCCCGCCCCGTTCGACCCCAGCAGCGCCGCGATCCTGCCCTCGGCGACCTCCAGCGACAGCCCCCGCAGCACGAGGATCACATCGTCGTAGAGGACCTCGATGTTGTTGAGGCACAACAGCGGGTCGGCGCCGTTCCCGGCGCCACCGTCGCGGGCCGGCCTCGCGGTCAACGGCCTACGACCTCGGCGGCGCCTGAAGGAACTCGGTAAAGGGAGTCCACTCGCCCCCCTCGACCCGGAAGATCCTCAGGCCCTTCGCTCCGAGGTGATCGTTCGGCGTAAAGGTGATCGGCACCGTCACGCCCCCCATGTCCAGGTCCGTGAAGGTCTCGAGCGCGGCCTTGATGTTCGCTCCCGTGAGCTCCTGCCCCGACGCCAGCACCTGCTCCATCGCCTGGCCGAAGACCGCGAACGTCCACCACGCCTGGGTGTAGGCGTTGGTCTTGCCCGCGACCGACTCGCCCTTGCCGGCCAGGTAGTCGCGGATCACGCGCGTGCCCGGCACGTCGACGCTGAGCGGGGCATAGGGGATCGTCCCCAGCATGCCCTCGGCCACCTCGCCCGCCAGGTCCACCAGCTGCGCGTTGGCGCACCAGTTGAGGCAGACGAAGGTGAGGTCCAGACCCAGGCTGTTCGCGTTCTGCAGGGCAACGCTGGCCGGGCCGGAGGTGTTCTGGAAGACCACGTACTGCGCGCCGCTCTGGCGGATCCGCGAGAACTCGGCCGTGTAGTCGACCGCCCCCCGCGGCATCTCGTAGAGGGCCAATTCGATCCCCAGCGCCTCGGCGAACTCGACCCCGCCGTGCCGCGAAGGCGACAGCCCGAAGGGACTCGCGTTGTGCATCAGCGCGACGATCGGCGTCCCCTCCCCGTGGTTGCGCGCGATCCAGTCGAGCGCGATGCGGAACTGGTCGGTGTAGGTGGGCGCGACGAGGAAGTTGTACGGCGCTTCCGCGGGATCGCCGAGCACATGCGAGAGCGAGGCCGAGCTGAACGGGATCTCGTCCTCGGTGATGCGGAGACGCAGCGCCTCGGTGTCGCCGGTGCCCCACCCCATGAACACCACCGCGCCCTCGGCGACGAACTGGCTGTAGAGTTGCTCGGCACGGTCGACCTGGTAGGCGTAGTCCTGGTAGATCAGGTCGATCGGCCGTCCCTCGATCCCGCCCTGCATGTTCACCCAGTCGACGTAGCCGCGCATCCCGTCAGCGTAGTCGGTCCCCACGTCGGCCGTGGGTCCGGTGAGGTCGAAGATGGCGCCGACCTTGATCGCGTTGTCGGCCGCGCCGTCTCCCCCGCCATCGCCGCAGGCCCCGTTGAAAGCGAGCAGACCGGCGGCAGCGAGCAAGCACAAACGAATCGGCCGCTGATGTGGGTATCGGGTCATGGCGTCACTCCTCCTCGACCTAAGTGGCACCCCCTACACGCGCACCGCAAGTCCGTCGTGCAGGGCGGTACGGTAGGCCTTGAGCGCGGGCACGAATCCCATCAGGAATCCGGCCGTCACCACCGCGGCCAGGAAGAGCAACTCGATCGAGCCCGGGGGCCGGATCGGGATGAAGAGGCCCACCTGCGCCTCGACAATCGGCTGCCCGGCCGAGAGTAGCGCGTACACCAGCGCCAGTCCGGCGATCGCCCCCGCCGCGGACAGGCACACCGACTCCAGCACCAGCAGCGCGACGATCCTCTTCGGGCCAGCGCCGACGGCGCGCAGGATCGCCATTTCGCGGCGGCGTTCGTTCAGCGACGTGTACAGCGAGACCAGCATGCCGAGCAGCCCCACCAGCACGACGAAGATCGTCACCAGGCGCAGCCCCGTCTCCGCGTACCCGATCCCCTGCCACATCTCGTTCAGCGCCAGGCCGGGGATGACCGCCATCATCGGCTCGCCCTCGTAGTCGTTGATCTCGCGCTGCAGCCGGAGCACGTCGCGGCGGTTGGTGGCGCCCACGAAGAACGACGTCACCTGGGTGATCTCGATCTCCTCCATCGCGAGCACGTCGTCGCGCGTTTGCTCTTCGCCGGGCATGGGCGGAGCGCCGTCCTCCCAGCCGAAGTGGATGGCCTCGATTCCCTCGAGGGTGACGTAGACCGCGCGGTCGACGGGCGTGAACGTCTTGTCTAGGATGCCCACCACCGCGAACGGCATCTGGTCATGGTTCAGAAAGCCCACCTCGCCGATCCCGTGGGTCACCGCGACCTGGTCGCCGAGCCCGTATCCGAGCTCGGCGGCCACGTCCGCACCAAGGGTGACGTCGAAGACCTCCGAGCCGGCGCGGCCCTCGGCCAGCGCGATCTCCTGTCCCCCGCGGTACCGGTAACGGCGATAGAATTCCTCGTTGGTGCCGATGACCCGGAATCCCCGGTGGCTGTCCCCGAGCCCGTAGGGAATGGTCCACTCGATCGCGGGATGCTCGGCCCATTCGCGGTAGGTGTCCCAGGACAGGTTGTTCGTCGGCGACCCCATGCCGAAGACCGAATACAGCAGCAGCTGGATGGTGCCCCCCTTGGCGCCCACGATCAGGTCGGTCTGGCTGATGGTGTTGGAGAAGCTCTCGCGCATGCCCACGCGGACGTTCTCGACGCCGATCAGCAGCGCTACGCTGAGCGCGATCGAACCCACCGTGAGCGAGGTGCTGAAGGCGCGGTTGCGCAGCGACTTGAGCGCGAGGTCGAGGCTGAGCATCACAGCGCGGTCCTGTTGATGTCGGGGAGCGAGATCGTGCGCGAGAACATGCTCTCCAGCGTGCGGTCGTGACTCACGAACACCAGCGTGGCGCCGGCGAGCTCGCACTCGGCAAACAGCAACTCGAGGAAGACTTCCCGGCGGTCGAAGTCGAGCGACGAGGTCGGTTCGTCAGCCACGATGATCTCCGGGGCTCCGATGAGCGCCCGGCACGCGGCCACCCGCTGCTGCTGGCCCACCGACAGCTCCGTCACCCGCTTTTTCAGGAGGTCGCCGATGTGGAGGTGGTCGGCGAGCAGCGCTGCGGTCTCCTTCACGCCCGCGCCGTCGAGCCGGGCCCGGCGTGCGGCGTTCATGCGTGCCGGGAGCGCGATGTTGTCGAGAACCGACAGGTAGGGGATGAGGTTGAACATCTGGAACACGTAGCCGATGTGCTCCGCCCGGAAGGCGTCCCTCTGGGCTCCGGAGAGCGATGTCAGGTCGCGTCCAAGTAGTTTGACCTCTCCCTCCTGGGCCTTGAGCACGCCCGCCAGCACGCCGAGCAGCGTGGTCTTGCCGCTCCCGCTCGGACCGAAAAGGAACGCGCGCGTCCCCCGCTCAAGGGTCAATTCGGGGATGTCGAGCACCCACGGCCCATTTCCGTAGCGGAAACGGAGCCCATGGACCTCGATAGCCAGGCTCATCCGTACCGCATCCGGGCCAGCGAGCGATCGAATCGCGGCTCAAGCCTCGTAC
The DNA here is from genome assembly GCA_022823145.1 of Gemmatimonadota bacterium. Taxonomy (GTDB): domain Bacteria; phylum Gemmatimonadota; class Gemmatimonadetes; order Longimicrobiales; family Gaopeijiaceae; genus Bin94. The sequence goes on from JAJDXS010000075.1 coordinate 13,643, forward strand.
GGATACACCCTTTGGCCGGTGATGGTGAATCCCACGTAGCCGTAGACGCTCTCGGTCATCTCGATGCTGAGCACCCCTTCGACCCACACCGGGTTCCAGCCGTCCATCTTCGCGCGCTTGCCCTCGTCCATCTCGATGTAGACGAGCTGATTGGGCGGGGGAGGCGGCGTGTGGATGCAGGCACCGACGTAGGGCACAAGGAGGAACTCCGTGGCCGATGACGCGAAGTCCTCGAGCGGTACAGTGAAACCGGGGACCTTGACGAGCTTGCCCTCAAGTGCGGCCAGCTCCTCGGTCTTCTCGCCGGTGCGGTAGTTCAGCGAGGCCAGGAGCCGCCACCCCACTTCGGTGGGATCGTCGGCGGATGCGACCGCGGGGCCGTCGACCGGGCGCTCGGCCACAGGTCCCGGGTGGCCGCCCGCACCGGCGGGGGTCACCGCCAGCAGCATGCCGGCTGCCACGGAGAGAAGTCTGCGGCTTGCTATCGTCATCACCAACCTCCGATTGTCTGAATCCTCAGCGCGATCCCTCGTCATCCTCCGAGATCGGCCGCGTGATTGTCGGGTACGTGATCCCCAGCTGCTCCAGATAGGTCTCGAAGCGGGTCTCATCATAGTAGTACTGTCGCAGCAGGGGACGGAAGGTATCCATGATCTCCCGGTTGAGATCGATGGGCGGCGGATCGTCCGGTCCAAGGAAGGGAATGTACTCGACGCCCGCGCTCTGATCTTCCCGGAAGTAGGTCCAGGCCTGGTCGACCAGCTCGGGCTGCGCGAAGAGCTGAAGCGCGGTGCGAGCCATCACGCGGGCGCCCGCGACCGCTCCCTTGTGCGCGATGGGGGTGGCCATCGCCATGGCGCTCGACCAGTGGTGGCCGGGAAGCCCCGGCACGTTCGACGGGAAGCGCAGGGTCACCGTGGGCACGTTCCAGGAGATGTCGCCGATGTCGTCGGACCCGCCGCTCCGGCGCGGACCCGGCGTGCCGAGCTGCGACAGCGCGGTCGGCATCCCCGACGGGACGCTCCCGACCGATTGCTGCACCGCACTCGCGAAGTCGTGGTCGTCGTCGGTCCACTCCGGGAGCCCGACATCCTGGATGTGCTCGTACATGGTCTCGGCCACGACCTTGTTGAAGTGCCGCGGCCAGGCGGTGCCGATGATCCGGTACGACATCTCGGTGTCGGTCATCATGGCCGCGCCTTCAGCGATGCGGATGGCCGTGTCGAAGTTGCGCTTGATGTCCTCGTAGTCCATCTCGCGGATGAAATACCATACCGAAGCGCTCGGCGGAACCACGTTGGGCTGATCGCCCCCGTCGCTGATCACGTAGTGCGAGCGCTGGTCGGGCCGCAGATGCTCGCGCCGGAAGTTCCATGCGACGTTCATCAGCTCGACCGCGTCCAGGGCGCTGCGGCCCCGCCACGGAGCGCCCGCGCCGTGCGCCGCCTCGCCAGCGAAGGTGAACTCCACGGAGACGAGCCCCGTCCCGCCGCCCTGCCCCCAGCTCACCGACAGGTTGCTGCTGACGTGAGTGAACAGGGTGACGTCGATGTCCTCCAGGTAGCCGTCCCTCACGTACCAGGCCTTCGAGGCCAGCTGCTCCTCGGCGACTCCGGGCCAGAGCACCAGCGTGCCCTGGATGCCCTCGGCGTCCATGACCTCCTTGAGCGCCAGCGCCGCCACCACGTTCACCGCCTGCCCCGAGTTGTGCCCCTCGCCGTGTCCGGGCGCGCCCGGGATCAGCGGGTCGTGATACGCCACGCCCGGTTTCTGGTTGGCCTTCGGAATCCCGTCGATGTCCGACCCGAACGAGATCACCGGCCTGCCGCTGCCCCAGCGCGCGAACCAGGCGGTCGGAATGCCCGCGGGCTCACGCTCGATGGTGAAGCCGTTCTCCTCGAGAATGCCCGTGATATAGGCCGAGGTCTCGATCTCCTGCTGCCCGAGTTCGGAGAAGGAGAAGATCTTGTCGACCATGACCTGGGCCAGCTTCGCGCGATCGAGAACACCCTCTTCCACGCGGGTTACCAGCGGCGCCAGATCCTCGTCGGAGAGGCTCTGCGCGACCGTTGCCACGGGGGTGATGAGAAGGGCGGCCAGCGTCGCCGTAATTGTTCGTTTGACCATGGGCATACCTGGATTGCAGGAACGGCGGAATCGGGAACTCCTGAAGATAGGCGCTGCCCGCCCGCGTCGGAAAGAGCATGCCCGTGCAGGTCCTGACTCGGAGAAGCTGTACCGTTTGTGCCCGTCCTGCTCATGGTTCAGGTTGTTATCTATCCTGAACCATGACCGACACGTTCCCGCGGGAGAGTGGTGGTGCGGCGGCTTCGTGGGGGGGCTCGCGGCAGATTTCTGCGGGCGTGTGCGACATACTCGTGGGGGGTGGTGCCGGCGGCGGCAGAGTGCGCACATCATGTATCGTAACCATTACTTTTTGTAAAGTTGTCTTTACATCACAGCGCGCCGGAGGTTTCCTCGCCTCACCCTCGACGATAGGCGAACGGCCACACGTGGAAGTAGTCCTTCACGTTGCCCCACAGCTTGGACAGGCCCTTGGGCTCGAAGATCAGGAAGAGGATGATCACGACGCCGAAGACCGCCTGCTGCGCGTAGGGGAGCAGGTTGGCGACGACCGGGGCGGTGTCCTGGAGCGCGCGCCCCGCGTTGTTGATCAGTGCCGGCAGCAGCGTGATCAGCACCGCGCCGAAGAACGACCCCCGGATCGACCCGAGCCCGCCGACGATGATCATCGCCAGGTAGACGATGCTCGTCTCCAGGGTGAAGCGCTCCCAGGTGATGATCGTGCGGTAGTAGGCGATCATCGCGCCGGCCAGGCCCACGAAGAACGACGAGGTGGCGAACGCGAGCAGCTTGGTGCGGAAGAGGTTCACGCCGATCACGCTGGCCGCGATGTCCTGGTCGCGCACCGCCACGAAGGCGCGTCCCATGCGCGTGCGGAAGAGGTTGGCCGCGAAGAGCGCCGTCCCCGCCGCCATCAGCACCCCGAACCAGTAGAAGGCGAAGGTGCTGTTGAGACGCACGCCGAAGAGGCGGGGGGCGGGGATCACGATCGCCTCGGTGCCGCCGGTCACCGCCGTCCAGTGGGTCATCGCCCACTCCACGATCTCCTGGGCAGCGAGGGTGGCGATCGCGAGATACAGCCCTTTCAGCCGCAGCGAGGGCAGGCCGAAGAAGGTGCCCGCCAGGGAGGTGAAGACGCACGCGAGCGCGATGCTCACGCCCCACGGCAAGCCCAGGTTCAGCGTCAGGAGCCCGGCGGTGTATGCCCCGATGGCCATGAAGGCGCCCTGGCCCAGCGAGATCTGCCCGGTGTAGCCCACGAGGATGTTCAGGCCGATCGCGCCGACCGTGGCGATGGCGATCTGGTTGGCCAGGTCCACCCAGTAGGGACCGGCGACGAACGGAAACACGAGTACGAAGACCGCGAAGACCGCCAGCCGGATCCGCTGCATCGGCCACGGCCGCAATCCCATGTCGGACTCGTAGCGCGTGTGGAATACGCCGCACTCGAGGCTCATCGCGAGATCCTCATACCCGTTCGATGATCTCCTTCCCGAAGAGTCCGTAGGGCCGGACCATCAGCACGAGCACCAGGACGACGTAGGGCACCACGAGGCTCAGCCCGTGACCCACGTAACCACCGGTGTAGACCTCCAGCAGACCGATGACCGCACCGCCGATCACCGCCCCGCGGATCGAATCGAGTCCCCCCAGGATCACCACCGGGAACACCCGCAGCCCGATCGACGCCACGTTCGGGCTCACCCCTACGATGTTCCCCAGCATGATCCCGCCGATGGCCGCCGAGGCCGCCGCCAGTCCCCAGGCGATGCCGAACACCCGCGGGATGCTGATCCCCATGCTGAGCGCGGCCTGCTGGTCGTCGGCGATGGCGCGCATGGCGATCCCGTCGCGCGTGTGCCGGAAGAAGAGCCAGAGCGCGGCCAGCACCGCCAGCGCGATCGGAATCGACAGGAGACGCCCCGAGGACAGGATGACCGGGCCCAGCGCGACGTCGCCGGCCGGCAGGAACGACTCGAACGAGCGCGGCGCCGGTCCCCATATCGCGTTGACGGCCGCGCGCAGGATCGACGACAGGCCGATCGTCACCATGATCATCGAGATGATCGGCTCGCCGATCAGCGGGCGCAGCACGAGCCGTTCGATGACCAGCGCCAGGGCAACGGCCAGCAGCACCGTGACGACCACTCCGAGGCTCCACGGAAGCCCGGTCTGGGCCACGGCGAAGAAGATCAGGTAGGTGCCGAAGAGCAGCAGGTCGCCCTGGGAGAAGTTGATAACGTCGCTGGCCTTGTAGATGACCACGAAGCCGGCCGCGGCGAGCGCATAGACCATCCCGGTGCTGAGTCCGGAGACCGTGAGTTGCAGGAAGACGTCCACGGCTCAGGGGGCGTCCAGCGTCTCGATGCGCAGTTCGTGCGCGACTTCTGCGGTGCGGCCGTCCTGGTAGGTGATCTCGGTCGAAACGGTGACCGAATCCCGGTCCCCCTGCAGCGCACCGATGATGTCGCCGAAGCGGGCCGCGATGTGCCGGCGGCGGATCTTGCGGGTGCGCGTCAGCTCGGCGTCGTCCGCGTGCAGTTCCTTGTGCAGGAGGAGGAAGCGGCGGATGCGGGCGGCCCCGGGCAGGTCCTCGTTGACGCTCGTGACATGGCCGCGGATGAGCCGGTAGATCTCGGCGCGGCGAGCCAGGTCGGTGAACGTGGTGTACGGAATGCGGTGGCGTTCCGCCCACTGCCCTGCGTTCTCCATGTCGATCGCGATCATCGTGGTGACGAACGGGGCGCCGGCGCCCCCGAAGACCACCGCCTCGCGGACGTATGGGCTGAACTTGAGCTTGTTTTCGACGTACTGGGGCGAAAAGTTCGTCCCGTCGGGGAGCTTCATGACGTCGGCCAGGCGGTCGATGACCACCAGGTGACCGTCGTCCTCGAAGTAGCCGGCATCGCCCGAGTGCAGCCAGCCGTTCTCGAGGGTCTCGGCGGTGGCCTTCGCGTTGCGGAAGTAGCCCTGGAAGACGGCGGGACTGCGGCAGAGGATCTCGCCCGCGTCCGAGATCCTGATCTCGGTTTCCGGGAACGGGGTGCCTACCGTGTGGAAGCGGATGTCACCGTCGCGATGCACCACCGAGATCCCCGACACCTCGGTCTGGCCGTAGAGCTGCTTCAGGTTCACGCCGATCGAATGGAAGAAGCGGAAGACGTCGGGACCGAGCGCCGCGCCCCCCGTGTAGGCACGCCGCACCTTGTCGAGGCCGAGCTGGTCGCGGATCGGGTGGAAGACGGTCCAGTCTGCGATCCGGTGGCGGAGCCGTGCGGGGAGGCCCGGGCGCCGGCCGCTCGCGACCTCCTCGGCGCGGACCTCGCCCTCCTTCATGGCCCAGCGGTAGATCCGGCGCTTGAGCGGCGTCGTGTCCTCGGCCATGACCTGCACGTCGGAGACCATGTTCTCCCAGATGCGCGGCGGCGACATCAGGAACGCGGGCCCGATCTCGCGCATATCGCTCCGCACCGTGGCGGTCTCCTCGGGGAAGTTGACCGTGAACCCGGTCAGCATCGCGCTCGCTACCCCGACCATCTGCTCGCCGATCCAGGCCATCGGCAGGAACGACACGAACTCGTCGCCGCGGCCCATCGGATCGACTTCGACCAGCTGCCGCGCCATGGCCAGCAGGTTCGCGTGCGATAGCATGGCCAGCTTCGGGATGCTGGTCGTTCCCGAGGTGGTGCAGAGGAGAGCAGTGTCTTCCGCCCGGACTCCGGCGAGCCTCGCGGCGAATTCGTCCGGCGCCCTGTCCCGGCGGCGCCTGCCCAGAGCTTCGACCTCCTCGAACGCCATCAGCCCGGGCGCCTCGTACGCGTACATCCCGCGCGGGTCGTAGTAGACCACGTACTCGAGACCGGGCACGCCGTCGCGCACTTCGAGCACCTTGTCCACCTGCTCCTGGTCCTCGGCGACGATGACCCTCGCCTCGGCGGCTGCCAGCATCCTGGCCAGCTCCGCCGCGATCGAGTCCTGGTACAGGCCCAGCGGCAGCACGCCCAGCGACTGAGCGGCCAGCTCCGCGATCACCCACTCGGGACGATTGTCGCCAATGATCGCGATCCGGTCGTCCTTCTCGATCCCCAGCTGGACCAGCCCCAGGGCGAACGCTCCCACCCGGTCCAGATACTCCGCCCAGGTGATCTCCTGCCAGATCCCGAACTCCTTCTCGCGCAACGCCACCTCGTGGGGGCGCTTCGCCGCGCGGCGGGCAAGCAGACCGGGGAGGGTGTCGTTCACGCCGTCTCCCGCGTGCGGCCCAGATACGCGTCGATCACGGCCGGGTCGTTCCGCACCCTGTCCGGCGTCCCCTCCGCGATCTTGCGCCCGAAGTCGAGGACGACGACTCGGTCCGAGATGTCCATGATCACGTCGATGTCGTGGTCGATCACAACGACCGTGACGCCGCGCTCCTCCTGCACGTCGAGGATGAAGCGCGCCATCGACTCCTTCTCCTCGGCGTTCATACCGGCGGTGGGCTCGTCCAGCAGGAGGATCCGGGGGTCCAGCGCCAGCGCGCGCGCCATCTCCACGAGGCGCTGGTTGCCGTACGCCAGGTTCCCGACCTCGGCGCTGCGCAGCGGCTCCAGGTTCATGAAGTCGATGACCTCTTCGACGTAGCGCCGGTGCTCAATCTCGGCCCGGCGCTGCCGGCCCAGGTACAGGCCCCCGCTCAGAACCCCGCCCCGCATGTGGACGTGGCGCCCCAGCATGAGGTTCTCCAGCACGGTCATGTGCTTGAAGAGCTCGATGTTCTGAAAGGTGCGGGCCACTCCCAGCGCGGCGATGCGGTGCGGAGCGAGGCGGTGCAGCGCGTGGCTGGCGCCGTCCGGCTCCGTCAGCGTGATCGTCCCCTCCTGCGCCCGGTACAGCCCCGAAACGCAGTTCAGCACGCTGGTCTTCCCCGCCCCGTTGGGCCCGATCAGTGCCAGCAGCTCGCCGTTGTGCACCTCCATCCCGAACCCGGCGAGCGCGGTGACGCCGCCGAAGCGGAGTGAGAGGTCGCGGAGTTCGAGGACTGGCATGGAGTCAAGGATAAGCCGGGGACGCCCGCGGAACAGGGGGCGTGCCGATCAGCCGTCCGGTCTCGGAAAGAACTGGTCGATCAGGATCGGATTCCCGTCCGGGTCCGTGATCACGATGCTCGCCGGACCGGTCGCCTCCGGGTCGGTGTCGGTCATCATCTCGACCCCGTCCGCCACGAGCGACGCGCGGATGTCGCGCACGTCGGTGAAGTCGGTCACGCGCGACATGTCCTGTGCCAGCCCGGGATTGAAGGTGAGGATGTTCTTGTCGAAAAGTCCCTGAAAGAGGCCGATGATCGTCGTTCCGTTCACCATGATCAGGTACTTTTCGTCGTCGCCGCCCGTCACGGCGAAACCGAGCTTCTCGTAGAACGAGCGCGAGGTGGCGAGGTCCTGAACGGCGAGGCTGATCGAGAAGGCACCGAGTTCCATCAGAACCTCCGCGATCCGTCGATCCGCTCGCCGCCGACCCACACGCCCTCGATCGATCGCATGTTGGCCAGTTCCCGAAGCGGGTCGGCGCGAAGCACGATGAAGTCCGCGCGACGCCCGGGCTCGAGCGTTCCGATGTCCCCCCGGCCGAGACAGTCGGCGGCCACGCCCGTCGCCGAACGCAGGATCTGCTCCGGCGACAGTCCGGCTTCCGCCATCAACTCCATCTCCATGTGCTCGAAGTAGCCCTGGAAGCGCCCCATGGGGCCGGAGTCGGTTCCGAACGCGATCGGCACACCCGCCCGGGACAAAAGCGCCAGGTTGCCCTGCGCGATCTCCAGCGCTCGCCCGTACGCCTCGGCGGCGCCGGACGCCCGCACCCGGGCCTGCCGGTCCGGGTCGCTCACCGCGGCCACCTGGGCCGAATCGACGTCGAGGGCGAGGAACGGGTCGTCGAAGAACGCAGGGCGTTCGCCATAGGCGTAGGTCGAGACTTCGCGGGTCAGCGTCGGCACATAGCAGACGCCCGTTTCCAGGAGCAGGGCGATCGTCTCCTCGTCGACCGGCCCGTCGCGGACGCTGTGTGCGACCATGCCGGTTCCGGCGCGGAGCAGTCCCCTGGCATCCTCCTGGTAGAAGAGATGGGACGCCACCCGGAGGCCGTGGTCGCGGGCGCGCGTGATCACGGCGGTGTAGGTCTCCGGGGTCATCTTGGTCGTCGTGCCCAGGTTGTCGTCGACCCGGATCTTGATCCAGTCCGGACCCATGGCGGCGACCCGGTCGGTGATGACCGTCGCTTCCTCGGGGTTGGCGCCCGTGACCACGGGTCCTGAGACGAGCAGCCGCGCGCGGCCCGTCGCGTCGTCGCCCCAGCTCGCGTCCCGCAGCTCGAAGGCGGGCTCGCGCTCTCCACCCAGGCTGTTCACGGTCGTGACGCCGAAGCGCGCATAGCGGGCCAGTTCCCGAGACGCGTATTCGCGGTACTCGACGCCGGCGTTCGGGATCCAGGTGCCCGCGACGTGGCCATGCGTGTTGATCAGTCCGGGGAACACGTACCATGTGTTCGCGTCCAGCGACTCGACGCCCGCCGCGTCGGCCATTCCCCGAACGTCGCCCTCCTCAGGCATCGGCAACACCGAGAGGACCCGACCCCCGCCGATCTGCAGGACCGAGGGAGGAGTGGTCTCCGCGCCGGTGCCATCCCACACGCGCACGTTGTAGATGACGAGGTCGGCGGCCGGGTCGACGGACATCGCGGGCGAGCAGCCGGCCAGGCAGAGCGGCAAGGCGGCAACGGGGAGCCAGGCGCTCCGCGAGGGGCCCGCGGCAGGGGCTGGGTGATTCCGCAGGCGCACCGTGTCCGGTTGCTCAGCGGGTGCGGGCGGTCGAGGCCGAAGCGGCAGCCGTCGTGCTCTTTCCATTACTTCTTTCTCCCTTGCGTTTGGCGGTCAGGCTCGGGCGATGGCCGGGCGAACAGGAGGATGGGATCGCCCGCCCTCAGTTCGATGCCCCGGAAATCGCCCGGTGCCGCGGAGACGGAACGCATGGTGATGCGCGTGCCTTCGGTGTTCGCGGTGTCGTGCGTGACGGTGACGATCGTGCTGAGCGCGCTCCCGGTCTCGATGTCGAGCGTGTCGACCGACGGCCGACCCCCTGCGTGAAGAGGATGACTTCCATCTGGTAAGGTGCGCCCTGCTCGACCCTCGCGGCCACCTCTGCGGGCCCGGGGGCCAGGAGATCGTCGTCGTCGATGCGCACGAGTTGCACGGGCAGCCCGAATGGCGTCCCCGGGTTGGCTCGCAGGTCCAGGGCGCGCAGTTTCGACAGGCCGACGAAGAGGCCCGGCGGCAGGTCGGTGAGGTCGCTGCGGACCATCAGGAGCCCGGAGAGGCTGGAGAGGCCGCTGAAGACCGTCGCCGGAAGCTCGCTGACCGGATTCCCGCTGAGCTCCAGCCACCACAGGCCGGTCAGGCCCGAGAACGTGCCCGGGGGCAGCTCGGTGAGTCCGTTGTCGGCAAGGCTCAGGCTCCCGAGGCTCGACAGTCCCGAAAACACGCGCTCCGGCAGCCGGGTCAATCGGTTGTTCGCCAGCCAGAGGGTCTCGAGACCGCGGAGGTCCGAGAAGACGGACTCGGGCAGGTCGGTCAGGCCGACGCCGGCCAGGGTGAGTCGTTCAAGCCGTGACAGGCCCTGGAAGTCGCCCTGCCGCAGGGTGGGGATGACCGTGGCCTCGCGCCGGCACAGCGGCCAGTCCGTCCGATTGCAGAGTTCGAGATCGGCGATCGCGGCCAGGTCCTCAGGGCCCGGTTCCAGGCAGTGGCCAAAGCCCGCGACGCCGAGGATCTCTTCCTGGATTCTGGGTGTGCGGTCGCACACGCCCTCCTCGATGACGACCCGTGCCGTGTCGGGCGAGCCCAGGACGTATCCGGCGGCGGGCGCGGGGGGGTCCAGCGTGACGTTCAGGACCTCGCGCGCCGGCTCGATGTCGGCGTCGTCGTTGATGGCGAGCTCGATGGCCGCGACCGTGTCGCCCGCGCCGATGTGCACCGTGCCGCCGGGGTCGCCGGCGTAGTCCGCGCTGTCCGCGTCGTGGGTTGCAGCGTCGTCGTCGGTGCCGATCGTGTAGCCGAGCGTGACGGGTGACTCGGGGGCCGGGACGACCGCCAGCCGCAGGACGGCGGTACCGCCCTCGGGCGCGCCGACCAGGCTGGTTGCGAATGCGACCGTGGGTGTGGCCGGCGGCGCTTCCGGCCTGGCGTCGGCGGGCCCTGTGGCGCCGCTGCCGCAGCCGGCCGCCCAGAGTGCGCAGGCTGTGCGGGCCGCGCCGACCGCCCGGGCCACCCGGAGGCGGGATCCAGGGGCTGCGTGCGGCGGGACTGCGGCTCGCGAGCGGCGCAAGAGGGTCAGTCCCCGGTGGCCACGTACAGCTGGCTGCCGCCGCTCCGGAATTCCCGCGCCTTTTCGGTCATCCCTTCCTCGACTGCGGTCTGCGTGTCCAGCCCGCGTTCGCGCGCGAACCGCCGCACGTCGTCGCTGATCTTCATCGAACAGAACTTCGGGCCGCACATCGAGCAGAAGTGCGCCACCTTGGCCCCCTCCGCCGGGAGCGTCTCGTCGTGGAACTCGCGGGCGGTCACCGGGTCCAGCGACAGGTTGAACTGGTCGCGCCAGCGGAACTCGAAGCGCGCCTTCGAGATCGCGTCGTCCCACTGCTGGGCGGTGGGGTGACCGCGCGCCAGGTCGGCGGCGTGGGCGGCGATCTTGTATGCGATCACGCCGTCCTTGACGTCGTCGCGGTTGGGGAGGCCCAGGTGCTCCTTGGGCGTCACGTAGCAGAGCATGGCGGTCCCGTACCAGCCGATCATCGCGGCGCCGATCGCGCTGGTGATGTGGTCGTAGCCCGGCGCGATGTCGGTCGTGAGCGGCCCGAGCGTGTAGAAGGGCGCCTCGTCGCACCACTCGAGCTGTTTCGTCATGTTCTCCTTGATGAGGTGCATGGGGATGTGCCCGGGCCCCTCGTTCATGACCTGCACGTCGTACTCCCACGCGATCCGGTTCAGCTCGCCCTGGGTGCGCAGCTCCGCGAACTGGGCCTCGTCGTTGGCGTCGGCGATCGAACCGGGGCGCAGACCGTCGCCCAGCGAGAACGAGACGTCGTATTCGCGCATGATCTCGCAGAGTTCGCGGAAGTTCGTGTAGAGGAAATTCTCCTTGTGATGCGCCATGCACCACTTGGCCAGAATCGAGCCGCCGCGCGACACGATGCCCGTCACCCGGTCGACCGTCAGGGGCACGTAGCGCAGCAGCACGCCCGCGTGCACGGTGAAGTAGTCGACGCCCTGCTCGCACTGCTCGATGATCGTGTCGCGGTAGACCTCCCAGGTCAGCTCCTCGGGCACCCCGCCGACCTTCTCGAGCGCCTGGTAGATGGGCACGGTGCCGATCGGCACGGGCGAGTTGCGGATGATCCATTCGCGCGTGGCGTGGATGTTCCTGCCCGTGGACAGGTCCATGACCGTGTCCGCGCCCCAGAGCGTCGCCCAGCGCAGCTTCTCGACCTCCTCGTCGATGGACGAGGTCACCACCGAGTTCCCGATGTTGGCGTTGATCTTCACCTTGAAGCCACGCCCGATGATCATGGGCTCGAGCTCGGGGTGGTTGATGTTGGCGGGGATGATCGCGCGGCCGCGCGCCACCTCGTCGCGGACGAAGCGCGGGTCGAGGCCCTCGCGGATCGCGATGAACTCCATCTCGGGAGTGACTTCGCCGCGCCGCGCGTAGTACATCTGCGTGACGGGGCCGTTGCCGCGGCGCGTGGTGCGCTGCAGGCCGGGGGGGAGTTCGAGGGGGTCGTCGCGCTTGCCGGGCGTGAGGGTCGCGCCGCGGCCGGTGACGCGGACGTCCCGGGCGTTGATCCAGGGTTCGCGGAGCGGGGGCAGGCCTTGGCGGACATCGTGGCCGGGCGGGCCGCTGGTGTCGTAAACGCGGAGCGGCGGCTCGCCGCCCGAGAGGGCGATCTCCCGCATGGGGACGCGGATGCCGCCGGGGCCGTCTACGTGGATGCGGGTGGAGTTGGGGAAGGCGTCGCCGTACGCGACGGGTGGGGTGCCGGGCGCGGGCAGGGTATCCACTGGCTTGATCATTTGCGGTCGTCGGTTTCTTCCGGCTGCCGCGTCGTCGCCGGGCGGGAGTGCCCGGCCGCCGGCGGGTGGACCCCGCTCGCAAGCCAGCCGCGCTCCCTACGCCGGTATCAGCCGGATCAGGTCATTGGGGTTCGCTCTCAATCCCGCTGGCGCCCCAGAGTGGGTGCCGCGGGATGCCCCCGGCGACTGCGGGGAAGATAGGGCGAGGTGCGGCGGGAGGCTACAGGATCAGGCTGTGCCATATTGCCCATATTTCTGTCTATGGGTAATATGGGTCCATGAAAACGACCATCGACATTCACGACGACCTGCTGGTGCGGGCCAAGCGGCACGCTCGCGAAACCGGCGTTCCCCTCAGGGCGGTGGTCGAAGAGGGCCTGCGCCTCGCGCTGTCCGCTCCCCACCATGCAGAGGGCTACCGCCTGCCGGACCTCAGCGTTGGCGATCCGAACGCCGGAGACCCTCTGGAAGCGTACACCTGGCAGGATCTGTCCGAGGTCATCTACGGGCGTCCGGTGGGCGAATGATCGCGGTTGACACGAACGTCCTCGTGTACGCGCACCGCCGCGAGTCGCGCGTGCACGAGAGGGCCGCCCGAGTGCTGCGTGAGTTGGCGGAAGGGCGCCGTTCCTGGGCGATCCCGTGGCCGTGCTGCTACGAATTCCTCAGCGTGGTCACGAATCGCCGCATCTGGCGGGGCGCGGAATCTTCTCCCGAGGACGGGTGGAACCAGTTGCGGGCCTGGATCGATTCGCCGTCGATTCGCCTGATCGGGGAAACGGGCGGGTTTCCGGACATCCTCGGGCAACTTGTCCGGCGTCCACGCGTGCGCGGCCCGCTGGTTCATGATGCCCGCGTCGCCGCGATCTGCCTGGCGCACGGTGTCGACGAGCTGCTTACCCGCGACCGCGACTTCGCACTGTTTCCGGAGTTGAAGACACGCGACCCGCTTTGAGGCGGGTCAGCTGACTGCCGCCCTCGCCGCACCCGCCACCCTCAGCCCGGCCCGGATGAACGCCCACTGGAAGCGCATCTGGTCGCGGACGGGCATGGCCGTGAGGCCGGCGGATTCGGCTTCATCGCGGACGGCGGCCTCAACGCGGGCTTCGTCGCGCTCGACGCGCGCCCCGCGAAACCGGGCATCCCACCCCGCGATGCGCTCCCGCCAACGCGTCAGCACGGGGTCGGGCGGCCCGAGCTCCTCGCCTACTCCCGGCGTGATGAACAGGGGCATTTCGGTCACCAGCGTCAACGTGTCGCCGCCGCTGAGCTTGCGCACCGCCTCCATCGAACTGGGGCGGAATCGCGCCGCCGTGGCGGGGTCGTCGAGGGCGACGAAGTGCCGCTTCATCGAGCGCGAGTCGGGGCGGCTGCAGAAACCGCGCGCGAGCCGGTGGAAGCCCTTCTCGCCGTGGCGCTCGACATCGTGCAGGGTGTAGCCGGCGGTCTCCACCTCGTGGGCGAGAGACGCGGCCGCATCGCCGAAGCGGGGCCACCACGACCGCTCCACCAGGAAGTACGGGCCCGCCGCGACGCCCATGCCGTGCATGCTCACGTGGAGATCGTACGGGGCGCCCGCGCGCCAGAACTCCCACCCGGCGCGGTTTTCGGGACGGGCGCCCCGGTCGCTTTCGCGGCGAAGGAAGCCGAACTCGATGTCGTCGCCGGGCAGCTCCCTGACCCGGTGGCGCAGGTAGGCCCCGAAGTCGTAGTGCGGCGCGCCGGGTGTCTGCCAGGCGGCGTTGGCCGATGCGCCGTCGGGGTTGATGTGGGGGATGATCGACCAGGTGGCGGCGCGCCGCAGGGGGGCGCCTTCCCCGCTGGAGAGATAGCGCACCAGGCGCCGCAGGAACCGTGGCCCGACGGGCTCGTCCGCATGGCACCCTGCAACAAGGCTAACCCGCAGGGGCCCGGAACCGATGGTGTGTGCGTGGATTGGCGCCCCCTTGCGGGAGCGCCCGATCACTTCGCCGGAGGGTGAAGCGCCGCCGCAGTCGACGATCCGGGCAAACTCCACCGCGCTCCTCCTGACCCCGCCGAAATGAACGATTCAAAGCTGAGGTCGACTTCCAGGCCGCACATCGTTCCGCTGAACGTTCCTCCGGTATCCTGTCTAAGCGCCAGGTCGATTCCACAGGTTCCCGAGCGGTCTTCGAGCTGCCAGTCGACGGATCCCTTTACGCCGCCGTCTACTTTCACCGGCAAGGAGTCGACGAACCAGAAAGCATAGTTCAAGATAACGTTGCCGGTGATGGTGAAGTCCAGATTCCTGCTTTGAAACCCGCACCTTTCCGCGACAAGCGTGAAATCCAATTCCTGGTGCAGAGTGTCCGCTTCTTCCATTCCGCGCGCGACCTCTACATCGCCTGTCACCAGACCACCAAGCGGACACTCACCTACGAAACCGTCCTCGGACGACGAGATGACGTTCGTGGTGTCGTTCATGCGTGCGCCGATTCCCGCGAACAGGGCTGCCGTCTCTTCCAGGTCAAGTGGCGCCCCGGGCTCCACCACAGACTCCTTGCAGGCGCTTGTGGCCAGGGCCAGTGCCAATCCGATCGACGACGTTCGTCTCATGCTTGACATCTTCGTCCCTCCTCGATTCACCCGGCCGGTACCAGCCCTCCTGCATCGAACTCCACCTCCTGGCCGCACATCGTCCCGGAAAGCGTAGTGCTCGTTGGTTGGGCGGGGTCCACGGCCAACGTCAGGTCGATCATACAGGTTCCTGAGCGGTCGTCCAGCATCCAGTCCAATCCTCCACTTACCGTCCCTTCGACCAGGAACTCGAAGGTGGACCCCACGATGGCTGTGTTCACTTCAGTCGTGACATCCGGATTGCCGTCCAAGGTGAACTCGTGGCCCTCGCTGGGGAGTACGCATCCTTCCGGGTCCAGCGTGATGCTCGTGAGCAGGCGGACGGTGTCGGCCGCTGTCTCCTCGCTGAATTGAAACGTCGCCGCGACCTGTCCGCCCAGCGGACAAGCGTATACACCGCCATCGGGAGTCACGGAAATGACTTCGGGAGTGGTGTCCGTGGCGAGCTCCTGCATTCCGAGGTAGAGCGCCTCCGTCTCTTCCCTGCTCAGTCCCTCCGCTGGCTCGGTGGTGCTGTCCTCGCATCCGACGATCGCCGCGGCAGCCAGCAGTACTGTAACGCCCGGTATCGCGTTGATTCTAGGCATGGCAAACATCTCCCCCTCAATGATGTAGCACTCGCTTCAATCCGTCGCTAGTTGAAGTATACACGGCCTGGCCGGCCGTTCCTGTTGCCGGCCGATTGCAGGCTATACCCTTCTCTCGTTCCGATGATCCCGGGACGATTGGGGATGCCCGACCCGACACCGAGTGACCGCTCTTGCAGCCCTCCTCCCACGAGACAGCGATTCTATCCGGCGCAGAAGGCCCCGCCGTGCAGCTTGCCATGCGCATCGTCGTGCGCATGGCCGGGATCCTGGGCGCCCGGGAGCTGGTCGAGATCGCCTCCGCACATATCGACGGGTGCCTCTATCACGGCGATGGTGGCGTCGAGTTCGGCGAGCGGCTGGTAGAGTTGGGTGGAAGGGTGGCCGTGCCCGCGACCCTCAACGTGGGCGCGCTCGACCTCCTCAACCCGGCGCGTGTGCGGGCGCACGGCCATCGCCGCGAAATGGCGCTTCGGCAAATGCGCGCCTATCAGGCTCTCGGCTGCAAGCCCACCTGGACATGCGCGCCCTATCAGGCCGGGCACCGCCCCGCGCCGGGAGAACACGTCGCCTGGGGCGAGAGTAACGCGGTGTGTTTCGCCAACTCGGTGCTGGGTGCGCGAACCAACCGGTATGGCGACTTCATGGACATCTGTTGCGCGATCGCCGGGCGCGCGCCGCGCACGGGCCTGCACCTCGTCGAGAAGCGCCGCGCGACCGTGGCGGTCGACACGGATGCGATCGACGCCGAGTTGAGGCGGAGGGACGTCTTCTACCCGGTGCTGGGGACGTGGCTGGGCGCGACCGTGGACGACCGCGTGGCGGTGGTCACCGGCCTACCCGAAACGGTCACCGAAGACCAGCTCAAGGCGATGGGAGCCGCCGCCGCGTCCTCGGGAGCCGTGGGGCTGTTCCACGTCGAGGGCGTCACGCCCGAAGCGCCGGATCTGGACACGGCGCTGGGTGGCATGGCGCCCCAAGCCGTGATAACCCCCACGCCGCAAGCCCTCCGCGCCGCGCGCGACACCCTCAGCACCGCCGACGCGGGCCGCATCGACGCGGTGGCGGTCGGCAGCCCTCACTTCTCAATGGCAGAATTCGCGCGGCTCGACGCCCAGCTCCCGTCGACACCGTTCGCCGTACCCTTCTACGTCTGCACCGGACGCTCCGAGTACCGCCAGCTCGAGGCCGCCGACCGCCTTCGCCGCTTCGAGGACGCCGGCATCGAGATCGTGGTCGACACCTGCGTCGTTGTCACCCCGATCCTCCCTCCGAAGGACGGCGTCCTGATGACGAACTCGGGCAAGTTCGCGCACTACACCCCGTCCAACACCGGGTACGGGGTGGTCTACGGCAGTCTCGAGGACTGTGTCCGGTCGGCCACGCACGCCCGGGTCACGCGGGACGATAGCCTGTGGAGCTGACCGGCACCGTCATCCACCCGGGCTCGGGCGCACGCCACAGGTCCGCGGAAGGGCGGCTCCTCGTGCTGGAAAAGGCGATCAGCTTCTGGGGCGGGGTCGACCCACTCACGGGGCGGATCCACGATCCCCGCCATCCGCGCCACGGAACGGGGCTGGGCGGGCGTGTCCTCGTCATGGAGCGCACCATCGGGTCGAGCTCGTCCAGCGCGGTGATGCTGGAACTCCTTCGCAACCGCGTGGCTCCCGCTGCGATCGTCGTGGGCCAGCCGGACGCGATCCTGATGCTCGGGCTCCTTGTCGCAGAAGAACTGGGCTACGACACGATCCCCGTGCTACGCGTCGGCCAACGGGACATCGCACGGCTTGCGGGGGCGGACGGGGTGGCCGCGACGATCCGCGAGGGGATGCTCCGGGTGGAGGGGGACCTGGGGACGACGCGTCGTGCCGGTCAGGGCAGTGCGTAGCGCTCCAGCGTCTGCAGCCCGAACTCGTCCATGTGGACCGCGTAGAGCGCGGCGTCGCCGAAACTCACCACGCGACGTTCCATGGGCAGCTCGACGACCATCTGGCGTTCGCCGCTGCCGCCGAAGACGTCGTACATGGGAGCCTCGCCGGCATCGCGGTGCCTGCGCACCCATGCGCGGCCGAGGCCGTCGACCGGTATCGGGCGATCGTAGAACGGCGGCTTGACCTCGGGCCAGGCGTATCCGTCAAGATCTTCGTCGTCGTCCGTTGCGCCGCCGCGGGAGGCGCGCATGGTCATGGAACCGTTTTCGACCTCGATTGCGATGCCGAGTCCTCCGCCCGTCTCCAGCCGCCCCCGCGCCCACTCCTCCTGTTCGGCGCGTCCAAGTGGTACTGGAGTGTAGGGGATCGGCGGACCACTGGTGATCCAGCCGTCCTGCTCGACCCAGTCGACACGGTATTCGCCCGCGCGCGCGATGACCACGCGGCCATCGGCAGCGACTCCCCAGGCATCGCCGGGCGAGAGTGGTACCTGGCTGATCCGCTCGTTTTGCTCGCCCGGGCCACCGACGGACTCGCGGATGACTTCCGGGATATCGAAGGACGCCACCGAGTCCACCACATCCGTATCCAGATCCAGGCGGAGGATGCTGGCCGAATCTGCCTCCATTCCCATCCGCCCGAAGCCCCGGAAATAGAGTCTGCCCCGGCTGTCCACGGCCTGCGGAAGTGCAATCACGACCTGGCCCATCGACATGTCGCCGATGCTGTACGGGCGCGTGGCACCGAACTCCAGTTCCGGGCTCAATTCGGTGAGACGCCCGTTGCCCAGATCGACCAGCAGAGTCCTGCCGCCGGGGAGCGGCCAAACGGCATCGGGCTGACGGTACTCGGACGGCCCCTCGCCCACGGAACCGATCGTGTCGGCCGTGCCTGCACCGAGGTCCAGTCGCACGACCACCTGGCCCAGTGGATCGGCCACTAGCACGCGGCCGCCGGGCAGTTCGCGCACGGTGGAGACGACCGAGAAGGGCTCGCCGTACACCGCTTCGGCCTCGCCGAGCGCCACAACCTGGAGGCCGTCCGCTTCCGCGTCCGGTCCTCCGCCCCCCTGCATGATCAGCCAGGTGCCCGCGGCCAGGACCGCCGCCCCCGCCAACACCGCCGCAACTCTTCCGCGCACCTCGTCCTCCCCTTTTTCCGTCTTTGCGTGATCCCCTACTTCACGAACAGCATGTCGCGATAGGTCGGGAAGGGCCACAGATCGTCGGGAATCACCTTCTCCATCCGGTCGGCCACATCGCGCACCGCGTTGGTCGCGGGGATCACGTTGTCGCGCATGTGGATCACCTTGGACGACACCTCGTCGCCGCCGAGTTCCTCGTTCTGGGCGTCGAGTTGGTCCAGGGCGCCGGTAAGCTCATCGATGAGGCCGGCCACCCGGGCCGCGTTGTTGTCGAGACCTGTCGTGGACGCACCCGCCGCCGCGGCTCCCGCCCGGGCCGAAGTCAACTGGTTGAGGTAGGTGACCGCCGCCGGCAGGATCATGCAGCGGGCCATGTGCGCCGCCGTCTCGCCCTCGATGTTGATCTTGATGAAGTACTGCTCGGTCAGCACCTCCAGCCGGGCGTCCAGCTCGCGAGGCGAGAAGACGCCGAATTTGTCGAACAGCACCTCGTTCTTGTGCGCGGCGAGGGCCGGCAGCGCGTCGACCGCCGAACCCGTGTTGAGCAGCCCGCGGCGCGCGGCCTCCTCGACCCACTCGGGCGCATAGTTGTCGCCGTTGAAGATGATCCGCTTGAACGACGGGATCTCGTTGGAAAGCAGCGTCCAGAGGGCGTCTTCGATCGAGGTGCCGGCTTCCACGATCGGTTCGAGCAACTCGGTCCAGTCGTCGATCGCCTCGGCGACGATCGTGTTGAGAACCGTGGCCGGCAGCGAGATGCTGGCTGACGAGCCCACCGCGCGGAACTCGAACTTGTTCCCGGTGAAGGCGAACGGAGACGTGCGGTTGCGGTCACCGGAGTGTCGTGGAAGGTCGGGAAGGACGTTTACGCCCAGGCCCAGGAGGCCTTCGTGCTCCCGCTCCTGCGCCCGGCCGGACTCCTCGAGCTGGTTGAAGATGTCTTCCAGCTGGCTACCCAGGAAGATCGAGATGATCGACGGCGGAGCTTCGTTCGCACCCAGGCGATGGTCGTTCCCGGCGCTCGACACGCAGGCCAGGAGCAGGTCCTGGTGCTTCTCCACCGCGCTCATCACCGCGGTGCAGAAGAACAGGAAGATGAGGTTGTCGTGCGGCGTGTCGCCGGGGTCCATGAGGTTCCGGTCGGAGGTGCCGAAGGACCAGTTCACGTGCTTGCCGCTACCGTTGATCCCGCGGAAGGGCTTCTCGTGCAGAAGGCAGACGAAACCGTACTGGCGCGCGTTGCGCTCCAGGATTCGCATCATGAGCTGCTGGTGGTCGGACGCCACGTTCGCGTTCTCGTAGACCGGGGCCATCTCGTACTGCCCCGGGGCTACCTCGTTGTGGCGCGTCTTCATCGGCACGCCCAGCCTGTAGAGATCCATCTCCACCGACTGGACGCACGCCAGCACCCGTTCGTGAATCTGGCCGAAGTAGTGATCGTCGAGTTCCTGGCCCCGCGGCGGCTTGGCTCCGAAGAGTGTGCGGCCCGACGTCATCAGGTCGGGCCGGCGGTAGTAGAACTCGCGGTCCAGGAGGAAGAACTCCTGCTCGGGCCCCAGGTTGGCCGTGACCCGTCCGGCATCGATCCCGAAGAGCTTGAGGGCACGGCGCGTCACCCGGTCGAGCGCGTCGATGGAGCGCAGCAGCGGGATCTTGGCGTCCAGGCTCTCGCCCGCCCAACTGGAGAACGCGGTGGGGATGCAGAGGTAGGTCGCCGATTCGCCCCCCATGATGAAGGCCGGCGAGGTCGGATCCCAGGCCGTGTAGCCGCGGGCCTCGAAGGTGGCCCTGAGTCCGCCCGAGGGGAATGAGGACGCGTCGGGCTCGCCCTGCACGAGTTCGTCGCCGCCGAAATCCGTGATGGCGCGGCCGTCCCGGCCCACCTTGAGGAACGAGTCGTGCTTTTCGGCGGTGGCACCCGTGAGGGGCTGGAACCAGTGTGTGTAGTGGGTCGCGCCGCGCGAGAGCGCCCAGTCCTTCATCGCCGCGGCCACGGTGTCCGCGATGCCTGGATCGAGCTCTTCCCCGTGCTCGATGGTGCGCACGAGCTGCTTGTAGACGTTGTCCGGCAGGCGGGCCCGCATTTCTCGCAGCCCGAACGTGTCTTCGCCGAAAACACGTGGCAACAGGTCTCGATCGCCTGATCGGGATTCCTGTCTCCGGCTCCAGGTCTTGGCGGCGCTGACAGAGTCGAAACGTCTCTGGGTGCTCATGTTTGGGCTGTCCTTTGGTAGACGTGAAAATGCCGATAATCCCGGCTTTTCCGGGCCATTCGGGGAGCCGAAAAAAGCGGTACCTGTGGGAAGCTGTAAGAGTGGGCACGCAGTTTCAAGGGAACATGTGTTTTTTTCGCGTTTTCGGGCCGGTTGTGGCAAAACCGGCGCAGTGTGAGCTTTCGATCCAGCACATTTCGCCCGGCCTTCGGGAGAGGAGCATCATGCCGCGTCAGCCCGATTCCGTGGATCAGTCGGACCGAGTGGTTCCGGTCAACCTTCGCCAGTCCGGCCGGACTCCGGTGGAGCTGCTCATCTCGACCCGCGTGCGGAAGTCACCCTATTGGCACCTGTCCCACGCCGCGGGATGCTGGCGCGCGACGATCTACAACCGCGTCTACCATCCGCGCGGCTATGTCCGTCCCGAGGACGGCGGTGCAGCCGCGGAGCACGAGGCGCTGACGACGCACGTCACGCTCTGGATCGTCGCCGTCGAGCGGCAGATTCGCGTTTGGGGTCCGGACGCCGAGCGGTTCACCGACTACGTCATCACGCGAGACGCCACCCGCATCGAGCCCATGCACGGCAAGTACGTGATCCTCTGCAACCAGCGGGGCGGCATCCTCAACGATCCGGTGTTGCTGCGCCTGTCCGAGGACGAGTTCTGGTTCTCGCTGGCCGACTCCGACCTGCAGTTCTGGCTTCAGGGCGTGAACGTCGGGATGGGGATGGACGTCGAGATCGACGAGATCGACGTGTGCCCGCTGCAGATCCAGGGTCCGAAGTCGCTGGCGCTGATGGCCGACCTCGTGGGCGACGGGATCCGCGAGATCCCGTACTACGGGCTCATGGAGGCCGAGATCGCGGGGTGTTGGGTGGTGGTTTCGCAGTCGGGGTTCTCGGGCGAGAAGGGCTACGAAATCTACCTGCGCGACGCGACGCTGCACGCCGAGCGGCTGTGGAACGCGGTGCTGGAGGCGGGTGAAGCGCACCGGCTCATGGTGATCGCCCCCGGCCATCAGCGCCGGATTCAGGCGGGGATTCTCTCGTGGGGACAGGACATGGACCACGAGACCGTGCCGTTCCAGTGCAACCTCGGCTACCAGGTGCCCCGCGAGAAGAAGGGTGACTACATCGGCCGGGCCGCGCTCGAGCGCATGCGGGCCGAGATCGAGGCCGGGAGGCCGCCGTTCGCGCTGGTCCTGGTGGGCATGACGATGGGCGGACGGCCCATCGACGACTACGCGCCCGATTTCTGGCTGGTGTCGGGCGCCGACAGCGGCGATCCGGTCGGCTATCTCACTTCGCCATGGCATGCCCCCGAACTCGGCTGCAACATCGCGCTGGGCTACGTGCCGGTGGGGATGTCGGCGGTCGGTACCGAGCTCACGGTCTGGCTGCCGGACGAATACGCGAGCGAGGCGGGCAAGCCCGACCGGGCGCGGGTGTGCGAGGTTCCGTTCCGGCCTTCAACGAACCCCAGTGCGCGTGAGGTGGCGTCTGCGAGGGGTGAGGACGCGGTGGTGTAGCTATCCCTTCATCCGGCTCCCGGACGGGTCGAACAACCCTCCGCCGACCGCGGCGACGGTCACCGGGAAGCGCTCGTTCATGTACATCACCTGGAACGGCTCGCCGACCCGTGCGCGCTCCGCGGGCAGCCAGGCCATCAGCAGGTACTTCCCCACGGAAGGACCCATGCCGGCGGAGGTCACGCGGGACTCCCGTCCGAGCGAGTCGACGATGCGGACCCCGTCGGGAGAGAGGATCGGCTCGTTGCCGCCCGTGGGGAAGCGCGCGACGCCGGACTCGCTCGTGTGGTGGTCCATCGTGATTGTGCATATGTGCGCGATTGGCCCCCGCTCGCGGGCCTCCAGGCAGGCGGCCTTGCCGATGAAGTCCGCCTGCTTGACGTGGCGCCGGGCCAGGCCGGCCTCGACGGGCGAGTACTCCGAGGTGAGTTCGGCGCCCATGAGCAGGTAGCCCTTTTCCATGCGCCCGGTGGTGCCGTAGACGCCGATGCCGACCGGCCGCGCGTCGAACTCGCGGCCCGCTCGCCGGATCGCGTCCCAGAGCGCCAGGCCGTGCTCGGTGCGGGTGTAGATCTCCCAGCCGCTCTCGCCCACGTAGGAGATGCGCAACATGGTGACGGGAATCCCGTCGATCAGGGCGCGATGGACCGTGCCGAAGGGGAACTCGTCGTGGCTCAGGCCAATGTCCGCCACCCTGGAGAGCAGGGAGCGGGCGTCCGGCCCCCACACCCCGAGGGTAGTAATCGCCGACGTGCGGTCCTCGAACTGCACCGAGCCGTCCGCGGGAAGGTGCTTCCGGAACCAGAAGGCGTCGCGCGCGCCGTCAAACACCCCGGTGACGATGCGGAACCGGTCGTGGGCGAGCCGCTGGATTGTCAGATCGGCGCGGAAGCCTCCGTCCGGTGTGAGCAGCGGCGTGTAGACGGAGCTTCCGATTGGACGGTCGCACGCGTTGACCGTCAGCCGCTCCAGGTACGGGAGCGCGCCGGGCCCCGACACGTCGAAGATCTGGAACGCGCCCAGATCGACCACGCCGACCTTGTCGCGCAGGTGCAGGTGTTCCGCGTTGATGATCGGCGACCACCAGCGGCGGTCCCATTCGTGCGGGCGGTCCGGGACGCTGTAGCGCTCGACCAGGTCCTCGTTCGACGCGTACCACTGCGGGCGCTCCCATCCCCGCGCCTCGTAGTACTCGGCACCAAGCGCCTCGGTGCGGGGGTGGAAGGGCGAGCGGTTGACGCCCCGCGCGGATTCCCACTGCTCACGGGGATGCACGATCCCGTAGGTCTTCGGGAAGTGCTCGCGGCAGCGCGTGCGGACGTGGTGCGCGGTGCGCTCGTGGGGCTGCAAGCGGGTGACATCCGACTCGTGCGGGTCGAGGAGGCGCGGGTACCCGTGCGTCATCCATTCGGCGACGAGCTGCGCCGATCCCGGACCCTCGCGCACCCACACCGCGGCCGCCGACCAGAGGTTGGCCACCTCGGCGGTCTCGCCCAGCAGCTGCTGCGTGTCGGGCGTGAGAGAGAGCAGGCCGTTGATGGCGTACTGCATCCCGGTGCCGGCCAGCAGGTCGCCCATGATCTCGCGGGCGTGATCGAGCTGCAGCGCGAAGTCGTCCGGCGTGAAGGGGAGTTCGGTGGGCGAGCGCTCCGCCTCCGCGACAGAGGGAATCTCCTCCGGCCGGACCAGGATGGGGCGATGTGCGTAGGAACCCACCTCCATGAGGCCGTCGCTCTGCCTTTCATACATGAACGAATCCATGTCGCGCACGATCGGGTAGCCGATCTCGTTGCCCGTCTCCAGCAACAGTTCGACGGGGCCGAAGTCGGCCATCTGGTGCACGGCCGGGGTGAGCGGGATCGTGGCGCCGGCCATCGCGGCGATGCGCGGACTCCAGACGCCGCAGGCGATGACCGCTTGGTCGACTTCGATGGTGCCTCGGGTCGTGGCCACCGCCCGGATGCGGGGGCGGCCGAAGGGCACTGGGTCCACTTCGATGCCGGTGACCTCGGTCTCGTCGAGCACGGTGAGGACGCCCCTGGCCTGCGCCCGTTCGCGCATGATCGTGCCCGCCCTGACCGAGTCGACGACCGACACGCCGGGGGTGTAGAAGCCGCCGAGGATCACGTCCGGGTTGACGAACGGCACTCTGGCGACGACTTCCGCGGGCGTCAGCAGCTCGCTCTCGACGCCCCACACGCGGGCCGAGGTCATTCGACGCCGGAGTTCCTCCATGCGCGCTTCGGTGCGGGCGACCTCGATACCGCCGCACGTCGTGTTCACGCCGAGGGCCTCGTACTGGCGCTGGCTCTCGAGCGTGATCAGGGCGATCTCGCGCCCGTGATCGGTGGGGAAGATGAAGTTGGACGCGTGGCCGGTGGATCCGCCGGGGTTGGGGAGCGGGCCCTTGTCGATCAGCACCAGGTCGTCCCAGCCGAGCCTGGCGAGGTGCTCGACCAGGCAGTTGCCGACGATGCCGGCTCCGATGACGGCGACGTTGGCTTTGGCGGGTGGGACTCGGCGCTTGGTCATGGGTGGTTTCTCCTCACCCCAATATGCCACGAAAGATTCCGCGCCCCGAATCCGTATTCCGGATTTGGACCTTGTTGAAAACTCTGAGGACCCTGATGACCGACTCCAGCGACTCCCGGAAAGGCAAGCGACAAGCCCGCGACCCCTTCAGCCAGTACCTGAGGTCAATGTCAGGCCGCAGGGGCTCGAGCTTTCTCTCGCTTCTGGCCCTGCTGTTCATCGGGCTGAAGCTCACCGGTCACATCGACTGGTCGTGGGTCTGGGTGCTCTCGCCACTGTGGTTCAGGTTCCTGTTCGTGCTGCTGATGATCGCGGCGGCGATCCATTTCAGGAAGAAGACGGGCTGGAAGCCCTCCGGGGAGACCTGAAAGGTTCCCTGATCTTCCACCGTGAAGTGGAACATCGTCCCCGCGCTGGGATGCTCGGAGGAGCAAGTCCCTCCTTACACTCCCAACGTGCCCACCGGGATCACTCCCACCCCGTCCGACCTCGTGTAGCCGTAGCCGCTCCCCACGATCACGCCGAGTGCCGCGGGCTTCCCGCAACGATCCGTATCCACCCGGTCGGCGAACTTCAGAAGCGACCTGGCACCCTCGTCGACCCGTGCCGCGCCCAGCTTGATCTCGAAAGCCGCCCATCGCCCCGGCCCGGCGTCGACGACGGCGTCCACCTCCAGCCCCGTGTTGTCGCGGTAGTGGTACAAGCTCGCCGTGTTGGCCTGGGCGTAGATTCGCAGATCCCGGATGACCATCGACTCGAACAGGAAACCGAACCACTCGAAGTCGTGGAGCAGATGATCGGGGCTCGCGCTCAGGGCGGCCACGGCCAGCGACGGGTCCACGAAATGGCGCCTGGACGCGGACCGAAGTCGCGACCGGGACCGAAGATGGGGTGACCAGGGCGGCTGATCTTCCACGAGCATCAGCCGTTCGAGTGCGGTCATGTAGGAGTTGGCCGTGTAGTTGGTGAGGTGTTGGTCCGATCCGCCGGCGTCCCGGGCCAGCGTGGCCATGCTGGCGCACGTGGCGACGTTGCGCCCCAGCGACTGCAGGAATCGTCCGACCTTCGCCGGATCCCGGTCCGAACCGTCCACCCGTCGGATGTCCGTTCGGCACACCTCGCCGAGGTAGTCCCGGTTCTCCGCCATGGCGTCATCCACGGACAGCGGCGGATCGTCAAGCGAAGAGCCGAGATGGCCGGGCCAGCCGCCCGCGCACAAGAGCTCCGCGAGCTCGCGTGTGGTCGGCTTCGCCACGGAGCCGCGAACCGGAGCACCTGTCAGCAGCCGGGCGAGTGATACTTCGCCCGTCGACCGCTTCAGCTCCAGGAGCGACATCGGCCGCAACCGCAGTCGACCGATTCGTCCCGCTCCCGTGTGCCGCGTGATGTCGTCGGGCGGAACAGCCGAACCGGTCAGGATGAAATGTCCCCGGCCTGGGCGGTCATCGACCGCATGGCGAACATGGTTCCAGATGTCGGGCACCAACTGCCACTCGTCGATGAGCTGCGGCGCCTCCCCCTGGAGAAGGAGTCCCGGATCGGCCTCGGCAGCCCTGCGGGCGGAGCGGTCCGCGTCGAGCCGAACACCGCTTGCCGCGAGTTGCCTGGCCGTAGCCGTCTTGCCGCATGCCCGCGGCCCCTCGATCAGCACAGCTCCGGATCGGACCAGGCGCTGCTTCAGTTCCGCATCCGCCACCCGGGGCCAGTACTCCCGGCGCATCGGCGTGAGCGGCCACCGCGGCGCGGGTTCGCGCACGAAGTGGCGGGAGGGGATGTCGGGGTGGTAGGTCATTTGGTCGGGCCTCCGGGCTCTCGGGTGTGCCTGGAACCAGGGAGACTAACTCCGTGTTGACACGATTGCAACGTTTATAATGATAGTATTGCAATAATGTCAGTGACATAATCGCAAGCTCTTGGCCTGGTGGTCCTGGACGAGATCCATCGGCTGCCGGACGTCTTCCAACTGCTGCGTGTCCTCGCCGACCGCCCGGGGCCTCCTGCCCGCTTCCTCGTTCTCGGGAGCGCCTCGACGGAACTGCTCAGGCAGACCTCGGAGTCGCTCGCCGGGCGCGTGGCCTTTCACGTGCTCGATGGTTTCGACCTGACGGAAGTCAGTGACTCCGAGCGGCTATGGCTGCGGGGGAGCTTCCCGCGGTCGTACCTCGCGAGCTCGGATGCCGCCAGCCGCCGATGGCGCGACGGCTTCATTCAGACACTTCTGGCCCGGGATCTGCCGGACCTCGGCAGCACCATCCCGTCGACTACGTTGCGCCGGTTCTGGACGATGCTCGCCCACTGGCACGGTCAACTGTGGAACGGCGCCGAGTTCGGACGGGCATTCGGCGTCTCCCACACCACCGTCCGGCGCTATCTGGACCTCCTGACCTCGGTCTTCGTGGTTCGTCAGCTCCAGCCCTGGTTCGAGAACATCAGCAAGCGGCAGGTCCGCTCTCCCAAGGTCTACATCGCGGACTCGGGCGTCCTCCACGCGCTGCTCGGGCTCACCGACCGAACGGATGTAATGTCGCATCCCAAGGTTGGGGCCTCGTGGGAGGGGTTCGTGATTCAGCAGATCGTCCAGTTGATGCACGCGCCGTCGGAGCAGTGCTTCCACTGGTCGACCCACACAGGCGCCGAGCTCGATCTGCTGGTGCTCGACGGATCGAGGCGCTACGGATTCGAGGTCAAGCGGTCAGAGGCGCCGCGGCTGACCAGATCGATGCGGTCGGCGGTGGAGACGCTGGGACTGGACCGGCTTGATGTGGTGCACGCGGGAACGGAGCGGTATCGGCTGGCGGAGCGGGTGCGTGCGTTGCCGGCAGGGGAGTTGGTACGGATGCTACCGCCGCTGACTGGACGGTAGGACAACCCGGGACTCAGATAACCTCACCCCTCCACCGTGAAGTGGAACATCATACCCGCGCTGAGGTGCTCGGCGATGTGGCAGTGCAGCATCCAGTCGCCCGGGTTCGACATCTCGACGAGGATGTCCATGGTCGACCCGACGGGCAGGATCGCCGTGTCCTTCCAGACCAGGTTGTCGTTGGGCACGTCGTCGCGCGCGAGCACCACGAACCGTTGGCCGTGCACGTGGATGGGGTGGTTCATGGGGTGGAAGGAGTCGGGCGAGTTGAAGACGCGGATCTTCACGAGGTCGCCCCGCTGGAAGGTCCAGTGGATGTCCTGGTTTTCGCGGCCGTCGGCCAGGTCTCGCAGGATCCATGTGACCTGGTTCCCCGAGGAGAGCCAGTTCATCATGGGCATCGCGTCGTTCCACTCCATGGGAGGGATGTAGAGGGTGTCCATCTCCATCGAGCGGATGATCGGGAGCGGGAGCCCCTGGACCCGCACGGTGGCATCGAGGGTGTAGTCGGGCGCACGGCCAAGATGGCCGCGCATGGCCTCGGCCTCGGCCGCCACCTCCTCGATACCGCGCAGCGTCTCGTAGGCTTCCGTGACCTCGTCGGCGACGCGCGACCCGGCGACCGTCACCAGCGCCAGGGTGTCCACGTGCGGGTAGAACTCGCCCCGGAAGTGGTTGATGGCCTGGATCGTGTTCGCGATCGCCACCTCACCCTCCTCCGGGAAGACCACGTCGACCACGTACCGCTCGGCCGGCGCGATCACCACGCTCGACACCCACGTCTCGCGCTCGAAGCGGCTCACGTCCGACGCGACCAGCTTCACGCGCGCCGACCCGAAGGTGACGTTGAAGGTGCGGGTGTTGGCGACGTTGGTCATGAAGAAGCGAACGACCTCGCCCGGTCGGACCTGCAGCCCGTGTCCCGTCACGCCATTGACAAGCATCACGTTGCCGAAGCGCCCCATGAGCGCGTGGGTCGGCGCTTCCCTGCCCCACGGGATGAAGCCCTGGTCGTCCATCAGGATGTCGTCCAGAACGAGCATCTCCTCGCGGTGGGCGGGGCCGTAGTAGTCCGGGTCGGGTGACGAGACGAGCAGGTTGCCGTAGAGGCCGAGGTCCTGCTGGACGTCCTCGCGCATGTGGGGATGGTACCAGAACATCCCGGCGTCGGGGACGTGCAGTTCGTAGACGAACGACTCGCCGACTTGAATAGGGTCCTGGGTGAGCGTCTCGACGCCGTCGAAGCGGTTCTCGAGGCGGAGGCCGTGCCAGTGCACGGTGGTGGGGCTCTCGATCCGGTTGGTGACGCGCACCACGACGGTCGAGCCCTGCGGCGCCTGGATCAGTGGGCCGGGGTGTTGGCCGTTGTAGCCGTACATGGCAGCGGTGTGGCCGTGCAGCGTGCGCCGCACGATGGTGACGTCGACGTTGAAGGTGTCGCCCGCCGCGAGGTGGACGACCTCGCTGGGGCGCGCCTCGGGCAGGGTCATGACGTCGATTCCCGCCGCCGCGAGGAAGGGCTCGACAGGCGGCAGCGCCATCTCCAGCCCCGGGATCATCGGCATGTTCGGGTCCATGGGGGGCATGCGCCAGCCGCCGCCCATGTCGTGCATCATGTGCGCGGCGTGGTCCATCTCCTGGGCGGCCGCGGGCTGGGCGGGGGACAAGTGCGCTACTGCGACCAGAAGGAGCGCTGAGCAAGCTTGGGCGTTCCGGGCCGTTTCTGGTCCGAGGCGAAGGCAGGGCCGAGCGGTCATGCCGCCTCGATATCGGTTTGGGGGAAATCCCTGCCCTTGAACAACAGCGGCTCGCCGGTCGTCCTGGCGAGCGCGTAGGCGAAGCAGTCGCCGAAGTTGAGCGCGGCCGGGTGGTTTCCCTTGCCATAGCGGCGCCATGCACGGCGCGCTGCTTCCAGGTGTTCCACCGTGACCGGCACCAACTCGATCCCTGCACGCTCCAGGAGGGTGTCCAGGTCGAAACCCGCCGCTTCGCCGCCTCGATGTTCCACCACCATGGAAGCCTCCAGGACGTTGGCGACCGACATGCGGCAGGGATGGGCACCCATGATGGTAGCGGCATGACGCCTCGCATCCGGCTCGTCAAACAGGATCGCGAGCACGGCCGAAGTATCGACGATCACCCGGGGAGGCCCCGATCATCATGGAGCAGATCACCATGCTCAATGGCCGAAGGCCCAGGTTCGAGCGACCTGGAACAGCGTCGGCCGATGGCCAGCAGATCGTCGATACCGGCATCCAGGTCGCGGCGTCGCTTCTCACGCGCAAGGCGTTCACGAAGCGCTACAGTGATGGCCCCGGTCATGGTCTCGCCCGTTAGCCGGGCCAGGTCGCGCGCGAGCAAACAGGTCTCGTCATTCTTGATGTTGAGCCCCATGGTGGCCTCCAAGGTAGAAACGGACGCTCCGATTCTACCCTAAATGGGATTGCTCCGTCGCACAACCCTACTCATACCCGTAGGCGGCGCAGTTCTTCTCTTCGAAGGGGCCGTGGCCGGCCATGGTGTGCATCATGCCGCTGCGGGACATGCCGCGGATCACGATCGGGCCCGTCCACATCGTCGCATCCGGGTCGAAGGCCGGTTCCAGCGTGACGACGACGAGGAACTTGTTCCAGGCGACCTGGCCGCTGAAGCCTGCCGGGTTGGTCAGCTCGCCGGCCAGCGCGATCCGGTCCAGTTCGGGGGTGGTGGTCCACACCACGTAGGTAGCGTCGCGGGCAGGGGCCATCCGCTCGAAGCGGACGGTGAAGTCGTACTCGTAGCTGCCGTCCTCGCCGAGAGCGACGCCGTACGGCGACCGGGCGAAGGCGACCTCGCCGACGCCCGAGGCGTTGCCGGTGCCGGGAACGCGCCTGGTGGAGACCATGGGGAACTGGTAGTACTCGGGGCCGCACGCGCCCGCGTCCCCGGCCACCTCGGCCGGCGAGTCGGCGACCCGCCAGCCACCCTCGGCGTTCCGGACGGGCGCCGCAACGACGAGCACCGCCGTCAGCGCCAGGAAACCACCCGGTGCCCCGGATCCGGTCATCCTCATCCTGCTCACCCTCCGCTGGTCAGCTCACGGGCCGGCGGATCGGTCCGCGGTCCCAGTCCTGGACCGACGAGATGTTCGGCATGCCCCAGCGCTCGCCGTCCCAGCCGCTGAAGCCGTCCATGCGGAAGGTCCACAGGCCCGTGGTCATGTCGCTGACGACGATCAGGCCGTCGGCGTTGCGGACGTCGACTCCGAAGGCGCCGTTGAAGACGGGGGTGCGGTCGCGGTTGGGCGGGCCGATGTAGGTGTCGTAGTAGCCGACGGTGACCGGGTTCTCGGGGTCCATGAGCGAGAAGATCTGCAGGCCGTCGAGGTAGCCCGACGCGAAGACGTATGGCCAGCGCACCTCGTGGTTGTGGACCAGGTTCTCCCAGTCCGCGGTCCACGCCGAGATCGGCGAGCGGATGTTGGTGACCTCGCCGTCGAGGGCGGGCTGAAGGTCGAAGATGCGGATCGGGGCGTACTGGTACTCGGTCTCGGCGACCACGTAGCGACCGTCGGGGCTCGGCGTGAAGGTGTGCCCGCCGCGCACGCCGCTGACGCCCACCAGCGTGATCCGAAGCTCGGGGTTCTCGATGTCGGTGACGTCATAGATGTAGTAGCCGCCCGAGCCGCCGCCGTAGAACCGGTCCTCGCCGGTGTCGGGGTGGTATGCGACGTAGAAGTCGTGGTATCCGCGGCCGCCGCGGTTGAACTCGGTCTCCGGGACCGGCACCCGGCCGACGAGCGCGTTTTCGAGGTCGCCCTCGACCACGCGGGCGAGGTCGTAGACCTGGGCGAAGGGCCCGCTCACGGTCGAGAAGAGCAGGACCCGCGCGTCGGAGTGCTTGTATACGAAGATGTTGTGGAACCCGCCCGGCAGGTCGGGCTCGCGGATCCTGGCCACCTCGCGGACGGTGGAGGCGTCCGGCAGGCCCGTCACGTCCAGCACCACGGCGCCCATGTCGGTGTTGGGTCCGCCCTGCCCGAACTGCAGCGACTGCACCACGTAGTAGCGGTCGCCGATCTTGAAGTGCTTGACGTCCATGCCGCCGGTGCGCATGTGGAGGTCCTGGTTCTCGATCCGCCACTCGTAGATCACTTCGGGGTGCTCGGGATCGGCGATCGAGACGATGTCGAGCCCCTTGGGGCCGACGTCGCCGTAGACCATCCGCGCGACGTACGCGTACGGCCGGTCCAGTTCCTGCTCGATGTCCATGTCCGCCACGGAGAGGCGCGGTCCCAGCGGGATGTGCCCGAGGATGTCGATGTTGTCGCTGCCGGGGTCGGAGGCCGTCCACTGGGCGTGGGCCGGCGGGGCGGCGAGGGTGAGGCCGGCGAGGAGGGCGGCGGTGGTGAGTGCGGGGAGCGGGCGACGGGACATGGCCTGGACCTCCAGGAGATTGAAATCGGGTGCGTCGGTCAAAACTATGGGAGAGTGAGCGGGCCGAACAGGGAAGGCTGCTTGCCGACGATCCCCGCCAGCTCCCGCAACCCGATTACCTCGATGCCGTCACTGACGGGGTATCGATCGTTTCCGGATCCTACCAGCCAGGTGTGGCTGGGCATGAGGTCCTTTCGCGCGTGGTGGAGTCCCCGGCTGGGCGTGGGAGCCAACCCCAGTTTGATCTCGATCGCCCATGGGGCTTTCTCACCCGGCAAACGGAGGACCAGATCCACTTCGGCACCCGCCCGAGTCCGGTAGAAACCGGCCTGCGTCTCCGGAGGCGCGACTCCCATCAGGTTTTCGATCACGAAGCCCTCCCAGCTGGAACCCGCGACGGGATGACCGGCCAGGGCGTTGTAGTCGCGAATCTCGAGGAGCGTGTGCACCAATCCGCTATCTCGCACGTACACCTTCGGGGTTTTGATCAGGCGCTTCCCGAGGTTGGTGCGGAAGGGCTTCAGGCGACGGACCAGAAGGAGATCGACAAGCAGATCCACGTACCGCGACACCGTGGCAGAACTGACCCCCAGACTCCCTGCCAGCTTCGACGCGTTGAAGAGGCTGCCCTGACCGTGGGCCAGCATCCGCCAGAGCCGTTCGATCGTTTCGGCGGGGAGCCGGACACCGGCGAGGTCGGCGATGTCCCGGTGCAGGTAGGTCTGGATGAAGTTTCTGCGAAACGCGGTGCTGTCCACATCGGTCACGGCCAGCAGGCTGTCGGGGAATCCCCCGCGGACCCAAAGGGACAGGAGCGGCGGCGGCTCGTGCTCGATCTCGATCAGATTGACGGGATTGAGGCGGACGAACTCGATCCTCCCGGCCAGGGATTCGGATGACTGCCTGAGACGGTCGATCGAAGCGGAACCCAGGATCAGGAATCTTCCGGTTCGCCGACCCCTCCGGCGCCCACGGTCGATCAGCCCGCGCAGATCGCCGAAAAGCTGGGGCGCGCGGTGTATCTCGTCGAGCACGACGAGGCGATCCTCGAACTGGCGAAGAAACAGATTGGGATCGGAAAGCTTGGCGCGGTCCGTGCTGGACTGAAGGTCCAGATACAGGGCCTTTCGGGTTGCCGCGATTTCCAGGGCTAGCGTCGTCTTGCCGACCTGCCTGGGGCCGATCAGGCCGACCGCGGCCTGGCGATCCAGTGCCGTCGCAACCGCCGGAAAGGCAATTCTTGGTATCATCCTTGCTAATTTAGCATGGCGTGCCGGATTAGCAAGGTTATAGAGAGACTACCTCACCACGGCGGCCGCTGCACCGCCATCCAGGCCGCCATGACTCCGGTCACGGCCGACACGACGGTGTTCCACGCCTTTTCCGACAGCGGCAGGCTGCGGGTGGCCGCCAGCGCCAGCACAAGCACGACCCCCGCAACCACGATCTGCGCAAGCTCGAGTCCGATGTTGAACGACAGCAGGGGAAGGAGCAGGTTGCGCTCCTCGCCCAACACCAGGCGGAGGAAGCTGGAGAAGCCGAGGCCGTGGATGACGCCGAAGACCAGCGCCAGCACATAGCGGGCGGGACGCGCGGTGACCCGGTGTTGGGACGGATCCTCGCGCCGCATTGCCACCAGGTTCGTCACTGCGGCCGCCACGATCGTCACCGGGATGAGGAACTCCACGAGCCCGGTGTCGACCCGCACCAGCCTAAGGGTGGCCAGCGCGAGCGAGACCGAATGCCCGATTGTGAAAGCCGTCACAAGCACGAGCAGCTCGCGCCACCGCGCCAGCGAATAGGCCGCGCAGAGGGCCGCCAGGAAGAGGATGTGGTCGTATCCCTGGAAGTCGAGCAGGTGCTCGAAGCCGAGGCGGAGATAGACGGTGAAGGTGGTCATCCGTTAGAGCGCGTGGCGTGGGGGCGGGCCCTGTGAGCCCGCACGGCGGCCCAGATCGCGACCCATGCCAGCCAGGACACGCGTTCCCCGGGTGTG
Source organism: Gemmatimonadota bacterium (assembly GCA_022823145.1). Taxonomy (GTDB): domain Bacteria; phylum Gemmatimonadota; class Gemmatimonadetes; order Longimicrobiales; family Gaopeijiaceae; genus Bin94. The sequence continues at coordinate 47,638 of JAJDXS010000075.1, forward strand.
AGGGTACGGAAGAGCGACCATAGCAGCAGCGGGACGGTGGCCGCCAGCTTCACCGCCGACCCGCCGTGATACGGCATCGTGCGTTCCACTACCGTCACCGCGCGGCGGCGCTCCCGGTGCAGAGTTCCCTCGATCGCGCGGCCGAGCTCGTCCGGCGACATCTCGGGCCAGCCAGGGAGCTGCATCACGCTCCACGCCGGGACGGTGCGTCCCCACCCGTGGTTGTTGGTGCCCGCCACCACCGCCAGATCCATGCTGTCGGCAAGGGCGAGGATCTCTTCGCGCTCGGCACGGGCCTGCTCGAGGCCGCGCGGCGCCCCGCCGCCGAGCTCCACGCCGATCACGCCGGCTGGCGAGCCGGGTCCGAACGGCACGATCCGGTCGTGTGGGCCGGGGATCGTGTACAGCATGGTCGCGGGCCGGGCGCCGAGGTGGTGGGCGGCGGCGATCGAGTCCGGGTCGAGGTGGTGTCGGGTGCTGTCCAGCGCGAAGACGTAGCGGGCGCGGTCGCCGAGGATGTTCGTGTGGCGGTCGCGCAGCCGCACTTCCATGCCGCTGAGCAGGACGGTACGGTCGCCTGCGCGTGCGGGGTTGGCGGGCAGCGCTTCGTCCACGCCCGCCTAGGTGTAGTGGTCCGTGACGTAGGCCGCGTGGAACCCGCCGGCCTCGTGCCACGCGCGGTTCCGGGCCGCCGTGAAGAGCGCCCACCCGTCGTGGGAGTGGTTGGTGTGCGAATGGAAGTCCACCGCGACGAGGTCGGGCGAGGCCAGCCGGATCGCGGCCATGGGGCGCGGGATGAGGGCGGCCGCAGCGTAGAAGGCAAGCAGGGCGGCGAGGGATGCCGCGGCGACGAGGGCTTCCCGGGCGAGGCGGGGGGGGAGGTGGCGGCGGGCGGCGGCGGGGCTCCAGGGCTGGGCCTGGGCCGCGACGGGATGGCTGGCAGGGCCAGGTGGCTGGCGGCTCGGGGCGCGCGCCGCGACGACGCGCCACGCCGCGTACAGCAGGACCAGCGTCGCCAAGACCGCCTGGTGCTGGCTGACCGCAAGCAGGGTCAGCGTGTCCCAGAGGCCGAAGAGGGGCGCACCGATGAGGTAGCCGGGCGGGTGGTGAACGGTGGCGGGGGGGAAGGGCTGGAGGGTGGCGGCGTCGCGCAGGGCGGAAACGGCGAAGGGTGTGGAGAAGACAACGAGGGCAGCGACCAGGACGGGTCCTCGGATGCGTCGCACCGGCATGCCCCGCACGCGCCTCATCGCACCGTGTGCGCCAGTCGCGACGCACGTTCGCCGACCAGTTCGGCCTGGCCAACCAGTGCTTCTTCCCCGAGTCCGGGGAGCGCGAGTTCCTCGGCCACCGCGCCGGCCCGCCGACTCGCCAGTTCACACAGCTCACGGACTCGCCGCCGCACGAAGGGCGGTGCCATGCCGCACCGTCTGGCGAACCGGTCCCAATCGATGCGGCGCAGTTCTTCCAGCGTGCGGCGACCAGCGATGTTCATCGCGAACCTTGGCGTGTAACGCGGATAGGCGACGGTCGACAGCAGGTCGTACAGTGGCGCCAGCACCACTTCGCCCCCCGGCTTTCTCAGCAGACTGTAGTTCTTGCCGTGGGCGTCGGCGTTGCCCAGCAGCATGTGAACGATCGCGGCATCCAGAAGCCCGAGCACGGCGACCGCGGGACGCGTGCACACCCGGCGCACCAGTTCGAAGCACTCCGGGAATCCTGGCCCGCCGCGAACGCCTCGTTCTCGGTGGGGTGGTCGAGATCGGGGATCGGCGGCTTGAGGATGTGCGTCGTGGGCTGGCCAGCGACGGGAAGCGCGACACGCCCGTCGACCAACACTACCGGAAGCTTGGATTGGGCTCCAGCCAGGGACATCCGCAGGCCTTTCCCCGGGGCGCCGGCAGGGCCCTCGGTTTCCCGTCCGAAGCCAGCGAGAAACGGCCGCGTGCGGATCGTCTCCAGGAGAAGCATCAGCTCGTCGTCCAGGAGTGGCTCGGACGCTCCGGCCGCCGCCATGCCACCCGGCTCAGCGTCGTTCGGCAGGAGGGTGAGCGCTCCTGCCAACTCCGCTCCGAGCCCAGCCAGGAGACGGAAGGTGTTCGAGGCCGACACCCCGAGCGCCGCCGCAACGGCATCGCGCTGCGTGCCCTCCGGCAGGAGTCCCTCGAAGAACGGCAGACAAAGCCGCACACTGAAGCTCTCCGGTCGCTTGGGCAGCGAGAACGAGATGGGCGGTGCCGACCCGTCCTCGATCCACCGGTCCTCGTAGGTGAAACGCATGGCGCCGTGTCGATCCAACGCAAGGCGGCCGACCGTTGTTCCGGCCCACCAGACGGTCAGTGTCCGACTCATTCAGACGACCACGCCGGTCGCCTGCCGCCACCGGTCGGAGCCCCCGACCGATCCTCGGCCTGCTCACCTGACGCCGCCTCGGCCAACTCCGCCTCACCCCAGGGCATCTCTACGCGCAATGTGCACCCGAGCGCATCGAGCACAGTGATGACCTTTTCCAGCCGGACGGTGGGCTTTCCCCGCTCCAGCTCGGACAGGAAGCGGATGCCAACCCCTGCGGCTCCAGCGAGTTGATCCTGGCGGAGGCCCTGTGCCCGTCTGGCAGCCCGTACGATGCGTCCGATTTCCGCAGGCGTCATTTCGTGATCCCTTCCCGATCGGGAAAGCGAACGCCGCCGAGATGGCGACCCCGAGTCTTCATTCAATCAAAATGCATTCCCGAACGGGAAAGATTGTTACCCAGGCGGACTACGTCAACCCTGACTTTTCCCGAACGGGAAAACAGCAGCTGTGAGGCGTCGTGGAGAACGTCGGATTTGCCCGAACGGGAAAACTGCCCAGTCGGCGCGGTCGGCCTCCGGGGGGCGGCCCCCAAAGGCGGCCCCGGCCCCCCTCACCTCGCAAACGTATGCGAGTACTTCACCAGCAGCGCCCGCCCCGACGACAGCGGCCGCCGCGGGCCCAGCCCATCGTCGCGCACGTTGTTGAACCCCTCGTTGTAGACGATCCACAGGTCGGTGCCCTCGCGGAAGTGATAGCGGAAGCGCACGTTCAGGCTCGTCTGATCGGTGGCGCCGTTGTACTGGCCGAAGGTGCTCATCGACACCCTTGGGTTCAGCGCCGTCTTGACCCTCAGACTTCCCAGCTGGGCGGTGGTTGCGACCCCCCGGTCGGCGAAGTTGAGGCGGTTGACCTCGTAGCCCGCCTCCAGCTCCAGGTACTTCGACACGACCCACACGGGCTTCAGCGACAGCCTGACGCGGGTGCCGTCGTAGAAGCTCCCCGCCGAGGCCTCGAAATCGCCCCTGAGCAGGTCGCTGCGCGGGAATCTGAGCGTGGACGTCAATTCATGGAACCAGTATTCGCCCGCCGGAATCACCACGTCCGAGATCGGGAACGCATCGAGCACGCTCTCGAAGCTCGACAGCGTCCCCACGGTCAGGTTCGACCCGTCCCGGAAATCGAACTCGATCTCGGGCTTGATCTCGCGGGACTCGGCGCTCCGATCCGCGTTGCGGAAGTACTGGGCCGTGCTGATCTGCAGCGCGCGCGCCAGCAGCGGTGAGGCGTCGTCCCGCAGCTGCCGGTAGCGCAGTTGGGCGCCACTGTAGGTGAAGTCCTTCCGCAACTGGAACCCGAGGCCCGGGAGGTAGTCCCCGCCGACCCGGATCCCCTCGGCGTAGTAGGAGAACCCGTCGTCGCGGCGGCGTTCCAGCCTGACCCTTCCCAGCCCCGACTCCAGTCCGCCCGCCTGATCTGCGGCCTCGTCGAAGGTGTGGGCCCACTGGAGGATCAGGTATTCGTAGCCAAGCCACCGGATTACGGCGTCCAGGCCGTAGGCGGTGTTGTTGCGGCCGCTCGACCCCAGTCGCGTGGTCAGCATGCCGCCGACGCTCGAAAAGTCGTCGATAACCTGCTGGCGCAGCCGAAACACGCCGACGTTCTCGGACGACAGCTCGCCATGGGGGGCCGTCTGCATGTTGAGGAAGCCGAAGTCCGTCCCGGCCCACCGTCCCACGGCCCGAGCTCCGCCGTAGATCCGCACGATCTCGCCCTGATCCAGCCCGATGCGGCGGCTGTGGAAGAGCCGGTTGAACATGCCTCCCGTGTTGAAGTCGAAGGTCGAGGCACGCTCCTGAAAGAACTGCCGCTTCTCGGGAAAGAACAGGGCGAAGCGGGTCAGGTTGATCTGCTGGTCATCCGCCTCTACCTGGGCGAAGTCGGTGTTGAGTGTCAGGTCGAGCGCCAGGTTCGACGTGGGCGAGTACTTGATGTCGATCCCAGCTTCGGTCGTGGGGTCGCGCTCGCTCCGCCACTCCGCCCGCGGCACGTCGGGCGGCTCGGCCAGCACGGGGTTCTGCTTGAATCCGCCGAGCGTGAACGGAGTCATGTACACCGGAGCGGATTGTTGTACGTCGCGCAGCACCACACGCTGCGCTCGCGAAGGCTTGGCGAACCCCAGCCGGCCCCATCTGGGCTCGACGGGAGGAAATATCTGACGTTCGTTCTTGCGGGCCACCGCCCGGTATACGATCAGCCCCATCGTGACCTCGTTCCCGGTGACCTGGAATCCAAGGGTCGAGAACGGAATCCTGAGCTCGGCGAACCAGCCCTCGTCGGTCTGTGTGGTAGCCGCGTCCCAATACGCATTCCACTCCCAATTCATCGGCATGCCATTGGTGAACTCGGCATCGTTCGACATCGTCCGGTCCTGCCGCACGCCCGACGGGTTGACGGTGAACCAGACCGCGGTCTCGTAGTCGTTGTAGCTGTCGATGACCACCGAAAGGATGTCGTCGCCGCTGTACTGGTCGCGGTAGAACGTCCCCGTCCGGATACCCTCGGGCTCGGAGTCCCACATGCGCCCCGAGACGTACAGGTATCGGTCGTCGTGCCCGATCCGCACCTCCGTCCGCTCGGTGAGCCGTCCCCCGAAGTTCGGCTGGTACATGGTCAGTTCGAACGGTGCGATGTCGTCCCAGGCCGCCTCGTCGACGACGCCGTCCAGTACGATCTCGCCCGAGAGGCGGGAAATGACGATCGGTGAGTCAGGTGAGGGTTGTGCAGGGCGGAGTTGGCCGCTGAGGCCGCCCGGCATCGCCAGCGACGCCGCCAGCAGCGCCCCGGCCAGGAATGAGGTTTGTGTCGGCTTCACGTTGTCGTCTGTCGTCGCGTGGCTACCGTTCCGGCGCGGGGAGAGTCTGCGCGTCGGTGATAACATACTTCATGGCCACCCTGCACCACGAAATCGTTGAGGCTCCCGGATCGGCGCCGCGGCGGCGGATGCTGCTCCTGCACGGCATCTACGGCGCGGGCCGCAACTGGGGCACCGTCGCGCGGCGGCTGGTTCGGGCGCGTCCGGAGTGGAGCGTCGTGCTGGTGGATCTCCGGTCGCACGGGCACTCGCCCCGGCTGGCGCCGCATACGCTGGAGTGCTGCGCGGCCGACCTGCTGGATGTGGAGGACCAGCTCGGCGGGCCCTCCGACGCCGTGCTCGGCCATTCCTTCGGTGGCAAGGTCGCGCTGCTGCATGCCCGCGAGCGGGTGCGGCTGGCGGGGAGCGGCGCCCCCCGCCAGCTCTGGATCGTCGACTCCTCGCCCGCGACCGGTTCTCCCGGCGGGAGCGCGTGGCGGATGCTGGGCGTGCTCCGGCGGCACCCGGGGCCCTTCGGCAGCCGGGCCGAGGCGGTCGACGCGGTGGAATCGGAGGGGTTTGCGCCGCTGGTCGCCAACTGGATGGCCATCAACGCGGTGCCCACGGATGCGGGGCTGGAGTGGCGCCTGGACCCGGACGAGATGGAAGCCTACCTGCGCGACTACTTCCGCACCGATGCCTGGGACGTGGCCGAGAGTCCACCCGCCGGGACCGATGTCCACTTCATCCGGGCGCTGGGATCAAGCGTGCTGGACGAGGCAGCCGTCGGGCGGATCCGGCGAGCGGCCCGGGGCTCCGGCCGGAGCGTGTGGGACAGCGGCCGCGTCTTCCTGCACAAGGTCGACGGCGGCCACTGGGTCAACACGGAAAACCCGGACGCGCTGCACGAACTGCTGGTGGCGCGGCTGCGGTGAGTTCGGGCGGCGCCCGGGCCTCCCGCGGTCGTCCCATCCGAACATGGAAATGTCCCTGCCGGTTTCTGCGGGACCATTCCTGCGGTCATTCACTACCCGACGTGAAGGGCCCCCGCGCCGGCATCGGCACGGAGGCCCTGATCACGACGACGGCACCGCCGTGCCGCCACCGCCGCTCTTCAACTAGTGATAAATCTGGAATCCGAAGTTGAAGGAGCGCGGGTAGCCGAGGAACACTTCCGCGTCGTCGGCCTGGTGGTTCCACCGGCCCGCCGCGCGTTCGGCTTCGTCGCGGTAGGCATTGAACCGCGAGTTGTCGGTGGCGTCCTGGATGTAGATCTCGTCCAGAATGTTGAAGCCGTGGAGGAACAGCTGGACGTTGCCGCCGAAGGGCGCCGACAGCTCCTCCGACAACCGGTACGACACGTTGAAGTCAAAGACGGTGTATCCCGGGGCACGCCAGGACTGGGTACCGGCATCCGTCTCGCTGGTGCGCGAGAAGGGGTCGAAGTTGGCATAGTGCTTGCCGTAGGTCCTGCCCAGAAGGCGCATATACAGACCCCCGGTCGGGAACACCGACAACGCGTAGGCAGCCTGGTACTGGGGGGCGTCGCCCACGTAGAGATCCTTGACGTGGAAGGTGTATTCGAGGGTCTCGGACTGGCGGTCCTCCGCCCTGAAGGCGCCGTCCACATTGTCGGTGTACACCCAGTCGCCCAGTGAGACCGATCCGTCGAAACGCATGTAGTTCGACGGCTGGAAAGCCGCCTCGAACTCCACGCCCATGTGGCGCGCGTCCATCCCGAGCAGCGCGATCAGTGCGTCCTGGCCTTCGCCGAAGAAATCGCGTGCAAACCGCCTGGCGCTACGGTCGTTCCACTGGGTGAAGTAGACGTTGGCGTCGAAGGAGAATCTCCGGTTCAGCGAGCGGAACCGCGTACCCGCCTCGAAGGAGGTGAAGGTCTCGTTCGTGGGATTGTCGATCGGGATTCCGTTGACGTCGTCGATCACCCCGTCGAAGATCGGCACCTTCGAGACCAGCCCGACGTTGCCGTAGGTCGACCACTCGGGGTTCAGGTTGCGCACGGCGCCACCCTTGATCTGATACCCGCTCAATCCGCCGCTGCTCAGCTGGTGGTAGCCGCCGCCGGAACCGCGGGTGAAGAAGTCGATGAAGTCGTAGGAGATCCGGGAAACCCCGACCATTCCGTAGTAGGAACCCTCGAACGACGACTTTTCGGCCTGCAGGTGGGCCCCGACCCAGTTGACGTCGTTCTCGTTGTGGTAGTGGATCTTGTCGCCGAGCTTGCGGTTGCCCTGCTCCTCGCTCCAGAAGTCGGAGCTGCAGCCGCGGAAGCAGTCGTTGTAGAAGCTGCCGCCGAGCAGGTCGCGGACTTCGCGATAGTGCTCGATCGTCGCCGTGCGCCAGTCCACGCCGATCTCTGTCACCAGCTGGTTGTCGAACTCCTTCTGCAGCTTGGCGATGGCGCCCACCGTGTTCTGGTTGTTGACGGAGTTGCGGAGGATGCCGAAGGACGCTCCGTCGTCATTGCCGCGGTTGCGCGCGATCGTGGCGTTCCAGTCGGGAAAGCGCTGGCCGTATGTGTAGTCCCAGCGCAACGAGCCGTAGGTGCCCGTGCCGCCGCCGTTTCCGCCGGAATAGTAGGCCACGGTGTTGGCGGTCAGCCCGTCGCCCAGGTACGAGTACCAGTTCAGGTTGATCTGAGGCTTGTGGAAGTAGTTCTCGCGCTCGTTGATGAAGTTCTGGCTGTGTCTGCTGAAGACGCCCGCACCGGGCCCGGTGCTCGTGAACTGCCTGCCGATATAGGCGGGATCCACGCCACCGAAGTTGGGGCTCCAGCGGCGTCCGGCTTCGGTGCCGAAGTAGTCGAGCCCCCTCGGATCGTAGTCGCTCAGCGAGGCCGCGAAATCCCTGTTCAGGGTGGCGATGTTGAGCTTGTACAGATTCTGGCCGTGGCGCTGCGGCGCGCCGATCGCGTAGAGCTCGACGATGTTGTTGTCGCTGAACCTGTACTGCGACGCAAGGTAGTATGCCCACGCGTCGGTCCAGACCCCGTCGATGATCCCGTCGCCGGTCTTGCGGATGCCCGAAAGAGTCATGGCGAAATTGCCGATCGGACCGGTGGAGGCGGTCATGGTGGTCTTGAGGAAATTCCCTGACCCGAACTCCTGCTTGAAGATGTAGCCGGGGTCCTGGGCACTGGGGTCGGTGATCACGTTGAGCGTCCCGCCGATGGACGGCGTCGCCAGATTCACGGCGCTCAGGCCGCGCTGCAACTGGATGCTGGTGGCGGCGTCGCCGACCCCGTCCCAGTTGGACCAGTAGACCCAGCCGTTTTCCATGTCGTTGACGGGCACGCCGTTGATCATCACGGCGGTGTGCCGCTGGCTGAAGCCGCGCACATTGACGCGCGCGTCGCCGGCCCCGCCGCCCTGCGCGGTCGAGTACACCGACGGGGTGATGTTCAGCACCAGCGGCAGGTCGCGGGAGCCGAGCTGTGCCTGGATCTCGGCCTTGGTGACATCTGTGAATGCCACCGGCGTGCGGCGCTCCTCGGCCCGCTCGGCAAGCACCTCGATGCCGCCCAGCGCAACCGCCGTGGGTGTCAGCGCGAAGTCGAGCATCGCGGTTGCGCCGGCGTCCAGGCTCACCTCTTCGGTGGCGGTGGTGAAGCCGATCACCTGGACGGAGACCTCGTAGGTGCCGGCCGGAATGCCGATGATGTTGTAGCGTCCGTTCTCGTTGGTAAGGCCGCCGTACTGGGCCCCCGTGACGGTCTGTGAAAGCACCACCTGGGCGCTGCCCAGAGCGGATCCGTCGGCGGTGACGGTTCCGGTCAGCGTGGCATTCTGCTGGGCGCCGAGCGGCAGCGCCACGGGCAGAATGGCGAGCATCAGATAGAGTCGTTTCATCGCCTGGCTCCTCCTAATGGGATTGTTCTCGCGGGGAGGCCATTCCCGCCCCGCGTCGTGGGTGGATGGACACTGACGGCTCGTGGCCGTCCAGGCCGAACAGTACGTGGCTTGTGACCCGGTTTCAGTCACTTGACGGTAACGAAAAAGTGAACGGATCTCGATCGGATCAAGGTACGCCGACGCAATCCCCGGCGACAAGCGCGACCGTCGCCAGGGGCGTGCAAGGGTGCCACCCGGCCGGTGCAGGTGCGCTGCCGCGACCGGATCGGTCTGGACACCCATCGGCCCCAGCCATAGAATTTTCGCGGTTTTCCGTCTTTGCAACCGACACCGTCCCACGGGAGGAAGGATGATCGCAGTTGAAGGGGTGACGAAGCGCTACGGCTCCATCGTGGCGGTCAATCGCGCCAGTTTTCAGGTGAATCGGGGAGAGGTCGTCGGATTCCTGGGGCCCAACGGGGCCGGGAAGACGACCACGATGCGCATGCTCACCGGAACGCTCCAGCCCGACGAGGGTGCGATCCGGTTCGACGGTGCGCCGATCGCGAACAATCTCACCGAGGCGAAATCCCGCGTGGGGTTTCTGCCCGAGGCCAACCCGCTCTACGACGACATGCTCGTCTGCGAGTTCCTGGAATACGTGGCCGGGCTGCGGGGCATGGCTCGCGGCGCGGTGCGCGGCGCCATTTCCGATGCAGTCGACGAGACGGGGCTCGAGGAGGTGTTCTTCCGCCCCATCAGCGAGATCTCCAAGGGGTTCCGGCAGCGTACCGGCATGGCCGGCGCGATCCTTCATCAACCCGAAATCCTCGTGCTCGACGAGCCTACCGAGGGACTGGACCCCAACCAGCGCGTCGAGATCCGCAAGCTGGTGAATTCGCTTGGGAGCGAGCGCACGGTGATTCTGAGTACGCACGTCATGCAGGAGGTCGAGGCCACCTGCGACCGGCTGCTGATCATCTCCAGGGGGTCGATCGCGGCCGACGGCACGGTGGCGGAGCTGATGGACGCCGGGCGGGGGATTTCGCGGTACACGGTCGAGGCGGAGGGTGACGGGGTCGCAGAGGCACTGAGCGGGCTCCCCGGGGTGGCCGATCACACCGCCGTGCAGGTCAACGGGCGCGCGCGGGTCAACCTGGAGGCGAGCGGCGAGCACGAGTTGCGCCCCGAGATCTTCCGCATGGCGACGGAGCGCGGCTGGGTGCTCTGGGAGCTGAGGCGCGAACGCGCGACGCTGGAACAGGTGTTCCGCGAGCTGACGACGGATCAGGCGGCCGCCGAGAGCGCCTCCGGAGAGGAGGACGCCGAATGAACACCAGGCAGCTCCTCCTCGTCGCCCGCCGCGAGCTCCGCGGCTTCTTCGATCAGCCGACTGCGTACGTGCTGGCGGTCGCGTTTCTAGGTCTGGGCCTCTACCTGGCGTTCCGCTCGCTCTACGCGATGTCGGTCGCCTCGCTGCGTCCCTTCTTCGACCTGATGCCCTGGCTCCTGGTCGTGTTCGTACCGGCCGTGGCCATGAAGAGCCTGGCCGAGGAGCGGCGGAGCCACACGCTCGAGTGGCTGGTGGCGCAGCCGTTGAGCGAGATCGAGATCGTGCTCGGCAAGTTCCTGGGCAACTGGCTCTTCGTGATGATCGCGCTGGCGGGCACGCTGCCGATGGCGATCGGGGTGCTGGCGGTCTCGGAAGCGGATCCGGGGATCATGTTGGCGCAGTACTTCGGCGCCGCGCTGCTGATCGCGCAGATGGTGGCGATCGGGGTGTGGGCATCGTCGATGACCCGCAACCAGATCACCGCCTTCATCCTGGGCGCCTTCGTCTGCTTCGCGCTCGTGCTGATCGGGACGCCGATCGTCCAGATCGGCCTGCCGCCCACGATCGCCGGGTGGGCCGGCCAGCTGTCGGTGATCAGCCACTTCGAGAATGTGGCCCGCGGGGTTGTCGACCTGCGCGACCTGCTGTACTTCGGATCGACGTGCGGGCTCTTCATGCTCCTCGCGGTCGCGGCGCTCAGCCAGGAGCGGCTCAGCAACAGGAGCGACGCCTTCCGCCGGCTGCGTCTGGGCACGGGGGTGATCGCGCTGGCCGTCCTCATTCTCAACCTGCTGGGCGGCAATGTGCGCGGGCGCCTCGACCTGACCCGCGACGACCTCTTCACCCTCTCCGACGGCAGCCGCGAGATCCTGGGCGAGCTCGACGACGTGGTGAACCTGACGCTCTTCGTCAGCGACGACCTTCCCCAGGAGATCCAGCTCATCCTGCGCGACGTGCGCGATCTGGTCGCCGACCTCCGGGGCGCCTCGAACGGCATGCTCAACACCGCCGAGGTCAACCCCGACGAAGGCGAGGACGAGGCCGACCAGGCGTCGTCGATGGGGGTAATGCCGATCGAGTTCAACGTGCTGCGCGACGACGAACTGCAGGTGCGGCGCGGCTACTTCGGCCTGGCGGTGACATACGCCGACGAACAGGAGGTCATGCCGGTTGTCGACCGCGCCGACGACCTCGAGTTCCGGCTGGTTTCGGCCATCGCCAACATGACAATGACCGAGAAGCCCACGCTGGCCTTCATGTCGGGCTTCGAAGCGAAGGAGTCGTTCCAGTACCGCCTGTTCCGCGAGAGCCTCGCCGACCGGTACAACATCACGACCGTCGACCTGGCCGCCGATACGCTTGGGCCGCCGGTGGTGCCGGACAGCGTGGACGTGCTGGTCGTGGCGGCGCCTGTCCAGCCCGTGTCGCCCATGGCCGCCCGCGCGATCGACAGCTATCTGGACGGTGGCGGCGCGGCGCTGTTGCTGATGGAGCGGCACACGATCAACCCGCAATCGCCGATGTCCATGCCGGTGACGACGGGCCTGGAGGACCTGCTGGCCACGCGCGGGGTCGAGGCGTCGGACGAGATGGTCTTCGACCTGGCGTCTTCGGAGCGGGTCCAGGTGCCTCAGGGGTTCTTCAGCGTGATCCGGCCGTATCCTCTCTGGCCGATCGCGTTCACGGGCGGGGAGCACGCGGTCGTCCGCGACCTCGGCAACGCGAGCTTCGGCTGGGCGGCCCCCTTCACCTTCGACGAGGACAACGCCGCGGTCACGGCGCTCTGGACCACCACCGAGGGCGGCGGCACGCAGCCACCCGGCGGAATGATCGATCCGACCCAGCAGTTCGCGGTCTCCGAGGACGAACTGGGGATGCACACCCTCGCGGTCGCCATCGATCCGAGCCTGGCGGACACGGAGGCCCGGGGCGCTGAGGACCCCGAGGACGCCGAGGCCGAGGGCACACCCGCCGACGACGAAGCCCTCGACCCGGCCGACGTGACGGGCCCGATGCCGGGAGGCCGCATCATCGCCGTCGGTGACGGCGACTTCCTCGAGGACCGCTTCGCGCAGAACAACTCGCAGAACGTGATCTTCGCCGCCAACGCAGTCGACTGGCTCGCCCAGGACGACGCGCTGATAGGCATTCGCTCGAAGAACAGGTCGCCGCCGGCGCTCGCCTTCGAATCCGACACCGGCAGGCACGCCCTCAAGTGGGGATCGCTCGTGGGCGTGCCGGTCCTCTTCATCCTCTTCGGCTTCGTACGGGTGACCCAGCGCGCGACCCGCGCGCAGCGCCGCTGGAACGAAGGCGCCGGAGCGGATGCTGCGGAGGACGTTGGAGAGGGAAGCGAGGGCGAACAATGAGCGAGAAGACCTTGCGCCTGGCGCTCTACTGCCTGGTCGGGGTCACGGCGCTGTATGTGGCCGTGACATTCCTGCGCGGCGGAGGCAACGGTTCCGTGGCCGCGGATCCCGCGCTGGCAGAAGCGTTCGGGGAGATGGCGGGAGAATCGCAGACCCACTTCGATATCACCGGGCCGCGCGACACCGTGCGCCTGGCGCGGGACGTGGACGGCTGGACCGTCAACGGCTTCGAGGCCGATTCCGGGGCCGTGTCGCGCTTCCTGCGCGCGGTGGACGAGGTCGAAATCGCCTCCGTGGCCGCCACCAACCCCACCAACCACGGCCGCCTGGGCGTGACCGCCGACAGCGCGTGGGCGCTCGCCGCGGGAGACGGCCCGACGGTGCTTCTCGGCAAGACCGGCAACCGCTTCCGCACCGCGTACGCCCGCCTGCCGGACGACGACCTGGTCAGCCTGATCGAGGGGGATCTGCGCGCGGCGGCCGCCCGCCCCCTGCTGGATTGGCGCGACAAGATGATCCTGCGGGTCGACACCGCGGCCGTCGCGGGCATTACGGTGGTGCACGACGGTGAGACGGTGACATACGAGCGCCAGGACTCGGTCTGGGCACGCGGGGACGACGAGGCCGACGCGACGACCGTGCGCAACATCCTGCAGGAGCTCGCAAACATGCGCGCCAGCGGGTTCGCGCCCGGGGACGCCGAGCTGCCGGACGAGCCGGAGCGGACGGTTGTTGCCGTGGACGCCGACGGCAACGAACTGGCTTCGCTGGCGCTGTCGGAGGGGGACGGCAACTTCCGGGTGACGTCGGCGGACAGCCCGTACGTCTTCGAGATCCCGACCTTCCGCGCCAACCGGGTCGCGCCCGGGCAGCCGGACGAAGGGTAGGAAGACGTGGCAGGGGTCCCGCGCAGCCAGAGCCGGTACGACGCCGTTGTCGTGGGCTCGGGAGCCGGCGGCGGCATGGCCGCATTCATCCTCGCGACCTCGGGGTTGCGGGTCCTGATGCTCGAGGCGGGGCGGGACTACGACCCGATCCGCGAGACCCCGATGTTCCAGCTCCCGAAGGACGCACCGCTCCGGGGGGCCGCGACGCCCGAAAAGCCGTTCGGCTTCTACGACGCGACCGTCGACGGCGGCTGGCAGGTGCCCGGAGAGCCCTACTCGGTGGCCGAGGGATCGGAGTTCATGTGGTGGCGGTCCCGCATGCTCGGCGGGCGCACCAACCACTGGGGGCGGATTTCGTTGCGCATGGGCGAATACGACTTCAAGCCCCGGTCCCGCGACGGACTGGGGTTCGACTGGCCCATGGACTACGACGACCTGGCGCCGTACTACGACCGGACCGAATCCCTGATCGGGGTCTACGGCTCCAACGAGGGGCTGGAGAACACCCCGAACTCGTCGCCCGGAGTGCTGCAGCCGCCCCCGAGGCCGAGGGCCTACGAACTGTTGACCCGCAAGGCTTGCCGGCGGCTGGGGATCCCGGTGATCCCGGCCCACCTTGCCATCATGACGCAAACCCAGGACGCGGATCGACTCCCCGGCGAGCTGTTCCCCGGCAACGAGCTCGCGCGACGCGTCACCGCCGACTCCATGCGGGGCCGGGCCGCCTGCTACTGGGCGACGCCCTGCGGCCGAGGCTGCTCGATCCGGGCCAACTTCCAGTCCACGACGGTGCTGCTGCCACCGGCTCTGGCCACCGGCAACCTCGAGATCCGCACGGGAGCCATGGTGCGCCAGGTCACCGTCGATTCGCAGGGGCGCGCAACCGGCGTTCACTACATCGACAAGGCGACCCTGATCGACGAGTTCGCCTCGGCGCGCGTGGTCGTGCTCGCCGCGAGCGCCTGCGAGTCCGCGCGCATCCTGCTGAACTCGACCGGCGCCCTCTTCCCGAACGGGCTGGCCAACAGTTCGGGCCTCGTGGGCAAGTACGTCATGGACACGGTCGGCGCGAGCGTGTATTCCCAGATCCCCGCTCTGGAGTCGCTGCCTCCGCACAACGAGGACGGCGCCTCGGGCATGCACATGTACATGCCGTGGTGGCTCTACGGCGAGCAGCTGGCTGGCCGCCTGGACTTCCCGCGCGGCTACCACATCGAGTTCGGCGGCGGCCGGCGCAGCGCGCCCGGCTTCGGTGCCTTCGCGGGGCTGGAACCCCTCACGGGCGGCAGCTACGGCCAGCGATTCAAGGACGACTGCCGCCGCTACTACGGCAGCTTCATCGGCTTCGACGGCCGCGGCGAGATGATCCCCAACGAGGACTGCTACTGCGAGATCGACCCGGACCGCGTGGACAGCTACGGCATCCCGGTCCTCAGGTTCCACTGGAAGTGGGCGGAGCACGAGCTGCGCCAGGCCGTGCACATGCAGCAAACTTTCGCCGAGATCGTCGACGAGATGGGCGGCCAGCTGCTGTCCACCGTACACACCGACGGAGCGCAGGCCATCTCGAAGGGTGGACAGATCATCCACGAGGTGGGCGGCGCGATCATGGGCGAAGATCCGCGTACCTCGGTGCTCAACGAGTTCTGCCAGTCGTGGGACGTGCCCAACCTCTTCGTCACCGACGGCGCGCCCTTCGTTTCCAACGCCGACAAGAACCCGACGCTCTCGATCATGGCGATCGCGTGGCGCGCCAGCGACTACATCGTCGAGCAGCTCAGGCAGAGGAGCATCTGATGAGCGACGAGCGGCTCAAGCGCGGAGCGGCGGCGGCCTCGGCCGGTGCGGCCGAAGCGGCGAGACAGGAGGATGGCCCGGACCGCGTCGACAACAACATCTCGCGCCGCGGCGCCCTCAAGGTCATCGCCGCTGGGGCGGCTCTGGGCGCGGCCGCGTCGTGCGCACCCGAAGACGCGGCCCGGTCCGCCGAGACCGCCCACGAGGCGCTCTCCGGCTTCGAACCCCTGCCCCCGAGCAATCCCCTGGCCGCGGGCACGGCCGCGGATCCCGACCTGCTGGCCCCTGTCGTTTCCTGGGAGATGGTGCTCACCGACGAGGAGATGCGGCTGGTGGCTGCGTTCTCCGACGTGATTATCCCCGCGGACGAGCGTTCGCCTGCGGCCAGCGAAGTGGGCGTCCCGGACTACGTCAACGAGTTCGTTTCCGCACCCGCCCACACGGAACAGCTCACCCGGCTGCGCGGCGGGCTTGCCTGGCTGAACCGCGAGGCACGTGAGCGCTTCGGAGCGGTGGACTTCCCCACGCTTGCCATCGAGCAGCAGCACGAGATCTGCGACGAGATCTGCTTCGAGCCCGACGCGCCCGCGGAGTTGAAGCCGCAGGCCCGCTTCTTCGACGCCTTCCGCGACATGGTCTCCACCGGGTTCTGGACCACCGAGGAGGGCATGCGCGACCTGGGCTACGTGGGGAACATCCCGCTGCCCAGCTTCGACGGGCCTCCGCCCGAGGTACTGGAGCAGCTCGGGCTGTCGGGGGAGGATCTGGTCTGAGAGGCTCCGGACGCGCAGCCGGCAACCTGGTACGCTGCGACGTGACTGACCGCCGCCTCAGCTCTCTTCCACCTCCGTGCCTTCGTTCAGAATCGCGACGTACTGGTCGTAGACGAACAGCCGACCGCGCTGCCTGCCGGTTACTTCGCGCGCGATTCCCCGGTCAACCAATACCTTCATGGCTGCCGACGCTCCCGAGAAGGAGAGATTTGCGCGTTCCGCAGCCGCCGTGATCGACAGAATCGGCCTCTCGCGGAGCGCGGCGTATACGCGCAGAGCCGATCCGGCGCGCCGCCCGGACTGTTCGATGGCGCTCCGGTCGTTCGCGAACAGTTCCAGTAGCCGCCTGGTTGTGTGCACGGCTCCGTCAGCCACCACTCGAACGCCCTCCAGGAAGAAGGCGACCCAAGCCTCCCAGTCGCCTGAGGTGCGCACCTGGTCCAGGAGCTCGTAGTAGGTGCCCTTGTGTTGCTTGAGATACAGACTCAAGTACAGGAGCGGCTCCTGCAGAACGCCAGCATGAAGGAGCAGAAGGGTCACCAGCAGTCTTCCGACCCTTCCGTTGCCGTCCAGGAAGGGGTGGATGGTCTCAAACTGGACATGTGCCAGCGCGATGCGGACCAGGGTGGGCAGGTCGTCGCCCTGGTCGTGCAGAAACAGCTCCAGGTCGCCCATACAGTCCTGGACGGCCGTGTGCGGCGGAGGCACGAACGTGGCGTTGCCCGGCCCGGTTCCACCGATCCAGTTCTGCGACCGACGGAAATCGCCCGGATCCCTGGTGCTGCCGCGTCCGCTTGATAGCAGTACGCCATGAATCTCCCGGATGAGGCGGTTCGACAGAGGGAAGTCGTCCCTGAGCCGACGGTGTGCGTGTTCCATCGCCGCCACGTAGTTCGCGGTCTCAACCACATCGTCCAGGGGAATTCCGGGAGCTTCCTCGATCTCGTGAAGCAGCAGGTCCGACAGCGACGATTGCGTTCCTTCGATCTGGGAGGAGAGCACCGCCTCCTTTCGGATGTAGACGTACGTTACCAGGGTGCGGTCGGGGAGCAGGCTGGACATTCCGTCAAGGCGGCCGAGGCTCATCGCAGCGGCTTCCAGGGTCGAGCGAAGCGGTCCGTCCAGCACCAGCGGAGGACGCGGCGGGAGCGGTGTCGGCACAAATGCCTTCACCCGTTCGCCACCGGTGACGGTGACTTCGTATCTTCCGGCAGGTCCTCGATGCATCGGGTGTTCGCGCCTTATTCTGGAAAAACGAATGAGATGCCACGTTATTCTGTTTTGCTTCCCGAAACAGAATAACGAATATGATGACGCCGATGAAGGGGGGCGTATACCGACCAAGGCGCTATTCTGATTTTCACAATAGCCGGATTCACTATTCCGTTTTAGAACATAACTCACAATAGCAATGTGGAAGACCATCCATCGCAACCGGGTCCAGCCGGTTCCTCCGCTCGTCGCCGCCTGGCTCGTCGCCACTGCCGGTTGCGTTTCGCAGCCCGCCGAACCCGACCCCATCCTGCTCGAGGCGGCCGACTGGTATACCGGGGTGGCGGGCGCGGTGGACGACAAGCGGGCAAGGGAGCTGTTGGAGGAAGCGGTGGCCGGCGGCGGCGGTCTCGCCACGATGTGGCTGGCGCGCGTGCACTCCACCGGGCGGATGGGGTTCCCGCGAGACGAGGAGAGAGCCCGGCGGCTGGCGGGTTCGGTGGTCCGCGAGGTGCAGCGCGCGGCGGAGTCGGGCGTGCTCGAAGCCGTCTTCCTGATGGGCACCGCCTACGACGAGGGGCTGGGCAGGCCGGTCGATGCCGAAAGGGCGGCGGTGTGGCATCGCAGGGCGGCGGAACGCGGGCATGTGCTCGGGGCGCACGTCCTGGGGAACCAGTACGCGGAGGGACGGGGCGTCGCCGAGGACCCCGCCCTGGCAGTCGAATGGTGGACGCGTGCGGCGGAAGAGGGCGACGCGATCACGCAGCTCCGGCTCGGCGAAGCCTACGAGGCCGGGCGAGGTGTTGAACAGGATCGGGATCGCGCCCTCGATTGGTATGGACGGGCCTCTCGCGCGGGGAACCAGCAGGCGAGTGAAGCGCTGGCGCGTCTGGAAGCCGGGCAGGAGCCGCCACGCAGCTGACACCGGACCGGCTGACGGCCATCAGCGGACGACCGCTGCCGCCGTGCAGGTTGCGGACCGCGCCCGGTCAGTAATGCGCTTTCCATTGCGGGCGTACCGAACTGTGAGGTAAGCCACCGCCCCAATGAGAGGATCGATCGCATGACCCGGACACTCCTTCCTGCGTGCCTCGGGGCACTATTGATCGCGCCGGACGGCCGTGCCCAGGAAACGGTCGAACTTCCACGCGAGGATCGACCCCTGGCCGCGCAACTCGTCGAAGTCTACCGCATAGGGTCGGTCGATGCGGTCGCCGAATGGCAGGTCCTGGGCACGGTTCCGGCTGCGGGCTTCGACGAGGCCGGGAACCTGTATTTCCTGGACGCCCCTGCCCGTGTAGTCGTTGTGGACCCAGGCGGCAGCTTCCTGGGCCAGATCGGCCGTCCCGGCGAGGGCCCCGGCGAGTTCCGCAGACCAGAACAGCTGGACGTCTTGCCGAGCGGGCGAATCGTCGTCACCGACTCCTTTGTCTTTCAGATCTTCGGCGCCGACGGCGTGTTCGAACGAACGGTGAGCGTGAGGGTCGACGGATCGGATATCTCGGATGTTGGTGCTTTTGTGCGGGCCGCGAGCTTTGGCGCGCGCCCGGCCCGCGATGGCGCTGCCATCTTCTCGGACGGCATCCGCAAGATCATGCGCACCGACCTGTCGTCGGAAGAGGCGCGGATCGACACGTTCGTGGAAGCGTGGGCGCCGCCGGGGACCGAAGGAGTGGTATCCGGGAGTGTGGCCGATGTGATGAGCGGCGCATTGTGGGGACTCGAGCCACCCCTCGTTTTCGACGCGCTGCCAGGGGGTAGGGTCGCGTTTTCGGACTCCTCCGCCTATGCGATCAAGGTCACCGGGCCGTCCGGCGAGTTGCTTCGGGTTCTGCGCCGGCCGATCGACCCGGAACCGGCGACCGACCGCGCCAGACAGGCGGAAAAGGACCGCGAACTGGCGAAGCTGGGTTTGGCGCGGGACCCGAGTGGCCGGGTGCCTCCGAACATCCAGGCGCTGGCCGGGGTATTCCGTGCGGCTCACACGAGAGCCATCGAGAACATGCAGTTCTTCCCGGAAGTGCCGGTGCTGCATGCGCTGCGCACCACCTGGGAAGGAAACCTCTGGGTCCAGCGCCGCGGAGAGGAACCCGACGTGGATCGTGGACCGATCGACGTGCTGACTCCGGACGGGCGCTATCTCGGCACGCTCGACCAGGGAATGCGGATGCCCGACGAATTCGGTCCTGACGGCCTGGTCGTCTTCCTCGAAAGGGACGAATTCGATGTCCCGGTCGTCGTGGTGAAGAGGCTGCCGCCGGGAATCCGGTGAGAGGCGCAGGGCCGGTCGCGCAGCAGCCGGAAAAAACCGTGCCCCGGCCCGGCATGACGCCGGACCGGGGCCGTTGCCCGGGGTGTGTTCAGCCTACCAGCTGTAGCCGATCCGAGTGTAGTAGTAGCCGCCGTTGAAGCCGAACGGCGTGAACTGTCCGAAACGGTTGCCGACGCCGGCGGCCGCGCCCGGATACTCCTCCGGGTAGGTGTTCAGCACGTTTGTGCCTCCGACCGTGAGCGTCCAGCTGTCGGCGAAGGTGTGGGCCGCCTCCATGTCGAAAAGGATGCGGGACGGATAGTCGATGGTGTTGGAGGAATCCGTCTCGTAGTAGGGCTGCTCGCCGTCGAAGTAGCCGCCCCAGTAGCTGCCGCGCACCAGGAAACGGGTGCCGCCCGCGAAGACGTGGTTCATCGCGATGTTGCCGCGCACGTTGGGCAGTCCTTCTTCGAGGATCCGGATCCGGCGATCGGTCAGGGTAACCGGGTTGAATTCCGTCACAGTGGTCCGGGTCCAGTTCCACGCGCTGCTGAGGGTCGTGGTGGCACCGCCCGCTCCCTCGATCTCGTACGCGCCCACCAGGTCGATCCCTCCGGTGCTGGTTGCGAAATCGTTGATGAAGAAACGGAACCGAGCGAGCACGCCACCCGGCCGTATGATGCCTTCGTCAATAAGCTGAGTGATCTCAGCCGGGCTGAGGCTCCGGTCCGCGCTGGTCGTCAGACGGTCCGACACATTGATCTGGAAGAAGTCCATCGAGAAGCTGAACGGACCGTTGTCGTAAACAGCGCCCATCGCCAGGTTGACGGAAGTTTCCGGCTTAAGCGCCTGGCCGCCGAAGTTCATCGCCAGCGGAGACGTTGACGGAATCGTCCCGTTGTTGGTCAGATCGTCAATGACCGGATCATAGATCGTGGAGATGTTGAACGCGTTCTGCTGCCCCGGCGTGGGCGCGCGGAAGCCGGTACTGGCGCTGGCTCGGAGGCCAAACTGCTCGCTCACGCTAAGGTGTCCCGCAACCTTGCCGTTGAACGTTGTTCCGAAGTCCGAGAAGTTCTCGAACCGTCCGGCCACACCGACAGTCCAGTCACCCCCGGGTTCACGGATCTCCATATCGCCGTAGACGGCAAAGTTGTTCCGGTTCCAGTTACCCACGGTAAGCGGTCCGAATCCCGTGAACCCGTTGGAGCCGGGCGTGAATCCCTGGGTGGCCAGCGGCCCCTCCGTCCACGACTCCGTGCTTCCCTGGAAGATCTCGAAGCGCTCGTTACGCCACTCGGCGCCCCCTGCGACGTTGACCATCTCGCTCATCGCGTACGACAGATCGAAGTTGAGGTTGACCTCCTGCTGGTCGTAGATCCCCGGATTGAACCAGGGCGTGCAAGACTGGTTGGGCACGACAAACGAGATCGTTCGGTCAGAGCCGGCGCACGGCTGGTCCGGCCCGAGTGAGGCGTTGACCGTGTTGTACATGTAGAAGTCCATGTTGGACTTGCCCCAAGCCGCGCTCGCGTCCCAGCTCAGGTCGCCGCTGGTCCCCTTCAGACCCGCTACTGCGGAGGCGTCGAAAACGTACGCCCCAAACTGCGGGGTGAACCCTCCGGGGAAGAGTTTCCGGAAGGTGAAGCAGTTGGGGTCAGCCATGACATGGTTGAACGCAGCCATGTTGTCCGCGTCGTTCATCACCACGCCATCGCCGGTGACTCGGACTTCCGGACACATCGCCGAGCCATCGAGCTCCCCGTCCTGCGCGTCGAGCATGTCGCCGACCAGGAGGATCCGGTCTCCGGCAGCGTTAGTGGTTCCGAACACGCCGCTCCGCGTGCCCGGATTACGGAAGTAGAAGCCGCCTTCGACCTGCTTGCTCACGTAGTTGCCGTGGCCGTAGAACTGCGTGTTGTCGTTGAAGAGGTAGCCCATGTTCGCCCACAGCTTGATCTCGTCGGAGATCTGGGGCGAGCCCCAGACCTGCGCGGGATTCCGAACGGACGTGTTGCCGGCGCCGAGCAGCGCCAGTGCGTCGTTGCGCTGGGTGCTGCGATCGGTGGGGTTGGCGTTGCCGTATTCGCCGGTCAGGTTCAGGAACCCGGTCTCGCCGAGAGGCAGGCCGATGTTCCCGGACAGCGTGTACATCTCGCCGTCGCCCGGGAACGAGCCGTCTTCGAATGGTGCGCTGGTCTCCCCGAGGGGATACCCGCCGGTCTTGATCTCGATTGAGCCGCCGGAGCGGTCGTTCTTCAGCACGAAGTTCATGACGCCCGCAATCGCGTCGGAGCCGTACTGGGCCGACGCGCCGTCGCGCAACACTTCGGCCTGCTCAAGCGCCAGTCCGGGGATGAGCGCGATGTCGGGGCCCTGGGAGCCGTCCGCAAGTCCGTTGCCGTACCACGTGATCACCGCCGTGCGGTGGCGCCGCTTTCCGTTGATCAGCACCAGCGTGTGATCGGGGGCGAGACCACGCAGATTCGCGGGCCGCGCGAAGGTGGCCGCGTCCGAAATCGGCTGGATGTTCACGTTGAACGACGGCACGACGTTGCGCAGCAGGTTGGCGAAGTCGGTATCGCCCTGCTGAACGATCTCGCGCGTCGGGATCACGTCGACGGGAACCGGCGACTCGGTGACGGTGCGGGGCCGCGCACGGCTTCCGACGGCCACGAGTCCTTCCAGTTCAAGCGCTGTCTCGGCGAGCGCCACGTTCAGAGTGGCGGCCTGGCCATCGGTGATGGTCACCTGCCGCCGCTCGGTCTGGTAGCCGATAATGACGACCACGACTTCGTGCGTTCCCGCGGGGATGTCACCCACCTCGTAGGCGCCGTTCGGACCGGTGATGGCCCCGAGCGACAGGTCCGGCAGGCTGACCTGTGCCCCTGCGAGGGCACTCCCCGTGCCAGCCGCGGTGACCGTCCCCTGCAGGCTCCCCTGCGCGGCCACCGCACCGGCCTGTGCGAGGGTGAAGAGTGTGGCAATGACTGCTGCGCTTTTTACCATCTTCAGCTCCTTTGCTGTTAGATCCAGCCCTTGTTGCGAAAGTCCCGCAAGGTCTCGCAGAAACGCCCCATGTCCTCGGGAAGCCCGAAGGAGAGGCGGTTCCAGTCCAGCTTCGGCGGAAAGTCCCGCCCCACCAGGAACCCCGCATCGGCCATCCGGTTCCGATATGTCGCCAGATCGCCGTTGATGCGGTGCATCAGGAAGTTGGCCTGCGTGGGCATCCGCTCGAGTCCCAACTCGTCGAGAGTCGCTTCGACCATCTCGCGGGACCGGTGGTTCACCTCCCGGCTTTTCGCGATAAGCTGCTCGTCGCGGAAGGACGCTCCGGCCGCGGCGATAGCGATCTGGTTGATGTTGTTCCGGGATGCGAAGTCGGTCAGCCGAGCGGCCGTGTCCGGGTGTGCGATCCCGTAGCCCAGGCGCAGACCCGCCATGCCGTAGATCTTCGAGAAGGTCTTCACGACGACGACGTTGCGCTTCCTGTGGATCCAGGGCAGCGAACTCCACATCCGGTCGTCCTCCACGTACTCGATGTACGCCTCGTCGGAGAGGAAGAAGACGTGCTCGGGGGCGTCGGCGATCCAGGCGTCGATCGACGCACTGGGCGTGACCGTGGCGGTCGGGTTGTTGGGGTTGCAGAGGTAGACCAGGGCGGGGTGCCCGGAACTCTCCGCAGCCTCGCGCATGCGGTCGAGGTCGTGCTCCTGGTTGGCCGTCAGCGGCACCTTGACCAGCTCGTAGGCCTCGGTGCGCTGGTAGTTGGTGACCGCCTCGTAGGTGGGATCCGCCATGACCAGCTTGGCACGCGGGGCGGCGTAGGCCTGAACCACCATCTGGAGAACCTCGGCCGAACCCGTGCCCACCACGACCTGGTTGTCGGCCACCTCGTGCGCCGCGGCCAGCTTGGTGACGAGTTCGGCCTGCTGGTCCGAAGGGTAGCGGTTCGCGATCGAGATGGCCTCGATCACGGCATCCCGGGCCGCCGGAGAGATCCCGAGCGGGTTCTCGTTGGAGTTCAGACGCACGGCACCGCTGCTGGTTCGCCTGCCCGGCGCACCCATGAGCGCCGAAACGGGGGTTGGCGAGACGCCCAGGGTTCCGGTCCCCGCGACCAGCCCCGAAACGGCCCCTGCCTTGATGAAGTCACGACGGTGCATGGCTGCTGCCTCCACGATGTGCACTTTTGTTGATTCAGTCGACTGTTTGTCAATTCATTATGGCGACGGTACAACCTACCGGACAACCGTTCGAGTGTCCTGCACGCCCATATTCGGGGCGTAATCGGCTTTTGTTCGGTGTTGACACCTACTGCGACGCCAACAACGGGTCCATCTCGCCAGTCATTTCCCAGCGTGTGAGCACCGTCGGGATGACCCCCGCCGTGAAGAAGCCGTCGAAGAAGCGCTGGACGCTGAAGGCGGGGCCCTGCTGCAGCGCCCACTCGCCCATGAGCGCCTCGATCTCGACCTTGCCCGTCAGGTAGCTGGTGCCGTATCCGGGCTGTCGCAGGTAAAGGTGCTGTTCGTTGCGCACGAGGTCGGCGTCGGGGAGCCAGCCGCGCGGGGTCCAGGGTGGTGGCGTGGGCGACGGCCTCCTCCATGTCGAAGACGTTGCCGTGCAACTGGAGACCGCTGAGGGCGCGCGCGGCGCGCTGGGCGAGCAGGATCCAGACGAGCTCGCGCGACCTGGGTTTCCCCTCGAAGAGGCCCGCGTGCATCATCATCTCCTCCATGCCGGTGGCGAGCCCTTCGGAGCGCGCGTCCCAGATGTTGTAGAGGAGCGGCACGCGGCGTACGGAGCTCGGGTGCGGCGCCTCGCGCATGGTCGCGAGTTCGATCCAGTGGTGGAGGTGCGTCCTCATGACGACGGGGTCGCGGTAGTTAACCTCACTGAAGAAGTTGCGGATCTGGCCGGGTTCCGCCGGAGTAAAGGCGCCGTTCCTGGCGCGGATCGCCGGGTCCATCCAGGGTTGGACCGTCTGGATCCGGCCGTCCTCGAGAAACGCCACGTACTCGGTCACGGCCTCGTTGAGCTGCCGGTCGTAGTCCGCCTCGGTCCGGATCCGTTCGAGCACGGGGAGGTCGCGGTTGCGATGCTCCTCGAGACGCAGCGACGCGTGGGCTCTGGCAAGCTCACGCCGCATGAGCGTCACCTGTTCCTCCCAGGAGAAGGGCACCAGGTGGACGTTGTGCATGTACCACGTGTAGTTGTCGCTTCCGATTCCGGACGTGCCCGTCTTCGTGTCGGCCAGGCCTTCGATCCAGTCGTGGAATTCGTCGGTTGCGGCGCGTGCGTTGGCGATGGCCTGGTCGAGCGCCGCACTCGTGCCCGCGACCTCCAACGCCAGGGCCTCCAGATAACGCGCCTGCGCCCGGAAGGAACGCAGCCCCGCGACCCACAGGTCGTACCCGTCGCCGGTGAGGTTGTCGCGGGCCCGGGACAGCAGTTCGGGGATGGCCCCGATCCTCTCCGCGAGTTCCGCGGCGTCCTCGGGCGACAGCGGGTAGTCGTAGGTCCACAGGTCGATCCAGCCGTCGATCGTGGGCCCTTCGTGCGCGGGCACGTCGCTCTCCGCGTCGTACACGCTGGCGTAGAAGGCCGGGTCGCGGGCCCAGGGACGGCGCACCCGGTGGTCGAAGTCGAGGCCGTTCATTTCGGCCCGCACCAGGTGCCAGTCGATCTGCTGGTAGACGGTCCACTCCGCCCGATTCAGCGCTTCAAGGCGCGCGCGCCACTGGGGCAACCGGGCGTGCTGGGCAGCCATGGCGCCGATCGAGTAGTCGGGCACGCCGCGGATGTACTCGGGAGCGGCGAACTCGCGCCATTCCTGGAAGAGCGTCTCGAGATCCTCGTAGCTGCCGCCGACGGCCTCCGTGGGCTCATCGGCCGGCTGGCAGGCCGCTGCAATGGCCATGCACGCCGCAGCGCACCCCCGGAGCCGGGCCCGGGCCGCATCTGAACGACCTGTTCCGCGTTTCATCGTTGCCTCAACGGTCACATGGACCAGGGCGGCACCACTCCGTTGCTGCGCGCGTAGGCGATGGACTGGCCGAGGTGCTCGTGGCAGTGGGCCAGCGTGAAGGTCATGGCGCCGCGTACGCTGTTCGGTCCGAAGAGGTCCACGGCCTCTCCCCAGGCGTCGTCGCCGGTCGCCTCGATGCCAGCGGCCATGTAGTCGAACGAAGCGCCGAGCGCCTCGACCACGGTCGCCTTGTCGGTGATCGACTCGGCATCCTGACCGTACCAGGCGGCATCGGTCCCCTCGGGCGGTTCCGTTCCCATCACCGTCGAGACGAGACCGAAGTTCGCCGCGACGACGTGCATGTACACCTCGGACACGGAGCGCACGCCCTCGGCAGGCCGCCAGCCGTAGTCGGACTCGGGCATCGCCTCGGCCAGACCGACGTATTTCTCGCGCAGGGTGGCCAGATCGTTGAGAAGTTCGGACTGAACGGTGGAGGAGGGAGCTTCGGCTTCCTCGGCGGCCATCTCGCCGGCCGGTTCGCCTTCGCCCATGTCCGCCGCCGGGGTGCAGGCCGCCAGGGGGACCAGCATTGCCATCACGGGCAGGAGGAATCGTGTTCTCATCGGGCATCTCCTTTTCAGGTCGTGTGATCGATACTCAATAGACCGTGCCGCACGGGATCGTGCTATGCCGCGCCGCTCCACCAGTGCGACGGCTTCAGACGCTCGCCGCGGCCGCCGACGCGGTCCAGCCACAGCGCAAGCCGCCTCAGCCGCGTGCCCGCCAGCCAGCGCCACACCCGGCTCCACCGCTGGCGGTAGTCCCGGTTGTAGGGGCAGACGCGCACGCAGATCGAGCAGTCGGTGTTCTGGTTGGCCCAGAACCGGAAGCACTTCTCGGCGTCCGTGGTCCATTTGCGAATACCCTGGATGTTCGACCGGTTGTGGACCAGGGTGGACGGCTCGCCGTCGGCGATTGCCCTGGCCGGGCAGCCCTGCGTGCAGGCGCGGCAGATGTCGCAGGTCTCCTTCACGCCGAACCGGACCGGCCGGTCGTGGGCGAGCGGCATGTCGGTGAAGACCTTGCCGAGACGGACGCGCGGCCCGTACTCGCGGGTGATGAGGAGGCCGTGGCGGCCGTATTCGCCCAGCCCCGCATTGATGGCCAGCGGGATTGCGAGTGCCGAGTCGTTCATGCTGGCCACCGCGCGATACCCGAGATTGGTGATGTACTGCGCGACCGCCAGCAGCACGATGGTGTCGCGGGAGTAGGTGGCCCCCGTGGCGGTCCCGCTCAGGGCGGAGGGCGCCGTCCGCAGGAGTTCCCGGTCCATCGACTGCGCGATCACGATGACGTTTTCGAGATCGGTGGAGATCTCCTGGGGTTTCTCGGTCTCGTTTTCGCGGCTGTAGGCGTGCGTGTACAGCCATCGTTCGTCGTTGCCCGTGATCCCCACCAGGTCCGCTCCCAGGGTCTTCGCGGCGTGCTTGATCTCGCGGGCCATGTCCTCCGGAGACGACACGGGCAACGTGGTGCCGGGACCCTCGCGTACGACGGTGTACGGATCCAGAAACCCCTCGCGGCGGTCGTCACCGTCACGCAGTTCCGCGAAGATGTCCGTCACATGCCAGGAAGCGTTGCGGAGCGCATAGTCGCGCTGTGTGAAGCCCTCGACGGCACGCCATGTCAGCTTCGGCGTGCGGTACGTCTCGTAGAACATGTCGGAGCGGTGCGTTCGCACGGCCGGGTCCCAGAACGAGCGGCAGAAGATGTCGTCCTTCTGCGAGAAGCGCTCGAAATCGCGCCGGATATCGAAGCCGGCTTCCTCGTCCGGGACTGGGGAAGCTCGACCGCGGTCCGGACCGGGGGTGGGTGAATCGTCCATCGGGCCCAATCTAGGTGCCGGGACCCCCGTGCGTCACGGGCCGCGGGAGGCCGTGGCAGGGGTGAGTTCCTCGCCCGGATTGATGAAGCGGTTCATCTCGATCCGGTACTGGCGGTCGTGCAGTTCCTTGTAGCGGCCGTCCAGCGCGATCAGTTCGGCGTGCGTGCCGCGCTCCACCACCTTGCCGTCTTCGATGACGAGGATCTGGTCGGCGCTGCGGATCGTGGAGAGGCGGTGGGCGATGACGAAGGTCGTGCGCCCGGTGCGCAACGTGCGCAGCCCCTCCTGGATCTGCGCCTCGCTTTCTGAGTCGAGGCTGGAGGTGGCTTCGTCGAGGACCAGGATGCGCGGATCGGCCAGGATGGCGCGGGCGATCGCCAGGCGCTGGCGCTGGCCGCCCGACACCTTGACGCCGCGCTCGCCGATGATCGTGTCGTAGCCTTCCGGGAAGGCGGTGACGAATTCGTGGCAGTGCGCGAGCCGGGCGGCATTCACCACCTCTTCACGCGTCGCGCCGGAGCGTCCGTAGCGGATGTTGTACTCGACGGTGTCGTCGAAGAGGAAGTTGTCCTGCAGGACCACGCCGACCTGGCGCCGGTAGTCCGCAAGGCGAATGCCGGCGAGGTCGCGCCCGTCCACCAGAACCCGTCCCGAGTCGGGCCGGTTGAACGAGAGCACGAGACTGGCCAGCGTGCTCTTTCCCGACCCTGACGACCCCACGAGCGCGGTGGTGGAACCCGGGGGCGCGTGAAGCGAGACGCCCTTGAGGACCGGAATCTCCTTCTCATAGGAGAACCACACGTCCTCGAAATCGATGTGTCCGTACGTGAGGCCCAGCGGCGCCTTGTCCGCGTCGGCGTCGATTTCGGTCGCCATCGTGCGTATCTCGCGGATGCGGTCGAGGCCGGCGAACGCCTCGGTGATCTGCGTGCCGATCGACGCCATCTGCACGAGCGGGTTGATCATCCATCCGGTGAAGAGGACGTACATGATGAGGTCGCCGATGGTCATTTCACCCGCGAGGACCGACGAACCGCCCGCCACGATCATCATCGCGCCGATGGCGCCGATGACGACCGACGAGAACGCCGTCACGGCCGAGACTCCGGTGACGGACCTGGCCACGTTGCGGAGGAGCCGGTGGGCGCCGCGCGCGAAGACCAGGTTCTCCTTGCGCTCGGACGTGTAGGCCTTGACGATCCGCACCCCCGAGAGGCTCTCGCCGAGCCTGCCCGTCACTTCGGCGTTGATCTTGCCGCGCTCGCGGAAGAGAGGCCGGAGGCGGCGGAACGCGAAGGCCATGGCGCCGCCGAAGACGAGCAGGACGCTGACCGTGTAGATCGTGAGCGACCAGTTGAGGAAGAGGAGGACGCATAGCGAAAGCGCCGCGGTGAGCAGGCCGCCGGTGAGCTGGACGAGACCCGTACCGACCAGGTTCCGGATGCCCTCCGCATCGGTCATGATGCGCGAGATGAGCACGCCGGACCTGGTCGAGTCGAAGTAGTTGACGGGCAGGCGGGCGACGTGGGCCTGTACCGCCTTGCGCATTTCCGTGATCGCGCGCTGGGCCGCGACTCCCAGGATCTGCGACAGTGCGAACGAACTCCCGCCCTGCAGGAGCGCGGCCACCGCGACACCGATCGCGAGGGGGAGCAGGAGTTCCGTGCGTCCCTCGCCGAGCACGTCGTCGATGAGGAACTTGGAAGACGCCGGGATCGCCATGCCCGCCACGCGCCCGACCACCATGACGACGAGTCCGAACGCGATCCGCCGCCGGTAGCGCCAGATGATCTCGCGCGCCTCGCGC
This sequence comes from Gemmatimonadota bacterium, assembly GCA_022823145.1. Classification (GTDB taxonomy): domain Bacteria; phylum Gemmatimonadota; class Gemmatimonadetes; order Longimicrobiales; family Gaopeijiaceae; genus Bin94. Next base: position 76,923 of record JAJDXS010000075.1, read on the forward strand.
CACACGTTCGCCCGCTTGAGTCTGCTCTTTTCCTTGTCCGGCATTTCCCTGTCCCGCGCCTTCCCCTCCCCGGGTCGATCGGCCGACCGTCACCTGACGGATCGCGCGTGAACGGTAGCGCGGAAGACGCCGGGGACCAAGCAGCGTTGGGGGGGGACCCCTGGCAGGGTGGGGTCCCCCGGCCGGTTTCACCGACGGCGCGCGACCGTGTCGGCGGCTTCGCCCGGGCACCCCCACAGCTCCTCCAGGTACGCCTGGGCGATCGCGTCGGTGTCGACGCCGTCACCGATGCCCGCATTCGCGAGCGCGCTGCCCAGGTTGTTGAGGAAGGTCGCGTTGGTGGTGTCGAGGCGCACCGCGAGGGCCAGTGGGCCGACCGCTTCCTCGTGGTCGCCGTTCTCGGCCAACGCCCGGGCCAGCGTGCGTTTCGCCGGCACGTCGGCGGGGTCCAGTTCCTCGGCGATGCGGGCGTGTCCCTCCGCCGCGGCGGACTGGCCCAGTTCGATCAGGACCCGCGCGAGGTTCACCCTTCCCCTGACGTGGTCGGGATCGATCAGCACCGACTCCATCAGGTGGGCCTCGGCGAGATCGAGGTAGCCGCCCTTCCAGGCCGAGAGTCCCAGCATGTAGTGCCCCCGGGGATCGGTCGGCCGGCGTTCCACGTAGCGCCCGAACAGGTCGACCGCCTCGCCGTAGCGGCCCTCGAGGAAGGCGGCTTCGGCCTCGCCCCAGGTGACGGGGGGCTCCTCGGGCTCAAGGGGCAGGACGGAGGTCGCCGCGTAGGTGGCCGGTGCCATCGGGCCTGTCTCCACCGGTATCGCGGGCCGTGCCGTCGGGGCCTGGGCCGCTGCCATGCCGATCACCTCCGTCGAGCCGTCCGCGCGTTCCGCGGGGCGGTTCTCTCCACCGCACGCCGCGGCCAGCAGCAGCACGGCGAGCGCCAGTCCCGCCGCGATCCACCGCAACACCGTCTCCGAGCGGTTCCGTTCGATTCCTCTGCTTTCCATCGTGGCCTCCCAGCCTGGTGCCCCGGCGGCGCGGCGGGCCGATCCCGACCGCGCCGCGCGGGGCGATTGAAGTCGGCCGTGAGGGGTGGCAACCAGCAGGCCAGGGTGCGGGAGGAGCCCGGGAGATGGTATCTAAATCGCTGCCGTGCAGTGGATTGCCAGTAACGCGAAGAGTGCGGGGCCGTGGAGCGCTGCGCCGCGCTCGTGTCCCTCGGTACACAACGCAGTGCGGGGCGCGTGATCTGCGGTCCACACGCCTCGCGTGACCCGGATTGTCAGCGGGCCGGGCGGCGCACTCCCAGGCGGTTCATGATCTTGATCAGGCTCGAATGGTCGGAGAGGCCGAGGGCGCGGGCGGTGCGGCCGATGACCCAGTCATTGGCCTCCAGGGCCTCGAGGACGATCGCGCGCTCCGCGGCCCGCTTCTGCTCGCGGTAGCCGCGCTGTGGCGCGCCGGTTGGGGCTGCCGTGTGGTGGCGCGCCCGCGCGGCGTCCGTGGGAGCCGCGGACGGGCGTGCCAGATCGGGAGGAAGATGCCCGACGTCCAGGGTGGGGTCGTCCGACGCGATAATCATGCGTTCGATGGTGTTGCGGAGTTCGCGCACGTTGTTGCGCTTCCAGGCGCGAGTGCGCAGGCGGGCGAGCGCGCCGTCGGTCACGGGGCGGGGCGCGCGTCCCAGCCGGGCGGGGAGCGTGCGGGCGAAGTGCGCGGCAAGGAGGGGGATGTCGTCCGGGCGGGCGCGCAGCGGAGGGACTCGTATGACGTGCACGTTGAGGCGGTAGAGGAGATCGTGGCGGAAGGCCCCTCGGTCGGCCTCGGCATCCAGATCGCGGTGCGTCGCGGCGACGATGCGGGCCCCGACGGTGATGGTGTCCTCGCCGCCCAGGCGGATGATCTCTCCGCCCTCCAGCACGCGCAGCAGGCGCGCCTGCACGGATGCCGGAAGTTCGCCGATCTCGTCCAGGAAGAGGGTCCCGGAGGTCGCCCGCTCGAATGCGCCGCGGCGTGCCTTCAGCGCCCCGGTGAACGCACCCCGGTCGTGGCCGAAGAGGTCGCTGTCCACCAATCCCTCCGCCATGCCCCCGCAGTTGACGGCCACGAACGCCTCGTCTCGCCGCCCGCTCAGGCGGTGCAGTTCCCTCGCGACCAGCTCCTTGCCCGTGCCGCTTTCGCCCAGAACGAGCACCGGGCTGGGGATGTCGGCCAGGCGCGCAATCGCCGCGCGCACAGTCTGCATCGGTTCGCTCTCGCCGATCAGGGGGGAACCCGGCGCCACCCGCTCCTCGAGTTCGTCCAGGCGTTGCCGCAGGTCCGTCTGCCGCAGCGCCAGCCTCACTTCGTGCACGACGCGCTCCATGGGCTCGGCCTTGTCGATGAAGCTGAAGGCGCCGAGGCGGACCGCTTCCACGCAGCGATCGAAGCTGCCCGTACCGGTGTACACGATCACCGGAACGTCGATTTCGCGGTGCTGCACGGCGCGGAGCACGTCGAAGCCGTCGAGCCCGGGCATCTCGAGGTCGAGGATGACGCAGTCGACCACTTCGCGCGTCAGGATCTCGAGCCCCTCCGCGCCGCCGGAAGCCACGCGCGTACGAAAGCCCCCCAGCCGCTTCAGGTCGTAGGCGTACTGCTCGGCCAGAGGCCGCACGTCGTCGATGATGAGGACCAGGGCACCGCCAGGTCCCGTCCGCCGCCGCGAGGTCATGGTGTCCCCTCCGCCAGGGCCGCCTTCAGGGTCACAACCACGCGCGTGCCGCGCCCCCGGGCACTCTCCAGGGCGATCTCGCCGCCCACGTCCCGCACAAGTCTGCGCGCGATCGCGAGGCCGAGTCCCGTGCCTCCCGTCCGCGTGGTGAAGAATGGTTCAAAGACGCGGCCCTGCGCCTCCGCGGGGATCCCCGGGCCGTCGTCGACTACGGCGAGGCGATGGCGAATGGCCTGTCCGCCGGCGCGCTCGGACCCGACCGACAGCCGCACTTCCCCCTCTTCGCCGGCCACTGCCGTCACCGCGTTCGAAACGATGTTCTCAACGACTCTTCTGAGTGAAAGAGCGTCCATCTCCACCAAGGCGGGCTCTCCACCCGGGTCGGCGGTGAAGCGGACCCCGGTGCGAAGGGATCGCTGGGCCTCCACGACTGCCCGGACCACCGCGCGCAGGTCGGAGCGGTCGCGGGCACCATGGACGGCCACCGCCCTGTACTGCTCGGCCAGCTCGCCCAGGTAGTCGAGGCTTGCCGTCAGGGTCGGCGCGCGCGCGTCGAACGCCTCGACAAGTTCGTCCGGTCCGTCCCCCCGCGCTTCGCCGAGATGGCTGACGACGTTGCGGATCGGCACCAGTCCGTTGCGCACGTCGTGATTGACCTGCCGGGCGAACTCGCCCAGCGTCGCGCGTTTTTCGGCGTCCCTGACCTTCGCCACACCGTCGCGGATCCGCCGCAGCATACCGTTCAGGAAGAAGCCCAGGCGGTCCAGCTCCCGGGCGCCGCCGCGGGGGAACGCGGTATCGAGCCGGCCCAGATGTACGCCCCTGGCCGTGGACGCCAGTCGCTCCACCGGGTCGGAGAATCGCCGCGCCATGAACCCGCCCAGCACGATCGCGACCAGCGCCGCCCCCGCAAGAGAGAAAAGGAGCACGCGGTCGAAGGACCGGGTCATGTCGGCCAGCAGAGGATCCCGCCAGGCGATCACGAGGTCGACCGGCACGATTTCGCCGCCCGGCAGTCCGTACGCACCTCCCTTCCACAGCACACGCCCGATCGCGCGCCGTCCCTGGAACTCCGCTCCCGCTTCGTCCGCCGCTCCGCGCCCCGGCCCCGCGACCAGCAGCGCATCCGCGCCACCGCCCGCCTCCGCCAGCAGCGAGACCTCCCGGCCGGCCGGCAACACCCCCAGCGCGGCCAGTTCCTCGCCCACGACCCCGATGACTTCGACGCCTCCCACGTCGAACCGGCGAGCCAGGGTGAAGACGGTCCCACCCGAATCCGGGAACGCCACCCTGGCGACCACCGGCGCCCCCGCCCGGTCGGCCTGCTCCACGAGTCCGGGACTGTGCCGTCCCGCATCGCCGGGGAAGTGGCTGGCCGCCAGGATCGTGCCGCCCGCGTCCAGCAGGTAGGCCACGTCCAGGCCGCTGGCGGCCGCAAAACGGGCGGCGGCCTCCTGCAGGACGGGGCCGCTTCCCGTCCGCGCCGCGATCCGCACGGCGTTGTCGTCGGCCAGGAGGCGGCCGAGCGCATTCAGGCGGTCGTCCAGGAAGGCCGCGCCGGACACCCACGCGGCGGTCAGGCGGTCGGCGCGCTCGCGCATTCGCTGCCCGTTGGCCTCGGTGAGACGCTGGACCCCGGCGTATCGCACCACCAGCCCGAGACAGAGCACGGGGATCCACGCCACGACGATCCCGGCGATCACGAGGCGGCGGCGAAAACTCATCGGCGCGAGGTCTCGAAGAGGGCGGTCTCGCCGACCAGCACCACATTCGTGCCCGGCGCGCCCCCCCGCGGCTCCCACCCGGCCAGCTCGCGCAGGACCTCGGCGTGGAGCGAGCAGGGGTGCCCGGGACCTCCATGCACCGCAACAACGGCGGCGACATCGGTCGCCGCGCGCCGGGGCCCCGACCCGGTCCTGGGCCGCACCACGGGTCGCACCGAGAGCCGCCCCTCCGTCGCTGCCAGGGCTCGGACCAGCGCACCGGCCCGGTCACCGCGCATCGCCATCGAGACGACGCGCTCCGCGATCTGCCCCGCGGCCCGGTCGTCTCCGGCGTAGCTGACCGTGGCCGAAGCCGGGCCGACGTCGCGCCCCGTACGCCCGGGGGCCGGCTCGTCACCGCCAGCACCCCCGCCGCACCTCGCCACGAGAGCGCTCCACCGCACCCCCGTCAGCCTCCTCGCGCCGGGCGCGCCCCATTCCACCCAGTCGGTGCCGATCGCGCCGCCGACCTCGCGCGCCTCCTCCGCCTCGACGGCACCCGCAAACACCACCAGGTACAGCCGGTCGAACGCCACCAGCCGAACGGGGCGGCCCAGCGAGCGCGCGTACTCCACGGAGGCGTCGTGGCGCGTCAGCACGCGCGACCCGGCGTCAATGGCGTCGCGCGCGTCGTGCACACCGCCCCCCTCCACCGCCAGCGCCACCCCCGACAGGCGGCGATCGGCGAACACGCGCTCCGGCTCGTCCGGCGCCTCCCCCGGCGATGCCCCGAAGCGCACCTGCACGCGACCGCCCGACAGCACCGTGATGTTTTCTATCCGGTGGCCCAGCCAGGGAGGTTCCCCCAGCGGCGGCCACGCCGATACCAGCTCCACGCCGACCGGCCGCGCCGCGGCTGCCGCAAACTCCAGGGTGACCACGCCCCCCTCGCGCGACCATTCCGCCCTGCCGGCCACGACGCCACCGTCGCACCCGATCCGGAGGAGGGCGGCCGGATACCCCGCTCCGACCTCGCCGGCCGCACACTCCGCGTCGGCGGCCGGGACGGGAGCACCACTGCCGGGCACCGACGACCCGCACGCCGCATGCAGCGCGCAACCGGCGAGCCACATCCAGCATGCCGTGGAATGGCTGTTCATGGGCATTCCTCCCTGCGGGACAGGGTGGCGGGCCGGAGCATCGCTGGCCATCCCCGCGACTGCCCGGCTACAATCGGAAGCATGGAAAGCTCATCGCCAAACCGCAAAGTCGTGCTGCCGGGCCCGGCGGTCTCCGCCGAGTGGCTGGCCGCCCGTCTCGACCGGCCCGGTCTCGTCGTCCTGGACGGATCCTGGTACCTCCCCGGGTCCGGACGGGATCCGGAGCGCGAGTTCACGGAACGCCGGATTCCCGGTGCGCGCTTCTTCGATATCGATAGGTGCAGCGACCCGGACGCGGCGTTGCCGCACACGGTGGCGCCACCGGACCACTTCCGCCGGTGCGCGGAAGAGGCGGGCGTCTCCGCAGGCTCCGCCGCAGTGGTCTACGACGCCTCCGGCGTGAACCTCAGCGCCGCGCGGGTGTGGTGGAACTTCCGCTACTTCGGACACGAAGACATCGCCGTGCTGGACGGCGGCCTGCCGCAATGGGTCGCCGCCGGGAATCCCACCGAGTCGGGCGCTCCCGTGCGCACGCTCGAGGCACCGGCGCCGTTCGTCCCCAGGCCCCGGCCCCACCTGATCCGCGACTTCCGCGACGTGTTGCGGGCGATCCACGCCGAAGGGGTGCAGATCGTCGACATGCGTCCGCGCGGCCGGTTTGCGGGCACGGAACCCGAACCGCGGGAGGGGCTGAGGGGAGGGCATGTGCCAGGGAGCAGGAACGTCCCCTACGTCGACCTGGTGGACAGCGCGACGGGTCTTGCGATCGACCTCGAGGCCTTCCGCCGGCTTGTGGCCGAGGCGGGCATCGACCCGGCGAACGAACTGGTGGGGACCTGTGGTTCGGGGACCAGCGCCTGCGCCTTCGCGTGGCTGATGGCCCGCGCCGGGAAGGGCGACGTGGCGATCTACGACGGATCCTGGTCGGAATGGGGCGGGCGCGACGACCTGCCGATCGAAACGGGTCCGCCCGACGACTGATCGGAACGTTTGTTTGCGATAATCGTCCCGCGCTGTGGCCCCAGTATCCAGTTGCCGGAAAGGAAATCGCCGTCTCTGGCGAGGCGCAGGATGAGCGGATGCTCACCCGTAATCGCGTGAACGGTCATGTGATCCTCGCCCGCCTCGAGGTTGGTCACGCGGGCTGCGACGCCGGTGATGTTGATCATCCCCGTGTACCCCCCGGGCTCGCCGCGGATCTCCATCGATCCTTCCGAGACCATCGTCGCCGAAGACATCGTCAGATCGTACCTGCCGACCGGATCGAAGGCAGCCGCGGTCGGCGATGCGGCGTCGCCCGAGGGCCCGGGCGTGGCGCAACCGGCGGCAACGAGGACAACGCAGAGGACGGTGGCGACGGGACCGGCACGCCTTGCCGCCACCCGAAGCCTCACCCCGCGATCGCGGCCGTCGTGACCCAGGCGCCCGCCTTGCGGAGGCCGGCCATCACCCAGTCGCCCACCCTGACCAGGACGTCGAGCACCAGGGTTTCATCCAGGATCCCTAGCCAGATGGCCACCGCCGTCAGAATCGCCACCACCGCAACCGCTTTCAGGACAGCCCGCAGGAACTCCCTGAGCACCAGGCAGACGATCGCCACCACGATCAGGAGGATCACCACCTGGCCGACAATCGCGGAACCCAGCTCGTTCACGGCGTCACTTCCGGCATTGCGCTTGCGATGCTACCAAACCCACCGACACATGCGTGGGATACACCAAACTGCAAAGAGGGGCAGCCCCGGGACAACGGGCCACCCCTCTTCGTCTTCCCGAAGGGCCGGGAGAGTCGCCTACGAGACCCGGTCCTTGAGGTTCCTGGCAGCCTTGAAGGCGGGGTACCTCCTGGCTGCGATGGCAATCGATTCGCCGGTCCGCGGATTCCGACCGGTCCGCGCCGCCCGCTCCCGCGTCTCGAACGTGCCGAACCCCCCGATCGACACCTTTTCACCGGCATCGAGCTGGCCGGCGATGACCCCGTGGTCGGGGTTGAAGAGTACGTCCACAACGTCGGCCGCCTGAGCCTGCGTCAGGTCGGACCTGCTCGCGAGCTTCCTGGCCATCTCGGACTTGTTCATGCAGCTGCTCCTTGGTTGGTTGACCCGCTCGAACCCGGAGCCGGGTCTGGGCGGTGTGGGTGCGCGCCGGGCGCGGTTGGTAGGCGTTGTATAATGTCAATCCGGTTCGACGTTCAACTTTGCCCTCGTAGACGCCGGAAACAGTCTGGAAGAAAACCGCCCAAAAGGGAAGCGCCCGAGAGAACGGCGGCGACCAGCGGGGCGATCCAATTCTGCACGGAGGAGGTGCCTTGAGAGCTGCGATCTATCGCGAATACCGGGGGCCGATCGCAATCGAATCGTTCCCGGATCCCGAACCCGCCCCGGACGGCGTCGTGCTGAAAGTGGAGGCCAACGGGATCTGCCGCAGCGACTGGCACGGCTGGGTGGGACACGATCCCGACATCGTGCTCCCGCATGTGCCTGGCCACGAAATCGCGGGGGTGGTGGAGGAAACAGGATCGGAGGTGAGGCGCTGGCGGCGAGGCGATCGCGTGTCGGTGCCGTTCATCGCGGGGTGCGGGCGGTGCCGTCCCTGCCGGGCCGGCAACCAGCAGGTCTGCGCGCACCAGTTCCAGCCGGGGTTCCATGGCTGGGGCGGCTTCGCGGATCGCGTGGCGCTGCGCCAGGCCGATCTGACCCTCGCCGCACTCCCCGACGACCTCGACTTCGTGACCGCCGCGAGCCTGGGCTGCCGGTTCGCCACCTCCTTTCGGGCCGTGCAGGCACAGGGACGCGTCACCGCGGGCGACTGGGTGGCCATCCACGGCTGCGGCGGGGTGGGCCTGGCCGCGGTCATGATCGCCCGCGCACTCGGGGCGAACGTGGTCGCCGTCGACATCCGCGACGAGGCGCTGGCGATGGCGCGCGAACTGGGCGCGGTCGCCTCGGTGAACGCCGACGAGTGCGTCGATGTACCGGAGGCGATCCACGACCTGACCGGCGGCGGGGCCCACGCCTCGGTCGACGCGCTGGGCCACCCCGACACCTGCTTCAACTCGGTCGCCTGCCTGCGCAGACGCGGACGCCACGTCCAGGTGGGCCTCATGACGGGCGATCACCGCAACGCGCGCGTCCCCATGGATCGGGTCATCGCCTGGGAGCTGGAAATGGTGGGGAGCCACGGCCTGCAGGCCTGGGAGTACGACCGCATGCTGCGCATGGTCGCGTCGGGGTTCGTCGACCTCGACAGACTGGTGACCCGGACGGTCACCCTCGAGGAGGGCATTGACATCCTCACGGGCATGGACGACTACGCCGTCCTCGGGGTGAACGTGATCGACCGGTTCTAGTGTAATGTCAACATTACATATTGTAGTATTGGTTTTACATTCTGATCACCATTCTCCGAACGAGCAGAACGGCAGCAGCTGCCCGATCCAGTCCCGCGCCGGGGTGCCGATGGGCGCGCCGGGCGGTGCCTGTTGCGTCGTTGTCGGCGCCCAGGCCCCATGGGGACGGTTTTCGAACCGTTCGATGTCGCGCGCCAGCAGCGCGAAGTGGGCCGCCGTCGCGCCGGAGCCGTCCGAACGGCTCACCGCCATCTCCCTGAGCATGCGGAGCCTCTGTTCGGCCACCGCCCGCACCTGCGGCATGGGGGCGCCCCCCGCGAGCCCCATCAGCCCGTCGGCGACCACACGGCCCACCGCGCGCCGCACCTCCGCCTCGTAGGGCGAGTCGCCCCCGTCCGGCTCGGACACGGCGACCAGTGCGCCGATCACGTCGCCCAGACCCGGCAGCGACGAGTCCAGCACGTTCTGCTCCAGGAGCCGCGCGGCGCGGCCGGGATCGAACACCTCGCCCACCACGTGCCCCGCGGCGACCACCGCCGGCGACACCGCGTCGAACATGCCGCCCGTGTAGCGCGGGAAGAGCTCGCGCGTGCGCCCGTAGCCGGAGGGCCGGGGCGGCAGCCGGTCCAGCACGGTGGCGGGCACGGTCAGTTCGGCGGGCTGGATCGCGCGCACGAGGGCGTCCAGCGCCCGTTGCTGCTCGGAGGCCGAAGCCGGGCTGACCGGATCCATGCCGTCGCCCCTGGTGGCGTAGGTGTAGTGCAGCCCGCCAAGCACGGACGCCGCGGCGGTCACCTGGTAGCGGTGGTGCAGATAGAGCGGCACCAGCACCTCCTCCATCTGCGCCATGGGCCTGCCCGTGCGGATCGCTCGCTCGCCGAAGCGCTCCAGCGCGGCCCGGCGCACGTCCAGCATGCGGTCCAGTTCGGCACCCGCATCGGTCCCGTTCGACCACTGATCCACCCTTGCGTGCGTAGAGACGTCCTGGTTGGTCATGTAGCGGATGTCGTCCTCCCACGCCTCCTCGAGGATGCGGTCCAGCTCCGCCTTTTCGTCGGTCCCGGGCGGGAAGTGCGAGTACCCGTAGCGGATCGCGACCATGTCCCACTCGCCGATGTCGACGTCGTAGACCTCGGAGTAGTCGAAGTCGGTGCCGTCGTGCGTGACCAGCGGGTGCGGGTAGTCGAGCACCGAGATCCGGCCAGCTTCGCTGTCGTAGTAGTTGTGCCCCAGCCCCAGCGTGTGTCCGACCTCATGCGCCGAAAGCTGGCGGATGCGCGCGAGCGCCCATTCGGCGAGGTCGGCCGCGTCCTCATCGCCGTTCTCGTAGGGCGCGAGCAGGCCCTCGGCGATCAGGTAGTCCTGGCGTACCCGCAGCGACCCCAGCGTCACGTTCCCCTTGAGGATCTCGCCGGTGCGCGGATCGGTGATCGAGCCGCCGGTGCTCCAGCCGCGCGTGGAGCGGTGGACCCAGTTGATGACGTTGTAGCGCACGTCGTGGCTGCTCACGTCCTCGGGCCGGATCTCGACCCGGAAGGCGTCGATGAAGCCCGCCGCCTCGAACGCCTGGTTCCACCACCTGGCCCCGTCGAGCAGAGCGGAACGCACCGGCTCCGGCGTCCCCGGATCGAGGTAGTAGACGATCGGCTCGACGGGTTCGCTCATCGCGGCCGTCGGGTCGCGCTTTTCCAGCCGGTGGCGGCGAATGAACCGCTTCGTCATCGGCTCGTCGAGCGCCGCGGAGTAGTCCTGGAAGGACATGGCGCCGTAACCCGAGCGCGAATCGTGGGCGCGGGGCGTGTATTCGCCCAGATCGGGCAGCCTGATGAAGGAGTGGTGCATGCGGACCGTCGCCGCCGCGCCGGACGCCGCAACGTTCCCCACGCCCTCGAAGGCGCCACCACCGCCTCCGCCGAAGAAGCCGCCACCCTGCCCCCCGCCCTGTCGCACGAAGGTCAGCGAGGCTTCCATCTCGGTGTTCTCGGGGAAGTTCATCACCATCGGCAGGTAGACCGCGCTGCGGCTCGCGTCGAGCCGGTAGGTCCCGGGCCTCATCCGCCCCGCGAATCCGGCGATGTCCTGCAACAGGAACGGCGTGAAGTCGATCAGCACGCGGCTGCCCGTGGCGGCCGCGGCCTCGAACCCCCACAGCGTGGACGGCGCGAACGCGTCCTCCACCGCCTTGCGCTCGGCTGGATTGTCGCTCGACGCCCGGAACCGGTAGTTGGGCTGGATCATGAGCACCTTCGGGCCGACGCGGTGGAAGCGCACCACGCGCGACCCCGCCAGCTGTCCGCGGTCGATGCCGATGTCGTTCGAGCCGAGCCCGGCGCCGATCCCCGACGCGTGCAGAACATCGGTGTCCCACTCGGCGATCTCCAGCCAGATCCTGCCGCCCGCGTTGTCCCAGTACATGGGCAGGAAGCCGTCCATCAGCTCCATCGAGGCCGTCCTCTCCTCGATCGTCGGCAATGCGCCGGCGTCACTCTGTCCGCGCTGGGCCGCCAACGCGGCGGGCATCAGCGCCAACGCCACCATGGTCATCGGGAATCTCTTCATCCTGGCCTGTCCTCTCTTGCGCTACCTGTGGTCCGACGGCAGCAGAGCGCGCACGATCCCGGCTACCCGTTTCATCTCTTCGTGTGTGTTGTAGAGGTGCGGCGAGGCGCGTATCCGGCCGCGCCTGAGCGAAACCACCACGCCCGCCTCCGTGAGCCCGTCGAGCAGCTCCTCTGCGTCCAGTCCGGAGTGCCGGAAGGTGACGATGTGCCGCCGCAGCCCGGACTTGGGCAGGACCTCGCACCCCAGGGCCTCCAGCCGTCCCGCCAGATCGTCGACGAGAGCGCGGACGTGCCTGGAAATCGCCGCGATTCCGGCCTCTTCCAGCATCTCGAGCGCCGCGGAGAACCCCGCGATGAGCGGATACGCCAGGCTGCCTTCCTCGTAGCGGCCGGCATCCCCCAGCAACTCGAAGTGCACCCGGTCGAAGTTGAAGTTGTCCGTGGTGCTGCGCCAGCCGAGCAGCGGCGGATGGATGCGGCCGATGACCGTGCGATCCACGAAGACCGCGCCGATTCCCATGATCCCGAGCATCCATTTGTGGCTGTCCGCCGACAGAAAGTGGATCCCCGCCGCCTTCACATCGGTGGGCAGCGCCCCGACCGTCTGAATGCCGTCGACGCAGAAGATCGCGCCGCGTTCCCGGCAGAGCGCCCCGAGGGCCTCGAGATCGGTCACCGCCCCGGTCGCGTACTGCGCGGAACTGACCGCAAGCACGCGCGTCCGGTCGGTGAATGCGCAGGCCGCATCGTCGACCGTCACGGTCCCCCCGTCCGCCACCGGAATCACGTCGAGCGCCGCGATGCCGCGACGGTCCAGGTCCATCCAGGGGTACACGTTCGACGGGTACTCGACCGAAGCCGCCGCTGCGACCCGGTCGCCGGGCCGCCAGTCGAGCCCCGCCGCCAGCAGCGAGAGGCCGTGCGAGGTGTTGCGCACGAACGCGACCTCCGCGGGGTCACACCCGATCAGCCGCGCGAACCGCTCCCGGCATTCGGTCGCGACCGCTTCCCAGTCGTCGAAGCTGGGCCGGCCGACCTCCGCCAGCGAGCGCATGAAGCGGTAAACCGCGTCCACCGCGCGCGTCGACGTGGGCGACACCCCCGCATGGTTGAGGAAGATGTGCGTCTTCGAGACCGGGAACTCGTCCCGGAAGGAGTCGAGAGTTGTCATGATGCCGAATTCGGTTTGCGTGATCCGCTCCGAGCGGGTTGTCCGCCGGATCGTCTTGCTGGGCTGCAAGGGTCAGCGTCGCCGCCGGCCCGCGACCACTTCGCGGTAGACCTGCAGGTTCCCCTCCACCATGGCGTCCACCGAGAAGTGCGCCTCGATCCGCTTGCGGGCGCGCAGACCCATCGCCCGGGTCGCTTCGGGGTCGCGCGCGAACCTCGCGATCGCGTCGGCGAGCGCACCGGCGTCACCGGGGGCGCACAGAATCCCGGTCTTTCCGTCCTCGATGATCTCGGGAATGCCCCCCGCGCGGCCGCCCGCCACCGGAATTCCGGCTGCGCCGGCCTGCAGCGCGGCCACACCGAGCCCTTCCTTCAGCGCCGGATGCACCGAGAAATCGAACGCACCCAGCCACTCGTGAAGGTCGTCGCGGAAGCCCGCGAAGCGGATCTGGCCGCTCACTCCGACGGACTCGGCCAGCGCGGCCACGTTCTCGCGCATCGGCCCGCGGCCGAAGAGGACCACGGAAGGCGTGAATCCCCGGCACTTCAGGATCGCCAGCGCCTGGACCAGCACCCAGTGCCCCTTTCGCGGAACGAACTGGGCCACCATGGCTCCGGCCGGCTCGCCGGCGCGAAGATCGAACTCGAGGTCCAGCGCCGCGCGGCTCCTTGGCGTCAGCCATTTGGACGCATCGACCGCCGAGTGCACGAGCGAGATCTTGTCCTCCGGCACGCCCTGTTCGATCAACACGTCCCGCACCGCAGCCGAGATGGCCACGATGCGCCGGTAGAGCGCGTACTTGGCCCCCACGACCCAGTCGACCTCGCGATTGTCCACCCTGCGCGTCAGGACCACCGGCGCGCGGACCGCCGCCCCCGCCACCCCGCCCAGCGTATCGGCGCCCCGGCGCGAGTGCAGGTGGACGACCTCGACGTCACGCCGGCTGAACCGCCACGCCATGCGCGCCAGCCCTGCCGGATCGGCTTCCCCGCGGAACGGGAACTCCTCGACGCGCAACCACCGATCCCGCGCCACCTCCGCGATCTCGGATCCGCGCGGCACCATCAGCACCGACTTGACGCCGCGTTCCTCGAGCCCCTGCGCGAGATAGAGCACCTGCAGCGCGCCCCCGTAGAGATGCCGCCCGGTCTCGACATGAATGACGCTCACCCGGCCGCCCCCACCTCCGCACGCCCGATGCCCGTCCCATCCGCGCATGCCGGTGTCCCACGAATTTTCTGCGGAACCGGTGGTGCGGCCCGGTCCTCGAGGCGCGCCGCCACCGCGGCGAACACCTCGCCGACGGCGATGTCGTCCATGCAGTCGATTCGTCCGTCGCAGACGAGCCTGCCCCGGCACGGGGAACAGCCGCGCCCCGAGTGCAGGATCGTGGCCCGCGGTCCCGGCGGGTCCAGATACGGCGTGTTGGACCCGAAGAGAAGCACCGCGGGCCGGTCGAAGGCGTGCGCCATGTGGCTCAGCCCGGTGTCGACGCCGACCAGAACGCCGCACCGGGCGACCACCGCGGAAGCCTCGCCGAGCGTGGTGCGCCCAACCAGGTCCACAACCGGCCCGGCGCTGGGCGTGGGCTCGGGCAGCGCGTCCAGGATCCGGTCCGCAGCGGCGCGGTCGGCGGGGCCGCCGAGCAGCACGACCCCCACACCGAGGCGGGCCCGCACCTGCTCGATCAGCGAAGACCAGCGGTCCTCGAACCAGTGCTTGTGGAAGCGCGTGGTGAAGGGACAAGCCGCCAGGAAGCCGTTCGTGATCCCTGCACCCGCCAGCAGCCGCCCCGCATTGTCCGCCTCTTCCGCACCGCGGGGGATCTCCAGGGGGAACGGCCCGGTCGCCAGACCCAGCCGCTCGGCAAGGAAGCGGTACTCGGAGGCGATCAGGCGGTCATCGCCCCCGCGCTCCACCACCTGCGTCATCAGGCAGCGCGACCCCTCGCGCGACCGCAGCCCGATGCGCACCGGAGCGCCCGAAAGGAAGGCGGCGACCCCGCTGCGCAGCAGGCCCTGGACGTCGATCGCGACATCGAAGCGCCGGGCCCGAAGCGACCCGAGGAACTCCACCAGCGCGTGGGCGAGCGCTCCCCAGCGCCCGGTGCGGAGCAGGCGCTTCCACGCCGCGCGCTGCCACACGATCACCTCGTCCAGGTGGGGGTTGTGCCGGATCACGTCGGCGGTGCGCTCCTCGGCCAGCCATGCGATGAACGCGTCGGGGTAGCGGCGTCTCAACGCTCCCGCAAGCGGCGATGCGAAGACCAGGTCGCCACGCGCGGACAGCCGCACCACAAGGATGCGTCCGGCGCTGTCAGGAATCATCTGCGGAAGGTTATGATTGGCCATTCCACCAACAACACCATGACCGGACAGATACGCAACCTCGTCCTGGGGCTGGGATTCGCCCTTCACCTGCTGCGAAAGCGCCGGGCGACCGGTGCCTGGAGAACGGACGCGCGCACCCGCGACGGCAGGATCGGCGACGTGCCCCGCCATGCGCCCGGTCCAAGGATCCTCGTGCACGGGGTGAGCGTCGGAGAGACCAACGCGCTGGAACCTCTGGCCGACGCGCTGGCGTCCTCGCCGGCGAAGCCCGATGTGGTGGTGAGCGCCAGCACGGAGACCGGTTTCGCGCGGGCCCGGCGGATTCACGAGGGCCGCCGGGAGGTGGTCCGGTTCCCGCTTGACCTCACCTGGATGGTCGACCGCTTCCTCGACGGTCTCCGCCCCGATCTGGTCGTCCTCGCCGAACTGGAACTGTGGCCGACCTTCCTGGCCTCGTGCGCGCGCCGCGGCATACCGGTGTGCGTGGTCAACGCCCGCATGTCGGCGCGCAGCTTCCGCGGGTACCGGATGTGGCGCCTCCTCGCGCGCCGCATGTTCTCGCGGCTGGCGCTGGTGGCCGCTCAGACGGAGGTCTATCGCGAGCGTTTTGCGGCGATGGGAGTGCCGCGCGAGCGAACGCTCGTAATGGGCAACCTCAAGTGGGACGCGGCACTCCGGGCGCCCGACCCCGAGGCGGCACGGCGGCTTGCAGCCGACATGGGGATCGACCCTTCACAGCCCCTGATCGTCGCCGGGTCGACCGGCCCGGGCGAGGAAGCCGCGCTGCTGCGGGATCTTCCCGGCCGGTGCCAGCTCCTGCTCGCGCCCCGCAATACCGACCGCTGGGACGAGGTCGCGCGGCTCCGCCCCGGGATGACACGGCGCAGCGCCCCTCTGCCCGGCGATCACGACGTCTTCCTCCTCGACTCGATCGGCGAGCTCACCTCCGCCTACCTGCTGGCGGATTTCGTGTTCGTCGGCCGCAGCCTCGGCCCGATGGGCGGCTCCAATCCGCTCGAATCGGTGGCGCTCGGCAAACCTACGGTCATCGGACCGCACCACGAGAACTTCGCGGGCGTGGTGGCCGACCTGGTTGAGGCGGGCGGATTGGTCGTGAGCGCAGAGCCCATGAGGTCGATCGGCAGGTGGCTGGCGGTTCCCGGGGCGGCCGAAGCGGTCGCCAGGGCGGGCCTGCGCGCCGTCGAGCAAAACCGGGGAACGGCTGCGCGCACGGCCGAGCGGGTCCTCCGTCTGCTGGACTGACTTCACTCCGGCAGTACCAGTGTCGGCCGGACCCTTCCGGGGCACGCCGCACTGCGTTACTTCTCCGGCAAATCCACGGCCTTCCAGAACTAGAAGAAGAAGTTCAACGACGTGTACACGAACTGCGGTATGCTGCCGTACTCCGAGCCGAAGCGCGGGATTCCGCCGTCGAGCGTCGCGTCTTCGCCCACCCCCGTAAACGCGCCGATCCGGAAGCTGGCGCCTTGCGTCACCGAGTAGCTCAGCCCCGGGCCGAACATGAACGACGCGTCCCGCAGGCTGCCCAGGAAAAGCGTGCTGGCCGACACCAGCGGATGGAGCTGCCACGAGAGCTGGAGGGCGCCCGTGTCGCGGCCCAGCACCTGCATTTCGCCCTGCGCAAACGCGCGGCTGGTGGCGGCGGCCACGAGGTCGTCCAGCGACTCGGCCCCCGCCTCGTCCCGCTGGTACTCGATGACGACGTAGAGGTCGCGTCCCGCGATGGGGAAGGTACGGTCGAGGCCCACGGTTCCCCGCACCACCAGCCTGTCGTCGAAGTCGCGCACCGCCGCTTCGGTCCGTAGCGCCCACAGCCCCACAGACCCGCTCAGCGACGCCGCCGCGCCGAAGGTGTCGTGCACGAGGCCACCCCATACGCCCAGGTCCCACCCGCCCCGGTTGGTGGTCGCGCGCCCGAGCAGCGTCAGCGTTCGCGCGCCGTCCAGGCCCACTCGGGCCGGCCGCGCGACGACCTCGAACTGAGTGAATGCGCCCCGGTAGTACCGCAGTCGCGCCGCGTCGACACCCACCCGGTACTCGCGGAACGGGTCCGCGGGGTCGAAGGGCGAGAAGGGGTCGGAGGGTGTGAGGAAGAGGGTCGTCGCCCACGAAACGGGCTGTCTTCCGACCACGAGGTCGGCGTTGTCGCCCAGGTTGAAGCGAGCGCTCAGGCGGTCGAAACGGTGACGCCACTCGATGCCGTCCACCGTCTTCAGGTCGCCCCCGAGTTCCAGCCAGTCTCCACCGGAAGCGGTCCCCGCGGCCGCCGTGAAGAACTGCGCGCCCAGCACTCCGGGTTCGCGCAGCGACAGGGTGTGCTCGTAGGCGAAATCCAGCGCCGCCGGACCCGCGTCCCCCGTCCACATCACACGAAACCGGTGAAAGCCCGAGCCGCTGGCGGGGCTGAGCACGCTGTTCCCCACCCGCGTCCACACGTTCAGGTAGCTGCCCGAAAACCCCGATCCCTGACCCTGCGCCGATACCGGCCAGAGGCCCTGAAACAGCAACGCCGCGCACGCGAGCATCCGCGCGCCCGGCAGCCGCCGGGACGGGCCCGCGCGGCGACGATCGCGGGCGCCGCACATCAGCCGGAAGCCTCGTGGTCGCTTTCGATCCGCCCGTCGACGAGCCGGATCAGCCTCCGGGCCCGCTCCATGACCCTGGGATCGTGGGTGGAGAATACGAAGGTCGTCCCCTTGGTGCGGTTCAACCGCTCCATCACGTCGAGGAGTGCTTCGGCGGTGTGCGAGTCGAGGTTGGCCGTGGGCTCGTCCGCCAGAACCAGCGCGGGCTCGCCGAGCACCGCGCGCGCCACCGCCACCCGCTGCTGCTGGCCCCCGGAGAGCTTCGGCGGACGGCGGTCCTCCAGTCCCTCCAGGCCGATCTCCCGAAACAGCTCGCGCACCCGCTCACGGCGCTCCCGGGCGGGGACCCCTTGCAGAAGGAGGGTGAATTCGGCGTTCTCCAGCGCGCTCAGGACCGGAAGCAGGTTGTACGACTGGAAGACGAAGCCGATCCGGTGCATGCGCAGGTTGGCCAGCCTGCGGTCGGAGAGCGCGGATATCTCCTCGCTTTCGATCCAGACCTTGCCCCGCGTGGGACGGGTCAGGCCGCCCACCAGGTTCAGCATGGTGGTTTTGCCCGAACCGGACGGGCCCGCCATGGCCACGAACTCCCCGCGCGAGACGGTCAGGTCTATCCCCCGCACCGCTTCGACGGGCCGCGGGTCCTGCGGGTAGATCTTCCAGAGACGCTCGGTCCGCACTGCATGCTCATTGCTCATATGCTCATTCCACCTTGACGGACTCGGCAGGATCCAGGGCGGCGGCCTGCCAGGCGGGGAAGACGGAGGCGGAAACTCCGATGACCGCGATGAAGAAGAGGCTCTGCGTCAGGTGCCTGACGTCGATGACCGGGTACATGATCGGGTTGAAGACGATGCCGGCGAAGCTCAGGTTCTCCGGCATGAGGCCGGTGAGGTCGAGCCCGTTGCGGAAGAAGACCCACACCAGGGCAAACCCAAGGGCCACGCCGATAACGCCGCTGGCGGCCGTGACCAGCACGCCTTCGAGGAACACGACCAGGCCGGTCTGGCGGGAACTCAGGCCCAGGGCGCGGAGCAGGCCAAGTTCCCGCTTCCTGTGCAGCACCGACATGAAGACTGCGTTCAGGATGGCCAGCGCCACGATGGCGAAGAGGATGAGGTGGAAGGCCCAGTCGCCTGCGTCGTCGATCCGGACCGCCGAGTAGAGTTCCGGGGACGCCTCCTCCCAGGGCGTGACCTCGACGCCCGAGGACTGCAATGCCGCGGCCGCCGCCTCGTGCACCTGACCGGTGAAGGTCGAATGCGGAAGGAGGGTGGCGACGCTGGTGGCGCCCTCGACGCCGAGCCAGTCCCGCGCCGTCCCGAGGGGGATGTGCACCAGCACGTCGTCCATTTCGGGCACGCCGGTGCGGAACATGCCCACCACCCGCACAAGTTGCCCTTCGATGTCTCCCGACGCCCCCTGTGCGGTCAGGACCATGCGCGATCCGATGCGGAGGCCCAGGCGCAGTGCCATGCCCTGGCCGATGAAAGCGTGGAGGCGGTCCCCTTCCTCCAGGTAGCGCCCGTCCAGCACGTCGGTGCCCAGGCGCGAGAACGCGAGTTCGGCGGCGGGATCGACACCGTGTATCCAGGCCGGGATCGCCCCGTCGGGTGAAGAGGCGAGTCCTCGTGCGCTCACCCGCACCGAAGTCAGCACCGCCTCCGGCAGCCCTGCGCGCTCGACCGCCGCGAACGCCGCCTCCACCTGGTTTTCCGACAGCCTGTCCTCCAGGCTCTCGCTGTTGCGGTAGCCGGGGGCGTTGAATACTACGTGTCCGCTCCCCAGGCGGACGCCCGAATCGATCCAGTCCTCGTGCGCTCCGTCGGAGAGCGTGCGCGACACGATCAGCAACGCCAGCCCGATCGCCATGGCCGCGGCGGTCAGCGCAGCGCGGCGCATCTCCCTGCCCAGGTTGCGCAGCGCGAGCCATGCGAGCGTCGGGAGGCGGGACGTCATCGGCTCGCCAGCGCGTCGGCGGGAGGCACGCGGATGGCGCGCCAGGCGGGGTAGAGCGCCGATGCCACGCCCGTGCCGACGAGCGCGACCGCGCTAACCAGCGGACCGTCCCAGGAGTACTCCACGGTCAACAGCGGCTGCATCGCGGACCCCATGAAGGAGTAGGTGCCGATGAAGGAGCTGAGGTCGAGGGGGAACTCGTGGAAGTACACGACCACCGGGGCCGCCAGCAACGCCCCCGCACCCAGGGAGACGAGACCCAGGAACAGTCCCTCGCAAACCACGATGCGCACGATCGAGCGTCCCGAGGTTCCGAGCGAGCGGGCCACGGCGAACTCCCGCCGGCGCTCGAACGTCGCGAGGAGCATCGTATTGGCAACGCCGAAGATGGCCATTCCGAAGATGATCATCGCAATGATCCCGTTGGCCGCCCCCATCATGCTGGTCATGAAGTAGAGCTGTTCATGGAAGACCGACCACGGCTCTACGACCAGGCCGTCCGCAAGTCCCTCGACCGCTTCCTCGACCCGGGCGGCCACCAGGTCCGCCTGATCGGTGCGGTCGACCGAAATCGCGACCTCGTGGATGCGGCTTCGGTCCATCGCCATCAGGTCCTGCAACGACCCCAGATCGACCAGGACGTAGGCGTCGTCGAATCCTCCCATACCCAGGCGGAAGACCCCCGACACGGTGAAGAGTTCGTTGCCCATCGATCCGTCCGCCGCCGGGGCGACAACCACCACCTCCTCACCCGGCGCGGCCCCGATCGTCCCGGCCATCGCGTTGCCGATCGCGATCTCGCCCGGGCCCGGCATCCCGCCGACCACGAACGAGGCGCCGAAGCGGCCGACTCCTTCCTCGCGGCGCGGATCGATGCCCATGAGCACCGCCCCCGCCGTCTCGTCGCCGGAGCTGATCAGCCCGCCCCCGTAGGCGCGCGGCGCCACTCCGGTCACGCCCGTGACCGACCCGGCCGCGCCGACCAGAGCCGCCAGGTCGAGACCCTCCCGGCCCCCCATCGTGTCGTGCATGCTGCGCTCGGGCCGGTAGTCGTCGGCGTGGATCTGCACCTGGCCCGTGATCACGCGGGTGCCGTTCGAGACCAGCTGCTCGAGCATCCCGTCCATGAGTGCGATCATCAGGACCGCCGCCACGAAGCCGAACGACAGCGCCGACGCGGTGATCGCCGTGCGGCGGCGGTTCCGCCACAGGTTGCGCCAGGCCATCCGCCACCAGATGTCGTTGTCGCGCCTAGCCATCGGCGGGTTTACCTGCGGGCCCGAAGGTTCCGCAGGCTGAAGAAGTCCTCCTCGAGCCCGACGTCGAACTCGAGTTCCAGGTAGATCACGACCGTGCGCTCTTCGCCTTCGGTGGGCTCCATCACCATCCGGGCCGGCAGCGTCCTTCCGCCCAGAACCCTGAAGTCCGAGAAGTTCATGGTGCGCACGAGGCTCCCGTCCTCATCGTAGTAGCGCGCCCAGATCGGCATCCGGTCCCTCTTGCGGATCTGCTGTTCGATCCGGCCCCAGATGACCGGCGCGTCGGGCTTTGGCGTGAGCGTGAATTCCCACACGTCCACGCCCTCGCGCGGACCGTTGTGCGAGATGACGATGTCGTAGTCCTCGATGAGCCGGCTCTCCTTCACCAGGTCGTCGTTGGTGAAGTGGGAGCCCATCCACGAGCCGAGCATCATCGACGGCGGCACCTTGATCGTGCGGTCGACGTTCGGCAGGTAGTTCCAGACCTCGTTGTCCACCATCAGCGTCGCCGTGCCGGCCTCGCGGGCGGGAGTCTCGACCCGCACCAGGGAGTGCTCGGTTCCGAGCGACCAGATCCGCATCTCGAGGGCCCGGGACCAGTTCTCTGTGTCGATCTCCATGCGCATCAGCCCCGCGCTGGATTCACCCCGCATCATTCGGTCGAATTCGTCGATGATCTCGAGTGCCAGCGGGTCGGTCTGCGCACGAGCGGGACCGGTCAGAAGCGCGAGGGCCAGCCCCGTCAACGCAAGGCTCCGGAGTATCTTCATGATCGTCCCCCTGTTCCGGGACGGCCGCCGGGACGGCCGATTTCAACTCTGCAAATGCCGTGGGCGCCGGGACACACGGGCCGCGCAGCGCCCTTTAATACTGGCCCAAGTCGGGCCGGAACACTATTCTCCCGAGTCCTCCGGGAGCCGGATCCGCTCCCTCACATTCCTCCTGACGAAAGCAACCGATGGCCGCCATCGCCGCCCTCTGGCTCCCCATCCTCCTATCGGCCGTGGTGGTCTTCATCGTGAGCGCGGCGGTCTGGATGGTGATGCCCCACCACAAGAACGACTTCGCGCCCGCGTCGGACCAGGATGCCCTGATGGACGCGGTGCGCGGCAGCACCCCCGGACCCGGGATGTACTATTTCCCGTGGGCCACGGGAGGGGAAAACTCGCCCGAATACAGAGAGATGGCCCGGACCGGACCGGTGGGCATCCTGCGCGTGCGGGATCCCGAGGCGGTGCTGAACATGGGTCCCGCGATGCTCAAGTCGGTGGCGCTGTACCTGGTGGTCAGCGTGTTCGTCGCCTACCTGGCATCGGTCGCGCTGGGGCCCGGCGCCGCCTACCTGTCCGTCTTCCAGGTCACCGGCACAGCGGCCTTCATGGCCTACGGCTTCATCGGCTACCAGGAAGCCATCTGGTTCGGCCTCCCCGCCAGGGTCGCCTTCAAGCACAGTCTCGACGGACTCGTCTACGCACTGCTCACCGCCGGCATCTTCGGCTGGCTCTGGCCCTCATAGCCCACGAAAAACCCAATGAGCGACACTGTCTACCAAGCAAGCGTGCGCATCGAGCGCACCCGGGGGCCGCACCGGCTGGCCCACCTCCCGGCCCATGAAGGCCCCGTCGAATTCGGCGTCCACGGGGCGATCGCGGAACACTACGGGGTCAGCGGGATCGTCACCGAGACCACGACCACCCTCGACTACGTGATCGCTGCTACCGGCGGCTGACTCGTCGGTACCTTCGGAGGCGTGCTGGAGGCACGCGGGATCGATGCGTCGGGCGGAAAGCTCACGGCGGATGTGCAGGGGAAGGTCGGCAAGGAGGAGGGTGTCCTGGTCATTCGCCACATCCACGTGAAGTACCTGCTGCAGGCGGATGGCGGCGACCCGGCGGCTGTCCAGCGGGCGTTCGACCTGCACCCCATGCGGTGTCCCGTCTACCGGACGCTGCACAAGTGCATCGAGATCACGACGGAACTGGCCGTTGTCTGACCCGGCACCGACGGTAAGCCCCCGGCGCGGGACCCGTCCTGAACCTTTGACAGCGGGCGTGCCGTAATGCTCACTTTGTTTCCCGCGCGCTCGGCGCCGGCACTCCACGAGAAGGAACAGAACGGAAGGAACCAACGCCATGGTCCAGATCCTCAAGACCGTCGTGCGCGCAGTCCTGAGGTGGCTGCTGAAGAAGATCTGAGGGTGCGTCCGACCCGGCCGCTCCGCGCCCTCGTGGCCACCGCGGCCGCCACGGCGTTCCCCCTCGCCATCGCCATTCCCGCCACCGCCCAACTCCCCCTCGCCGCCAACGGCGAAGACCTCGCCGACGCCGCGGGCGACGTCATCTACGCCGCTTCCTGCGCCAACTGCCACGGCCTCGACGGCACCGGCCTGCCACCCTCCCTGCTCGCCTTCGAGGAGGAGGTCCCGGACTTCACCGACTGCGACTTCGCCGCCCGCGAGCCCGATGGCGACTGGATCGCGGTGGCGCACGAGGGCGGTCCCGTTCGCGGCTTCAGCGAGATGATGCCGGCGTTCCGGGGCGCCCTCACCGAGGAGCAGCTGGGCCGCGTGATGGGCTACATCCGCACCCTCTGCACCGACGACAACTGGCCGCGCGGCGAACTCAACCTGCCCCGGCCCCTTCTGACCGAGAAGGCGTACCCCGAGGACGAGTGGGTGGTGGAGCTGGGTGTGGATCTGGAGAGCGACGGTGGCGCCTCGGCAGCGTACGTATACGAGCAGCGGTTCGGTCCGCGCAGCCAGGTGGAGATTGTCATCCCCTACGGATGGCGCAGTGGCGTCGCGCGCGACCATGGCCACGACGATCACGACCACGACGGCCACGACGACGAAGCAACCGGCGACGGCCTGCGCCATGGCCTCGGCGATGTCGTGGTCGGTGTCAAGCACGCCCTGCATCACGACCTCGACCTCGGCAGGATCTTCTCGGTCGGCGGCGAAGTCATCCTCTCCACCGGCGACGAGGGCGCCGGGCTGGGAGCCGCCGGCAATGCGCTCGAGGCTTTCGCGTCCTACGGCCAGATCCTTCCCGACGACGGTTTCATCCAGACGCACACCGGCTTCGAGGTGCCGCTCTACGACGGCGCGAGCGAGGCGTTCGGCCGCCTGGTCCTCGGACGGAGCTTCACGGAGGGCCAGTGGGGGCGCACCTGGACCCCCATGCTCGAGATACAGCTCAAGCGCCACTTCGAGTCGGGCGCGGCGACGACACTCGACCTCGTGCCCCAGGCGCAGGTCTCGCTCAACACCAGACAGCACGTCCTGGCCAACTTCGGCCTGCTGATACCGGTGACGGGAAACGCGGGGGAGACGGCCAGGTCCGTGCGGCTGGTCACGTACCTCCTCCTCGACTGGTTCGACGGCGGCTTCTTCGAGGGGTGGTGACGATGTCAGGACAATTACGCACTTTGCGAGTTCGTTGGCCCGCCCTCGCGGCCCCGATCTGCCTCGCGGCTGGCGGCCTCCTCATCGGCGCCGGCACTCCGGCAACGTCGGCCTACAACGCGGCCGGACCGCCCGCTTCCTCGCCAGCGGACACGACCGAGCCGGCCGACCACTTCCGCACCGCCGACCGGTGCATCGCCTGCCACAAGGACGTGACCGCCGCCGGCGGCGTCGACGTCTCGATCGGATTCGACTGGCGCGCCTCGATGATGGCCAACGCCGCCCGCGACCCCTACTTCCAGGCGGCGGTGCGGCGCGAGATCATGGACTACCCCGAGGCCGCCGCCGAGATCGAGGGCGAGTGCGCGCGCTGCCACATGCCCATGGCGACCATCGCCGCGCTTCAGGAGGGACGACCGGGCGAGGTGTTCGCGAACCTGCCGATCGCGGGCGCCGAGGGACCCTACGCCGATCTCGCCGCCGATGGGGTCTCGTGCTCGCTATGCCACCAGATCCAGCCCGACGGCCTGGGCAGCGAGGAGACCTTCACGGCCCGTTTCGACGTTTCAGCTGAAACGCCTCCCGAGGGCCGTCCCGTCTTCGGCCCCTTCGAGCCCGACGAAGGCGGCGTCGGAATCATGCATTCGGCGACCGGCTTCCGCCCCACGCTGGGTGAACACGTCACTTCGTCCGGGCTGTGCGCGTCGTGCCACACCGTGATCACCCACCCCGTGCGGCCCGGCGGGAGCGGCCCGGCGTTCCCGGAGCAGGCGCCCTACCTGGAGTGGCAGGCCAGCATCTACGCCGAGGGCGCCGAGCGGGAGCACAGCTGCCAGGACTGCCACATGCCCGAGGTCGGCGAGGAAGTCCCGGTTACCCGCGTGCTCGGCCGCGCCCGTCCCGAGGTCTCCCGCCACGTTTTCCGCGGCGGCAACTTCTTCATGCTGCGCATGCTCAACCGCTACCGGGAGGAGCTCGGCGTCACCGCGCTGCCCCAGGAGATGGAACTCGCGGCCCAGCGCACCGCCGACCACCTGCGCACCGCCACCGCCACCGTCGAACTCAGCGGTGTGGGTTTGGGCGGAGGACGCCTCGAGGCTACGGTGACGGTGCGCAACCAGGCCGGCCACAAGTTCCCGACCGCCTACCCGTCCCGGCGGGCGTGGCTGCGCTTCGCGGTCACGGACAGGTGGGGAGACCGCGTGTTCGAATCGGGCGCGCTGTCCGCCGACGGCCGCGTCGCGGGCGACGACCACGACGCCGACGGCGCCGGCTACGAACCGCATCACACGGTCATCACGTCACCTGACGAGGTGCAGGTCTACCAGGGCGTCATGGTCGACGGCGACGGCACCGTCACCACCGGACTCATGTCGGCGCACCAGTGGGTGAAGGACAACCGCATCCTCCCCGACGGCTTCGATCCAGCGCGCGCCGACGCCCGCGTGCAGGTGGTCGGGATCGCCGCGGAAGACCCGGACTTCGTCGCCGGCTCCGACCGCGTGCACTACACGGTTCCCGTGGACTCGGCGGATGCCCCCTTCGCCGTCGAAGCCGAGCTCTGGTTCCAGCCGATCGGCTACCGCTGGGCGGAGAACCTGGCCAGTTACGACGCGACCGAGACGAGGCGTTTCGTCCAGTACTACCGCGAGATGGCGGAGGGGTCGGCGCTGCTGCTGGCACGGGCGGAGGCAGCCAGCGAGCCGAACTGAAGACCCGCTACACCCGCCCCCGGAACTGCTCCAGTGCCTCCGGGTTGGCCAGCGCCTCCACGTTCTTCACCGGCTCGCCGTGCACGACCGCCGTGACGGCCAACTCCACAATCTTGCCGCTGCGGGTCCGCGGGATGTCGTCGACCTGAACGATTCTGGCGGGCACGTGCCGCGAGCTCGCCTGCGTCCTCAGCACCGTGCGGATCCGGTCGCGCAGCGCGTCGTCGAGACGCAGCCCGGGCGCCAGCCGGACGAAGAGCACCATGCGCGTGCCCTCGCCCCGGCGCTGGCCAACCGCGAGCGCCTCGGCCACCTCGGGCATGCCCTCGACCGGGCGGTAGATCTCCGCCGTGCCGATCCGCACGCCGTGCACGTTCAGCGTGGCGTCGGAGCGGCCGTGGATCACGTACCCGCCCGTGCCGGTCTTTTCCGCGTAGTCGCCGTGATGCCAGATCCCGGGAAACCGCTCGAAGTAGGTGCCCAGGTAGCGGCTCCCATCGTCGTCGTTCAGGAAGCCCAGCGGCAGCGACGGGAAGGGCCGGGTGCAGACGAGTTCGCCCTTTCCCTCCTCCATCGAAGACCCGCCGGGCGAAAAGACGTCAACGGCCATTCCCAGCGCCGGCCCCTGGATCTCGCCCGCGCGAACCGGCCAGCCGGGGATCGCCCCGACGAAGCACGCGCAGAGGTCGGTGCCACCCGAGATCGACACGAGGTGCACATCGCGCTTGACGTGCTCATAGACGTACTCGAAGCCCGCCGCCGCCAGGGGCGATCCGGTGCAGAGCAGCGTCCGCAGCGACGACAGGCGGTGGGTGTCGCAGGGGCTGACGCCCTCCTTGCGCAACGCCCCGAGGTAGCCGGGCGAGACCCCCATCAGCGTCATTCCGGTGCCGTCGGCGAAGTCGAAGAGGGCGTCGTTGCCGGGGTGCACGGGCGATCCGTCCCACAGCAGGATCGTCGCCTCGGACGCGAGCGCCGATACAAGCCAGTTCCACATCATCCAGCCCAGCGTGGTGAAGTAGAAGACGCGGTCGCCCGCCTTGATGTCGCAGTGGAGCTGGTGCTCCTTGATGTGCTGCAACAGCACACCGCCCGCGCGATGCACGATGCACTTGGGCACGCCCGTGGTGCCCGAGGAGAAGAGGATGTAGAGCGGGTGATCGAAGGGAAGCCTCACGAAATCGATCTCGCGGGCCTCGAAGGGGCGGATGAAAGTGTCGAACGGGACACCGTCGGGGATGGCAGGCGCCTGGCCCGGATTCGGCACCACGACCGTGCGCTCGACCGTGGGCAGCCCGTCCAGGATCTCCGGCACGCGGGACAGGGTCTCGAAGCGCCTGCCGCGGTAGCCGTACCCGTCCGTGACGAAGAGGAGGCGGGGGCCGACCTGGCCGAAGCGGTCGATCACTCCGCGCGCGCCGAAGTCGGGTGACGCGGTGGACAGGACCGCGCCGATCGAGGCGGCCGCGAGGAGGACCGCGACCGCCTCGGGCACGTTGGGAAGCAGCGCGGCGACACGGTCGCCGGGACCGACGCCCGCGTCGCGCATGGCCTGGGCGAGGCGCGAGGTGATGTCGTGCAGCTCCCGCCAGCTCACCACCCGGCGCCGGCCGTCCTCGGCCCAGGCGATGATGGCGGGGTCGTCCGTGCGGCGGCGCAGGAGGTTCTCGGCGAAGTTGAGCCGCGCGTCCGGGAAGTAGCGGGCGCTGGGCATGTGATCGCCGTCGACGAGCACGCGGCCGCCGCGCTCGCCGACGATGCCGAACCAGTCCCAGGCCGCGCTCCAGAAGGCCTCCTGGTCCTCGATCGACCAGCGCCAGAGGGCGTGGTAGGGGTCGGGGGGGCGGGGAAGGTCGGGGGAAGGGCCGCCCTCTTCCGCCAGCCAGGCCGCGAAGGCGGCGAGATTGCTCGCACGGGTGCGTTCCCGTGACGGGATCCAGAGCGGCTTCGCGGTCACGGCCGCGGAGCGGGTGCGGGTCTCGCCCCTGCCAGCGCCAGGATTGCGAGGAAGGCACAGAGGGTCGACGCAATGGCGACCGTCGCCAGCGTCCCGGTGTGGAAAACGCTGAGCGCCGTGCCAGCCGCGCCACCCAGCAGGAATTGCAGGCTCCCCGCGACTCCGGACGCGGTCGCACGGATCCCGGGGAAGTACTCCAGATAGCAGGCGGCCGCGTTGCCCGTGATCATGCCCAGCACGCCGGACGATGCCATCAGAAGCGCGACGACAATCGGCAGGGAGGGCGTCATCAGGGTCACGTGCGCGAGCAGCGTCCCCGTTGCGAGGAATTGCAGGACACAAGCCCTCCGGGTGACCAGATGCGCGTCATGCTTCCGGAGGAGTCGAAAGTTGATGACGGTGCCCAGCACCAGCGCGACGACGTTCGCGGCGAGGAATCCGCTGAATTGGGTCGGACTCAGGCCGAACCACACCGTATGGATGAACGCTCCATCGTTCACATAGACCAGCAGGCATGCGGTCGAGCAGGCCAGGCAGAAGACGTAGCCCAGTGCGCGGGTGTGGCCGAGTGCCTTCCGGTAGCCCCGAGTCGCCTGGCGAAGCAGGGATCGCTCGGGCGCCGCACCGGTTTGCGGAACCGTCTCGGGAAGCCATGACCACAATGCGCACCCCGCCGCCAGGCAATACAGCAGAAGAGCCAGGAAGGTTGATCGCCAGCCGAAAGCCATCGCCAGCGCCGCCCCGGAAATCGGGCCGATCAGCCGGGGGACCGCCTGGACCGCGCTTATGGCGCCGAGCACCCGCGCCCCGCGTTGCCGTTCGAAGAGGTCGCCGACCACGGCGCCGATGTTGACGAACGCGACCCCCGCTCCCACGCCCTGCAGCGTCCTGAGCACGAAGAATGACTCGACGGATCCGGAGAACAGGATGCCGGTCGTGCCGATGGCAAGAATTGCCATACCGGTCATGGCTGTGCTCCTCCGGCCGTACCGGTCGGCGATGGGAGCACCAGCGAACTGCCCCAGTCCCAGCCCCAGCAGAAACACGCCCACCGACACCTGGATGCGCGGAACGTCCACGCCGAAAGCCAGCGCGATTTCCGGAAGGGCGGGCAGGTACAGATTGATGGCCAGCGGCACCACCATGGTCAACATGGCGAGCGCGACAAGGAGCTTGCGGGTTCCCGGCCCGAAAACAGCGCCGTGGCCCCGCGCCGACTCGCTCAGGACGGGCTCCGGAACAGCAGGCTGGCGTACACTATCCGCGCGCCCGGCCCCTCGTCCTCATCCGCCCGATGCCGCCGCGCGCTGCCTCTTCTGCTCCTCCACCATGCGCGCCACGTCCTCGAGCAGCTGCCTGGCGTCGTAGATGATCCCGTCCTTGATCGTGTACTTGATCCCGCCGATGCGCTCCTTGACGCCCGTTTCGGGGTTGAGGCGCTCGTGGCCCGTGCCGTACAGAACCTTGAGGTTTTCGATCGGGTTCTCGGGCGAGATCACGAGGTCGGCCAGCAGGCCTTCGCGCACGATCCCGAATTCGGGCATCTGGCCCTTGGGGTCGAAGATGGCTTCGGCGCCGTGCATGGTCGCGCCGCGAATGACCTCGAGCGGGTGGAATCCGGCCTCCTGGAGCAGCTCCATCTCTTCGATGGTGGAGAAGCCGAAGAGGTTGTAGATGAAGCCGGCGTCGGAGCTTACGGTGACGCGGCCACCCATGTCCTTGTAGTCGTCGAGCAGCGCCATCCAGATGTGGTAGAAGTTCTTCCACCGGATCTCGTCGTGAGTGGTCCAGTCGTAGTAGTACGAACCGTGGTTCGCGCGGCTGGGCTCGTAGAAGTCCCACAGGCTGGGCAGCGTGTAGCGCTCGTGCCATTCGGCGGTGCGGGCGCGCATCACGTCCCGGCTGGCCAGGTAGGCGGTCATGGTGGGGTCGAGGATGACGTCGTACGACAGGAGTTCCTCCAGCATCGCGTTCCACTCGTCGCTTCCCTGCGCGTGGATCAGGTCCCACTGGGCCGCGACCTGGCCGAAGCGGTGCTGCTCGTTGGCGTAGTTCATGTCGGACGGCCATGGCTGGACGTCGTGGTCGTCGTACAGCGCCTCGAAGAGCCCGTAGAAGTGCGTGACGGTGCCGAGGCCGAGGCGCGCGGCGTCGATGGCGTTCATCTGCGCGACCCCGAGTTGCGCGAGGTGGGCCACGCTGCCCATCCCGAGCTGGTTGGCCTCGTCGAGGAGCGCCTCCATGATCTCGGGCGCGTAGGCCACGAACTTGATCCCGTCGATGCCCCGGTCGTGCGCCGAGCGGACCCAGTCGCGGGCCTGTTCCGGCGTGAATACGGGTCCGCGGTCCCAGCCCTGTCCCGGACGCTGGTACACGAACATGCGCGGCGCCGTGATCTCGTTGTTGTTGGCGCGTTCGCGTTCGGAAAGCGAGAAGTCGACCGGGCCGTACTCGATGCCGCGTCCGGCGGTGACGCCGTGCGCCATCCAGAGCTTGTAGACGTACTCGGCCTGCGGGGTCTTGGGGAGGCCGCCGGTATGCAGGTGCAGGTCGACGAAGCCTGGCAGGACGTACATGCCGTGTGCGTCGATTTCGTGGTCGCCCGGGGCGGGGCGGCGGGATTCGTCGATGGGCAGGCCCGGGTAGCCGACTCCCGCGATCTGCGCGATGCGGTTGCCCTCGATGACGATGTCGACGGGGCCGCGGGGAGGCGCACCGGTGCCGTCGATGACGATCGCGCCGCGGATGACGAGCCGGTTGAAGGGGCCGTCGCCCTCGGCGCGGTCTGGTGCCGGTTCGACGAACTGGGCAGCGGCAAGGGTGGGGAGGAGGGCGAGGGCCGCCGCGAGAGCGCACCCGGCGAGTCGAGGAATCATGGGACAGACATCTCCAGATGGCGGTTGATCGCTTGTCGACAGCAAGCTGGGCTGACAGGGGCGCCTGCGCCACCCGCCGGCCTGCCCGGCACGTCGGGCATGCGGACGGTCCAACGGAACCTTAGGATACCGGTCAGGGTATTTTTTGCACAGGCCAGTCCATCGCTGCCCCGCCCATCCAACCGGGGAGACCCGGCAACCACTTCCGAACCGAGCCTGCCGCATGTCAAAGCCGCGCCTGATCAATCTCATGCCGTCGCTGGTCGTTCTGTGCGCTTTCGCCGGGTTTCCGCACCGGGCTGACGCACAGCAGACGCCTGTATGCGAAGACGACGAGGCCCGAATCGTCGGGGTGGTCGTCGATGCGAGCACCGAAGCGCCGCTGGAAGGCGCATACGTATCGGTCGCGGCGTCGGATTGGGGGTCTCTCACCACCGACGACGGCCGATTTCTGCTCTGCGAGATCGGCTCCCGCACCCATGTCGTAACGGTCGAGCGGCTCGGGTACGAGACGTTGATCGTCGCGATTGAGGCCGACGCCTCCGGCAACACGGTGCATCTGCGCATCAGACCCGATCCCATTCTCCTGGAGGGCCTCGAGATCGTG
The DNA here is from genome assembly GCA_022823145.1 of Gemmatimonadota bacterium. Classification (GTDB taxonomy): domain Bacteria; phylum Gemmatimonadota; class Gemmatimonadetes; order Longimicrobiales; family Gaopeijiaceae; genus Bin94. The sequence continues at coordinate 108,288 of JAJDXS010000075.1, forward strand.
ACGAACCGCTTCGACCGGCGGCGGCGGGCTTCCGCACACATCGTCTGGGCGTACGACCAGGAGGAACTCGCGAGCAGCCCCTACTGGACGGCTGCCGATTTCGTGGACTCACGGCCCGGGGTGTTCACGACACCGTGCGGGATCAACCGGTGCATCTACAGTCGTGGCGGCGTGGTCGAGCCGACGGTCTATCTGGACGAGTTCCCGCTGATCGGAGGATGGGCCCAGCTCGAGTCGTTGCCGACCAGCCAGCTCTACATGCTCGAGGTATACCGGAGGGGGACGCACATTCGCGCGTACACACATGGATTCATGGAGCGCGCTGCGAAGGTTCGTCTGGCGCCGTTGCCGATCTGGTAGAGATATCGTAATGACAACATGACATGATGTAATATTGACATTACATCTGCAGTTCGGCGATTGTGCCTGTTGGACGCGTTTTAGTGCGCCCACCCAAGCCCTTCCCTGAGTTCGCCCACGAAGCTGCGCAGTCCACGGCGGACCACCGAGCGAAGGAAGAGGCCGGCAAGCAGCAGCAGGCTGACCTGCTGGAGCAGGCTGGGCAGCTCCTCGGTGAGTTCCGCCAGCGAAGGAACCGACAGGGCGCCGTAGGCCGTGTTGACCGCGATGCCGGACGTGACCGCGAGCGTCACCATGACCGCGGCGAAGGAAACCGCGGCGCGTCTCCCGTGGAGGCTGCTCAGCAGACCCAGCGTGGAGACGTTGGTGGCCGGTCCCGTGATGAGAAAGGCGATGCCCGCGCCGGGAGACAGCCCGGTGGCCAGGAACGCAGCGACCAGCGGTGTGGCCGAGGCCGCGCACACATAGGTCGGGAACCCCAGGAGGGCGAACAGGAGGACATCCGCGACCGGCGGCAGACCGCCCAGCCAGCCACTCTCCAGCAATGGGGTCACGAGGGCCGCCACGCCGAGCCCGAGGAGGATCCAGGGCGCCGTGTGGTCGACCACCTCGCCGGTTCCGGTCCGCAGCGCAGCGGCAAGCCGGCGGGATGTGCCCGGCCCCTCGCTCGTCACGTTCGCCGGTTCGGGGCCGTGCTCCGCCGCCTTCAGTCGGCCACCCACCCACCAGCCCACAAGCAGCGCCACCAGGGCCGCGGTAACGAGACGCAGCACGGTGACCTGAGGGCCCAGCAGCGGGATGGACAGCATGATCGCGTCGACGCCGAGTTCGGGCGTGGCCACGAGAAAGGCCATGGCCGCGGCCGGGGGGGCGCCGCGTTGGATCAGACTGCGGTAGAGGGGCACCACCCCGCACGAACAGATCGGGAAAGGCAAACCGATCAGCATGCCCCGTCCCGCCTGGGAGATGCCGCCTCCACGTTCCATCCAGCGCACGGATCGCTCCGGCAGGAACGCACTCATGAGGCCCGCGCAGAGGTACGCCAAAAGCAGCGCGGGTGCGCTCTCGGCCGACAGGACGTACAGCCGGTGGAGAAACCCCCCGGCCCCGTCCGTCTGCGCATCCATCCGCACGACGAAACAGGCCAGCAGGATCGCCACGGCGATGATCGCACCCCAACCTTCGCGGCGACGGCTCAGCGCCCCCGCGGCCGCCGCGCGCTGATGCATCACGACGTGGACCAGCGATCCTCCCACGGCGGCCTGGAACAGCTTGACCCCTCCCTCTCCGGCCGCGGTCCATGCGGCCTCTCCACCGAGCGCATACCCCAACACGGTCGAGGCCATGAGCGCGATCAGGGCCCCGATCGCAGCCCGCCGGTCCATCTCCTTCGTGACCAGCCACCACACCGCCGCGCCGACCGGCAACCGGTGCAGCACGACAGCCAGGGGGAGCGAGACGGGCCCATCGGCCGGGAGCGTCGCCAGCGCCGCCCCGTCCACCGCCGCGTGAATGGCAACACCCGAAAGGCCGGCCAGCAGGGCCCAGCGGTGGGTCATCCCGCCCGCGCCCCGGGTGGATCGCTCGACCGCAATCGGAAGCGCCAACCCGGCCGCGAGGGCGAGGAGGACACTCCAGTCCCCCTTTCCCAAGGCCGACGGCACGAATTCCAGGAAGATCAGCCCCGGAATGGCGGCCATGACGAGCCCGTCGAGCACAGGGCCCAAATCGATTCGACCGCGCGGCGCCTCGCTGAGCAGAGGTCCGACCGCGAGGGTCAGGAGTGCGGCGATCAGGAATGGCACGTTTGGGGCGATCGCTATATTGGCCGTTAGCGGCGACGGGGTTGTCGGGAACTCTTTCGCGAGTTCCGTGATCCCGACAACAATACAACCTGTGCGCCGGTCTGCCTCAAGACGCCTGGAGTTTGCATCATGCCCAGAGTGACCTCCGAGCCCATCGCGATCGTAGGAATGGCCTGCCGGTTTCCCGGCGCTAACGATATCGAGGCATTCTGGCGTGTGCTGGAAGCCGGCGTGAACGCCGTGACCGAGGGGGTTCCGGGCTCCGGAGTGGGGCGAGCGGGACAGCTCTTTTCCGACGACAAGGTCGCGAGGGGTTGTCGGTTCGCCGGCTTCCTCGACCGGCTCGACGAGTTCGACGCCTCGTTCTTCCGCATCTCGCCGGTCGAGGCGCAACGGCTGGACCCGCAGCAGCGCATGATGCTCGAGACGAGCTGGCAGGCGCTCGAGGATGCCGGGATCGATCCTGATCGGCTGAAAGGCAGCCGCACAGGCGTCTACGCGGGCATCAGCAACTATGACTACCGGGCGCTGGTCCTGGACGCGGGAGAGCCGACGGAGCCGGCCGCAAGCCTCTATTCGGTCACGGGAACGTCGTTCAACACCGCGATCGGACGGGTTGCCTTCGCGCTGGGGCTGAACGGGCCGGCGATGGCTCTGGACACCGCCTGTTCGTCGTCGCTGGTGGCGATCCACCAGGCCGTGTCGGGGCTGCAGCGGGAAGAGGCGGACCTGGCGCTGGCGGGCGGCGTGCATGTGATCCTGTCGGCCCAGCTGTTCGAAATGCGCGCGAACGCCGGGATGCTGTCGCCGGATGGCCGGTGCGCCACCTTCGACGCGGGGGCAAACGGCTACGTGCGGGGGGAAGGATGCGGCATTCTGGTCCTGAAGCGGCTCGGCGAGGCCGTGGCGGACGGCGACCGGATCTGGGCCGTGATCCGCAGCACCGCGGTGAACCAGGACGGCGCGACGCCGGGCCTGACGGTGCCGAGCCAGGAAGCGCAGGAAAGGTGTATCGAGGACGCGCTCCTGCGAGCGGGGCTGGAGCCCGCCGATGTCGACTACGTGGAGGCGCACGGCACGGGAACCGAGGTGGGGGACCCGATCGAGGCGCGCGCGACTGCGGCGGCGTATGGCAGGGGACGCGCGGCGGATCGCCCCCTCCTGATCGGCTCGGTGAAGACGAACATCGGACACCTGGAGGCGGCGGCGGGCGTGGCGGGCGTAATCAAGGCCGTGCTGTCGATGGGAAGGCGCACGATTCCGAAGCACCTGCACTTCAATGACCCGAGCCCGCAGATCGACTGGGACCGGATTCCCCTGCGGGTGGCCGGAGCACGGATGGAGTGGCCGCTCCGTTCCGGCCGGCTTCCGCTGGCGGGAGTGAGCGGCTTCGGTTGGTCGGGGACGAACGCTCACATCCTCTTGGAGGGGCGCGTGGCGGGGTGGCCGGTCGGTCCCGCCATGCCGGTCGAAGTTCCGCTGGCGGCCCAGGGCACGGATGCCGGCCCCCCGCCGGTGCCGCGAGCGGATGAGCCGCCCGCCCGCGTGACAAGGATCTTGCCGCTTTCCGGCAGGTCCGATGGGGCGCTCCGCGACCTGGCACAGCGGTATCTCGATTGGGTCGACGAAGGAGTCGGGATGGCATCGGCCGGGACCGCCGGTGGCGGCACGGGTGACCCGCTTCTCTCCGACATGGCGTGGACGGCCAGCGTCGGGCGGAGCCACTTCGATCACCGGGCCGGTGTGGTGTTCCGGGACGGCGCGTCGTTGCGCGCGGGTTTGCGCGCGATCGTCTCGCCGGAAGAGGATCCGGGTGCGGAGTCGCGGCCGACGGCGGGACGGAAGATCGCCTTTGCCTACGGCGGACAGGCCAGTCAGTGGCCGGGCATGGGAGCGGCCCTGTACGCGAGCGAGCCGGTGGTGCGCGCGGTGCTCGACCGGTGCGACGAAATGCTCCGGGAAGAGCGCAACGCCTCGCTCCTGGACGTGATGTTCGGCCGCCCCGCCGCCGCGGGAGAGCTGGACGATCCGCGCTGGAAGCAGCCGGCGATCTACGCGCTCGAATGCGCGCTTGCGGCGCTGTGGTCGAGCCTCGGCATCCGGCCGGACGTGGTGCTGGGACACAGCCTCGGCGAGATCGCGGCGGCCCATGCCGCGGGCGTGTTCGGCCTGGAGGACGGTCTCCGGCTTGCGGCCGTGCGGGGCGAGCTGGTCGGCGCCCTGCCCGGCGAGGGCGCGATGGGCGCGGTGTTCGCTCCGGCCGCCCAGGTCGCGGAAGCGCTCGACGAGCACAATGCCACGTCACAGGGCATCGGCCTCTGCATCGCAGCCGACAACGGCGCGCATCAGGTCATCAGCGGTCCGGCGGCCGAGGTCGCCGCGCTCCTCAAGCGGCTGGAGGCGGCCGGGATCCGCGTTGCGCGGCTGCGCAAGAGCCCCGCCTACCACAGCGCCATGATCGAGCCCGCGCTGGACGATCTGGAGGACGCGCTTTCGCGGCTGTCCTTTGCGGCGCCGTCGCTCCCCTTCATCAGCAATCTCACCGGACGGATGGTGGGTTCGGACGAGGCGCTGGACGCGGCGTATTGGCGCCGGCAGATGCGCGCGCCGGTCGCGTTCCGTGCGTGCGTCGAGACCCTCGCGGGGCTGGGAGTGGACGCGGTCGTGGAGATCGGTCCGCACTCGGTGCTCGGGCCGATGACAACGCTCGCCTGGCCCGGGTCGGCAGGGACCCCCGCGCCCCCCCTGGCGCTGTCCAGCCTCAAGCGCCCCGGCCGCAACGTCTCGGCGACGGAAGCCGAGGACGCCTTCTTCGCGGCGGTCGCGGGCGCGTACGAGGCGGGGCTGCCGATACGCTTCGGCGGGCTGTTCGCCGGCGAGTCACGGCGCAGAATCTCGCTGCCGGGCTATCCGTTCCGCCGTGACCGATACTGGATCGACACACCGAGACGGCGGCGCTCCAGCGCCGATCACCCGCTCCTCGGCAGCCGACACGAGTCGGCCAGCGGCGAGATCAGCTTCGACACCGAGTTGTTTCCCTCGGACCCGGCGTGGCTCGGCGACCACCGCGTGTTCGACCGGGTGGTGGTGCCCGGCGCGCTCCATGGCGCCATGGCCGCGTCGGCCTGTACCGTCGAGAGCCCCGGACCGGCAGTCGTCGAGGATTTCCAGATGCAGAGTGCGCTCGTCTTTCCGGAGCGGGGCGACGGAGACGCAAGCGAGGAAGAGGGTCGGCGGCTGCAGGTGCTGCTGGACCGTGCGGCAGAGAACGGGTCGCGCCGCGTCCGGATTCTGAGCAGGGGTGCGGCCGACGGGGAATGGACGCTGCACGCGGAGGGCCAGGTCTCGACCGGCGCCGGCGTGGATCCGGCGCCGCTCGCCGCATCGCCGGACCTCGCACGGCTCAGGACCGATCTGGCGCCGGTGGATCTTCCGGCCTACTACCGCGCCAAGGCGGAGGTCGGGATCGATCTCGGCCCGTCCTTCCGGACTCTGGGGGCGCTTTGGGCCGGACCGGGCGAAGCACTGGGCGAGGTATCGCTCCCGGACGCAGCCGGCCGCAGCGGGTTGGCGTTTCACCCGCTCATGCTGGACGGGTGCTTTCAAGTGATGGGTGCGGCCCGCGAAACGTTCGGGTCCGATGAGGACGTCACCTATCTGCCCTTCGGGTGGGAGCGCCTCTCGGTGCCGGAAGAGCTGCCGGACCGGGTGCTGTGCCATGTCCGCATGCGGGAGGCGCCGGACAGCGCGGGTGCCGGTATCCCCGAAGTGCTGAGCGCGGACATCACCCTGTACGACCTTGGTGGATCGAGGATCGGCACGCTTACCGGATACACGGTGAAGCGGGCGACACGGGGCGCGCTGCTCCCCGCGGTGGAGGGCGTGGAGGACCTGCTCTACGAAGTCGTGTGGCGCGACAGCGCCCTGCCGCCCGGCATGCCGGCGGCGGATTTCCTCCCGCAACCGTCGGCCGCGGCGTCGCGCTCCCTGCCGTTCTCCCGGTACCTGGCCGCCGAGGGAGTGGAGATCGAAGACGAAACCGACCTGCAGCAGGCAATGGAACGGGTGTCGTGGTGCTACGCGCTGTCGGCCCTCGAGTCGCTGGGATGGGAGCGCAAGGCGGGCGCCACGGTGGATCCGGAGGAGCTGCGCGAACGCCTCGGGGTCTTGCCCGAGCACGGGAATCTGCTGCGCCGCATGCTCGAGATTCTCGCTCGTTCAGGCGTGTTGCGGGCGAATGGGGGAGGTTTCGTCGTAACCGTCGGAACGGGCGATCCGCGGCCCGATGAAATGCCGCTGGATGTGGAGTCGTTTCTGAGAGAGACGGAGCGTCGCCTGCCGCACGCGACGAACGAGATCGGGCTGTTTCGGCGCTGTGCCGGCGCGTTGCCCGATGTGCTTCGCGGCAACGCGGATCCGCTGTCGCTGCTGTTCGGCGATGCGGAACCGACGGCCGCCGACCTCTATCGGCGCGCGGCCGTCTGGCGCGCGGCGAACCGGATGCTGGGCGAGGTCGTTGGCACGCTCGTCGACGAGTTGCCGGCGGACAGGCGCCTGCGCGTGCTGGAGGTGGGTGCCGGGATCGGCTCGGCGACCGAATACGTCCTGCCCGAGCTTGCCGCAGGACGGTTCGACTACATGTACACCGACATCTCCGCGGGCTTCTTCGCGGAGGCGGAGGCGCGCTTCACCGCCGAGGACGCGTCGATCGACTACCGGGTGCTGGACATCGAGAAGGACCCGATGGACCAGGGTTTCGAGGCACACGCCTACGACCTCGTCATCGCGGCCAACGTCCTGCACGCCACGCGCCATCTGGACGAGACGCTGGCCCACTGCCGCGCGCTGCTGGCGCCCTCAGGGCTGCTGGTGGCGCTCGAGAACCAGCGAGGCAGGGGCTGGATGGATCTGATCTTCGGACAGCTGGACGGATGGTGGCGGTTCGACGACCGTTACCGCGCGAACCATGCGCTTGCGGGACCCGAGGTGTGGAAACAGGCGCTCAGCGACACGGGCTTTGCCGAATCCGAGGTTCTCGGCCTGGACCTGCAGGAGGTTGCCGGCCTGCCGGATCGGGGTGTGATCGTGGCGCAGGGTCCTGCCGAGATCGACTTGCCCGAGGGTGTTTGGGTACTGGCCGCCGACCGGGGCGGAATGGCGGCGGCGCTGGCGGCGGAACTGGCGGCACAGAACCAGCGTGTGGTGCTGGCGGGCGACGATCCGGAGGGCCTTGAGGCGGCGGCGACGGGCGAGGCCGGGGTCGCCACGGCCGCCGTCGAGATCGAGCGGCGCGAATCGTGGCGATCGCTCATCGAGGACCTCCCTTCCGATGTGCCGTTCGCCGGCGCGGTGCACCTTGTCGCACAGGACGGCCACGGGGCCGCGGCGACAACCGCGGACATCGCGGCGGACGCCAGGCGGGCGGCGGCGAGCGCGCTCGCGCTTGTGCAGGGCATCGCGGACGCGGATGCAGCTCCCGAGAAGGGCGTGTGGTTCGTCACCCGGGGTGCGCAGGTGCTCGAGCGGGAACGGATCGGGCAACTGGCCGGCGCTCCCCTCTGGGGCTTCGGCAAGGTTGTGGCGCGCGAGGCGCCGCAGTTGCAACCGCGGATGCTCGATCTCGATCCCGAAGCGGCGCAACCGCACGCTGTGCTCGCGGACGAAGTGCTGTTCCCCGATGCGGAGAACCACATTGCCCATCGTGAGGGGCGCCGCCGGGCGGCACGGCTCGTCCGGGCAGGCGCCGGCGTGGAGCGCCTCGCGTTGCCGGAGGATGCGAACTGGGTGCTGGCGCCCGGCGAGGGCGGAGCGATCGAGACACTGGAGATCGAGCCGCTGACGAGCCGTGCCCTGGAGCCCGGGGAAGTGCGCGCCGAGGTCGAGGCATGCGGGCTCAATTTCCTGGACGTGTTCCGGGCCATGGGCCTGGTCGAGGAAGAGGGATCGCTCGGTGAAGAGTTCTGCGGCCGGATCGTCGAGACCGGTGCCGACGTGGGCACCGTCTCCGTCGGAGATCGCGTGGCCGGATTCGCGTTCGGCACGTTCGGTGAGGAAGTGGTGACGCGGGAGGAACTGGTGGCCCTGGTGCCGCCGAACGTGTCCGCGACGGCGCTCGCCACGATCCCGTCGGTATTCGTAACCTGCGTGCTGTCCTACGAGCTGGCCGGGCTCGAAGCCGGGGACCGGGTGCTGATTCACGCCGGCGCGGGCGGCGTCGGGCTCGCGGGCATCCAGCTGGCCCGGGCCGCGGGGGCCGAAGTGTTCGCGACGGCCAGCGCGCCCAAGCGTGAGTACCTCCGCTCGATCGGCGTCGAGCACGTGTTCGACAGCCGCTCGACCGCGTTCGGCCAGGATATTCTCGACGCCACCGACGGGGCCGGGGTCGACGTCGTTCTCAACAGCCTGACGGGCGAGGGCTTCATCGAGGCGAGCCTTGCCTGTCTCGCAAAGGGCGGCCGCTTCGTGGAGCTCGCCAGGCGGGACATCCTCAGCGAGGACGAGATGGCGGCGCTGCGTCCCGATGTCGCCTACGCGATCCTCGATCTCTACACCCTGAAGCAGCACGATCCCGAGACGCCGGGTGCGGCCCTGAGAGACGTGCTGGCGCGCGTCGCAACGGGCGAACTTGCACCGCTCAGGCACACCATATGGCCCCTGGCCGAAACGAGCGCGGCGATGGACTACATGCGCGCGGCACGCCACATCGGCAAGATCGTGCTCACAACGCCGCCGCTCGCGGGGGGACGGCTGCGGCGGGACGGGACGTATCTGGTGACGGGCGGGCTGGGTGGGATCGGCCTGGCACTGGCCGAATGGCTTGCCGAGCGCGGCGCGGGCATGGTCGTGCTGAACGGCCGCAGGGCGCCGGACCCGGCGGCGGAAGAAGCCATCGAGGCGCTGCGCGCCCGCGGGTTCGGAATCGAGGTCGAGATTGCGGACGTGACGGATACAATTGCTGTCGATGCCATGCTGGGACGAATGGACGGCGCGCTCCCGCCACTCGCCGGCGTGATCCACAGCGTCGGCGTGCTGTCGGACGCCGCCCTCGGGAACCAGAGCTGGGAGAGCTTCCAGACCGTGTTGTGGCCCAAGATGCTCGGGGCCTGGCACCTGCACAGGGCGACGGTGGATCGCGATCTGGACATGTTCGTCCTGTTCTCCAGCGTCGCCGGAGTCCTGGGCAACCCGGGCCAGGCCAACCACGCAGCGGCCAACGCCTTCCTCGACCAGCTGGCCGCTCACCGGCGCGCGCTGAGGCTTCCGGGGCAGGCCATTGCCTGGGGTGCATGGTCGGAGCTGGGCGAGGCGGAGGAACAGCGCGAACGGATCGCCGGGCGGCGAGAGGCATCAGGCACCGGCTGGTTCACGCCCGAGCAGGGTTTCCTGGCGTTCGAGGGCCTGCTGCGGCAGGATGCGACGGGCAGCGTGGTGGCGCAGGTGGACTGGCCGGTGTTCGGAGAAACCGTCGGAGGCCGTCCGCCGCTGCTGGAGGACCTGCTCTCTGTCGCCACGGACGACGATGACGCGTCCTCATCGGAAGACTTGCTTGCCCGGTTCGCGGCGACACCGGCCGCGGAGCGCGAGACCCTGCTCGTGTCCTTCGTGCAGCGGGAAGTCCAGGCCGTGCTGAGACTGCCGTCGGCACCGGCACCCACGGTTGGGTTCTTCGACCTGGGGATGGACTCCCTGATGGCGGTTGAACTGCGGAACCGCCTCAACCGGACGCTCTCCGAGGTTTACGCCGTACCGAATACGCTGGTATTCGACTATCCGACCATTTCCGATCTCGCCAGCCACCTGCTGGACGCGCTCGGCGAGGCGGCCGCCGCGCCCGAGCCAGCCACCCCGCCCGCGCCCGCAACCGTGCCGACGCCGCCACCGTTCGTCCCGCAGGAGGACGATGGGATCGCCGTCATCGGCATGGCGTGCCGTTTCCCTGGCGCCCCGGATCTTCAGGCCTTCTGGAGCCAGCTTGAAGCCGGCCACGACGCGGTGACGAACGGGCGGCAGGACCACGGGTCATGGGCCGGCATCGCGGGCGACCCCGCTGCCGCGGACAACGCCTGGAGCCGCGGCGGGTTCGTCGAAGGAATCGACCGCTTCGACGCGCGCTTCTTCGGCATGACCCCGATCGGAACGCGCATGATGGACCCACAGCAGCGGCTGCTCCTGGAGACGAGTTGGCGGGCGCTCGAGGATGCGGGCATCGATCTGGAGAGCCTGCGGGGCAGCAGCACCGGCGTCTACGCGGGTATCGCAACCAGCGAGTACCGCGACCTCATGATGCTGGCGGGCGGCCGCGATCTCAACTACCTCGGCACCGCAAATTCCATGGCGCTCGGCGGGGTTGCCTACAAGCTGGGGCTCATGGGGCCGACGATGCCGGTCGTCCTCAACTGTGCCGCGTCACTGGTCGCCGTGCACCAGGCCGTTGCAGCCCTGCGACAGGGTGAAGTGGACCTGGCGCTGGTCGGAGGCGTCAACGCCATCTTCTCGCTCGGGTTGGCGAAAGAGATGGTGGAGTTGGGCCTGCTGTCGGCGGAGGGCCGGTGCAAGACCTTCGACGCCTCTGCGGACGGGGCTGTCCGCAGCGAGGGTTGTGGGATGATCGTCCTCAAGCGGCTTCGCGAAGCGGTGGCCGGCAGTGACCGGATCTGGGGTGTGATTCGCGGCACCGCGGTCAATCAGAACGGAGCGACCGCCGGACCGACGGTGCCGAACGGGCTTGCGCAGCAGCGCGTAATAAGGAAGGCGCTCGAGCGGGCGCGTGTCGCGCCGGCCCACGTGGGCTATCTGGAAGCCCATGGCGCGGGATCCACGTTGGGGGATCCGATCGAGGTGCAGGCGGCGGCCGCCGTCTATGGCGAGGGGCGCGACGCTGGCGATCCGCTTCTGATCGGCTCGGTCAAGACCAACATCGGCCACCTCGAATCGGCTGCGGGTATTGCGGGGCTGATCAAGATCATCTTGTCGATGAAGCAGGGCGTCATCCCGAAGCACCTTCATTTCAGCGAACCGAACGAGCACGTGGAATGGGACGCACTGCCGGTCCGGGTGACGTCGGAGGCGACGCGCTGGCCCGGGGACTCCGATCGGCCTCCACTCGCCGGCGTGAGTGCATTCGGGATCTCGGGCACCAACGCGCATGTCGTCGTGGAGGGCTACCGATCGCCCGATGACCCCTCCCATGTGGCTGCAAGCAACGGTGCGCCCGTCGGACCCGCGCGGACTGTCGTCAGCACGATGCCGGAGCCGCTGACGGAACTGCCGCCTCCGTCGGGCGACTTCGACCCCCGCACCGCCCGGGTCCTGCCGATTTCGGCCAGGTCGGACGAAGCGCTGCGCGAGTTGGCGGCACGGTATCTCGCGTGGCTCGACGCCCACGCCCACGATCTCGATGCCGACCCTCGGGCGGCAGGCTCGCTTTTGTCGGACATGGCCTGGACGGCGGGCGTGGGGCGCGACCACTTCCCGCATCGGGCAGGCATCGTTTTCCACAATGACGACGCTCTGCGCGAGGGGTTGCGCGCAGTCGCACAGGCGGACGCGGCGATGTCGTCGCGAACGGCACCTGTGGCCGCCACGACACCGAAGCTCGCCTTCTCCTACGCCGGGGAGGAAGGCACCGAGTGGGCGAAGATGGCAAGGACTCTGTACCACACGGAGCCCGTGGTGCGGGTGGTTCTCGACCGGTGCGACGAGGTGCTGCGGGACGAGCGCGACGGCGCCTCCCTGCTGGACGTGATGTTCAGCCGGGCCAGCGCGAAGGCGGACCTGCACGATCCGGCCTGGGGCGAACCGGCGATCTTCGCTCTCGAGTGCGCGCTTGCCGCGCGCTGGGCGAGCATCGGCGTCCGGCCCCGTGTGTTGTCGGGGCGCGGGGTCGGCGTGCTGGCGGCGGCATGGAGCGCAGGGGTGTTTGATCTCGAAGACGGTCTTCGCATCGCGTCCGCCAGCGGGATGGACGGCAGGGCGGCGTCGGTCCCCGAGGTCGCACCTTCGTCACCCTCGATTCCCATTCTTGGTGGGGTGACCGGGGTAGTGGTCGGACCCACGGAGGCTCTCGACGCAGCATACTGGCTAGAGCAGGTGCGCGCGCAGGAGGCACCACGCCAACTGGCCCGGGCGCTCGCGGATCTCGATGTCGATCTGGTCCTTGAGATCGGACCCGGGCTGGGGACAGGCCCCATGGCCCCAGGGTCCTGGCCTGGCAGCTCAGATCATGGCGCCCGCGCTTTTGAGCAGTGGGTGGCAAGGGCGTACACCGTCGGCCTTCCCGTTTCGTTCGCCGGGTTGTTCGCTGGAGAAGCCCGTCGCCGGATTTCGATCCCCGGTTATCCGTTCCAGCGCAAGCGTTACTGGTTCGAAGCGCCAGCTTGAGCGAAGGCCGTTGTCCAGCGCGGATGCATCGCCGGCCGAATGCAGCGGGGATTGTTCCGCGGACTGCCAGACTAGATCAGCCCCCGCTCCTTGAGGAATTCGCACATCGCCTCAACGCACTCCTCGGGCTTCTCCAGCTGCAGGAAATGGGTTGTCTCGGGTATGAAATCGTAGTCGACGGTCTGGATGTGGCTGAGATTGAACGTGGGCAGATACGCATACGGCAAGGTGGGATCGGACCCTATAACCTTCGTTGGACACGGGAGTTCCCCGAAATCCACCAGGAAGGCGTAGGTCCTGATATACGCGATGATCTGCGCCTCGTACTCCGGAGGACATCGCAGCTCGTAGCCCCCCTCGCCCGGAGCCTCGGTCAGTACGGTTCTGGCCATCAGTTCCGTCGCGCCGGGTACAGCTCGCAGCAGTAACGGGAGGTAGCTCAACAGGTCGGTGAAGTCGCTTCGTTTCTGGAACCGTTGGGCGCGTCGTCGTGTCATCCCCGCCGTGCGCTCGGCAAGCGCGTCGTAGTCCGGGTCGTCCGGACCCGGCCTGTAGAGGGGTGGATCGAACAGAACCCAGGCCGACAGCGTGCCCGTGCGCCCGGTGGAGAGCTTCGACGACAGAAGTGTCGTCAGCGCCGAGAGGGAATGGAACACGCCGATCGTCGGTCGATCCCCGTACTTGCCCGCCACCGCGGCTATAACCTGCTCCTGATCACGGACCAGGTTGGGCACATTGTGCTCACTACGGGCACCGATCGCGTTCCACCCGTGGTTCCTCAGATCGTAGACGAGCAGATCGAACTCGTCGACGAGCAGCGACCAGAACGGGTAATAGAGATCGATCGCAAGGCCGTTGCCGTGGCACAGAAGGAGCCGGGGTCCGGCGGGATTGCCGTGTCTGCGCACGATGGTGATGCTGCCGTCGTCGTGACGGACATGGCACACAGCACGTGGCTCAGGCACCTCCCATACGGCTCGTGGTGAACTCACACCTCGGCACCCCTCTGGCTCCTGCGGACACGATCGGGGGTTGCCCGGCGCCCGGGCAGGGCGGCCGGGCGGAGAGCGGGGTCAGCCCATCTTCGAGTCCAGATGTGTGACGAGTTCTCCGAAGGTTCCGATCTTGCCGCAGTCCTCGGGCGGAATCGAAACGTCGAACTCGCGCTCCACGATCCTCATGAACGCGACCGCGTCCACCGAGGAAATGCCCGAGTCGGCAAATCCCCCGTCAAGACTCGGCTCATGGCCAAGATCCAGGTGTTCGTCGATCAATGCTCTCAGTCGGCTCTCGGTTCCGGCCATCGGTTGCTGTTCCTTTGCGTTTGGAATGGGACGACGTGAAAAACCAGGTCGGTCGGATAGTGCGCTGCCCCCCTGCCGATGTCAAGCCGGCGGCGTCGCATCCGGTCGCTATCGTCAGCGTGATGGGTCTGCTATTGTGGGCATCCGATCATCCCGCTGCCGTCACGACTATCTCCGAGCCCCCAAGGTCGAGCAGGGTCACCATGACCACCACGCCCGCTTCGGCGCCGCCCGCCGGCCCCACTGTCCGCTACCAGCCCGACGATACACCACCGCTCAGGCTCGCGGTGGGTGTCGGCCTGCAGCTGGCGGTGCTTAACATCGCCGCCGTGATGTTGATCCCGATGGTCGTGATGAGAGCTGCCGGGATGTCCGACTCCTACTTCGCCTGGGCGGTGCTCGCCTCGGTGACCGTCTGCGGTCTGACGACCGTGGTCCAGGCCTTGCGCGCCGGTCGCTTTGGTGCCGGACACGTGATGGTCATGGGAACCTCCGGGGCGTTCATTCCGGCCTCGATCATGGCGCTCGTCGAGGGCGGGCCATCCCTTCTTGCCACGCTCGTCGTCATGTCGGCGCTCGTCCCGCTAGTGCTGTCGTGGCGCCTGTCCCTGTTTCAGCGGATCCTCACGCCGGCGGTATCCGGCACCGTGATCATGCTTATCCCGGTCACGGTGATGCCGTTCGTCTCCGGTCTCCTTTCCGGTGTCCGGGAGGGCGCCGGCGCGCCTGGCGCGCCACTGAGCTTTCTGGTGACGGTGCTCGTCATCGGCGGACTGGCCCTGAAGGCGACGGGGTCGCTACGGCTCTGGGCCCCCGTCATCGGTGTGGTCGCGGGCTCGGCGATCGCGGCCTACCACGGCCTTTACGACCTGGAGCGCGTCGCCGCCGCTCCATCGATCGACCTGCCACGGCCCCAGGCGCCCGGTTTCGACCTCGGGTTCGGCCCGGACTTCTGGACGCTTCTGCCCTCGTTCCTGCTGGTGGCCGTGATCGCCGCGGTACGCACGATGAGCAGCGCCATCGCCGTTCAGCGGGTGTCGTGGCGCCGGAAGAACCGCGCGATCGACTTCCGCGCCGTTCAGGGTGCGGTCTCCGTCGATGGCTTGGGCAATCTCCTTGCCGGCCTCGCCGGGACGGTCCCGGGCAGCGCGACCACCACTAGCGTGCCGCTGACGCAGCTCACCGGAGTCGCGGCCCGGGCCGTCGGGATCGTTGCCGGCGCGGCGTTCATCGCGCTGGCTTTCCTTCCCAAGGCATTCGCGGCCATCCTCGCGATTCCGGATCCGGTCTTTGCGGGCTACCTGGTCGTTCTGTTGGCGATGCTCTTCACGATCGGCATGAAGATCGTCGTGCAGGACGGGCTCGGCTACCGCGACGGCCTGATCGTCGGCATCGCCTTCCTGGCCGGCGTGAGCTTTCAGTACGGCATGATCTTCCCGGAGCACGTCTCGGGGTTCGCGGGCGGGCTCCTCGAGAACGGCATGAACGCGGGCGGCCTGGCCGCGATCCTCATGACCCTGTTCCTGCGCGTCACGGACCCGCGCCGCAGTCGGATCGAGACTGGATCCGACCCGTCGGATCTGGTGGCAATCAGAGGGTTTCTGGGCGACTTCTCATCGCGCAACGGCTGGGGACGGGAGATGGCCAACCGTCTGGCGGCCGCGATGGAAGAGACGCTGCTGACCCTGGGCGAAGGCGCCGCGAACGCCCGGCGCCGGCTCCAGCTCACGGCGCGCAGGGACGGCGACAGCGCGGTCCTGGACCTCTTCGTCGCGCCCGTGGGCGACAACCTGCAGGACCGGGTCGCCCTGCTCGGGGAGGTGGAAGACGACACGCCCGTCGCACGCGAAGTCTCTCTGCGCCTCCTGCGCCACCTCGCGTCGTCGGTGAGGCACCGACAGTACCATGACACGGACGTCGTGACGGTGCGTGTCGAGGCACCGCTCTAAAGGCCGTTTCGGGCGCGAGGTGCCTGCCACATTCCGCGTTGACTAGCTTGGAGAGTCGCTTCATTCCCAAAGCTCCCCGGGGGGCGCGTCTTCCGATGCGAACCATCACACCACTCGTTGCCGTCCTCGCGTTGGCCGCCGTCGCAGCCTGCGGCGAAGCGGGTCCCCCCGTGCCCGCCTCCCTCTCCCTCTCCCCGACCTCGCTGAGCTTCAGCTCCCTGGCCGACACCGCGCGCCTCGCCGCGACCGTCCGGGACGAGAGCGGTGAAGTCATTCTGGAGCCCGCCATTGCGTGGATCTCCCTGGACGCCGCGGTGGCCCGGGTCGACGCGCCAGGGCAGGCTCCCGCCGCTCTGGTCACCTCGGTAGCCGACGGCAGCACCACCATCACGGCCACCGCAGGGGCAGCGACCGCCACCGCGACCGTGCAGGTCGAACAGGTTGCCACGACCGTGGCGGTCACCGCGCCCACGGACTCGCTCATCGTCGGCGACTCGGTCCGGATGACCGCCGAGGCTTCCGATGCGGTGGGCTCGGTAGTGGCCGGCGCCCTCTTCTCCTGGGAATCCAGCGACCCCTCGATTGCCACCGTCGATGGCGATGGATGGGTGCGCGCCCGTGCCCCGGGTCCCTTCGAGATCACTGCCACCCTCGGCCCACTGAGCGCCTCGGCAACGCTGACCTCGCTCCCCCTCCCCGAACGCCGGGTTCTGCAGGCCATCTACGAGGCCACCGGCGGCGCGCTCTGGAAGGACAACAGCAACTGGCTCTCGGACGCCCCGCTCGCCGACTGGCACGGCGTCCACCTCAACGACGACGGATACCTGCAACACCTGCTCCTGACCGACAACGGCCTGATCGGCACGATCCCGCCCGAAATCGCCAGCCTCGCCCACCTGGAGTCGCTGCACCTCGGGCTCAACAGCCTTGCCGGCCCACTTCCGCCCGAAATCCGCCACCTCAAGCGTCTGAAATCGCTCGAGCTGACCTACAACGCCCACACCGGCCCGATCCCGCCCGAAATCGGCGAACTCACTGCCCTGGAATGGTTCGGCGCCTTCGGCAACCGGTTCAGCGGCGAGATTCCCCCCGAAATCGGCAACCTGACGCGGCTCGAGTCGCTCGACCTCTGCTACAACCGCCTCACCGGCCCGATTCCGCCCGAAATCGGCGACCTCACCAGCCTCAGGCGCCTCGCAATCTGCGGGATCGACGCCAACCCCACCGAAGGCAACCGCCTGAGCGGCGAGATTCCGCCCGAAATCGGCAACCTCACCAACCTGAGCCTGCTCAGCCTTGGCGCCAACGTCCTCACCGGCCCGATCCCTCCCGAAATCGGCAATCTCACCCGGCTCGACTCGCTCCTCCTGTACAGCAACGAGCTCACCGCCATCCCGCCCGAGATCGGGAACCTCGAGAGCCTCGAGTGGCTGATCCTCTACGGCAATCGCCTGACCGGCCCGATCCCTCCCGAAATCGGCGACCTCGAAAACCTGCGCGTACTCAACCTGGGCTGGGGATGGGCCAGCGGACGCAACCTGATCTCCGGCTCCATCCCGCCCGAGATCGGCAGCCTCGCACACCTTGAACGCCTGGACCTGGGCGGCAATCGGCTTTCCGGCCCGATCCCTCCCGAAATCGGCGGCCTGCGCGCTCTCACGAATCTCGAACTGGGCTCGAACATGCTCGAAGGGTCGATCCCCGCCGAAGTCGGCAATCTCACCCGCCTGACCTCGTTCGCGGTCTGCAAGAACAACCTCGACGGGCCGGTCCCGGCCGAGCTGGGCAATCTTACCCGTCTGACTCAGCTCTTCCTCTGCACCAACGGACTCTCGGGTCCGTTGCCGCCGGACCTCGGCAATCTGCGCCCGTTGCGCCGCCTGATCGTGGCCGGGAACCGCCTGACCTCCGCCGTGCCCCCCTCCATGGTATCCCTCCGCCAGCTCCGCGAGTTCTTCTGGCAGAACAACGCCGGCCTGTGCGTTCCCCTCCTCGAAGCGTTCGACTCGTGGCTCGCCCGAATCCCCGAGAATGCCCGCCACGGCGAACGCTGCGTGCAGGCTTCCGCCGCCGACGGCAGCGATGGCGTTACGGCTGTCCCCGACATGGGTGCGGATCCTCGGAGGCATGTGACGGAAGTGCGGCCGCTGCCGCCCCGCCCGATCAGAACCGAAGCCGCATCCCCAACATCACGCCGGAACCATCCGGCAACGGGATGACCTGCCATTCGTCCCGCTGGGTCCTGGAGCCGAGGATCAGGCCGGTCGCACCGCCGAGCACCCCTCCGATCCCCGCGTAGCCCAGGCCGTATTGGGCGCCGGCCCTGACGTGTTCGGAGACGGCGAAATTGCATTCGCTGTCGAGGCACTCCGGACCCACCGCAAGTCCCAGAAGAAACCCGAGAGCGGCGCCGCCGAGGGCTCCCCTGGTGAAGCCCTTCTTTGCCCACGGAATCGCGTTGGTCCCGGTCGCCAGGTCCCGCTCCAGCCAACGGACCTCGGTTCGCAGGATCGAGCGCGAGACGCCGTTGGGGAGGGTCACGTGGAAGCCGTTGTCCTGTACGCCCGAGACCCGGCCGATCAGCGTCTCGCCCACGAGGACGACGCGTACTCTGTCCCCCACATCCTGCGCGACACCCCGCACGGGGTAGGCCGGCAGCACAATCACCGCCGCTGCGAGGGCGCTAAAGGGAAACGACAGCCGGGACATTGCCGTCCGGCATGGCGAGTCGAACCAACCCATTGTGATTTCTTTCACAAGCGAGGCACGGCCCGAGATCGAGCCGAGGAGGCGTGAGGTCATCTTACCGGCCCGGCGATATCGCGTGCAAGTCGGGGAACCGGCCATTCCGCCCGACCGCTACCCTTCACTGTCAACCCGCATCTCGGCCGCGCGAGCATGCGCCTCGAGCCCTTCCATGCGTGCGAGTCTGGCCGCGTCCCTCGCCACCAGATCACGTTCGGGTCCCGGCTCCAGCCGGAGCCAGGTGGGACGCCGCAGGAACGAGAACGCCGACAGCCCCCCGGTGAACCGTGCCGTCCCGCCCGTTGGCAGGGTGTGATTGGGGCCCGCGCCGTAGTCGCCGAAGACCTCTGCGACGGACTCGTCGACGAACACCGAGCCGAATGTGTCGAGTCTCCGCTCCCACTCCTCCGCGCGGCTTCCGTGGAGCTGCAGGTGCTCCGGCGCGAGTTGTTCGCAGCAACGAAGGGCCTCGTCCTCGGGAGCGACGACCGCGAAGCCGTTCCCCAGGCCGGCGAGCGCGATCGTGGCGGTCGGCAGGTCGGCCAGCTGGCGGGCGAGTTCGTCCTCGACGCGCGTGACCAGCTCGGCCGAAGTGGTGATCAGGACCGGCAGCGCCGCCTCGTCGTGTTCGGCCTGCGCGAGCAGGTCGGCCGCAATCAGGACCGGGTCCCCCGCCTCGTCGCTTAGGACGGCGAGTTCGGAAGGCCCCGCCAGGAGGTCGATGCCGACCACGCCCGACAGCAACAGCTTGGCCGCCGTCACCCACTGGTTCCCGGGCCCGACGACGACGTCGCATCGCGGCACGGGCGGGACGCCGTACGCCATGGCCGCCACGGCCTGTGCCCCCCCCACCCCCAGCAACCCCGCCGCCCCCGCCACCGCCCCCGCCGCCATCACCTCGCGGGACGGTCTCGGCGAAGCCAGCCACACTTCACGCACCCCGGCCACGGTGGCGGTCACGGCCGTCATCAGCACCGACGAAGGCAGCGGGAACCGCCCTCCCGGCGCGTAGCACCCGGCCACGCCGACGGGCACCACCCGGTCGCCGGCCATGCCCCCCTCCACCGCCACGGCCACCGGCTCCCCCGACTCCAGCTGCGCACGGGCGAAGTGCTCGATCCGGCCCGCGGCGCGCTCCAGCACCTCGCGGTCGGCCGCGGGAAGCGATGCGAGCGCCGCATCCATCTCGGCGGGCGTGCGCACCAGCGCCCCGCCGGCTTCGAGACCGTCGTGCCGCTCCGCGTATTCGCGCAGTACCGCCTCCCCGCCCCGCTTCACGGCGTCGATGATCTCGAGCACGGCCGGGATGATGTCGGGCGGCACGGCGGGCTGGCGCGCGCGGCCCACATCGGCCGCCGCGACCCGTCTCAACCGCACGCGCGGCGGCCCCGCGCGCCCATCCGGCGCGCCTGCTCCCCTGCGCTCCTCACTCACCCTCCGCTCCCTTCGGCGCCGACGCCACCCTTCGCTTCACCCTGAGGCTCCTGCGGTCGAGCTCCCGTTCCACCTCGACCAGGCTGGCCCCCGCACGCTCCAGCGCGACGCTCAGGAAGTACATCACGTCGGCCGCTTCCTCGACGACCCGCTGTACCCCCGAGGCCCGCCCCAGTTCACCGGCCTCCTCGACGAGCTTGCCCCTCAGGAAGGCGCCGTCCTCGAGCAGCCGGCTCGTCAGCGACCCGGGCACCGCTTCAGCCCTGCGCGACTTCACCGTCCGTTCCAGCTTGCGCAGCCCGCGGGCCGGGCCGAAGCAGGTCCAGTCGCCGGTGTGGCAGAACCCGTCGCCGGCCTGCGCGACCGTGAAGCGGAGCGCGTCGCGGTCGCAGTCGGGCTCGATCCGCACCAGCGCCTGGGTCGCGCCGGACGTGGCGCCCTTGCGCCAGAGCCCCCGCGATCGGGAATGGTACGCGCCGATTCCTTCGTCGATCGCGGTGCGCACGCTCTCCGGGCTCGACCAGACCAGACCGAGCGCGCCGCCGCGGTCGTCGGTGACGACGGTGGGCCAGAGTCCGTCGGGCCGCTCGCTGCGGAGCGGCGCCGTGAACGCCTCGGCCAGGTCGAGGTTGCCGCGGTAGAGCGCCATCCCCACCTGGGCGTCGGCGCCGGAGCGGTCCAGCCACGCGACCTCGTCGGTGGTGGTGATCCCCCCGGCGACGGTCAGGCGCGACGTGCCGGCGGCTTCCACGAGCGGCGCGATCTGGTCGCGCGGGAAGCCGCCCTCCCTGCCTTCGCCCTCGACGAAGGTGACGAGGAAGCCGCCCGCGAGGCCGCGCAGTTCGCGCATGCCGTCGTACACGGTGCGTCCCGTGCGCTCGGTCCAGCCCTTCACGACGACCTCGCCCTCCCAGGCGTCCAGCGCGGCCACGACCCGGTCGCGCGGCAGCCCTTCCAGCACCTCCGGGACGGCCGCGGTGCCGAGAACGACCTTCGCGGCGCCTCGGTCGAGCCATTCGAGCGCCCCGTCCCGGTCGCGTATGCCGCCGCCCACCCGGCACGGCACCACCTGGCACAGCTCCTCCATCACGGCGGAGTTGTCGCCGCGCCCGAGCGCCGCGTCCAGGTCCACCACCGCCACCTCGCCCACTCGGCCGAAGCGCTCGGCGAGGGGACGCGGATCGCCCGCCTCGAGCACCTTGCGGCGGCCCTGCACCAGTTGCACGGCCTGCCCGTCCATGAGGTCGATCGACGGGATGATCATGCCGCCCCCTCTCCAGCGCGCGCCGTCTGACCTGCCGCCGAGTACCCCGGCCGCACCGACACCCCGAGCCCCGCCAGCGCCGCCTTCACCCCTTCCACGGTCCAGTTGCCCTGATGGAAGATCGACGCGGCCAGCACCGCATCGGCCCCGGCGCGAACGGCGTCGGCCATGTGTTCGGGAGAGTCGGCGCCCCCCGACGCGACGATCGGCACCTGCACGACGGAACGCACCGCGCGCAGCAGCAGCAGCTCGTACCCGCTCCGCGTGCCGTCCCGGTCGATGCTGGTCAGCAGGATCTCGCCCGCCCCGCGCTCCACCGCGTCCCGCGCCCACGCCACCGCGTCGCGCGCGACCCGCTCGGTGCCCGAACGCACCACGACCTCGTAGCCGCTGTCGCCGGGCCGTCCACCGCCGCCCCGCACACCACCGCTCCCAAGCGCGTCGATCGACGCCACCACGCACTGCGACCCGAACCGCGCGGCCAGGTCGGTCAGCAGCGCGGGACGACGCAGCGCCGCCGTGTTCACGGCGACCTTGTCCGCGCCCGCCTCGAGGAGCGCCGCCGCGTCCTCGATGCCGCCGATTCCGCCCCCGACGGTGAGCGGCACCGACAGGCGGGCCCGCACGGCGGCCACCGTGTCGAGACGCGTGCCGCGCCCTTCCGGGGTGGCCGTCACATCGAGGACGACAACCTCGTCGGCCCCCTGTTCCTCGTAGGCGCGCGCCAGTGCCGCCGGGTCGCCCTGATCCGTCAATCCCCGGAACTTCACACCCTTCACGACCCGTCCGTCGCGTACGTCGAGGCAGGGGATGATGCGCACGGGAAGCATCCGCTCAGGCCTCCAGCCAGCGCATCAGCAGCGCCTTGCCGTAGTCGCCCGAGAGCTCCGGGTGGAACTGGCAGCCGACCACCGGACCGCGCTCGACCGCGGCCAGGAAACGGCCGGCGTACTCGCACCAGACCGGCAGCCATTCGCCGGGGGCGGCCGTGAGGCGGTAGGAGTTGGCGAAGTAGGCGTAGCCCCGAGGCACGATTTCGCACCCCTCGGCCGGGGTCACCAGGTTCCAGCCCATCTGGGGGACGCGCCAGCCGCCGCCGCTCTCGTAGCTGCCCACGACGCCGTCCAGCACGCCGAGGCCGGCGACGCCGGGCGCCTCCTCGCTGCCGCGGGCCATCAGCTGCATGCCGAGACAGATGCCCAGGGTTGGGTGGCCGCGCTGGATGCGCTCGCGCAGCGCGTCCTCCAGGCCGTGCGACGCGATGGCGCGCCGGGCCGCCGCGAAGGCACCGACTCCGGGAAGCACCAGGCGGTCGGCCGCCGCGACCTCGCCGGGGTCGGCCGTGGTGCGAACCGTGCAGCCCAGGCGCTCGAATCCCGTCAGCACCGAGGCCAGGTTGGCCGTGCTGGTGCGCACTACGGTCACCGCGCGGGCGCGCCCGCTCAAAGCACGCCCTTTGTGGACGGCACGGCGTTCCCGCCATCCGTCCGCGCCAGCGCATCCCGCAACGCCAGCGCCAGAGCCTTGAAGGACGCCTCGATGCGGTGGTGGTCGTTGGCTCCGCGGATCACGTCCACGTGCAGCGTCAGGCCGGCGGTCTGCGCGAACGAGTGGAAGAAGTGCGGCACCATCTCGCACGACAGCGCACCCACCCGCTCCCGCCGCAGGCCGAGGTCACCAGCGAAAAACGGACGCCCCGACACATCCACGACCGCGCGCGCCAGCGCCTCGTCCAGCGGGGCGTACGCGTGCCCGAAGCGCACGATGCCCGCCCGCCGCTCACCCAGCGCCCGCGCGACCGCCTGCCCAAGCGCCAGTCCGGTGTCTTCGACCGTGTGGTGGTCGTCGACCTCCAGATCGCCTGCGCACTTCAGCTCCAGACTCCACCCCGCGTGGAAGGCCAGTGCGTGCAGCATGTGGTCGAAGAAGCCGATCCCGGTGCTCACCTCGACCGCCCGGGCGCCATCCAGGTCCAGCCGGACCTCGACCCGTGTCTCCCCCGACTCGCGGCTCACGCGTGCGGTTCTCGCCTCGTCACCCATCGAACAATCCTCCAAGTTCGGAGTCGGCCCGCACGACGCGCGCGGCGCCCGCACCTTCGAGCGCCGACCACACGCCCGCCGCCTCGTCCTCGGTCTGCCCCGGCGGCACCACGCCGACCGGGACCACCCCCGCCCCCACCGCCGCCCGCACGTCGTCGGGGGTGTCGCCCAGCATCCACGCGGTCCGCGCCTCCAGCTGCTCCAACGCGATCCGCACTGGCGCCGGATCGGGCTTGAGCGGCCCGTCCTCGCGGCAGACCACCGCACTGAAGCACCCTCGCACCCCGTGCTCCCGCAGGAAGCGCTCGGCGTCGAACCGCGGCCTCCCGGTCACGATCCCGAGCTTGAACGAGCGCGCCAGCTCCTCGAGCAGGTCACGCGACGGGATCAGCGTCTCATGCCGCCGCAGCCCCGGCGCGTCCTCGGTGCCCTGGTAGACCTCCTCGAACCGCGCCGTCACATCGGCCAGCGAGGCCTCGACCCCCGCGCCCGAGAGCACCCGGTGCGTCACCGCCCAGTCGTCGTTGGCGCTCCCGGCCGCCTTGACCGCACTGATCAGCTCGTGGCCGGCCTCCACACCGAACGAGGCGCACGTCCGCACGATCGCCTCCCGGTACGACCGCCGCACGTCGGCCAGCACCCCGTCCATGTCGAAGAGCAGCGCATCCGGCCCGGCACCCGCCGAGCGCCCGCCGAGCGCACCGCCGCCCCGCCCCGCCAGGCACCCGAGCGCCCGTTCGATGCGGCGAAACTCGCCGTCGTCCCGCGGCACGGTCATCCGCACGTACTCCGGCAGGTGCGGGAAGTACCTCACCAGGACCCCCTGCGCCGCCATCCCACGCTGGATCCAGCGCGCGTCGGGAAACGACGAGAACACGAAGTTGGTCTGCGACGGCTGCGGCTCCCCGCCGATCCCCCGGATCACTTCGGCCAGCCGCGACCGCCTCGACCGCACGTACTCCACGAACCCGCGCATCTCCTCGACGCCGTTCCGCAGCCGGTCGAGCGCGATCGCGACCGAGGGGCCGGTCAGCGCATAAGGCCCCCCGAAGCCGCGCAGCACGTCGATCCGCTCCTTCGCGCCCACCGCGAAGCCGACCCGCATCCCCGCCAGCCCCCACGATTTCGACATCGTGCGGATCATGACGGCGCGCGGCACCTCGAGCAGGGCCGCCGTGTGGTCCTCTTCGGCAAACTCCGCATACGCCGAGTCGACCAGCAGAACCACCTCGGGCGGCAGTGCGTCCGCGAGCCGGAGCAACTCCCGGGTCGTGAACGCCCGCCCCGTCGGATTGTCCGGCGTGAGCACCGCCACCACGCCCGTCCGCTCGTTCACCGCCGCGAGAATGTCGTCATGCGGCAACGTCCCCCACTCGTATTCGACCGGTACCAGCGTCCCCCGCGCCATGCGCGCGCACGCCGGAATCATCTCGAAGGTGGGCGTCGGGAAAACCATCTCCTGATCCGGTGCCAGAAACGCGCGGAACACGCGGTCGATGGCGTCGTCCCCGCCCGTCGTGGCGAGCACGTTCGCCGGATCGGTGCCCAGATACGCCGCATACGCCGCCTCCAGCGGCCCCGCATCCGCATACTTGCGCAGGATTCCGGGGCCAAGCCCCTCCAGCACGTCAAAACACTCCCGGGGCGGCGGCTCGCCCTCGTTCATGCTAAGGTCGATGACGTCCCGCATGGCTCCCTTCATGACCCCGCTCATGGCACGATCTGCTGCGGTTCCGACACGACCAGGTCCGTCCCGCCCCGGGCCTTTACCTCGAGCAGCAGCGCCGGCAGCGCCGTCCTGGGCACCGCCGCGCGCACCGCGTACCCGCTCTCGCCGTGCAGCCGCGACACCGTGGGTTCGCGCATGCAGGGCAGAATCGAAACAACCCGCTCGAAGTCCTCCTGCGAGACATTCAACTCCAGCATCACCCGCCGCCGCGCTTCGAGAACAGATTGGAGGAGGAGAACGAGATCGTCGATCCGGGCCCGTCCGCCCAGGTCGTCAAGGGCGGCCGGGTTGGCGTACAACCGGGTCGAGGAGAGCATGAGCGTGTCCGTTACGACGAGGCCGTTTCCGCGCAGCGTCGCTCCCGTCGCGGTGTTGTCCACGATGAGGTCGGCGTCCTCGGGCGGGAACACCTCGGTCGCCCCGTACGACCGCACGACGTCGGCCTCGAAGGGCTGTTCCGCAGCCCACTCCTTCACCACCCTCACGTACTCGGTCGCCACAACCAGGCGGCGTCCGGCGGGGAACGACCCGCCGTCGAGCAGCGCCTCGGGCGCAGCCGCCACCACCCGCACCGGATCGAGTCCGGTATCCAGCAGTTCGACCAGGTCGGCGCCCAGTTCGGCGACCCAGTCCGCCCCGGCGAAGCCGACATCCCTCGACCCGGCGTGCAGCATCTTCACCACGTTCTGCGGCTTGAGCAGCTTGGCCTCGAAGCCGGGCCACGAGAGCACGGGCCGGTAGTTGCGCGACCCCACGCGGACGTCGATCCCCGCGTCGGCGAGGAGTGCGAACACTCCGCCCTGCATGTGCCCCTTCGGCAGCCCGATGCGAATGGCGCGGCCGGCGGACGGCTCCATCCGCGCCTCCGCGCGCCGGTCCTGCAACACTGTACCGTTCATCCCGGTTTCGTCTCCTGATGTGCCGGCCCCGGAAACCGACCGGCGCACAAAAAAGCGCCGACCTCCCGAGGAAGCCGGCGTTTGGGGTATCCCGTGCTTTCGTACGGCTACACCGTCACGCGGCCGCCTCTCCGGAGTGGCCGTGATGATGGTGTGCGGTACGGGCGCGAGCGTTCATAGGGCCCTAATAGTCAAGGCGCGGGAGCCGCATGTCAAGCAGGGCGGAAGCACGATGGCGCAGGTCTGCCGCGCGCTCGCCGTCGCCACGGGCTGCGACCAGGCCGGGCCCACGACCCGACCCTCCCCCCTTCCCCGTGCACATGTCCGGGCCACGGCCTCCGTTTGTCGCCCGCGCCGAGGTGCAGTAAGCTTCCGTTCAACCTGACCCCCCGCCCCCAACCCCATGCGTCCATGAAGATCCCGCGCTCGCACTACCTCCCCCGCACCCGCAACGGCTGGATCGCGACCGTTGCGTTCCTCGTGGCGATGGCGCTCGCCCAGCCGCCGATCGTGCACGGCGTCATGAACCGGATCGAGCCGTGGGTGCTGGGCATGCCCTTCCTCTTCGCGTATCTGCTGCTGGCGTATGTGATCGGCATCGCGGTCCTGATCTGGGCCCAGCGCAGGGGGGTGTAGATGGAACCATGGGTCGTTTCAACCGGGCTGATCTTCCTCTACCTGATCGCGACCATCGTGATCGGGGTGCTGGCCAACCGCAGGGGCACGGCGAACATGGAGGACTTTTTCCTCTATGGCCGGCAGGCCGGCTTCATCGTGCTGTACCTGACCGTGGTCGCGACCTTCCACTCGGCGTTCGCGTTTCTGGGGTCGGGGGGATTCTTCTACACGCACGGGATCGGGTTCTGGATGGCCGGGACGTGGACGGTGCTCGTCGGCGCGATCACCTACACGATCGGGACGCGGATCTGGGCGCTGGGGAAGAAGTTCGGCTACATCACCCCGGCCGACATGCTCGCGGACTTCTACGAGAGCGAAGGGGTGCGGGTGATCGTGGCCCTGGTGTCGGTGCTGTTCACGCTGGTCTACATCCAGGTGCAGTCCGCCGGGCTCGGGTACATCCTGTCGGTGGCGACGGGCGACCGGATCTCCTTCGAGCTTGCGTCGGCGATCCTGCTGGTCGTGGCCGCCGGATACCTCATGGTCGGGGGCCTGCGGGCCGTCTACTGGACCGACGTGATCCAGGGCATCTGGATGTACGTCGCGGTATGGGGGGGAAGCCTGCTGCTGACCTACAAGCTCTTCGGCGGACCCGTCGAGCTCTGGCGCCGGCTGGCCGCGGAGCGCCCCGACATGCTGAGCCTGCCCGGACCGGAGGGGTTCTTCACGCCGGGGATGTGGCTCGGGATGACGATCGCGCTCTCGTTCGGGATCATCTTCCAGCCGCACATGATGATCCGGTACTTCACGGCCGCCTCGAGCAAGACCTTGAAGCTCCTGGGCGCCACGACCCCGATCTACCTGATGACGCTCTTCATCCCCGCGGCGTTCGTGGGACTCGGCGGCGCGCTGATCCTGCCCGACCTGGCCACCCCGGACCGCGTCTTTCCGGAGTTGCTCTTCCGCTTTGCGCCGCCCTGGCTGACCGGGCTGATCCTGGCCGGCGCGACCGCGGCCGCAATGTCGACGCTCGACTCGATCCTGCACTCGAACATGACCGTGCTCACACGGGACGTGTACCAGCGCTACGTCGCGCCCGACCGGAGCCAGCGCCACTATCTGGCATTCGGACGCTGCGTGGTGGTCGTGCTGCTGGTGGTGGGCTGGCTGCTGACCGTCGTGAACCTCGACTACCTGGTCGTGCTGGTGATGCTGTCCGGCGTCGGCGCGCTGCAGCTGATGCCGGGCGTGCTGGGCGTCTGCTACCCGAACAGGGAGCGCCTCACCACGGGAGCCGGGGTCGTTGCGGGGATCGGTGCCGGGCTCGTCACCCTTTACCTGACGCGCGTGTACTTCTATCAGCCCTTCGGCGTTCACGAGGCGGTGTGGTCTCTCGGGGTCAACTTCGTGGTGACCATCATTGTCTCGCAGGTGAGCCGGCAACCCTCGAAAGCCACCGTCGAACGGATTCACGGGGAGGTTGAGCGCTTCGTCTACGGGGACTGATGTCGTCGGGTCAACCGGGATGTGCAGTTTTCGCGCTGGCCAACCTGCAATAACGGGGGCGCTTGACGGTTCAGGAGCGCACCAAAACACGAGATTGGCGCTCAAAAACGTATACAAAATCTCGCGCACCCTTGCGCACCGCGGATTCGGTCCCCACCTTGCCCCCGTTCCCCAAACCAGTCCACTCCAAAGAGGAGAGAGACCGTGGACAAGAATTGGGTAGTAGGATCCGTTGTCGCGGGCGTCGCAATGTTCGTGGTCAACCTGATCCTGGGCGCGATCGGAGTCGACCTGCTGTCGGCCTCCATGGGCGCCGAGTTCACCGCGAATTCGATCGTGGGACACGTGTTCGCAGGTGCCGTGCTTGCCACGGTGCTCGGCTGGAACGGCGCGAGCGACGCCGCTGGCGCGGGCAAGGCGGGAGCGACGTTCGGCGTCCTTCTGGGCCTTGCCGGCCAGATCGGTGGCATGGGGTTCGACGTCATGGGCCTGATCGGCGCCATTCTGACCGGCGCGATCGTCTACGGTGTCAGCGGCGCCGTCATGACGATGGTGCCCACGGGGGGTGGTGACTAACTCGGTCCCGGCCTGAAGGCCCAACGGCCTGAGGCTTCAACGACCGCTCCGGGAACCGGACCGCCGCCACGGGTGCCCAACGCCCCCGGGATGGCGGATGCGGAGGCCAGACCGCAGCCGGTTTCGGGAGCGGTCGTGCGTTTGTAACGTCTGAGGGATGCCACCACACAACCCGACCGTTCGTCTCAACTCCCTGGCCAGCGGAAGCGCGCCATACCGGTACCGGCAGGAAGAGTTGGTGCCCCTCGGCTACGAGTTCTTTTCGAATTCGTTTGCCAACTTCGACCGCATGGCGCGCGTTTACGCCAACGCCGGCATCGATTCCCGGCAGGTCTCGATGCCGCTGGACTGGTACCGCCGGCCGCGCACCTTTACGGAACGCAACGACGTCTACATCGGAAGTTCGCTGGCGATCCTCGAAGAGGTCGCCACACGATGCCTGGACCAGGCCGGGCTGGAGCCCGGCGAGGTGGGAGGCCTCGTCGTCGTGTCCAGCACGGGGCTCGCGACCCCCACCCTGGACGCACTGCTCATGGAGCGGTTGCGGCTGCCGCCGGACATCCGGCGTCTGCCGATCTTCGGTCTTGGCTGTGCTGGCGGTGTGTTGGGGTTGGCCCGTGCCGCCGCGATGTGCCGGGCCGAGCCCGGACTGAACGTCCTTTTCCTCACTGTCGAACTGTGCTCGCTCACATTCCAGAAGGACGACGCGTCGAAGGGCAACGTCGTGGCGGCCGCGCTCTTCGGGGACGGGGCTGCGGGCGCGGTGCTGAGCACGTCGGGCCGCGGACCGGTGGTCGGGGACTGGGGCGAGTACACCTGGCCTCGCTCCGTGGATGTCATGGGTTGGGACTTCGGTGAAGCGGGCGAGTTCGGCGTCCTGTTTTCGCGCAGCATTCCGGACATCGTGCGGCGGCGTTTTCGCGGCGCCGTCGAGAGATTCCTGGAGCCCCGCAACCTCTCGCTGGACGACATCGACCTGTACGCCGCGCACCCCGGCGGAGCGCGGGTCCTCGACTCGCTGGAGCAGGCGCTCAATCTGCCCCCGGATGCGTTGATCCACTCCCGGGAGATCCTTCGCCGTCACGGAAACATGTCCGCACCCACCGCCCTGTTCGTCCTGGAACGGGCCCTGCAGGCGGGCGCCACGGGCCGCATCCTGCTCACCTCGCTCGGCCCCGGATTCACCGCCGCGATGATGCTGATCGACGCATGATGCTGATCCTGCTCATCGTCGCCCTTCAGCACCTGGGCTACCTCGCCCTTTCCAGGC
Source organism: Gemmatimonadota bacterium (assembly GCA_022823145.1). GTDB lineage: Bacteria > Gemmatimonadota > Gemmatimonadetes > Longimicrobiales > Gaopeijiaceae > Bin94. The sequence continues at coordinate 138,169 of JAJDXS010000075.1, forward strand.
GCAACGCCGCCCGGCTCCTGGCCCGGGGTGGCGAAGAGGTCGGACGCCGGCATCTTCCGCTCTTCGTCGCGTTGTACGTTGCCTGGTTCGTGGCGATGGCCGTGTTCATCGACCCGGGCACGCCCGTCAGCCCTGGGTGGATCGTGGTCTATCTGCTGCTGCAGGCGTTCCGTGCCTGGGTCATGCTGAGCCTGGGCGAGTACTGGACCGTGCGCGTCATCACGGTCCCGGGCGTACCGCTGGTCGTGCGGGGCCCCTACCGTTTCATGCGGCACCCGAACTACGCGCTCGTCGTGGGCGAGGTCGTGTCGGTTCCCATGATCTTCGGGGCATGGCTCATCGGGGCCATCATGGGGCTGCTCGTCGCACTTGCGGTGTTCCTGCGAATCCGGGTCGAGGACGCCGCCCTGGCGCCCCTGCGGCAAGCCGGGCCCTAGCCGTCCAGCCGGACGTCGATATCGTAGCCGGCCGAGGCCCAGCCGGACGCCTGCCCCGCCGGGTCGAAGGTGACATCGACGCGCCCCAGCCGCATGCCGCCCCACCCCACCTGGTTAACCACCGTGAATCCCGTGCGGGCCCTGGGCCCCGCAGGCGCCCGGTCGAAGACGTCGGCCTCGTCGAGGAAGGTGTGGGTGTGGCCGCCGAGGATCAGGTCGATGTCGGGCACCGCTTCCGCCAGGGTGCGGTCGCTGGGGCGCCCGGGGTCGCGATAGACGTACCCCAGATGTGACAGGCAGATCACCAGCGCGCACCCCTGCCCGCGCAACTCCCGGCAGGCGGCCTGCGCAGCGGCAATGGGGTCGGTGTAGCGCACCCCCTCGTGCAGCCTCGCCAGCACCAGCCTCTCGAAGGCGATGCCGAGGCCGAAGATCCCGACCCTGACCCCGCCGAACTCGCGGATCGTGTACGGCCGCACGTGCCCCTCCAGCGCCGACCCGCTCACGTCGTAGTTGGCCGACACGAACTCGAACCCGGCCTCGGGCAGCATCGCCACCAGCCCGTCCACCCCGTTGTCGAAGTCGTGATTCCCCAGCGTGGCCACGTCGTAGCCCATCGCCGTCATCGCGCGGAACTCGAGCTCACCGCCAAAGAAGTTGAAGTACGGCGTGCCCTGGAAGATGTCGCCCGCGTCCAGGAGCAGGACATGCTCGTTCTCCGCCCGCACGCGCCGGATCAGCGTGGCGCGCCGCGCCGCTCCCCCGAGCCCGGCGAACGGACCGCCATCGTCGGGGAACGGGTCCATGCGGGAGTGGGTGTCGTTGGTGTGCAGGACGACCAGGCGGACCGCGTCGTCGATGAGGGGACCGTAGCCGTGGGGCGTGCGGTCGCGGGGAGGGGGGATGGTGAGCGGGGCCGCTCCGGCAGGGCGCGCCGCGCCTGGCAACCACCCCGCGAGGGTCGCCGCGCTGCCGGCCCCCAGTGCGCGCACGAAGTCGCGCCGCTTCATCGGCCTGCCCCGCCCACCCGGCGAATGCGCCCGTCCAGCGCGGGACTGACCGTGCCGCGCTCCTGCACGTAGTCGACGAAGACGTCCCGGATGAGGACCGGCAGGTCCTCGCGCGCATCCGCCCCCGCATCCCACAGCACGGTCCAGGTGCCGCCGCCATTGACGAGATAGTCCACCGTCGCGAGGCGGTAGACGCGTCCCGGATCGACCGGGGCGCCACCGATGCGCACGTTCACCGCGTCGTCGCCGTCCAGCTCCATCGTCCAGCCGGCGATGGGCTCGCCACGGGTGAGGGCGATCTCGTCGGCGAGGCGCTCAAGCTCCTCCCCCGACAACGAGAGCACCGTGACGAAATTCTCGAAGGGAAGTAGCTCGTAGGCGTGCCGCATGAGAATCGGTCCGCGCGCGACTGGCACCCGGATGCCGCCCTCGTTGAGAAGCGCGACGTGGACGGTATCGCTGGCGAGCGCCCGCGCCCCATGCAGCAGGGCGTCGGCCACCAGGTTGTCGAGCGTGCCCTCGGGATCGTCCTTGAAGAAGTCGCCGGTGGCGTGGCCCAGCACCTCGCCGAGCTGCTCCTGGAGTTGCTCGCGGTACGGCGCGATCATGGCCTCGATGTCGGGCGCGGGTTCGAGGCTGTCGCCGATCTCCGTGAAATCGACCGGGGCTTCGCGGAGGGTGAAAGCGGCTCCGGCACAGCCGCCCAGTGCAAGCGTGGCGACGAGACCGGCGGCCGGGGCGGCCAGCGGGTAGCGAACGGGGCGAATCGTGTTCAGCATTGTGGTGCCAAATTCGCGAATCGCGACGCGGCACGCCATGGTGCCGGTCGCCGCCACCGTCTCCCGCCCCCGACACCGGAGATCTCCATGTCCCTTGCCCATTCTCTGGAGGGCGTGCGCGTCCTCGACCTTTCGCGGCTCCTGCCGGGGCCCTTCCTGACGATGGTCCTCGCGGACCTCGGAGCCGACGTGGTCAAGGTCGAGGAGCCCCGCATGGGCGACTACATGCGGGACTTTCCGCCGCGCGGTGACGGGATGTCCGGCCGGTACCTCTCGGTCAACCGCAACAAGCGGTCGGTGACGGTGGACCTGAAGAGCGACCGCGAGCGCGAGCGGTTTCTGCGCATGGTTGGCCAGGCCGACGTGGTGGTCGAGAGCTTTCGTCCGGGGGTGATGGATCGGCTCGGGGTGGGGTACGACGCGCTAAGGAAGCGCAACGAAGGGATCATTCTCTGTTCGATTTCGGGATATGGGCAGACGGGACCCTACCGCCACCGGGCGGGCCACGACATCAACTACCTCGCGCTGGCCGGTGTGCTCGCGATGAGTGGCGCGGCGCCCGACGGCCCCCCTGCGATGGCGGGCGTCCAGATCGCCGACATGGCCGGGGGCGCGATGTGGGGCGCGATCGGCATCCTGGCGGCCCTGATCGAGCGTCGGCGCACGGGGAAAGGGACACACCTCGACATCTCCATGACCGAAGGCGCCCTGGCGCTGCTCGCCAGCGAGTTCGGGATCCTGGGTGACGAGCCGGCGGTCCCGACGCGGGGCACGGGACTGCTCAACGGCGGCGCCGCGCGTTACGGGCTCTACCGGACCAGCGACGGGAGGTACCTGAGCATCGGGGCGCTCGAGCCGCAGTTCCTGGCACGGCTGATGAGGGGCGTGGGGCTGGAGGCTGACCCGGACTCGGCCGACCAGGAAGCGCTCCGGCGTCGGCTCACCCGGGTCATCGCTTCGAAGACCCGCGACGAGTGGGAGAGGATTCTGGGGGGGTACGACTGCTGCTGCGAGCCGGTGCTGGAACTGGACGAAGTGGTGGAGCACCCGCTGCATGGCGCACGCGCGCTGTTCTTCGAGATCGCCGGCGGGGGGGCCTCCAAGACGCTACAGGTGCGCACGCCGCTGGGGATGCCGGCGGGAAGGCGCCCGGCACCGGCGCTGGGCGCAGACAACGAGGAGGTCTTTCGGGAGTATGGCGTAGAGGACCTGTGAGCGCGGTGCCGGTTCGAGTTCGACCGCCTCGACGGCTGGGCCGGGGCCGGCTTCTCCTCGTGCGTCGACTGGCTGGCCTGGCGCACCGCGATCACGCCCGTCACCGCCCGCCACCAGATCCGCGTCGCGCATGCCACGGAGCCGGCCGGGCGGCTGTGGAACGGGGCGGGGCGGTACGCGCGCGTGCCCGAACGCACCGAGATCCGGCTGCGCGAGGCGCTGGAGGGGAAGGGCGACGGCCGCGACGACGGCGGCGAGCCCGGCGGCCCGTAGTCCCGGTTCCGCGGAACCGCCGGGCGCACCGATGCTCGGATGGGTCAGGAGGTGCTTTGGAGAGGCGCCTCTATCCTCCCCACACCTCCCCGAACACC
>JAJDXS010000014.1 GCA_022823145.1 Gemmatimonadota bacterium
CGGATGCGGGAGATCCGCACGTCCGGTTCGACGAGCAGGGGCTGGAAACGGACCTACGGGTGACGAACTATGCACCGCCGCGAAAGCGTGCGGAGGATGCCGCGTCACCCTAAGGGCACCGCGCCAGCCCCTGACTCTACCCGGATTCGGACCTCTGGCGATCCGCCGCCGCAACTTCCTCGCAGAAATGGCCGCCGGAGCCGTCGTCCTGCCGCCCGCGCTGTCGCTTTCCCGGCGGTCCCCCGAGTCGGGTCCGCCCACGCTGCCCTCCCGACCCTCGGCCCCCCGCGACGAGTCGTACTGGGAACTGGTCCGCGCACAGTTCTCCTTTACCGAGGAACGCGTGCCGATGAACGCGGCCAACCTGTGCCCCTCGCCCCGTTCGGTCGCCGCGCGCGTCGAGGAGCTGACCCGCGACATCGATCGCGACTGTTCCTTCAACAACCGCGCCAAGTTCCGCACGCTGACCGAAGCGTCCCGGGCGGCCGTGGCGGGCCAGCTCGGCGTCAGCCCCGACGAGATCGCGATCGTCCGCAACACCAGCGAATCCAACAACACGATCAACAACGGCGTGCCGCTGAGCGCGGGCGACGAGGTGGTCCTGTGGAATCAGAACCACCCGACCAACAACGTGGCGTGGGACGTGCGGGCGGCTAGGTTCGGGATCACGGTGAAGAGGGTATCCGTGCCGCGCCACCCGGCCTCGGCCCAGGAGCTGATCGACCCCTTCGTCGCGGCCCTGACCGACCGGACCCGCGTGCTGTCGCTCACCCACGTCTCGAACGTCAGCGGGATTCGGCTGCCCGTCCGCGCCCTTGTCGAGGCCGCGCGCCCCCGCGGCATCCACGTCCACCTCGATGGCGCGCAGAGCTGGGGCGCTCTCGACGTCAACCTCCGTGAGCTCGGCTGCGATTCCTACTCCGCGTCCGCCCACAAATGGTACATGGGCCCGAAGGAGGCCGGTCTGCTCTACGTCAGGGAATCGCGCATCCCCGAGATCTGGCCCAACATCGTGGCGCCCGGCTGGGGCAACGACGCCGACCCCGACGTGGAGGGCGCGCGCAAGTTCGAGTCCCTCGGCCAGCGCGACGACGCCTGTCTCGCGGCGGTCGGCACCACGGCCGACTTCCACGACGCGATCGGCGGGCCGGCGACCGAGGCGCGCGTGAGCGAACTGGCCACAATGCTGAAGCAGGGGCTCGCCGAACTCGGCATGACGCTGGTCACCCCGATGGACCCGGCGCTTTCCGGCGGCGTGTGCATCATCGAGGTGCCGGGCGACCGCGGTACGGCACTGCGCCGGCTGTACGAGGAACACGGGATCGCGGGGGCCGGCACTGGCGGACTGCGGCTCTGCCCGCACGTCTACAACACGCGGGAGCACATCGACCGGGCCATCGCGGGCGTAAAGGCACTGCGGGATGTGATTCTGGGGTAGTCTGCGACAGGAACGCCGAACCGAATACTAAACATATGTGTTCAGTATTGCGGCCCCCTTTCCTACCGCCTTACAGCCGTTCCCATTACCTCGAAACGGGCCCCGAACAGCAGCGGCCCCGATCCCAGGAATGCCCGGGCGGGGAACTCGCTGGTGAAGTAGGTGCGGTACACGCTGTTGAAGGCGCCATAGTCCGCGACATCCGAGGCGAACACCTGCACGACCACGAGATCGTCCATGGTGAGTCCCTCGCCCTCAAGGACACCCTTGATGCCGTCGAGGACGTTGGCCGCCTCCTGTTCGGCGGTCTCCGGAACCTGGCCACCTTCCAGCCCGAGCATTCCCGACACGTAGAACGTGTTGTCGACCCACACCGCTCCGCTGAACGGGGCAACGCCATCGCCGTCGGCCGGGGAACGCGCGTTCACGAACTCGACGGTCGGCGCCGCGTCTTGCATGGTGTCGCCATCGGGCATGTCGGCCGCTTCGCACGCCGCCGAAAGGATCACGAGGGGGGCGGCCAGGGCCGCGATTGGATGATGGCGCAGGGTTGCCGATGTCATGAGAGCTTGCCTTTCGCTTGGATACCGGGGCAGGGATTCGGTGGGACGGGCAACGGAAACCGTCTTCCGGGCGATCCAAAAGTGGCAGCGAGATTAAGGCGCGCCGGGTTGCAATGGCAAGGTAGCATCGCGGGGCCGGATGACCCGGCAGGTCCTGCACGGGAAAAACGGAAAGGCCCGACTGATGAGGCGCATCGCACAAGGGTTCGCAGCACTGGCACTTTTCGGTTGTGGCGACGCCGGGCCACCGGCCGCCCCGGGTGCCGAGGTCGTCGACTCGGCGGGCGTCACCATCGTCACCAGCCAGCCCGGCGGCGCCGTCTACGCGGAACTGGCGCTGGAGCCCTCGCTGTCGATCGGCGTCTTGGAGGGCCCCGAGGAACTCCTGTTCGACGGGATCGCCACCGTTGTCCGCGGTGGCGAAGGCAATTTCATCGTGGCCGACAACGGCGCCGGGGAGATCCGCATCTTCGACGCCGAAGGCCGCCATCTGCGCTCCTTCGGAGGCCGGGGGGAGGGCCCCGGAGAGTTCCAGGCGCTGGTCGGAGCCTGGCCGCTCGCCGACGGCAGCATCGTCGCGGCCGACAGGCGTCTGCAGCGGATTACCCGGTTCGATGCCGACGGAGGTCTGCTCGGCACCGGGGCCCTTCTGGGCGTCGATGCCATGGCCATGCTGACGCCGGTCGGAATCTCCGGTCCCGAGACCTTCCTGAGCCGGATCCGCCCTTTCACGATGCCGTCCATGGACCCGGAATCGACGATGCGCAGTCTGGAGGAAGCCTTCGAAGGTGATGCGGCTCCCCCGGAGTACTTCCTGAGGTACCGTCTGGACGGCACGCTTGTCGACACTCTGGCGCAGCACCCGGGTCGCATGATGTCGGCCTCGACCTCGGGGAGCGGGGCCGAAATGTCGTTGAACCTCCTGCGGGTTCCCTTCTCGCCCGATCCGTCGGCAAGCGGATCCATCCGGGGCGTCGCCATCACCGGGGGAAGGACATACGAAGTCAGCGTCTTCGACCAGACGGGTGCACTAAACCGAATCGTGCGGCTTGCCGAAGCGCCGGCCCCGCGCACCGACGAACACCTGGAGGCATATGTCCGCAATTCCGGCAACCCGTTTGCGCAGGACGAGGCTTCCATCCGGCAGATGGTCGCGAACTACGCGGAAATGCCCCTCCCGGAATCGCTGCCCGCGTACACCGACCTCCGCATCGCAGACAACGGGGAATTGTGGGCGCACCGTCACAGCCTGCGTGGCGCTTCGACGGTTCACTGGGACGTATTCGGCGCCGACGGCGTCTACCTGGGCCGCGTCGAGGTACCCTCGTCTTTCACGATCGAAGAGGTGAGCAGTGGCCAGGTGATCGGCGTCGCCAGAGATGAATTCGGCGTCGAGCGCGTGGAGGTCCGCCAGCTTACCTTGATTGGCCGGTAGTCGACACCCGCCCCGAACCACGAGGACAACCACGCATGAGCCGCAATCTGGAATGGCGCTACCACCGCCCTGGCTGAACCAGCTGCAAACGCACGCAGGAGTTTCTTGCGCAGAACGGAATCGACGCGGCCGAAACAAGAAGCGCGACGAAGGAACCGGTGACCAGCAAAGAGGTCCTGAGCCTCCTCGATGGCATGACCGAACTCCGGGTGGCCAAGGGCAGGAAGGTCGTACAGGTGGACCTTTCCGCCGTCGACCGGCCGTCCGACAGCGAGCTCGTCGGAATGATGGTGAGCCGCTGGGGCAAACTCCGGGCGCCCGCCATGCGCGTCGGAACCACCTTCGTAGTCGGCTACAACCAGGACATCCTGGCGTCGGTCTTCGGGACGGGAGACGGCTGAGCGGCGAGGCCGCGGCACTGGCGGTCTCCCGCGATCCTGCGCAGCTTCTTCGCTGGCAGCCCCGCCGCTCCAGGCGGCAGCCCCGCAGTCCCGGAAACGGAGATCCGACCATGCGTCACGCACGCGTCCGCACGACCGCCCTCACCCTCTCGCTCGCTCTCCTTGCGGCCACCTCCCCGGCCCTCGCGCAGGAGCGGGCCCTCGACCACGAGGACATCCTTCACTGGAACACCATAGGCAGCCCGTCGCTGTCACCCGACGGCGAGTGGCTCGTCTTCGTGCTGACGGCCATGGAGGGCGACCCCGTCCTCACGATCCGGGCCGCGCGCGAAGGCGCCGAGCCCATGACCTTCCGGGGGACCGACCCGCGCTTCACCTCCGATTCGCGCTTCGTGGTGTACGAGGTGCCGCCGGTGGAGGCGGTAGTCGATTCGCTCAGGCGCGAGGGAAAGCGGGGCGACGCGCTGCCGAAGGACACGCTGGCGTTCGCGGAGGTCGCGGCATTGCTGGACGGCGGAGCCGGGCCGCGGATCGTGGGCGCGGTCGAGAGCTTCCGCGTCGCCGGCGACGGGAGCTGGGTGGCCTACAAGCCGGTCGAGGAGGAGGACGAAGACGCGACTGAAGAGGCGGAGCCCGAGGAGGAGGAAGAGGAGGGCGACGAAGCGGACGGCGGCGCCGAGAAGGACAAGGAAGAGGGGTCGACCCTGGTGCTGTTGAGCCTGCGCACCGGCGATGAGACGCGGTACGACAAGGTCACGGACTACTTCTTCGCCGAGGAGGCTCCGGTTCTGGCGTTTGCCACCTCGACCAGCGACGGCTCCGGCGACGGCGCCTACGTAGTCGCGCTGAGCGACATGACCCGCCACGCGGTGATCGAAGGCGAGGGCAACTACAGGCAGCTGGCCATCTCGGGCGACGGTTCCCAGGTCGCGTTCCTCGCCGACTGGGACGACTACGAGGCGGATCAGCCCGAGTTCACGCTGTACCACGGCGTGGGGCCGTCGTGGTCGGGCGCGCCGATGGCCAATTCGGCCACCGAGGGCGTGCCGGACGGATGGTGGGTGAGCGAAAACGGCAACGTCGGCTTCTCCGACGGCGGCGGCCGCGTCCGCTTCGGCACGGCCCCGAGGCCCGAGCCCGAGGAAGAGGACGACACGCTGGACGACGACAAGGTCACCCTCGACGTCTGGAACTGGAGGGATCCGTACCTGCAGCCGATGCAGCTCGTGCAGGCCAACCAGGAGCGCAATCGCACGTACGCGGCAGTTGTGCACCTGGACGGCGGCGGGGTGGTGCAGCTGGGCACGCCGGAAGTCCCCACCGTGCGGTTCGCCGCCGAGGGCGATGCGGCGTATGCGGTCGGCGCGACCGACGTGCCCTACCGCCAGCTGATCTCGTGGGACGGGCGCTACAACGACGTCTACGCCATCGATGTCGCGACGGGAGCGCGGCGCATGGTCGCAGAGCGCGTGAAGGGCTTTGGCGGCGCGTCGATCTCGCCAATGGGCAGCTACGCATCGTGGTGGGACGGGGATGCGCGGCACTGGATGGTGGCAGTGCTCGACGGCGGGGAGGCGATGACGGCGAGCGCCGAGGTCCCGCACGCCGTCTGGAACGAACTGGACGACCATCCGGACCTGCCGCCCCCCTACGGCCCGGCCTTCTGGACCGAGGGCGACAACGCCATCGTCTTCTACGACCGCTACGACGCCTGGCGCTTCGAGCCGGCCAGCGGCGAGACCACCAACCTCACCGGCGGCGCGGGCCGCGAGTCGGGCACGCGCTTCCGCTACGCCCGAACCGACTTCGAGGAACCCGCCATCGCGGAAGGGGAGGCGCTCTGGCAGGCCTTCCACTACCTGGGCAAGGAGTCCGGCTTCCACCGCGGCCGTACCGATCGGGCCGCCACGCCGGAACCGGTGATCATGGCCGACAAGACCTTCCGCGTCCGCGGGAAGGCTGAAGACGCGGACCGCTGGCTGGTCACCCGCGAGGACTTCCGCGAGTTCCCCGACCTCCGCGTGACCGGGGGCGAAGGCGCGGACATCGACTTCTCGGGGATGGTCAGGATGTCCGACGCCAACCCCCAGCAGGCCGACTACCGCTGGGGATCGGCCGAGATCGTCGAGTGGCACTCCAACGACGGCACCCCGCTCCAGGGCATCCTGTTCACGCCCGACGACTTCGACCCGTCCACTCAGTACCCGATGATGGTGTACTTCTACGAGCGCATGTCCGATGGCGTCCATCAGTACCGTTCGCCACGGCCGGGTGGCTCGTCCGTCTCCGTGCCCTTCTACGTCAGCCGCGGCTACGTCGTCTTCATCCCCGACATCCCGTACGAGATCGGCTATCCTGGCGAGAGCGCCCTCGACGCGGTTGTGCCGGGCGTGCTGAGCCTCGTCGCGCGCGGTTTCGTCCAGGAGGACAAGATCGGCGTGCAGGGTCACTCGTGGGGTGGTTACCAGATCGCGTACATGATCACCAAGACCAACCTGTTCGCGGCGGCCGAGGCGGGTGCGCCCGTGAGCAACATGACCAGCGCCTACGGCGGCATCCGCTGGCAGTCCGGCATGAGCCGCATGTTCCAGTACGAGCGCACGCAGAGCCGCATCGGCGGCACGCTGTGGGAGTCCACGAACGAGTACCTGCACAACTCGCCGGTCTTCTACGCCGACAAGATCCACACCCCGCTCCTGATGATGCACAACGACGAGGACGGGGCGGTCCCGTGGTACCAGGGGATCGAGATGTTCGTGGCCATGCGCCGCCTGCAGAAGCCGGTCTGGATGCTCAACTACAACGGCCAGGGGCACGGACTGAGCCGTGAGGCCGACCGCAAGGACTGGGCGATCCGCATGCAGCAGTTCTTCGACCACTACCTGATGGATGCGCCCGCGCCCGTGTGGATGGAGGAAGGCGTGCCCGCGATCCTCAAGGGGAAGACACTCGGGCTGGAGTTGATCCGGAGGGTTTCGTAGGGGGACCCATGTGGCGAATCACCGTCTGCCTGCTGGTCGCCTGCGGGCCTGCGGGACTGCCGCCTGCGGCGGACGTTGCGTCGACCACCACCGCGGCCACCGCAGCGGACGGCAGCCATATCTCCTGGCGCGAGCACCTGATCGACGACGAGGCGCTGGGCGGCGTTGCCATCCGCGGGGCCGACGGCTCCGTCATGGGAGACCTGGACCGCGACGGATACCTCGACATCGTGTCCGTCCACGAATCGGACACCGAGTACGACGGCGTGGCCGACGGGCACGTGCGCGTCGCGTTCGGCTCGGCGGACCCGGACAGGTGGGAACTGAGGACGCTGGTAGACGGTCCCGACGCCGGGGCGGCCGAGGACGCCGCCATCGGGGACCTCAACGGTGACGGCTGGCCCGACGTGGTCGCGGCCTGCGAGCTGGGCCAGCATTTACCATCGGGCACGGATACTGTTGTGAGCGTTGACGTTATGGGATCCGTTGGCGCGATTCCCGCCAATCCGTTCCCGCCGGTTGGATTTCAGGTCCGAGGCTGCGGCCTGCGGCGGCTTCGGATCG